>CAXXWY010000026.1:0-68928 GCA_963668505.2 Dehalococcoidia bacterium | reverse complement strand
TTCCCCGGCAACCGTCGGCGCCTCTGACACCTCGGCAAACGGTCACTACCCGGAACCTCTTAATACCGGCTCCGCCATGCCCGACAACTCGGACACCAGTCTACCGGCTCGCTTCGTCAACTGGTCACGGGGCGACTCCAGCATCACTTTTACGAGGGCGCTGCCCACCACGACAGCGTCGGCTTTTTCGCCCACCTCCTCCACGTGCTCCCGCCGGGATATGCCGAATCCGAAGGCCAGCGGGAGAGATGTGTGGGCCCGCACCCGCTCCAGCAAGTCAAAGCCCCTGCCCGACACGTGCTCCCGGGCGCCGGTCACGCCGGTGACACTGACGCAGTACACGAATCCCGAGGCATGAGCGCACGAAGCCTGGACGCTTTCGTCGGTGCTGGTGGGCGCCAGCAGAGGGATGATGGCGATGCCCCGGGGATTGCACTGGGCCGCCAGCGGGGCGACCTCGAACTGGGGCAAGTCCACGACAATGACGCCGTCAACGCCGGCCGTTTCCGCGTCTTCGGCGAACCGGCGCAGCCCGTAGCGGTAGATGGGGTTGTAGTATCCCATCAAAACAAGGGGAGTGTCGGCCACGCGGCCCCGGAGAGCCTGGACCATGCCCAGGCAATCGGTCAAAGTGACGCCTTGCTGGAGGGCCTGAAACGATGACTTCTGGATAGTGGGCCCTTCGGCGAGGGGATCGCTGAACGGCACGCCTATTTCCACCAGGTCGGCGCCCGCGGCCACCAACTCCGGCACCAGTTCCAAAGTAGCTTCTTTGTCGGGGCAGCCTGCGGTGACGAACACGACGAGACCCGTCTGTCCGCGTTGCCGCAACTCCTCAAATTTTCGCTGTATCCGTTCCGTTTTCATTAACCGGCTTGTCGAATACCCGTCAAAAAATACAGAAAGGCCAATGTATCCTACATACCATAGGTTGTCTAGACCCCGTAGGCTCGAATTGTCAATGCCGCGGCGGCCCGCTGGAGCTTCCGGCCACAGGGCGCCTAGACCCCGTAAACCGCCACGGCCACGGCCAGGGCGTTCTGTCCCCCGTGGGCCAACATGCAGGGCCACAGTGAGCCGGTCCGATGATAGAGCCAGGCCAAGAGCAGCCCTGTTACGAAAATAGGAATAAATACGCCAACTTCCGGGTGGAACAGGCTGAAAACCACCGAACTGGCCACCGCGGCCCACCCGACTCCCAATCGCGGCGCCAACCCTGCGAAGACGAACCCCCGGAAGAAGACCTCTTCAACCACAGGGGTCACCACGGCCAAGGCCTGGAAGGTGAATACCGCGGCCAGCCCAGGGAAAGCGATGTCGGAGGGAATATCAGGCGGCGACAGGACGTCGACATCGATGAGGCCGACGACCGCCACGTAGAGGAACGACGCAGCGAGGCTGGCCGCCAGTGTTCCCACAGCAAAGAGCACAGCCCTGGAATTTGGAACTAATGCCGGCCTCAGTCCGATGAAGGCCCAAGGGGCGTTGAACATCCTGATGCCCAAAAACCAAACCGTCCCTATCACTACCAGGCCCAAGAGGTGGACTCCCAGCCACGTGATTATGGCTTCTTCGTATTGCCCCGCCTGTCGACCGATATAGACGGCGATGGCGAGTGCAGGCCACATCAACACTCCCACGGCGGCGACGCCCAGGACCACTTGCATAGGTTGCCAGGGGACCGTGCCTGGACCATCGGCCGCGTCCGGGCTGTCCAGCGGAGGCGGCGCCTCCGGCGCGCCGAGGAAGCTGCCGCAGTTATAACAGTAAGCAGCGTCCGGGGCGTTCTGTCGCCCGCAGTTAGAGCAGTAGGCCAAGCGAACCCCCACAGGATGGACGTACACGGTCAAATTCGGTAAACATGATAATTAGGAGGCCGCCGTTTTACCAACCGACGCAGCCTAAGCACGACACGAATTGCGCGCCGCCAGCTTCCGGGCCATAATAGGCGCTGGTTCACCAAGTAGCTGCACGCTCGCAAAGTTGTGCCCGCTGAGGGATTGGCCCCATGCCGGAAAACCAACGCCTGTCCTATGACGCTTTCCTGGCCCTGGCTGACGCCGTTGGCGTCGACGTAAGCGGCAGGCATGGCGAAGAACTCTTCCCATTGGTCCAAAACATCTTGGCCGGCCTGGGCGCCCTCCAAGACATTTACACGTCGGGAGCAGAGCCGGATGTGAGGTTCGCTGCTCCGGCGAGCTAGGGCGTCGGCGAGGTGGACAAAGAAGCTCTCCTGGTTAGGTCCCGTTTCCTGGATGTGGAGGGGCGGGACTTGGAAGATGGGGCAGTCCGCGTCTGCTGGCTCTTGCCCCGCCAGACCAGTTGGGGGTCCAAGTCGCGGTTGCGCCGCTCATAGGCCGCGCGGATGGGAGACGCTTGCTCATCCTTGAGCATGGACTGGTACTCGGCAGTTGGAATGTTGGGCCGGCTGTCCTGCTCATGCCGCAACGCTTCAACCGACTTCCCGGCGGAACGCGTCCTTCTAGACCCGGTCATTCTCACACCTCAACTAACAACTATCCACTAACCACTGGCCCCTGTCCACTATCCACTAAACGGATTAAGTATCGTCAGCCGCCGTACCTGCTGCTCGTGTTGCATGTCCTCGCTGTACAGGCGAGTGCAGTCCGCTTCCAAGGCGGCGGCGACGATGAGGGAGTCGTAGAAGGAGAAGCCGTAGCGGCCCTGGAGTGCGATGGCGTCCTGGTAAAGGACTTCCGAGGGATGTACTTGCCACAGGGGAACCAGGACTTGTTCCAACGCCCGCCGGGCATCTTCCGCCGTGAACCCCAGCCGGCGGACTAGGACGTTGAGCGTTTCCTGGACGACCTGGAAGCTGATGCAACCGGCGCCGCCTACCAGGCTTTCATTGACCAATGCCTCCGCCCGCCGTCGCTTGCCCGCGTCGGTCTCGTCGAACATGTACACAAGAATATTGGTATCCAGGAAGCGCTCAGCGCTCATTCATCTCTTCCCGGGTGAACTTGCGCCCACCAGTCTTATAGATGGCCTGTAGCTCGCGTATTGTGGCCATGGCCCTTTCCGCCTGCTGCTTTCGACCCACGTAGTCGGCCAGCCACCGGCGGAACTCGGCGTTCAGCGTGGTGCTCCGGGCGACGGCTATGCGGCGCGCCTCCTCTATCAGGCCATTGTCGGCGCTGAGCGTTATGTTCTTCATCACAGCCTCCATCGCAGGTTACACACTAATTTAGTGTGCACTATTTCAGTGTACACCGGCGAGAGTGCAAGAGTCAATCACCTGATGCAGGTTGCGTTCGATGTCGTATACCGCGGTGAACTCTGCGATCCTGCGGCATTCCAATATCTTCTGGGTGGGTTGGCGGTCCTGGTCCAACTCCCAATGACGTGAGGGAGGACAATAGGGAGAGTTGATGATCGGCTGGTCAAAGAAAGGGTTTTCCATGATGCGCCCCTGCGGAATTGGTCTCAAGACCTCTATAATACTATAAGCCATGATGCCCAACGGCCCTGCGGCGTTTGTCCAACACCCCGGCGCGTGAGACGCAGGCCGGATTGACGAGCAAAGCTGAATGAACCAGACAGAGCTGTGCTATATGAGCGCCGGGCAACTGTCCCGGTTGTACCAGGCGGGGGAGGCGTCGCCGGTGGAGGTGGTGGAGGCCCACCTGGCCCGCATCAACGCCACCGAGCCGGTGTTGAATTCATTCATAACCCTGTTGCCGGAGGCGGCCCAGGCCGCGGCGCGCCGCGCCGAGAGCGAGATTCAAGCCGGTAAGCACCGCGGTCCTCTGCACGGCGTTCCGGTCGGGCTCAAGGACCTGTACAACACCGCCGGAGTGCGCACCACCTCGGGGTCAAGGATATTCGACAACTTCGTCCCCCGGGAGGACTGCACCGTTGCGGCTCGACTACTGCGGGCCGGCGCTATCCTGCTGGGCAAGCTGAACATGCACCCGCTGGCCTACGGCCCTACCGGGGAGAACTCGGACTACGGCCACATGCACAATCCATGGGACCCGGAGGTCGTGGCCGGCGGTTCCAGCGGGGGGTCGGGTTCGGCGGTGGCGGCGGGGCAATGCGCCATCGCCACGGGCAGCGACACCGGGGGGTCCATCCGAATACCGGCGGCCCTATGCGGCATCGTCGGCTTCAAACCCACCTACGGTCTCGTAAGCAAGCATGGGCTGACTCCCCTTTCCTGGTCGCTGGACCACCCCGGGCCCATGACGCGCACGGTGGAGGACGCGGCCCTGGCCATGAACGCCATTGCCGGGCACGACCCAAAAGACCCGGCATCGGCCCGGGCGGACATTCCCGATTACGCGGGCGGCCTGACGGGAGACATTCGCGGCCTGCGTGTGGGCGTTCCCAAGGAGTTTTTCGAGGCCCCGTTGGACCCTCAGGTGGAGCGGGCAGTGCGGGCCGCCATCGACGCGCTGGCGGACATGGGCGCGGCGGTCACCGAGGTGTCATTACCCATGTTCGTTCAATCCGACCCCATCTCCACCGCCATCATCATGGCCGAGGCCGCGGCATATTATCGCGACCTGCTGTCTACCGACGCCGACAAGATATATCCTCTGGTGCGCCTGCGGTTGGAAGCCGGGCTGTTCATCTCCGCCGCCGACTATCTCCGGGCCCAGCAAGCCAGGTCGATGTTCAACGAACAGGCCCGGCGGCTGTTGGAGCAGGTGGACCTGCTGGCCGGGCCCACCGAGCCGGTCACCGCTCCCAAGCTGCTGGCCAACAGCGTCCAGGCCGGCGAACACAGAGTGGGTACCGTAACGGCGTTGACCCAGTACACGCGGGCCTACAACCTCACCGGCTTCCCGGCGGTGTCGGTTCCCTGCGGATTCTCCGAAGCCGGATTGCCCATAGGACTGCAACTGGCGGGCCGGCCTTTCGACGACGCGACCGTTCTACGGGCGGCCCACGCCTACGAGCAGGCCACCGAATGGGGACAGCAACGGCCGCCGCTATGATTCCCCCAGCCCAGGCCGCGCTGTAGACGTTACGTCCGGGGCCAAGACCCATATAACCCTGTTTCCGGGTCGCCGCGGCCTCTCCCGACAGTCTCTGCTCCCGGCGAAAATGGGATTGCACGGGGGTTTCGTGTAAAATCCACTCAAGCGGCCCTCGTAGGAGGCGACCCGGCGAACGCCGGGGAAAGCATGGAACGGCACGGCCAGGAAACGGGTGCGGAAGAACTGACGGAGTTGTGCGACTCCCTGCTCTCCCGTCGTTCTCTCATTCTTGTCAGCAACCGGGGGCCGGTGGAGTTCCAAATGACTCCCGGCGGCCGTCCCGAGGCCCGGCGGGGAAGCAGCGGCGCGGTTACGGCGCTAAGCTCTCTGGCCCAGAGCGTGGAATTCACCTGGGTCGCCAGCGCCATGGGCGAGGGGGACCGCACCGCGGCCAAGAGCAGCCAGGGCCGCACGCTGCCGTCGCCACTCCCTGGGCACAAAATCAACCTACGTTACGTGGTTACGCCGCGCCGGACGTACCACAAGTACTACAACGTTCTGTGCAATCCCCTGCTGTGGTTCCTACAGCACTACATGTGGAACCCGCCTTACAGCCCCAACGTGGACGCCTCTATCCATGACGCTTGGCAGACCGGCTACGCGCCGGTAAACCAGGCCTTCGCCAATGCCGTGGTGGAAGCGGCCCGGCAAGGGCCGCTGCCGCCAATCGTAATGGGGCATGACTATCACCTGTACTTGGTCCCCGGATACGTCCGGCAGGAGTTGCCGGAGGCCGTCATCCAGCACTACGTGCACGTCCCCTGGCCCGCGGCACGCTACTGGCAGATGATCCCCAGCTATATCGTCAGCCGGATTTGCTCCAGCCTGTGCGACGCCGACCTGCTTGGGTTCCAGACTCCGCAGGACAGCCGCAGCTTCCTGGATACCGTAGAGCATTTTCTGCCGGACGCGGACGTGGACTACAAGAGCGGGACGGTCTACCGGCAGGGACGCAGCGCCCGCGTAAAGGCGTACCCTATATCGATAAACGTCGCCGAAGTGCAGCGCATAGCCAACTCCACCAGGGCCCTGGAATACGAGAAGCGGCTGGCGGCGGTGTGCGGCGAGCACAACATCGTGCGCATCGACCGGGCCGAGCCAAACAAGAACATAATCCGGGGATTCCGGGCGTATGAGTTGCTGCTGTCCCGCCATCCCGAACTCCAAGGCCGGGTCAAATTCCTGGCGTTCCTGGTGCCCTCCCGCACCCATATACGCCAGTACCAGAGATACCTGGAAGAAATCAACCAGGTGATCCGGCAAATCAACGACCGCTTCGGCAAAGACGGGTGGCAGCCCATCACGGCTTTCATCGAGAACAACTACACCCAGGCCGTCGCCGGAATGAAGCTGTACGACGCCCTGCTGGTCAACACGATAATCGAGGGCATGAACCTGGTGGCCAAAGAGGGGCCGGTGGTCAACAATCGCGACGGCGTGCTTGTCCTATCTGAAAACAGCGGCGTTCACCACC
Source organism: Dehalococcoidia bacterium (assembly GCA_963668505.2). GTDB lineage: Bacteria > Chloroflexota > Dehalococcoidia > Lucifugimonadales > UBA3495. The sequence goes on along the minus strand of CAXXWY010000026.1, from coordinate 62,448 downwards.
AACTTGGCGAGGGGTCCCTGTCCATTGCCCCCACCGACGTCGAGGGCACGATGCACGCCCTGCACCAAGCGATAACCATGCCCGCGGAAGACCGCAAACGGAGAGCCTCTCTGCTCGGGTCGGCGGTGTGCCGGGAGGACAATTCAGACTGGATTGTCCGGCAACTTAGAGACATAGCGGAGTGCGTCGGCGACTGAGACCTGGGGCTTGTGGGTGGGTTGAGTCCGGCCTGGGGAAACTCTGGACAACGTCATTCCGGCGCAGGCCGGAATCCAGAAATCTTGGAGTGTAGATGCCAGCGAAAGCCGGAATGACGATCCGATTGAGAGCACAGTAACTTATTCGGAGGTTCCCTAGAACTGCAGGAGAGGCGGAACTTTCAGGAACACCGGGGCGAACACCAGTGACACGATGGCCATCAGCTTCAGCAGGATGTTCAACGACGGCCCGGAAGTGTCCTTGAACGGGTCGCCGACCACGTCTCCCTCCACCGCCGCCTTGTGGGCCTCCGACCCCTTGCCGCCGAAGTTCCCCAACTCCACGTACTTCTTGGCGTTGTCCCAAGCTCCGCCGGCGCTGGCCATCATGATCGCCAGCATGAACCCGGCGGCAACTGCGCCGATGAGCAGCCCGCCCAACGCGGCCTCGCCCAGGATGAAGCCTGTGGCGATGGGCGCAACGACGGCCATCACGCCGGGCAGAATCATTTCCCGCAGGGCGCCCCGGGTGCTGATGTCCACGCAACGGGCGGAGTCCGGTGTGGCCGTGCCTTCCATCAGTCCGGGGATCTCCCGGAACTGGCGGCGCACCTCTTCGACGATGCCCTGGGCGGCTCGCCCCACGGCCTGCATGGTGAGGGCCGAGAAGAGGAAGGGCAGCATTGCGCCGATGACCATCCCTACTAGAATCTCAGGCTGTAATAGGTTAATTCCAATGTTCTCGTTAGCCAGCATCGCTTGTATGTCTAGCTTGCCGTCGTCCCCGATTTTAATTAGCTCGGCGCTGACCGAATAAGCGGCCAGCAGCGCCAGGGCGGTGAGGGCCGCGGAACCTATGGCGAAGCCCTTGCCGGTGGCCGCCGTGGTGTTGCCCAGGGCGTCCAGGGCGTCGGTGCGCTGCCGGACCTGTGGGTCAAGGTTGGCCTGCTCGGCGATGCCGCCCGCGTTGTCGGCCACGGGACCGTAAGCGTCGGTGGCCAGGGTTATGCCCAAAGTGGACAGCAGTCCAACACCTGCCAGGGCCACGCCGTAGAACCCGGCGAACCAATAGGCCAGCAGGATGGCCGCGGACACGCAAATCACCGGAATCAGGGTGCTCATCATGCCGGTGGCGATGCCGCTGATAATCACAGTTGCGGCCCCGGTCTGGGACGACTCAGAGACCTTCTTGGTCGGGCTGTAGCTGTAAGACGTGAAGTATTCGGTCGCCAGCCCGATAATCGTTCCGGCTACCAACCCGGCGACTACGCAGCCGAACCACCACCAGTTGTCGGTCAAGGTGATGGTCAGAATGGCGGCAAAGACGACCAGGATACCGCCGGCGGCGAAAATCCCGTAGCGCAGCGCCCAGAGCAGCCGCTCGAAGTCGGCCTGCTCGCCGCTGCGGACGACGAATGTGCCCAGGATGGCGGCGACGATGCCCGCTCCGGCCAGCAGCATCGGGAACACCGCCTGGGAGTCCTTGAAGTCGGAATCGCCGGTCCCCACGGCTAGGGCCACCGCGCTGGCCGACAGGGCCACTGCGGAGATGATGCTCCCGACGTATGATTCGAACAGGTCGGCCCCCATGCCCGCAACGTCGCCCACGTTGTCGCCTACGTTGTCGGCGATGACGCCGGGGTTGCGGGGGTCGTCCTCGGGAATACCCGCCTCGACCTTGCCCACCAGGTCGGACCCCACGTCGGCGGCCTTGGTGAAGATGCCGCCGCCCACGCGGGCGAAGAGGGCGATGGAACTGGCCCCGAAGCCGAACCCGGCCACGGCGTTGATGTTCTGGAAGACCAGGTACAGGATGGTGACGCCCAGCAGCCCGATGCCCACCACGGTTATGCCCATGACCGAGCCGCTGGAGAAAGCAACTCGCAGGGCGGGGTTCAGGCCCCTCTGCGCCGCGGCGGCGGTGCGCACGTTGGCCCGCACCGCGACGTTCATGCCGATGAACCCGGCCAATGCCGAGCAGATGGTGCCGGCCACGTAGGAAATGGCGGTGGCGGGCGCCGCTATTTCGTGGGTGAACACGGTGTAGTCCAGCACGCCCAGGACAATGGTCACGACCAGGGCGAAGGGCAGCAGCGTCATGTACTCGCGGCGCAGGAAGGCTCCCGCCCCCTGGCGGATGGCCGCGCCGATGGCCTGCATCCGTTCGTTGCCTTGCTCGGTGTTAAGGACTCGTAACGTGGTGACCCCGGCGAAACCCAGGGCCACGGCGCCGGCTACGATTGCGACGATAAAGGATTCCACTAATCGACTCTCCGTCAGCTTGCAACGGGCTTGTCTTTGAGCGTGCGAAATTTATCACAATCAAACGAAGGGTGTCAAGGAATCCAACTGGCGATGCCCGCGGCCGGAGGCCCTTGCACAACCGTTATTCCGGCCCCCGAACCGGAATCCAGGGGCAGGGGCCTGGGCTGCAAAAACTCGGCCCATTGTCCCGAAGTGACGCCTCCGGGGAGTTGTTAAAAGGTTTCCGTCGCGAAAATTGACTCCCGCGGCGGTTGTTGTTACCGTGACCCCAAGAGCGGCAACCGGAACTCAACCGGACCCCTGGCTTGAAACCCATGATGTGATTGCATGCGGTTGTTCGATGGAGCACTAACCGGGCGTCTCCCTGCGCTAAGGTTGATTGCAGGCAGGACTGCCATGGCCGCTGTCCTGGCGCTGTGCTTCGCCATCGTATTTCTATCGGCCTGCAACTCCACCCAGCCAAACCCCGGCGCGACGCAGCAGCCCAGCCCTGAGCCAACCCCGGCAACAACGGCTCAACCCAACTCCGAGCCAACTTTGGCGACAACGGACGACGACGGCTGGGACTGGTATCACGACGGCGGCTCGGGCGGGGAACTTCCCGATCCTACCTGGGATGTAGCTCCCTCACTAGAGGAACAGATATTCTCCGCATTGGATTCGACTTCCATGGTCGTCGTGCGAGCGACCTTTGTGTCGTTGACGCCGAAAGTGGAGACAGTTTCAGGCACACCTACACTCTACCGGCCCATCCATGAAATTAAATTCACCGTTCAGGAATATCTTGAGGGCAGCGGTCCCAATGAGATCGTCGTGGTGGTACGAAACGACTTTAACTACGGCGAGGAAGAACTGGCTCTTGGACATGCGAAATACACCGCATCGAATCGCAACAGCACTTGGGACAATCGACCGGCGGTGCTCTTTGTTGAGTTGAGCCAACCGTCGGCTGGGAGTGCGGGCGCAGTAGGAAGTTCTTCCACCAGAACCGCCGAGTTTATGATGTCCAACACCCGCGAATCATCCTGGAACTATACAATCGACACCCTGAGCCGCGCATGGTTGCCAGCCCAAGGTTCCGGCGGAGGCGCAGTCGGCCAGTCCGACCCGGAGTTTATAACCAACGGAGCGAAGAGTCCGCCCCCGACGATTACCCTAGCGGCGCTAAAGGCCAAGATCGCCGCACTGAAGTCCGAACTAACGACAGGGGCGGGGACTCCAGGCTTCAAGGACTGCGTTCGGGGCAGGATTTTGCATGAGCGGATCGCTCGCGCGCATGGACTGGGGCCGCTCCAGCTTGCAAAGACGCTCGCCTCGGGCTTGCCGTCCGGCACAGCGGTCTACAGGTATTCCGAATCTTTCATAGAGTCGCAATATAACCTATGGTGGCTGCGCGGGACCGACGCAGGACTATTCGAAGCCGTGATAATCGACGACGACCAGCACTCTTGGAACGGTTACGACGCGGGACTCTCCACGGCGCGGCCATTGCCTCGGGGCTCATACCGCGTTGATTATCTCCTGCAGGACTATGCCGACGTTCCGTGCAACTTCAAACAAACCTATGACTACCTGGCTTGGACAGTCACCGTCACTGCGCCCGCCGGCGCGGTGCATGAAGCCTTGTTCGACCCCGTGGCCATCGGCTCCGCCGTAGGAGCGGACGCGTCCAACGGAGTACTGAAGCCCAAGGCATTCACGTTCGACGACGTGAGCACCGAGCTCCAGTCCCTGAAGTGGGAGAGCGGCTCGGCAACGCTGACCCTGAGCACCCCCGCGTCCCTGTCGGGCCACACCCTCGACTTCATCACCCTGGACGGAACGGTAATACACTCTCTGGATTGGAGCGCGGCCACGGTCTCCGGCAACACGTTGACCTGGAGCGTCGCAGCCCAGCCGTGGCAGGCCGGGGACAAGCTCATGCTCCGCATCCGCCAGGGCAGCCCGGCGCCTACTCCCACTCCGATAGCCCAGTAGGGAGAACAACGACATGACCGCAACCCCCAGCCTAATGAGACGCCTTGGGGCCACTGTCCTGACGCTGTGCCTAGCCATAGCTTTTCTATCGGCGTGCAACTCCGCCCAGCCAAACCCCGGCGCGACGCAGCAACCCAGTCCTGAGCCAACACCTACAACAGTTCAACCTGATTCGCAGCCAACCCCGGCAGCAACGGATTCACCCACCCCAGACTCGGAAAGCGAGTACGACCATCACGGCGGCCCCCCGGAGTTGTATGTCGCCCCCTCATTGGAGGAACAGATATTTAACGCATTGGATTCTGACTCCACGGTCGTCGTGCGGGCGACCTTTGTGTCCTTGACACCGACGGTGGAGACTGTTTCAGGCACAGAGACACTATACCGGGCCATCCATGAACTCAGGTTCACCGTCCACGAATATCTTGAGGGCAGCGGGCCCAACGAAATCGTGGTGGTGGTCCGAAACAACTTTACCGAAGACACTAGGAACGGGGCTCTTAGTTATGCAAAACACACTGCATCGACGCGTAACACCACCTGGGACAATCGGCAGGCGATTCTATTCGTTGACTTGAGCCAGACGACGTCTGCTGCATCGGGCGCAACCGGAACCTCTTCCACCAGGACCGCCGAGTTCATCACGTCCGACACCGCCGGATCGCCCTGGAACTATACCATCGACAATCTGAGCCGGGCCTGGCTGCCAGCCCAAAATGCCAGCGGAGGCGCAAGCGCAGCCAGCCCATCCACCGAGTTTGTCACAAACGGAGCCAAGACGCCGCCTCCGACCATTACCCTGGCGGCGCTAAAGTCCCAGATCGCGGCACTAAAGGCCGAACTCAAGGCTGGGGAGGGAACCGCGGGCTTCAAAGACTGCGTTAGCAGTAGGATTCTACGTGAGCGCACCGTTCGCGCGCATGACCTAGCACCGTACCAAATGGCTAAGACGCTCGCCTCCGGCTTAGCGGCCGGCGCAGAGGTCTTTAGATATGACCACCATTACAGGGAGCCGCAGTATAACCGGTGGTGGCTGCGCGGCGCCGATGCAGGTTTATTCGAGGCCGTGATAATCGACAACGACAAGTCCTCCTTAAACGGCTATTACGCTGGCCTTTTCACCGAGCGGCCATTGCCCGGAGGCTCGTACAGCGTTGATTATATCGCACAGCACCATTACTACTTCCCGTGCAACTTCAAGCCAACAGATAGCTACTCGGCTTGGACGGTTACCGTCACTGCGCCTTCGGGCACGGTGCATGAAGCCTTGTTCGACCCGGTGGCCATCGGCTCCGCCGTGGGAGTGGACGCTTCCAACGGCGTGCTGAAGCCCAAGGCATTCACGTTCGACGACGTGAGCACGGAGCTCCAGTCACTGAAGTGGGAGAGCGGCTCGGCGACGCTGACCCTGAGCGCCCCCACGTCCCTGTCGGGCCACACCCTCGACTTCATCACCCTGGACGGAACGGTAATACACTCTCTGGATTGGAGCGCGGCCACGGTTTCAGGCAACACGTTGACCTGGAGCGTAGCATCCCAGCCGTGGCAGGCCGGGGACAAGCTCATGCTCCGCCTGCGCCAGGACGGCCCGGCGCCTACTCCCACTCCGACGGCTACGCCAACAGTAGCCCCAACCCAGGTTTCTACACTCACGCCTACGCCTATGCCCACACTGCCCCCGGCTCCGACGCCAGAACCTACGCCCACGCCAACACCCACGGCGACCCCTACGCCTGCTCCCACAGTTACTCCAACGCCAGTTCCGACCTCTATGGGGGTGACCTTAAGTGGCGTAGTAAGGCATACAGCAGCGGGGGTAGCGGTTTCGGCGTGGAGCCAATACGACCAGGAATATTGGGTGGAAGCTGAACCCGACGGAGCTTTCGAGATACAAGCGCCGAGGGGCGGCTATGTCCTGCAGATTTGGGCAACGAAGGACGGCGACGGCTGGCACTCGGTGGGGTGGTATGACGGGGAAGGAGGGACAGTGACCGAGCGCGGGCAGGCGCTTGAAGTGACCTTAGACGGTGAGGATGTAGGGGGCATCGAGGTCAGTCTTACGCCGACACCAGACCCTGCGCCCGCCTTACGCGAAAGGGCGGAGAGGCATCTGAGCGACATCATCCCTTGGTTCGACGACCCTCCCGATGAATACCATGTCTCGGCCGGGAGCGAAATCCTGATTATTTATCTTCAAAACCCCGAGGCCGGGGATTTTCTCGCCCGTCTACCGTGGGTAGCCGACGGCATCGGCGAAGTGGAGGTGGGCACGATTGATTTATTGGGGGGGCTTACCTACATTGATAGGGTGGACTATCTTTTCCCTATTGATGCGGCGCTCGCCCGCCGCGTGTTTGCGCTCCCTTGGATAGCCGACGGCATTACTGTAAATGAGCGATGGGCGATTGCGCATTCGTCGGCGCTCGGGCACCGAGACGTGGAGCTCGCTCTGCGGATAACAGGCTTCCCCTGGTATGCAGACGCCGTTACCGTAAGTGAGTACAGGGTGATTTCAAGCTTTCGGAACCTGGTGGACGCAGACCTTGCCCTAGCCCAACAGGTTGCCGCTCTCCCTTGGCTCGCAGACGGCATTACCATAACGGAGGAGCTAGGGCTTTATTTCTTGCGGGAGCTTGCGGGCACGGACCTTGCTTTAGGCCAGCAGGTTGCCGCTCTCCCTTGGGTAGCGGACGGCATTACCGAGGTTGATTCGGGGGTGCTTGGACTATTGTGGAGCGACCCGGAGATGGCGAGGACATGGTTGGACCGGGTAGCCGACTATGAATCAATGGCCCGCATGGCCGTACTGGGGTACGTGAAGAGCACACTTAACAACGAGTCGATGTACGGCGACTTTCTCAATGCCACTTTCGTCCAGAGGTCGGCAGTGTCACTACCCCTGGCGGGCGACATCAACTTGTGGGCCGTCCAATCTGAACCCTTTTCTCCCGGCGAAGATTTGACGGCAATGATTGAAGACGCAGTACGAGCCACCGAGGGGTTTATGGGCGAACCCTTCCCCGCGACGGACGTTATCCTAATAGTCCCCATCGGCGGGGATTACTGGGCCGGTGAGCACTGGCCCGGCTTTTTCTATGTTACACGATACGAGCCCCATCCAATTTCGCGGGAGACCATATATCACGAAGTAGCCCACTACTACTTTGATTTCGGACCACGTTGGATTGCTGAAGGCGGGGCCGATTTCATGCGGTTGTATACCACCGACAGGGCCGGTCTGGTGAGCCTCGAAGATCAAAGGAGCGACCTCAGACGGGATGTCGAGGCGGGCTGCTTCAAACAAGGAATAAGAAACATCCACGAGTTGAATGAAAGGGAATTCCAAGACCCCCGTGCTCCGCTTGAGTGCAACTACGTACTTGGAGCGTACTTCCTGCTGGAACTGTACGAAGCGGTGGGCGAGGACGCGCTGTCGGCAACAATGCGGGCATTGTACTTGGAATTCCATGACCAAGACCACACCGTCGTTGTAGAAGGGGAGGAACGCAACTTTTTCAAGGACGAAAACGAGCTCCGTCGGGTTGAAGAGGTGTTCTACCAGACCTTGCTCGAAAACACGCCTCCTGAGAGAGTAGATGCCTTCCTGGAAGTGTATCGGCGGCTGCACGGCGGCCCATACGCGGACTAGGCGCTTTCACGGTTCCGTTTTCTTTTAGGGCCTGCGGCACCTACGGTTACATAGGCTAAACCCTAGAAGCAAACGCCCCCCCGGCGATGACACACCTCGCTTGACAGGCCCGAACGCCAATACCTACACTCAAACCACATTATCCCCATACCAAGGGCCGGTAACGCCTTAATTGTTTATCACCGGCAATTGGCCCTCGGCTATTTCTTAAGAGAGGACCTGGAGGATTTCGGCCCCATGCCCGATTCGTCCCTTGTTCGTTCCAACTGCGAAACGACTCCCGCCCGGCGACGGCCCGGCAAAATGGGACGAAATGAGAGGAAATGGAAGGGAAACTAAAAATTTCTCCCCCCGCCTCGCCGGCCCTGGCCCTCGACCGAGCACCCCCCCAAATGGGCGAAAATGAGCGGAAATGGTGGGGAAATAAAATTGTTCGCCCGATGACCGAATTGACCCTTAATGGCTCCCGCCCCATTAAAGCAATGCTTGAAAGTCTCGTATGACCTATGACGTTATAGTGGTCGGCGGCGGCCCGGCGGGAAGCGCCGCCGCCACTATGCTGGCGCGCCAGGGTGCCAGCGTGCTGCTGCTGGAAAGGGAGCGGTTCCCCAGGGACCACGTGGGAGAGTCGCTGCTGCCCGCCAGCGTGCCCGTTTTGGAGGAGTTGGGCGTCCTGCCTGCGGTGCAGCGGGCGGGGTTTCTGCCCAAGTGGGGCGCAACCATGGTGTGGGGCAAGGACAGGACGCCGTGGAGCTGGTACTTCCAAGAGACCAACCCCCAGTACCCCCACTCATACCAGGTATGGCGGCCCCAGTTCGACCAGATCCTGTTGGAGAACAGCCGGTCCGCCGGGGTAGACGTCCGGGAGGGCTGCCGGGTCTCGGACGTCACGTTCGACGGCGACAGGGCCACCGGGGTGCGCTACGAATCGACGGACGGCAAACGCCGGAGCGAGCCGGCCCGGTTCGTGGTCGACGCCAGCGGCCAGGGCGGGCTGCTGGCCCACCAGCTTGGGATGCGGGAGTGGGACGATTTCTTTCGGAACCTGGCGGTCTACGCCTACTTCGACAACTTTCGCCATTTGCCCAAGCCGGACCAGACCAACATATTCATAGAGTCCTACGCCAACGGCTGGCTGTGGGTCATACCCCTCCACACCGGATGGGCCAGCGTCGGCGCGGTCGTCGACAGCGCCTCGAACCAGGAGGGAGTCCAGCAATCAGGCCCCCGCGAATTCCTGATGGACCAGATCGCCCAGGCCCCAAAGACGGCGGAGATGCTAAGGGAAGCCCGGCTGACCGCCGGTCCCACCGTGCTCAAGGACTGGTCATACGTCTGCCGGCGGCTGGTCGGCGACGGCTACATCCTGGCTGGTGACGCCGCCTGCTTCGTGGACCCCCTGTTTTCTTCCGGCGTCCACCTGGCCCTGATGTCCGGCGTCCTGGCGGCGGCCTACGTAACGTCGGCCCTGAAAGACGCTGGGCTGAAGGCTGCGGCGGCCCAGGTGTACCAGGAGTTGTTTCTGCAGGAATACAACCAGTTCCGCGAGATGGCCCGGCTGTTCTACTCCAGCAACCTCAGCGTGGACTCGTATTTCTGGGAGGCGCGCCGCCTGGTCGACGGCGGGGCAGAGTTCTCGCCGCGCCACGCCTTCATCCGCGCGGTGGCCGGGCAGCCGCCCAGGGGCTACGAGCGGGCGGTCTTGGACCGCGGGATGGCCCCGTCGGCCTTCCTGGAAAGCCTGGGAGCGGTAGAGGCGGACCGGGCGCTCCGTCAGGGGCGGGCGGCCGAGCTTCGCTGTAGCGGCGACGGGGACACCCTGCTCAGACAACTGACGCCGGTCTTGGCCGAGGGCGTAACCGTGGAGCGGAAGCCCATTGTAGGCCAGGGCGAGTTCGTGTGGGGCTACGCGGTCAAGACTCCCGGCCATCCCGAAGGGGCTCCGTGCAGCGGCCTGGTGGCGGTGCTGGTGTCCCTCATCGACGGCAAGACCCCGGTTGGAGACCTGCTGGCCAGGCTCAGCAGCGGGACGGAACCGGAGCAGAAAGACCAGATCGAACGTGCAGTGCTGGACTCGTTGGCGATTCTCTACGTAGAGGGCGCCGTCGAGGACTTGCAAGGCTCTTAGAGCGACGGGGCAAAGGGCCGGGACCCTCAGGACTGGAGATTCTATCCCTGGGGGCAAGGAGGTAGAGATGGCCGGATTGAGCCCGGAAGAAATAAAGGATTTCATCGAAAGAGGGGCCCACATAGCCCACGTGGCGACCGTGCGGCCCGACGGGCGTCCCCACGTGGCGCCGGTCTCTTTTGGAGCCTGGGACGGCAAGGCCTACGTGGCGGTTTACGAAGGGACGGTGAAGCTAAACAACATCCGCCACAATCCCAAGGTGGCCCTGTCCATCGCCACCGACGAACGCCCCTACAAATACGTAGTCCTGGAAGGGGAGGGCCGGATTACGTCGGAAAACCGTGACCAGGTGCTGGAACGCATCTTGATTGGGTACGTAGGGGAAGAACGGGGAGCGGCCCTCACCCAGGAGGTGCTGGCCAGGACCGGGAGAACGGAGCTGCTGGTGCTGGAGGTGACGATAGACAAGGTAATGTCGATGCACGAGGTCGAGTTTTCGACGTTACGGGGAAGGTCCATAATCACCGACGGCCGGGAGTTCGGCCAGCCCTGGTTGGAGCCCGAGCCCCAGGCTTAATCCACCGTCGTAGCTCGAAAACCTACCGGAGATTGCCCCGCATAACGCTTTTGGGGCCAATCGCTCGATGGGCTTTCTATCGTGGACGAGTTGAGGACTTATCATGCCGGTTGAAACGGTCGCCATCATCAGCCCCGGCGACATGGGGCACGCCGTGGGCCGCCTGCTGCGAGAGAACGGACTCCGGGTCATCACCTGCCTGACTGGGAGGAGCGCCCGCACCAGGGGGTTGGCCCAACAGGCAGGGATCCCTGACGTCCCAAGTTTGGACGAGTTGGTGCAGCAGGCGGACATGCTCCTGTCCATCACCGTCAGCGAAGCGGTGCCCGGTCTGTGCCAGGACATCGCCGATGTTCTGCAACGCACCGGGGCCGACCTGCTGTTCGCCGAGTGCAACGCCATAGCCCCCCAGCTCTCACAGCGCATGGACAAGCTCATCACCGGAGCCGGAGGCCGGTACGTCGATGCGTCGATAATCGGCGGACCGCCAAGAGACGGTCACTGCCCCAGGTTCTACGCGTCGGGCCCCAACGCGGCGGAGTTTCAGGGACTGGAGCGCTACGGGCTGGACGTGCGAATCATCGGGGCCGAGGTCGGCCAGGCCTCCGGCATCAAGATGTGCTACGCCGCGCTGACCAAGGGGTCGGCGGCCCTCCAAGCCCAACTCCTGATGGCGGCGGAGATCATGGGGCTGTCCAAACCGCTGCAAGAGGAGTTCGAGAACAGCGAACCGGCGGCGTGGAAAAGGATGGAGGGTTTTATTCCGGCGCTGCCGGCCAGGTCCCGCCGCTGGGTCAGCGAGATGCAGGAGATAGAAGCCACGTTCGGCGGCGTGGGGCTGACGCCCCTGCTCTTCCAGGGAGTGGCGGAAATGTACCGGCTCATCGGAAGCTCGGAGTTGGGAGATGAAACTCCGGAGACCCGGGACCTGTCCCGCACCTGGGACCAGACCATACGCCGGCTGGTGGAACAACTGCAGGGCAAGGGCTAGGCGGGCCCACAAGCGGCGGCGCCTTGTGGCCGCTAGCGGTACATTGGCCTGAAGAAGCTGTGCAGATAGTTTCTGCGGTGGGCCCAACTGTGGGACCGTTTGATGACGGCCGCCGGTATTTCCTCCGAGTCCCGGCGGGTGATTCTCACGGTCTGGTGTCGGCTGAGTTCGGGGGGGCCGTCGGCGGTGAACGCGACCTGGCAGCCCTGGGTCTCAAGGTAGGTCTTCAGGGATTCAAAGCCCTTGGGCCTGGTGTTGGGAGTCTGATAGATATAAAGCTCGGTGCTGCCGAACATGGCGTCTACGTGGTCGTCCCCATTGCCCCGGCCGCCGCCTTGCCGAATTTGCCTTCTGTTCATCCAGCGTTCATGCAAGGACATGGATTGACCTTCCCGGTGTGGTGACTGCCGCGGCGGGCCTCCGGGCGATTGTAGCAAATGCGCCGTTTAGGCCCAAACACCGCCGGCGCAGAATACGGCGCGTCAGTGGCGCAGGTGTATAATTTTCTCACGCCTCCGCCAAATACGGCGCTCCTACTATAACTGATTCGAGTCGCAATCTGAATCCGGGCTTCTGGCAACTATGATGTCGCGCGTTGTGAGGGAAGCCGTCGAGGCCGTGGCCCTGGCCTTGATTGTCTTCCTGTTACTGCAGATAAGCGTATCCAACTTCAAGGTCGACGGGTCGAGCATGCAGCCGACGGTGGAAAACGGCCAGTATCTCTTGGTCAACAAGCTGGTCTACTTCAAGATAGACACCGGCCGCATAGCCCGGATAATTCCGTTTTGGAACGTGGAAGAGCCGGAGGGGCACTTTGCCATCCATCCTCCTGAGCGAGGCGAGGTGATCGTGTTCCAATTCCCCGGAGACACCAGGAAAGACTTCGTCAAAAGGGTCGTGGGCCTACCCGGAGAAGAGGTGGCGGTACGCAACGGTATGGTGTACATCGACGGCGTTCTCTTGGATGAACCGTACTTGCTGGAACATGACCGCTCCAACGACGGGCCGACGTTGCTGAAAGAGCGAGAGTACTACGTGATTGGAGACAACCGGCGCAACAGCCGGGACTCCCGCACCTGGGGCCCGGTGCCCGAGGAAAATATCCGTGGAAAGGTGTGGCTGGTCTACTGGCCCTTCTCGCAGTTCCAGTTGTTGAGTCCCGCGTCGTCCTTGGTGCAGAACCTGTTCAAATAGTCCGGTAGGCCAGCCGCACCACCGGCGGCCTTGTAGAAAGGCAACGGGTCCGCCGGCATGGGGAACACGCGGCGTCTGGGGCTGACACGGGCTGAGCCGCCGGGCGCTAGCTGTTGGGCGGCCCCAGCAGAATGTTCCCGTCTTCCACCCGCAGTTGATAGGTCTTGACGTTTTCGAAGGCCGGCGGAGTGAGCGCCTCGCCGGTGGTCACGTTGAAGGCCGACCCGTGCAGCGGGCACTCGACCTCTTCCCCGTTCAAGTCGCCCTCGGAGAGTGAGGCGAAGGCGTGAGAGCAAATGTCGTCGCAGGCGTACACATTGCCCTCGACGTTTACCAGCAATACCTGCTCGCCTCCCGACTCCACGACTATCATCTCCCCCGGGGGAAGGTCGCTTAAGTCCGCAACTTTTACAAAGCCTGGCTCGGCCATAAGTCTCCACTCCTAGTCGCGTCGTCCGGCCTGTTAGGGCAGCCAACGGCAAGCCGAGGCCGGCTGACGACGAATGATGGGACATTATAGGTCACCGCAGGCGTCAAATGAAAGCCGTGCGGTGGACAGTCCCAACGGGCATTGAATATAATGACGCCGGCCAGCCTGCAGCCACCCCCCCTTGGCTAAGATGCGCCGCTAACGCCGGGCTGTGGACGCTGCGCTGTTCTGGAGAGGTGCCGGAGCGGCCGAACGGGCGCGACTGGAAATCGCGTAGAGGTCAACAGCTTCTCGCGGGTTCGAATCCCGCCCTCTCCGCCATTGCCGCTCATTTCTTGGCCTTCGACTGGCTGCGGTCTCTAAATTTCCTCTATTGGCAACTCCCCGGTCAACTCCGTAAACCGCGAAGCCCGGGGCTCCTGGTGGGGCCTTGAACGGGATGGACAAGGACACGCTACCCTCGGCTGGATACTGCCCTGTAGAAGACCTCTGGGAAAGGGTCCCCCTGGCGGACAAGATTGCCGATGGCACCAATGGGTCGCTCAAGAACCGGGAACCCCCTGCGCTAGAGGGAACGGGCTACGTTGTGAAGTCATAGGACACATGGTGCCAGGCCCCACTCCCATCGGCCAGCACATCTTCGATTGTTTCCACAAAAGGCCTCTATTAGAATATGCCAAGAGACCAATTAGCCGCATAAGAGAAATATAACGCGGCAGGGTGGCACGTGCGGGAGGCGGTGGCGCCTTCAACGGGCGCATGCCTACGGAAGGACAAACGGCAATCGAACGGGAGGTGACCGTATTACGGACTGGAGCAAGTGTACGGCGGTGGAAAGCATGCCTGGAAAGGTGGGGGGCAACTGGGTGTTCAGCGGGAGGGGTGAACTGCTAAGAGGCGGTAGCTGTATATGATAATCAAAGGCGTTAATTTCCCGGATCCGTTGCTGAACGCCCTCCGTGATGGACGGCTGGTGATTTTTGCCGGAGCAGGCGTCTCCATGGGTGCCCCGGCAAACATGCCAGACTTCTCAGGCCTAGCCCAACAAATTGCCGTGGGGACCGGCCAGGCAATCGGTGAGGGGGAGACAGAAGACCGATTTTTGGACCGCTTGAAAGTAGCTGGCACGGACGTGCATCGACGCGCTGCGGACGTGTTGCAAATGAACAATCCCGAACCTACGGATCTTCACCGTAGCTTACTGCGTTTGTTCACTATACCCGAAGATGTCCGCATCGTCACAACTAATTTCGACCTACTGCTTGATCAAGCCGCCCAAGAGTTGTTCGAAACCACAACAAGCGTGTTCATGGCCCCGGCGCTCCCCTATGGCAGGCGATTTAAGGGTATTGTCCATATTCATGGGTCAGTTAGCCAACCTGAGGAAATGGTGCTTACCAGCCAGGACTTTGGACGTGCTTACCTAACAGAAGCCGACGGCTGGGCGAGGCGCTTTCTGGTTGACCTATTCACCGAGCACACCTTGCTGTTCGTAGGCTACAGCCACAATGACACCATCATGACTTATTTGACTCCATCCCTGCCCAAGGGTGAAGACGACCGCCGCTACGCCCTCATTGGCGGCCTGAGCGACGAGCAGGAGCGTTGGCGTAATTTGGGCATTGAACCCATACCGTTTCCACAAGTGGGCGGCGACTACACCGGCCTGGATCGGGCAATATCAAGTCTTGCTGATTACAGGCGGCGCGGCACACTGGGTTGGCGCCAGGAAATCACCAAAATAGCAAGTGGGCCGCCGCCTTTGGAAGAAGAATCCGCCGGTGTAATCGAACACGCCCTCACAAACCCCGTATATACCCGTTTCTTCACAGATGCCGCGAAATCACCGGAATGGATTGATTGGCTGGACACTCGCGGTTACCTGGATGCCCTGTTTTCCTACGGCGACCTTACAGAAGGAGAGAAGTGGCTGGCTGGCTGGTTGCCAAGTCGTTTCGCCATCGAGAAACCTGACGTGCTGTTTTCAGTTATATGGCGGCACGGCTCAAGACTCAATGTCGATTTGTGGAACATGATTGCGCAACGGATGCTCGTAAATGTCGAACCTCTAGCAGATGCGAAGACCCTTTCCCGGTGGATACACCTCCTGATCAGCGCTACTCCGCCTAATTTCAATGATGTGTTGTTGGGGAAAATCGCCGAAAATTGTGCAAACCCAGGATTACTGGTCAACGTGTTGCAAATCTACGACACAATGACGGCGATCTGTCGCCATCCTGGCCGGCGATTTGCCAGGCGCAACGCGGACCTCTCTACCTATCAAATCCGAACCTTGTGGGAGCAATGCCTGAAACCCAATTTACCGGAAATAGCCGAGTCACTGATCGATAAAACCGTCTGGCGGTTGGAAGAGCGTCACTCTCTGATAATGGCTTGGGAAGGCGAACGTCTTCTAGATTCCGACACTTTCCGGCGATCTGCCATTGAACCCCATGCGCAAGACAGGCACCCCAGAGGAATAGACGCGCTTATCGACATTGCACGAGATTGTCTTGAATGGCTGGTTGCCAACCAACCCGATGCGGCCAAGCTACGGTCGGAACGCTACAGCCGCTCTAAATCAGCTCTGCTGCGCCGGCTGGCAGTACACATCCTTCCGAGCCGGAATGATCTCTCCGCCGACGAGAAAATCGCCTGGCTATTGGAACACTACGACTTGAACGAACTCCCTGCCAAGCATGAAATCTACAGGGCTGTCGCCAGTGTATATCCCGAAGCATCCTTGGAGCAGAGGGAAAGGGTTATCGAATCAGTGCTAAGCTACCAATGGCCTAGAAAGGACCATCCAGATAAAGAAAGCCTCACAGCATTCCACAAATTCGAATGGCTCAAATGGCTGAACGACGCTGCCCCTGATTGCCCACTCGCTAAACATGCCCTAGAGACCATATTGGTCCAGTACCCGGATTTTTCCCAAAGTGAACGTCCGGATATGCTGTTTTGGACGGAGACTTGGGCGAGAGTTCGGAGTCCGTGGACGGTTGAGGAATTATTGGGAAAGCCAGCAAGAGAATGGCTGGCGGAATTAGTCGAGTATCAATCGACACAGCCTTCCGACCCTGTCAACAGAGCGGGGCTACTAACTGCTATTGGGGAGGCCGCACAAAAAAATGTCGAGTGGGGTCTTGAACTGGCAAGCGAAATGGCGAGCGCAGGTCTGTGGGATGTAGACCTGTGGCCATTCCTCATTAGAGCTTGGGGGGCTGCCGAGTTAGACCAAGACTGCGTTCGTCAAGTTCTGGAACGTCTTTCTGACGATAACCTATACCAAGATCACGTTCATGAACTAACCAACGCTCTATGTGAAGTTGTCAAAAAAGTTACAGGTCCAGAAACTTCGGAACTTATCGCCCGAGCCAACACCATCGCCGGCAATTTGCATGACTACGCAATAAAAGTCGAGCCAAGCCAAATGACTCGATACGTTGGAGGGGTTGAAGAAGAAGTCGATTGGTACACCGAAGCCATCAACAGTCCCTCAGGCCGCCTCGCTCAATTCTGGCTGCAAAGTATTGCCTTATGGAGGCAACAACAGGAACAGCCGCCCACGACGCTTGGAGACGACTACCAGGATGTGCTGGCAAGGATGATGGCAAACCAGGAATTACCCGGCAAACTCGCCAGGGTGATTCTCGTATCAAACATCCCCTTTCTAACCTTTGTAGATGAAGAGTGGAGCAAGCTGAACCTGATACCTCTGTTGGATCACAGCCACGAAGAATTCGAGAGCGCATGGAATGGCATAACTTACTCGTCCAACTTCACTGCTAGGGCTGCTGAACTTCTGAAGGAGCCGTTCTTGCAAGCAGTCGAACACATCAACGACAGGATGACCCCACAAACCAGATGCAGATTCATCACAAGATACACTTGGATGCTCACCGTGTTCGTCTCCTGTCCCACCGACCAGTGGATTACCAAACTACTGGCAAGTAGCGGCCAAGAAGTCCGGCGGAAATTTTCGACGGAAATCCGGCACTTCCTGCAGTACTTGGACGAACCCATGCAAAAGGAATGGTGGAATACCTGGCTGAGGGGATATTGGGAAAATCGTCTCGACGGCATACCAGCGCCGCTGGACGCAGAGGAAACAGAGGCGATGATCGAGTGGACTTTCAGTCTAACTGCGGTCTACCCGGAGGCGGTTGAATTGGCAATAAAGATGCCTGTTCAGCCCCTGCAACGACTTATGCCTAGTCTTCGACTCACTGACTCTGCCATACCAGGTAAGCACCCAGAGGCATTGGCGAAACTTCTAATCCGCCTTGGCGAAGCCGATGACTTACATTATATGTGGCACGGGTCGAAACCCGTTATAGACCAACTGCTTCAAACACCCTTGGACGCTAAAACGAAAACAGGACTCGAAGAAATCATCGCAAAATTCCACCTCTAACCTCGTTGAATAGCAGCCAAACATCACCACTAACCACGAACACCCGGCGCCGCATGAGGCTGGATAGTCGAACGTTAAGGGGGCACTGACAATGCAAAAGAAATTGCATATCAGAACAACGGCACAACCCGGCGGCAGGGTGGAGTCCGCCAGCCCGGAATTGGAAGCGGGGCAGACGGTGGACGTGGTGGTGACGCCCTCCTCGTCTACCGAACGACGGTCCGCAGTCGCCGTCTTGGCTGAGGCGCGGGGGCATCGCCTCTTCAAGACGGCGGAGGACGTAGCGGCCTACCTGAAAGAAGAGAAGGAATCGTGGGACCGCTAGACCTTGAACACCGGCGCGCACGGCCGCAAGTTTTGAAGGCCTGAGCATGGGAGGAGATAGACAATGAAATCACTCGACAGAATTACTATCGATCCCGCTGTCATGGGGGGTAAGGCGTGTGTTCGCGGCATGCGCGTAACGGTCGGGACGGTGGTCGGCCTGCTGGCGTCCGGTCGCTCACATGCAGAGATACTCCAAGCTTACCCGTATCTTGAGCAGGAGGACATCGACCAATCCCTGGCCTACGCCGCTTGGAGGCTTGAAGAACGTGAGGTTCCCCTCTCCACGCCATGAAGCCGACGCTCCTCCTTGACATGAACCTATCGCCTAGGTTGGACACCCCCACTGACATTTGCCGCTTTCAAAATCCCGCCCAACCCCCTACCATGTAAAGCATCAGTCCCCTTCCGGGGCCAAAGCCAAGTCCAACCGGCCCCCAACGCTTGCCAAATGGTAGGAAATGGGATGAAATGGTAGGGAATCTAAAATTTTCCGGCGCCGGCCCTCCGGTCTGCCATGCGGCTGAAAAAACCGGGAGCACGGCTTATCTGCCGCCCAGGACGGCCGATCTGGGCAACCTGCGCCTGCTCGACGAGCCGCTAACGGCCCTGTTCTGCTCCAATCGCTGCCCCGGCGACCTCATCCTGAAGACCTACGACATTGCCAGGGCCATGCGCGACTCCGGCGTTCCAGTCACCGGCGGCTTCCAGACGCCCATGGAACGCGAATGCCTGCGCCTGCTGCTGCGGGGCAATCAGCCCGTCGTCATCTGCCCGGCCCGAGGCGTCGACAACATGCGCATCCCACGCGGCTGGCGCCCCGCCCTGGACAACGGCCGCCTGCTGGTCCTATCGCCCTTCCCAGCCGCTGTCCGACGCCCGACGGCGCAACTCGCAGCCCGGCGCAACGACCTGGTGGCGTCGCTGGCCAGCCGGGTCTTCATAGCCCACGCCGCCCCCGGCGGCAGGACCGAGGAATTCGCCCGCAAGCTCATTGAATCAGGCAAGCCTCTGCACACGCTTGACAGCCCGGCCAACGAGAACCTGTTAGATATGGGAGCGCAAGTGTTTGAGCCAGCGCGAGGCTTGACGGGGCTTGTTTCCCACGGGACATGAGCGTGTTGTGGCGCTTCCTCGAACAACCTTGAACAAAGCAGTAATCAACGGGATTTCAGCGCCGCGGGCGGTCACACGCCCTTGGACGAATTCAACTCCGGGTTGGCGCAATGCTCCATGGGGCGCCCGTCGAGCCCCGCCAGCAGGTTGCGGGCCGCCATCATGCACATCCCCCTCCGGGAAGCCACCGAAGCGCTGCCGATGTGGGGGGTGATAACCAGGTTGTCCAATGTCAGCAGCGGGTCGTCGGGGGAAATCGGTTCCGGGTCGGTCACGTCCAACGCGGCGGCTTGTATCCAATTCTCGCTGAGGGCGGTGTATAGGGCCTTGGAGTCCACCACCGGGCCCCTGGCCAGATTGATGAGGATGGCCGTGGACTTCATGGCCCTCAGTTCACGCTCCCCGATAAAGTGGCGGGTCTCAGGCGTCAGCGGGAGATGCACCGACACGAAATCGGCGGCGTTCAACAGCGTGTCCAGTCTGGCGTATTCCAGCCCGTAGAGTTGCTCCAACTCCGGTCTGCGGGTGCGGGAGTGGTAGAGCACCCTCATGTCGAAGCCCAAGGCGCGCTTGGCCATTTCCAGCCCAGTCTGGCCTAGGCCGAGGATTCCCATGGTCGCCCCGTGAACGTCGGCGCCCAGCCAGTACATGGGATGAAAGGCTATCTTCCATTCTCCGGACCGGACCCACCGCTCGCTCTCGCTGACCCGCCGGGCAGCGGCCATCAGGATGGCGAATCCCAGGTCGGCGGTGGCCTTGGACAACACCCCGGGGGTGTGGCCCACAAGAATTCCCCGCTGGGATGCGGCATCCACGTCGATGTTGTCCAGCCCCACGGCCACCTGGCTGATGACCCTGAGCTTGGGAGCGCGGTCGAGCAACTCGGCGTCGACCCGGTCCATGACGTTGGTAACCAGGCCTTCCGCCCCGCTTACTTTGTCGGCCAGTTCCTGTGCAGACGGAGGCGCATCGTGCGGCCAGACCTCCAACTGCGCTTGTTGGCCAATCAAGTCCAACGCTTCCGGGAATATCTGGCGGGTTACGAACACGCGGGGACTGTTCATGGTTTGCCTGCTTTCACATCATCGATAGTTGCGCCGCGGCAGTCAAACTTTGTTTGGAACTCCATCCCCGTATCCACTCGCGACAAGTCCCGCCGTTTTACATGCGCTTTTCCCAGGTGAACGGCCGCAACACCATATAGCGTAAGTAAATGCCCGCGCGCTACCTAATGTAGACAATTGATACGCCAGTTGATATTTCTGGTATAATTGCAACAAATTAAGCAATAAGTATCAAATGGTTGCCAAAGTGCAACAGGAGTATCAAACCTGCCATGACTCAACCAGCGAATGGCCCCGCCGGAGAATGGGTCCCTATCATTGACGGCCACAGGGGGTTCGTCCCCAGCCCGCTTCCATATCGGTTGAATTTAGGCCCAGATGTAGTCTACCACCTGGATGAAGCATCGAGGGCGGTTGGAACGCTGGCAGGAGTCGGGGAAACGCTGCCGAATCCCCACCTCCTGATCCGACCATTCGTACGCCGGGAGGCTGTGCTTTCGTCAAAGATCGAAGGGACGCAGGCGTCGCTTACAGACTTGTACCTGCACGAGGTCTCACCCACACAGCGGGCTGTGGGCGACGTCGGCGAGGTTTCCAATTACGTTCGAGCGCTGGAGCGCGGCCTGGAACTCCTCGAGGAGTTGCCCATTTGCCTCCGGTTGGTCAACGAATTGCATGCAGGGCTTATGAGGGGAGTGCGGGGATCGGAAATGCGTCCTGGTGAATTAAGGGAGGCGCAGAATTGGATAGGCGCCCCGGGGACTCCCATCCACGAAGCCCAGTACGTTCCCCCTCCGCCGTCGATAGTCAGAGGACTGCTGGAGGACTGGGAAAGATTCGTCAACTCGGATTCCAGGTTGCCGCCGTTGGTCCAATGTGCGTTGATGCATTACCAGTTCGAAGCCATCCATCCCTACCTGGACGGGAACGGGCGGGTAGGCCGGTTGTTAATCACCCTGTTTCTTTGCGCCAGGGGGATTCTTTCACAGCCACTGCTCTATCTAAGCGCCTACTTCGAGCACAACCGCGACGAATATTATGCGCAATTGCAGGGAGTCACCCGTACCGGGAATTGGACGCCCTGGTTAGTCTACTTCCTTAGCGGGGTCTCCGAGCAGAGCCACGACGCCTTGCTCCGTATCCGCCGTGTGCGAAAGTTGCATGAGGATACCCGATCGCTCCTGCAGCATCATTCCGGGAACACGCTAAGACTGCTTGACCTGTTGTTTGAGAGGCCGCTTATGACAGTCCCCGTGGCCGCTGGTCTGCTGGGCCTTACTAGCGCCGGGACAAGGCGAATTCTGGACAGGCTTGCCGATTTAGGCGTCGTCGACGTTCACCGTGATAGCTGGCCCAGGCTGTATGAAGCCAGGCAGTTGCTGGGCGTCATAGACGCCGCCACAGCTTCCGGCTAGGCAGGGACACCAGTTTCAAGTCGGTATCATGCGATAATACCCGCCGGCTTTCGACGGCTTACAACCCCAGCTTCCCGGGATTCATGATGTTGGCTGGGTCCAGGGCTTGCTTTAGTTCTCGTAGAACGTCGTGGCCCGCGCCCAGTTCCCGCCCCAGCAGGCGGTCCAGCTTTACTCCCACGCCGTGGCAGTATTCCATTGCCCCGCCCATGTCCTGGGCCAGCTTCAATGCCTGGTCAACCACTTGGGCCAGCCTGTCACGATAGTCGTCGCCGGCTTCAGGGTCCGACACCATGAGCATGGAAAACAACTCCGGCCGGCTCCAGATTGAGTACTCCACAGCCCTGACCCCGCTGCCGGCCATCAACTCGTCGCAGCGCCGCCGGTATTCCAGCACCTTGGAAACCGGCAGCGCCAGGTGCAGGTAGTCGAAGCCGCGGCCCCAACTGCGTTCCCACCTGACCTGCCGGGGCAGCCCCAGGAACGACTCCTTGTAGGTTTGCCCCGACTGATGCCGGTCCCGCCAGTAGACCTCCGTGGGTCCGGGGCCGATATCGCGGCCTCCGAACTGGGCGCAAACCTGGGCCGAGCGCTGTTGCTGTGCGGCGACTCCTTGCCGGTATCCCTCGAACAGCAGAAAGAGCCGTATACCGGACTCTTCCTCGGTCAGGTCCAGCAGCGTGGGCCGGATTCCCAGGGCCAGCAACTCGGCGGCGGCGGCAAATCCCTGGTCAAAGCTGTCGAAGGACGCCGTGGCAAAGACCCGGGCTTCCGGCCGCCTGTAAACGCGAATCGTTGCCTGGGTAACGATGCCGAACACGCCTTCACTGCCGATTAACAACTGGTTGAGGTTGGGACCTGAGGAGTACTTGGGCAATGGACGGGTGGTGATGACACTGCCGTTGGGAAGCACCGCCTCCAGACCCAGGACCTGCTCTCCCATGGGGCCAAAGGCCCCAGCGCGATAGCCTACGCCGTTGGTGGATATGGCCCCTCCCACGGTGGCGACGGGCACGCTGTAGGGGTCGTGGCCCGGCATGAGATCGTGCTCCGACAGGTTGTCCTCCAAGTCCTGGAGCACAACCCCCGCTTCGACCCGTGCGGTCAGGTCTTCCCCATTCACGTCCAGCACCCGGTCCATTCGTCCGACGTCTACGATAATCCCGCCGCAAACCGGCAGCACGCCGCCCATGACGCCGGTGCCTCCGCCGTAGGGCACCAAGGGAATCCCGCGCTGGTTGGCCAGGGCTACGATGCGTGAGACCTCTCCGGTGCTGCCGGGACGGGCCACCAGGTCGGCCAACCGTTCGAACTTGGCTTCGGCGCCAAAGGCCCGGAAGGGAGTCAGGGCGTCGGCCGAATACCGGTCCAAGTCGTAGGGGCTGGTGAGGACGTTGGGCGCACCGACGATCCGGGCCAGGGCCTCGATGGTCGAGCTATCCAGCACAGTATTTCAGGGCCGGCGGCGGAACTGCCAATGGGTGCCGTCGGGGGAATCTTCCACCGATACCCCCTGGGCGTCCAGTTCCTGCCTGATCCGGTCCGCCATCTCGTACTGCTTGGCCTGCCGCAACTGGGTCCGGATGTCCAGCAGCAGCCGGACAAAGGGCTCTGCCGGCAACCGATCCTCTTTCCCGGACTGTTGGTCTTGGAAGGTGAGGCCCAGAACCTGTCCCAGGCGTCTGAGACAGTCCTGGGCCTGGCCGATGCTGCGGCCGTCGTCACCGGCCCGGTTTATCTCCCGGGCCAGGTCGAAGAGCGCCGCCAGCGCCCGGGGCGTGTTCAGATCATCGTCCATGGCTTCCAGGAAACGTTGTTGGTACGGCTCCGGCTCCAGGTCCTGACCGGCGCCTGAATCGTCTCGGACCAGGGCCTGTCCCAGCCTCTGGACGCTGCGTTCCATGGCGGCGCAGCCGTCGTCGCTGAACTGGAAGGGGCTGCGATAGTGGGAACTCAGGAAATAGAGACGCAGGGCGTCGGGGGAGTACCGTTCCAGGGCCTCTTCCACCAGCACCAGGTTGCCCAGGGACTTGCTCATCTTGTCTTCGCCCAACCGCAACAGGCCGTTGTGCACCCAGCAGCGGGAGAAGGGTTCCCGTCCGGAAGCGGCCTCGCTTTGGGCTATCTCGTTCTCGTGATGGGGAAAAATCAGGTCCTGCCCGCCGCCGTGGATGTCCAGGCATTCCCCCAGGTAGGTATTGGCCATCGACGTGCACTCGATGTGCCATCCGGGGCGTCCGGGGCCCCAAGGGCTGTCCCAGGCCGGCTCGCCGGGTTGGGACGCCTTCCACAGGGTGAAGTCCATGGGGTGCTCTTTGCGGCCGTCTACTTCAACCCTGGCGCCGGCCACCATGCCGTCCAGCGTGCGGCGGCTCAGCTTCCCATACCCCTCGCTGCGGGTCACCCGGAAGAACACGTCGCCATCCGCCTGGTAGGCGTAGCCTTTGTCCACCAGTTCGGAGATCGTTCCGATGATGGGGCCGATCTCCTTGGTGGCCCGGGGATATACGTGGGCCCGCTGGATGTTCAGGGCGTCTATGGAGCGGAAGAACTCTTCGATGTGCCTGTCGGCCAAGTCGTCGACGGACACGCCCTGCTCCTGGGCTCTCTGAATTATCTTGTCGTCCACGTCGGTGAAGTTCTGGACGTGACGCACCTGGTAGCCCTGAAACTCCAGGTAGCGACGGAGCACGTCGAACACGACGTAGCTTAGGGCGTGGCCCACGTGGGAGGCGGCGTAGGGAGTCACTCCGCAGACGTACATCTTGACGATCTGGGGGTCAACGGGGGTAAAGGTCTGGGACTCGCCGGCCAGGGTGTTGTAAAGCTTCATTGCTCCGTTACTATCGATGCGACGGCGTAGGCGGCGATGCCTTCTTCCCTGCCGGTGAATCCCAGGTGGTCTGTGGTGGTGGCCTTGATTCCGACCCGCCGGGCCTCGATGGAAAGGGCGGAAGCCGTCTGTTGCCGTATAGCTTCCACGAAGGGGCCCAGCCTGGGCGTTTGGGCCACCATTGTAGCATCGACGTTGGATATGCGCCAACCGGCGGAGCTTACAAGGTCCTTCACCCGGGACAGCAGCAGCAGGCTTGAAATACCCTCGTATTGGGCGTCGTCCGATGGAAACTGGACCCCTATATCCCCCAGCCCAGCGGCTCCAAGCAAAGCGTCCATGACGGCGTGGAGCAGCACGTCGCCATCGCTGTGCCCGGCCAGGCCGTAATCATGGGGTATGGGTACGCCGCCCAGCACCAGCCGCCGGCCTGAGACCAGGGCATGAGCGTCAAAGCCTGTGCCCACCCGGAAGTCTATTTGCGACATGGCCTCATGCTAGCACTCTCTCGATAAAAAATCGCGGGCCCCGCCGCGGGCCGCCAGGAACGCTTCCGCCACTGCCAGGTCCTCCGGCGTGGTGACCTTCAGGTTCTGGTAGGAGCCCAGGAACATCTTGACCGAATGGCCCAGGCTCTCCAACATGGAAGCGTCGTCGGTAAACTCCCCTCGGCAGCGCTGGTGGGCATCCCAAAGCAGGGAATACCGGAATACCTGGGGCGTCTGGGCAGCCCAGAGGGTTTCCCTGGGCGGAGTGTCCAGCACCAAGCCCTGGGGCGTGGCAACCTTGATGGTGTCCTTCACCGGGACCCCGGCCACCGCCGCTCCCCACTCCCGGGCGGCTTCCAGGCCGCGGGCCAGCATGCAGTGGTCCAGGCAGGGGCGGGCGCCGTCGTGGACAACCACCAAATCGCAGGAGCCAAGGGCTTCCATGCCCAGGCGCACCGAGTCCTGGCGGCGCGCGCCTCCGGGGCAAACTTTGACGACCTTGCGGAATTCGCGCCGGCGCACCAGCTCATCCCCCTGCTCTACAGAACCCTCGTCCAACACCACCGCAACCCGAGTCACAGCAGGGAATGTCTCCAATTGGGCCAGGGCGTAGGACAGGAGCGGTTGGCCCAGGACGGGGGTGAAGATCTTGTCCAGGCCACCCATGCGGCTGCTCTTGCCGGCGGCCGCCACCACCGCTCCCACCGTTTCACGAGAAAGCATTTCCGGACCAAACCCTGGGGGCTCAGCCGCCCTTGGGCTGGGCGAAGATTATGCGGCCCGCCGCGGTCTGCAGAACCCGGGTCACCGCCACGTCGTGGAAGGCGTTCAGATATCGCCGGCCGCCCTCGACCACCACCATGGTGCCGTCGTCCAGGTAGGCCACCCCCTGTCCTGCTTCTTTTCCTTCCTGCACGATGTTGACCCTCAGTTCCTCGCCGGGCAGCACGATGGACTTCACGGCGTTGGCCAGTTCGTTGACGTTCAACACCTGCACCCCCTGCAGCTCGGCCACGCGGTTGAGGTTGTAGTCAGTGGTAAGTATGGGCGATTTCATGCTGCGGGCAAGCTGCACCAGGCTGGAGTCCACCTCGTCGCCCCGGGCGACGCCCACGTCCAGCACCTCCAGTGGAACGGCGCTGTCGTTGCGCAGGCGGCCCAGCACCTCCAACCCCCTGCGGCCCCTGACGCGCCTCAAGGGGTCGCTGGAATCAGCGATGTGCCGCAACTCGTCCAGGATGAAACGGGGAACCACAAAGGCCCCCTCGAGAAATCCCGTCGATGTCAGGTCGGCGATACGGCCGTCGATGATAGCGCTGGTGTCGACCAGTATGCTCCCATTTCGTTGGGCCTTTTGCCGGCCCTGGGCGTTCTCCAAGGCGGGGAACAGGGCCTGCACGTCCCTTCTGCGGTTGACGCCGGTCCACAGTCCCAAAAGGCCCAGGCATGCGGTGACAATCACCGGCACGCCCCAACCCAGCCAGCCGCCCAGGCTGAACAGGGGAATCGACACAAGAGCGGCCACCACCAGGCCTACCAGCAAGCCGGCGGTGCCGCTTACCAGCGTGGAGCCGGAAAGGGCGCTGATGTACTCGCCACCCATGCGCCAAGGTTTTACGGTCAGGTAGGGCGCCAAAAGAGCGCCCAACGGAATTCCGGCGACGGTTAGGGCCAAGCCCCAGGGGATAAAACTCTGCTCACCTGAAGACAAATCAGAGATAATTGCGCCCAATCTCCA
This sequence comes from Dehalococcoidia bacterium, assembly GCA_963668505.2. Taxonomy (GTDB): domain Bacteria; phylum Chloroflexota; class Dehalococcoidia; order Lucifugimonadales; family UBA3495. The sequence goes on along the minus strand of CAXXWY010000026.1, from coordinate 35,645 downwards.
GCCTATGACACCAAATCCCCCGGCGCCCAATGCCCTGAGCATCCAAAGGGCTACCACCGTACTTCACCTCCCTTCCAGCGGTGGCGATAGAGAAAAAACAGGTTCGGAAAAAGGATAGATAGATGCCCTGAGGATAACATAGCCGGTGGCCTTGCGGAAGAACCTCGGCGGCCGCCGAGGAGCGCGCCGGATAACCCGGGAAGTGATGGCGGACGGCCACCTGAAGCGCGGCCAAACTATCGGGGCCGGATTATCGGGGAACGAGACCGCTTGCTGGACTGTAGAGTAAGGGCCTCGCGGGCCAGGATACGAGGCTAGCCGGGCACCTCGTCGTAGAAGTCCGTCTCCCCTATGACCTGCTCATCGCGCAAGCGGGCCACGTCCTCCGGCGAGTAGCCCAGAATATCGCAGAGCACTTCCTCGTTGTGCTCGCCGACCTTGGGGGTCGTCCCAATGACCACGGGGGTCCTGCTGAAGTGCCAGTAATCCCCGGACACCGCGATGCTGCCGGCCAGAAAGTCGGGGACTTCCACCATGGCCCGGCGCTCCCAGGGGTGAGGGTCGTCGGCGGCCATGGGGATGTCGTTGACCGGCGCCGCCACCACGTCGTACTTGGTGAAGTAGTCAATGGCCTCCTGCATGGTCATCTTGGACAGCAGCTCGTTGAGGGCCTCGTTGACGACGGCGGCGTTCTCCGTCCGCGCGTGCCTGGTGGTGAACCTTGGGTCGTGCTCCCACTCGGGCTTTCCCAGGGCGTCGCAGACCCGGTACCAGTGGTGCTGGTCCCCCGAGGAAAGCATCACCCAGCCGCCCTTGCAGGGATAGATGCCGTGGGGAGGTGCCGCCGGGCCGCCGCGCTTGGGCGGCACCCTGGTGCCGTGGAAGGCGGTTACGGGAATCTCGGTCATGCTGTAGCCGGAGTCGGCCAGGCAAACGTCCATTGACTGGCCCTCGCCGGAGACCTCCCGCTCGTGCAACGCCGCCAGGGTCCCGATGGCCCCGTGCAGGGCGGTGATGCGGTCGATGAAGGGCACGCCGGTGGGGATGGGCGGCATCCACTCCTCGCCGGTCACCATGGTGATGCCGGCCATCGTCTGCCCGATGGGGTCGTAGCCGATGTTGTCACGGTACGGCCCGAACTGGCCGTAGGCGGAGATATTCACCATGATGATCCTGGGGTTGATCTCCCTGAGCGCGTCGTAGCCGAAGCCGATCTTTTCGATGGTGCCGGGCCGGAAATTCTGTATCACGACGTCGGAAATCTTCACCAGCTTGCGCAGAACCTCCTTGCCTTCTTCCTTACGCAGGTCCATGCTCAGGCTCTTCTTGCCCGAGTTGTACTGTACCCAGTAAGAGCTTTGCTTCTTAACCCAGGGGGCGTGGTAGCGGGTCTCCTCTCCACCCAACCGCTCGACTTTGATTACCTCGGCGCCCATGCGGGCCAGCACCTGGGCGCACCGGGGCCCCGCCTGGTGCCGGCCCAAGTCAATAACCCGGATATCCTCCAGAGGATGATTAAAGCCTGCCATCGCCCAGGAACCCCCTTCTGGTGTTGGGCCATTTTACGGGCTTGGCGCACAAAAGGGCAAGGCGACGCATCCTTACCGGAAGGCGGGCGAGTGTGGTATCTTCAGTAAAAGATCGAAGTACCGTAGAGGTGGGGGATATGGAATACGCCGCCGGCAGCGCCCACCGCGGGCCGGGGCCTCTGCTGCGGGAGAAGAAGCCCGCCGGAAAGCCCATGCCGGAAAGCCTGCTCGCCCGCCTGTGGAGCAAACGCGCCGCCCGGCAGGCCGAGTTCCGCACCGGGAACGGGACGCGCTTCAGGGTGCTGTACCCCGGACACCCCGGCGGCGGAGCTGGCCCGGACTTCCGAGATGCGCTGCTCCAGCTGGACGGAGTGGGCCTGGTGCGGGGCGACGTGGAAATCCACCTGCACCAGAGAGACTGGCGCAGCCACGGCCACGGCAGCGACCCCAACTACAACGGGGTGGTCCTTCACGCCGCGCTGGAAGTGGAGTCGCCCGCCACCGAGCTGCAAAGCGGACGACAGGCCCCGGTGGTGTCATTGCAGGCGCTGCTGGAAGGCGACGACCCTCCCGAAGGCGGCCCCAACCCTGCTCTTTGGGAGGTGCTGGCCCGTCACGGGTACCCGGAACCGGCTAGCAAGGACGAGTTGGAGTCGCTGCTGGACGAGGCCGGCGACCGGCGGTTCCTGGGCAAGAGCGCATGGATCCAAAGCCTGCTTCAGGAGCAGGGCCCAGACCAGGTCCTGTACGAGGGGATGTTAGAAGGGCTGGGCTATCGCTTCAATCAACAGCCCTTCTTGAAGCTGGCCCAGCGGGCGCCCTACGAGGCCCTTGCCAGGGCCGCTGACGGATCACCGGGGAGCAAGCGGGTGGAACAACTGGAATCGCTGCTGCTGTCCCTGGCGGGGTTTCCTCTGCAGGGGCACGGTGCAGCAACGCCCTCCCGCCGGAGCGGGTTCGGTCCCGCCCTGTCCGTCAAGGAGTGGCGGCTGTTCCGGGTGCGGCCCTCCAACCATCCCCGGCGGCGCATCGCCGGTGCGGCTCGGATACTGGACCGCTTCCTGGATTCGGGCCCGGCCCGCGGTTTGACCCTCGCGGCCACAGGTCCCAAGGAGTTGACGGCGGCCCTTACGGTAGAGGCCGACCCCGGCCATAAGGGATCGTTCATCGGCCAGGACCGGGCGCGGGACCTCGCGGTCAACGTGGCGCTGCCCTTCATGCACGGGCTGGCCGCGGTGCGGCGGGACCCTGGCGCCGGGGAGGCCACATTGGGCCTGTACGCCCGCTTTCCCAAGCTCCAGGAGAACGAACTGACCCGGGAGATGGCGGCGCAGCTAATCGACCCTGCCTGGGCTGGAGCGGCGTCCACGGCCCGGCGGCAGCAGGGGCTGCTCCACCTGGCTGCGTTACTAAGGGGCGAAGGCCGGCCGGAGCACTCTAACCGGCCAGGGGAATCGCCAAGTTAACCTTAAGTCCAGGGTCCAGGTTGCGGGTGATGTGCCCGCGGCCGGTCAGGTCCTCGGAAATCACCACGTCCCCGGGCTCCAGCCGCCGCTTGTCGCCGTCCGACGTCTCGAACTCGGCGGCCCCGTCCAAATGCACCAGGCACAGGCGGCGCGGAGGGTTGTGGTAATCGCCGTTAGTTGGCGAGGGCATGCGCACCAGGATGATATCCCCCTGGGCGCCGCCGGCGGCGATCTCGACGAACTGGTCCAGGGTCAAGTCCTGGAAATGGGACTCGCCGTCGTCGCCGGCATAGATTCTGACTATTTGCATGGTTGTTCCTCCTGATTAGTCATTAGTGGCCAGTGGTTAGTGGTTAGTTGCTTGTGTCGGGTATCGGAGCGTATATCCAGCCTTCCATGCGGGCAGCATCGACCTCAACCATATCCTTGACTTCGGGAGAGACGCGAGGTAAACGAGGTGAACCAACAGTTACTTGCGCTACCGTGCGTTTGCAGTCGGGGATTCGAAAGTCGCGCTGGGACTGCACCCACATCGCGGCACCGACGGCAGCAACCAAGGAGTCCAGGCAGTCGTGGTTATCAAGGCACATCTTGGTGAAACCGTCGTGAAGATCGCCAAGTGAAATACCGGACTGTGATCCCAGACCATTCAAGATTTCTCGGCGGCGTTCCAGAGCATCTTTTGCAGTCTTATAGCTCTTGCCGCTGTTTTTCGCGGGTAACTTCAGCGACCACAGAATGGCACCAGGCATGGTTTCGAGCAGTACCGGCCCATCGCGGCCTTCTTTAGGCAACGGTGGAACCTCCCCGTAGAATCCCCGGAGTTTGTTGAGCATCTTCATCCCGTAATAAGTCATGGGCACCATGTTGGGATTGACGTCGTGCAGGCACGAATAGCAACCTGGGAAGTGAATATCGCCAGCTCTCAGAAGTTCCCCTTGCCTGGGGTCGCCTACAAAGCGGTTGCGCTGGTCTATGAAATCGTCCAGGCACATGTCTCCCACGGCAGCCCACACCTCGGGCATTGTGTGAGCCTCAGGCGCCAAGACATTGGCGAAATCCAACGGTACGCCAAATGGGAAATCCAACGCCGCGACGGCGTTGCTGCCAAGGGTCTTCAGGAAGTCCGTAAGAACGTTTCTCTTGATGGAGCGGCAACGCTCAATGTGTAATGCGCCGCCGGTCAACCAACCTTCGGTAATCCAGGTGTTCTTGTCGGACTGGGCCCCGCTAAAGTCCACGCCCAAAATATGCGTCTCTGCCATCCCGTCTCCGGTCATGCTAGAATTGGCCGGCGGTCACGAGAATCTTAGCATGAACCATGCCTAGCGAGGTCAGCCGATGAACCCCACCCCGCGGCGGGAGCGGTTCCGCTCCATCCTCGACGGAGACCGGTGCGTTTACGCCGCCTCGGTGTTCGACCCCATCTCGGCCCGCATCGCCGAGGACCTGGGATTCGAGGTCGGGATGCTGGCGGGCTCCGTGGCCTCAGCAACGGTGCTGGGTGCCCCCGATCTCGTAGTCCTGACGCTGACCGAGCTGGCCCAACAGTTGCACCGCATCTGCCGGGCCGGCGAGCTGCCCCTGCTCGTGGACGCCGACCACGGCTACGGCAACGCCCTGAACGTCATGCGCACCGTGGAAGAACTGGAAAACGCCGGAACGGCTGGCCTGACCATCGAGGACACGCTGTTGCCCAGGGGCTTCGGAGATGGCGGCGCACGGCGGATGGTCCCGTTGGAAGAAGGCGTGGGCAAGATGAAAGCCGCCGTGGCCGCCAGGCGGGACCCGGCCCTGGTAATCGCCGCCCGCACCAGCGCCCTGCGCTTCTCCGGTGTCCAGGAAACGGTCCGCCGGGCCAGGGCCTACCGGGAGACAGGAGTGGACGCCCTGTTCCTGGCGGGGGCCCGCTCCAGGGAGGAAGTGGCGGCGGTGCGGGCCGAGGTGAATCTTCCCCTGGTGCTGGGAGGCGCCTCAGAAGAACTGCTGGACCCGGATTTCCTGGCCGCCAACGGCGTGCGCATCGCGCTGCAGGGCCACCAGCCCTTCCGGGCGGCGGTGAAGGCAGTGTACGACGCGCTGCAGGCCCTGAAAGAGGGAGTCGATCCCAATGAACTGGCGTCCCGGCTGGCGCCGGCGGACCTCATGGCCCAGGTCACCCGCAGCGGAGACTACAGCAGGTGGGAGGACGAATTCCTGGGTTAGCTGCGGCGGGACCGTCGAATCGCCTCAACACTGGCCGGTTTCCGGCCGCCGGCTATATTGGCGTTTTCCACCGTAAGAGAGTAGAATTTCTGCAAACATCCGCAACCACCTTTCCGGCTTTGGAGCATTCCTGATATCATCGTCTTGTAAACCGGCTCTTTAGAAACCATTTCAAGGGTCGCCGGGCCGACCCGGCGATTGGAGACCGTTGACTAACACCAAGACTTCCCGGAACGGGGTAATGGCGGACAGCGTCGACAAGCTCACCGAGCGGGTCTCTTCCTACCTGCCCAAGGAAACGACGGACCTCATCGGGCAGGCGTACGATTTTGCCGACCAATGCCACCAGGGCCAGACGCGCAAGTCCGGCGAGCCCTACATCGCCCATCCTCTGGAAGCCGCCCTTTTCCTCAGCGACCTCCGCCTCGACGGTCACACCATCATCGCCGCCCTGCTTCACGACGTGGTCGAAGACTGCGGCGTAACCCTGGAACAGGTTGATGCCCAGTTCGGACCGGAAACGGCCAAGCTCGTTGACGGCGTAACCAAGCTGGCCCGCATGGACGCCCGCTTCTACGAGCCCAAGACCGCCGGAGACGGGGCCGAAGAGCAGGACAACCTGCAGGCCGAAAGCCTGCGCAAGATGCTGGTGTCCATGGCCGAGGACGTCCGGGTGGTGCTCATCAAGCTGGCCGACCGCATGCACAACATGCACACCCTCGACGCTCTGCCGCCGGAGAAGCGGAAGCGAATAGCCCAGGAGACTCTGGACATCTATTCGCCGCTGGCCCACCGCCTGGGCATCTGGGACATCAAGTGGCGGCTGGACGACATGGCCTTCCGCCACCTGGACGAGGAGCGCTACCACGAAATCTCCAGGATGCTGGCCGCCAAGCGTGGGGAACGGGAGGAATACGTAGAAAAAGTCGCCGGCATCCTCCGCGAGGCCATGGACCGTCTGGGGCTGGAAGGCGAGGTCGTAGGCCGCCCCAAGGGCATATACAGCACCCACCGCAAGATGCAGAAATACGCGGAACAAGGTCAGGAACTGCGGGACATCTACGACCTGTACGCCCTGCGCGTCCTGGTGGACACCCCGGGCGACTGCTACAAGACCCTGGGAGTGGTCCACCAACTGTGGCATCCCATTCCGGGCCAGTTCGACGACTATATCGCCAATCCCAAGGAAAACATGTACCAGGCCCTGCACACCACTGTTATCTGCGAGGGCGGCAATCCCCTGGAAGTCCAGGTCAAGACCCAAGAGATGCACCAGATATCCGAGTACGGCGTGGCGGCCCACTGGCGCTACAAGGAAGGAAACTCCGGAGACCTGCGTTTCGAGGAAAAGATGACCTGGCTGCGCCAGCTACTGGATTGGCAGCGTGAAGTCGCCGGGACCGACGAGTTCATCGAGTCGGTCAAGCAGGACATCTTCCACGACCAGGTGTTCGTCTACACCCCCAAGGGAGAAATCGTGGAGCTTACCGTGGGATCCACGCCGGTGGACTTCGCCTACAAGATTCACACCGAACTCGGCCACCGCTGCATCGGCGCCAAGGTCAACGGCCGCCTGGTGTCCCTGGACTCGCCTCTCCAGAACGGCGACACCGTGGAAGTGCTGGCCTCCAAGTCGGAGAGGGGCCCCAGCCTGGACTGGCTCAACCCCAGCCGGGGATACGTGGCCTCCGCCAGCGCCCGGCAGAAGGTCCGCCACTGGTTCCGGCGGCAGGCCCGCAGCGCCAACATCCGGCGGGGCCGGGAATTGCTGCGACGGGAGATCAAGCGGTTCAACCAGCGCTTCGACGACGCCGAAATCCTGGCCCTGTGCAAGTACGACGACATGGACGAGCTACTGGCCAACCTGGGATCCGGCGTCCTCACCGAGAGCCAGGTGGCCCACCGGCTGGCCCAGGCGCGCCAGGACTCCCAGGAACAGACCCAGTTGGTCAGACCCAACCTCCCATTGTCCAGCCCCAGTTCGGGCATTTCGGTGCTGGGGGTAGGCGACCTGCTGGTCCGCATCGGCCGGTGCTGCAACCCGATTCCCGGCGACGACATCCTGGGCTTCATCACCAGGGCCAGGGGAGTCACCGTGCACAAGAAGGACTGTCCCGGCATCCGCAACGAGGACGAGCAGGAACGGGTGGTGAAGGTGGAATGGGGCACGGCCAAAGAGCTGCATCCGGTCAGGGTAAGGATTCGGGCTTACGACCGGGTTGGGCTGTTGAGGGACGTCACCGTCCTGGTCTCTGAAGAGCACGTCAACATCGCCGGGGTGATTACCGACGAACACCCCGACGGCACCGTGACCATGGACTTGACCCTGCACACCACCGGCGTGGACCAACTGGGCAAGCTGTTCTCCAAGCTGGAGGGAGTCCGTGGCGCCATCTCCGTCACCCGCGACCAATCCGGCCTCCCCGCCCCGGCCCGCGCCACGTAGGGGCGCCTCTTGTGGGCGCCCTGCCCTGCGGTTGGTGGGCGCCCTGCCCCGTGTTTGGTGGGCGGGACGTAGGGGCTCCCTCGTGGGCGCCCTGCCCTGCGGTTGGTGGGCGCCCTGCCCCGTGTTTGGTGGGCGGGACGTAGGGGCGTCCCTTGTGGGCGCCCTGCCCTGTGGTTGGTGGGCGCCCTGCCCCGTGTTTGGTGGGCGGGACGTAGGGGCGTCCCTTGTGGGCGCCCTGCGCTTGACATCGTTCCGGGCGCCCACAAGAGGCGCCCCTACGGGTAACCAAATGGTCTACAAACCGGACACACATCATCGCCGGTCTATACGGCTCAAGGGCTACGACTACTCCCAGGCTGGCGCGTACTTCATCACCATCGTTACGCAAGGCAGGGTATGTCTGTTCGGCGACGTGATTGATGGGGAGATGCTCCTGAACGATGCAGGAAAGATGGTTCGCAGGGTGTGGGATGGGATACCCGACCGGTTCCCGTCCGTCGAAATGGACGCATTCGTGGTGATGCCCAACCACGTCCACGGCGTCATATTCATCCACCAACCACACACCCCATCCGTAGGGGCGTCCCTAGTGGGCGCCCTGACTACCGGGGACGTCCTGACCACCGGGGACGCCCGAAACGACACCAAGGCAACCACCGGCGTTTCCCCTGCCTTGGGCGATGTGGTCGGCGCGTACAAATCCTTGACCACCCTGGACTATGGCAAGGGTGTGCGGGAAACGGACTGGCCGCCGTTCCACAAACGACTGTGGCAACGGGACTACTACGAACGCATTATCAGGAACGAGTCCGAGACCGCTCTAGCCAGGGAATACATCGCCAATAACCCCATGAAATGGGAACTCGACAGAGAAAACCCTGCCCGTACTGGCTCTGGAATCGTTCCAACGGAAAAGACTCCCTAGACGCCTCCACCAAACCCCAGGGCGCCCAACCCATCCGTAGGGGCGTCCCTCGTGGGCGCCCTGCCCCTTTGGGCCGCCAAGATCAACGCCAAGGCCACCACCACCGTTGCTCATGCGTTGTTTCAGGCGACTGCAACCTTGCAATTGGCCGCACCGTAACGTTCCAATCGTCCGCGCCTAAACCTTGCAATCGGACGAATCACCTTCTACTGCAAGACCGCCTACCCGCCCCCCAACAACTCCGCCACCGCGTCCTCCACCGCCCTGCCCTCCTCCGACGTGCGCAGCCACGCCCGCAAATCCCGCCGGGCTATGGTCACGGTCAGCTTGTCGCCCTCCTGCTTCCTGAGTTCCTCCAACTTCTCCTGCGCCCCTGCCGCCGCCGTTGCCCCGGCCTTGGATATAGTTACGTGCAACTTCTGCGACGGGTCGAACTCCGGGATGGGCAGCCTCCACAGGTGCTTTTGCACATCTCGAGCTCCGAATAAGCCTTTGGGCATAAGCGGCTTTACCCTTTGGTACAGCGTATTGCTATTGATGATTGCCAACAGGTAGTTGGCTTCATCAACATCCCTACAGGGTATCCAAAAGAGTTTGTGGTCGATAATTGACTGATCATCGTGAATCAGAGCGGCGGTTGGCTCACCTGATTTGGTATATACGACCCGCGGCCCACGCTCACCGAGATGATGGCTCCACTTCAGTTGAGCCTGTAAGTGGCCCCAGTAGTTCAACTGACCCAACAGAGCAAGCTTATTCACAGGAGCTTTGTGCTCGTCCCAGAGAGTGCTGACGGTCCTCCAGCGTTTCCGCATCCGTCTTTCCAGTTCGCCTGGCCGTATACCGCCAGGGCCTTTGTCATCAGTGGGTATGGCTGCGTCGCCCTGCTTGAGGGGCAACAGCGCCTTGAGGGGTTCCAGTGTGACGTAGGGTGCAACCGTTTCCCCCAAGTGGACATCAAACAAGTGCGCTCTCTCGATGGTCTGGCCGGTGATTTTGGTCAGGTCCAGGTCCTTCCACGGCGCTTTGTCCTGGCTGCCTCGTCGTGGATTTACGGTGACCGTCTGCGCGGCCCGTACGATAGCGGTGTTTTCCGTTTCATTGACGAAAATCAAGCAGCGAGGATAAAGAATTGCTCCTAAACGAGAAAGGTTATAGTAAGGCGAATCGCCTGTAATGGAAGTGTCGGTAATACCCGTCAACTGCCTCCTCACGTCTTCGGCCCCGGCTTTTCCCAGCCACCTCTCTACCACTCCGGCCAGCGGCGCGGCGATTCCGCTTTGTCCGGTGCTGCGTGCGAACACCACGCAAGAAACTATGGGGAAGAAGGTGTTGGGATCCAGTTTCTCCAGGTCCCAGGCCGTCTTGTAATCGAACTGGACTGACAATGTGAAATCGTGCGCTCTCCTCTTTCCCCGCCCCTTGGCCGGCGACTGCCATTGGCCAGTGCGCCACTTGGAGTGCTGTCCGGACTGCAAGGCGCTATGGGGCATGACGAAGCCGATGACGCCGCCATCTTTCAAGTACAGGTCGACGCTGCGGGCGAAGAAGAGCCCGGCCACGTCCTGGTGGGTGGCATAGCGGCCCCCGGTCCAGATGCCGTAGCGGTTCCGGCTCATATCCTGCAACGCGTCCCTCAGGATGTCAGCGGTCTGGTTGAAGTTTATCCAGGGCGGGTTTCCGATCACCACGTCGACCTTGGCGCGGGACAACACTACCGGCCGCACCATGTTGCGGGTGTAGTACGCCCAGATGTGGTCCCGTCCCCGGTGGTGGAGACGCTGCAAGGCCTCGATGGTTTTTCCCATGACCTCCCGCTCGCCGGGATCGTTGATGTGGTTGTCCGCCAATGCCAGGGATGGGTCCTCGCCGCTCTCGACATAGGCCGCAACGTCGCTCATCAGGGCGTCGAAGTCCTCGGCCCGCTCCACCAGGCTGACCGGAAAGACCAATTCGGTGTTCTCGTCGTCGCTGGTCCGGATGGTGATTTCGTTTTCGGCGAACATGTCTCCCGTGCGATAACGCAGTTGCAGGGCGTCTCCCAGGTACACCGGGATGGACAAAGATGCGTTGTACCCGGCGGCGCCCGCGGCGTTGATGGCCGGGCGGGCCGCCAGTGTCCACGCAGACCGGGCAAGGTGGACGGCGACGGGGTGAACGTCGATGCCGGTGACGGACATACGCAGCCTGTCCAACACCTGCTTGGGGTGAAGGCCGCTCTTCTTGGAGGCCTGGATGAAATGGGTTACGGCTTCGGCTATAAATGTTCCTGAGCCGCATGCCGGGTCCAGGACGCGCTGCCGCAGGGGGTCGGTTATCAATTCGCCGACCATGGCCCGGGCCAGCCATGCGGGAGTGTAGTATTCCCCCAGCGAACGCCGCTCCTCCGGCGGGATGACGCTCTGGTAAAGAACGGCGGCGGTGTCCGGCGGCGTCTCGGTCCAGTTGAACCGGGCCGCCCGGCGGGCCAGGGTTTGCAGCAGCGGTACGCCGCCTACCTCGTTGGGCCAGGCGAAGAAGTCTGATTCCAACACCCCTGTAAGCCCCGTATCTTGGGTCAGCCTCCGCCCCTGGAGCAGGTCGGCGGGGTCGTTGGCGGCCAGTTGTCGAATGTCGATGCCGAAGGACGCCTGCACCACCATGCCGGTGACCGCCCCAAGGTAAGTGTGGCGGACGAACAGGTCGTCCATCTCCTCCGTGTCCCGTCGTACCGGGTGACTCATCCCCTCGGTGCTGTAGGCGACTTCACCCAGGGCGGTGCGCAGCAGGTCGTACCACAACCGCCGCTTGACCCGGATGGTCTCCAGTCCCGCGTTCTGATGGTACAGGTCCTTCAGGGCGGCGATGTCCCGTTGATAAGACGGGCTGTCGGGGCCGAAGTGCGCCGCAATTCCGTCCCTGTCCGGGATGACGTCTTCCAGGGACACCAGGGCGGTGTCTCGCAGCCATTCGTATAGCGGGAGCCACTTCTCCGCATTGTCCAGGGTAAAAAAGTAGGGTTGGGTTAGACGTACTTCCCCCGCTCCCGGCCAGCGCAGCAGCCACCGCTTGCCGTCGGTGAGGACGCCCATGCGTACTCGTCCCTGGGCCGCAGACTGGGCCAGGTAATCGTCAAGTTGCCGCACGTTTTCCGGGTCGGGTTCGCCGCTGGCGGCGGTGCCGATCCTGCGCTTGAACTCGATGAAGGTGTCCAGGGCAGTCAGGTCTACGGCGCGACGAGAGCCGTCCGAAGGCGGGTTTTCCTCGATTATTTCTTCGCTCCGGGCCAGGCCGGTGAGAATGAGAAAGTCCCGCACCGCGCTGGTGATGTTCGCCTCGGCCTGAAAGCTGACGTGCCGCTGTAGTATTTCCCTCGCGGCCTTTTCATACTTGGGGTCGTCGTAGTCGATGTGCCTGGACGCGCCCTCGCCCGGCCAATTGCCCGGCCCGCCGCTATCCGTCATTGCCCATCCTGCCTTTAGTCACTCCTGGCGCCCCCTGTCCGAACCCCATTTACTGACAGTTGCCCGTTGCCAACCCCTGTAACGTTTCATTACTATAACACCAGGCATACCCAGCCAACCGGCGGCCCTGCACCGCGGCCCGCAGGCCGTCACCCTGAAATGAGCGGATATGAGCGAAAATGGAGGGGAAATCAAAATTTCGTCCGCACCTCGGCCAACCCCGCAAAATGGGAGGGAATGGGAGCAAATGAAAGCGAATCTAAAATTTTCAGCCTTCCCCCCGCCCGTAGGGGCGTCCCTCGTGGGCGCCCTGCCCTGTGGTTGGTGGGCGCGACGTAGGGGCGTCCCTCGTGGGCGCCCTGTCTCCGGCCCCAAGGTTGACCGGGTTTTTGCGAAAATCTTAGAATACGTGTCGCCCCACCAAGCTCTCGCCGCAAACGGAGGCTTTCAGGTTGGCTAGGCCATGACAGACTACCGGGTTATATCGTCGGACTCCCACATCGTCGAGCCCGAGGACCTTTGGGCCGAGCGGATAGATTCCCGTTTCAAGGAACGGGGACCGCGGCTGCTCCACGAGGACGGGCAGGACCAGTGGATTTGCGACGGGCTGCGGTTCGGGGCCATCGGCATCAACCAGCAGGCCGGACTTCGGTTCGAAAACCCGGAGGCGCTGACCACCGGCGGCAGCATGGAGACCGTTCCCCTGGGCGGACTTGACCCCCACGAGCACGTGAAGGACATGGACGTGGACGGGGTGGCCGCCGGGTTGCTGTACCCGTCCCAGGGCCTGACCCTGTTCCGGGTGCCCGCCACCGACGTTTTATCAGCCTCGTTCCGCGCCTACAACGACTACCTGGCCGAGTTCTGCCGGCCCTACCCGGACCGCCTCAAGGGCATCGCCATGATCAACCTGGACGCGGTGGCCGACGGGGTGGAGGAGCTGCAGCGGGCGGCGGGCCGGGGCCTGGCCGGGGCCATGATTTCGGTCAACCCCATACTGCCCTACTCCCATTCGGCCTACGACCCGTTCTGGGCGGCCGCCCAGGACCTGGACATGCCCCTGAGCCTGCACGTCGGCACGTCGCGCTGGAAGCCCGGCATGGACACCGGCGGCGTGGTGCTGCAGAACCCCGTGGACTTCCCCAACCGGGAGTACGATCCCCGCCAGTGCATCAACGGCATGACCTTCGCCGGGGTGTTCGAGCGCTACCCCAAGCTGAAAGTCGGCGTTGTCGAATTCGAGGTCTCTTGGGCGCCCTACTTCATGAGCCGCATGGACAACTTCTACCAGGAGCGGGCCGTGGGTGTGCAGGGGGCCAGATTCAAGGACGGCATGCTGCCCAGCGACTTCTTCCGCCGCAACGTGTTCCTGGGATTCCAGGAGGACGCCTTGGGCATGCAGCTTCGCCACTTTATCGGGGTTGAGAACCTGCTGTGGGGCTCGGACTATCCCCACGCCGAGTCGACCTTCCCCAAGTCCCGGGAGATACTGGAGGAAATCTTCCAAGGCGTACCCGACGACGAAAAAGCCCTTATCGCCGGGGAGAACACCGCCCGCCTGTACGGTTTCGACTAGCCCCAGGCGCTTCGTTCAGCGCTGCTGGTAGCGGTTGACTATGGGCAGGCGGCGGTCCCTGCCGAAGGCCCTGGGCGTAATCTTGACCCCCGGCGGCGCCTGCCGCCGCTTGTACTCGGCCAGGTCGACGGCTCGTATCACCTGGCGCACCACCTCGGGGTCAAAGTCCCTGCTCACCATATCCTGGTAGCTGCAGTCGTCCTCCACGTAGGCCTTGACCACCTGGTCCAGCAGGTCGTAGGGGGGCAGGGTGTCCTGGTCCAACTGGTCGTTCTTCAGTTCAGCCGTGGGGGGCTTGTCGATGATCGCCTGGGGAATCGCCGGCTTGGAGCCGCCGTTGCCGTTGCGCCACTCGCACAAGCGGTAAACCAGGGTCTTGGGCACGTCCTTGAGCACGGCGAATCCCCCGGCCATGTCGCCGTAGAGGGTGGCGTAGCCCATGGCCATCTCGCTCTTGTTGCCGGTTGTCAGGACGATCCACCCGAACTTGTTGGAGACGGTCATCAGCACGTTGCCCCGTATCCGGGCTTGGACGTTCTCCTCTGCCACGTTGGGCTCGGCGCCCTGGAAGTAGGACTCCAGCATGCCGGAAAAGGCCTGATGCGCCGGCTCTATGGGTACGTTCCAGAGACCGATGCCCAGGTTGGCGGCCAGGTCACGGGCATCGGTGAAGCTGCCTTCCGACGAGTAGCGGGAGGGCATGGTGATGCCAACCACGTTGTCCGGGCCCAGGGCGTCGGCGGCCACGGCGGCGGTCAGGGCGGAATCAACGCCGCCGGACAGGCCCACCAACGCCTTGGTGAAGCCGCACTTTCTCACGTAGTCCCCGGTGCCCAAAACCAGGGCGGCGTAGACCTCGCCCACCTCGTCGTAGGTCTTGGTCTGCCGGAGCGGAATGGCTGGCCTGGCACCCTCCAAAGTGTCCCCGCTAAGTTCAACAAAGCCCGAGGCCGCGGTCTCCTCCAATTCGATGTCGACCACTATCATCTCTTCCTGGAACTGGCTCCCCCGCACGACGGGCTTGCCGTCGGGGCCGAAGACCATGCTTGCGCCGTCGAAGACAAGCTCGTCCTGCCCCCCGACCAGGTTCACGTAGGCCAGGTGCAGGTTGTACCTGCGAGCCAGGCCTGACACCAGCTTTTCCCGGGTGGCCTTGAGTTTGCCGGCGTGGTAGGGCGAGCCGTTGATGGTGACCACCAGCTTGGCTCCCAAGCGGCCCTGGGTTACCAGGGGGTCGCCGTCCTCCTCGAACCAGATGTCCTCGCAGACGTTGACGGCGAAGGGCACGCCGCCAAGCCGATAGACGGGGCAGTCGTGGCCGGACGCGAAGTAGCGGGCCTCGTCGAAGACGCCGTAGTTGGGCAGGCGCTTCTTATGGTAGACGCCGGCGAGCCTGCCGTCGTGGGCGATGGCGGCCGCGTTGCGCAGGCCGCCGCTGTCGTCGACGAAGCCGTAGACCGCGGTGATGCCCTGGGTAGCGGCGGCTATCTCACGGGTCCGCTCCAGGTTCTCCTGGACGAAGTGAGATCGGAAAACCAGGTCCTCCGGTGGGTAGCCGGTCACGGCCAGTTCGGGGAAGGCGACCAGATCGCAGCGAAGGGAGCGCGCCTTATCCATGTACTCGACAATCTTGGCCGCGTTGCCCGGTATGTCCCCCACCGTGGTGTTGATCTGGGCCAGGGCCAGCCGGAAGGTTCGCGCCATGTTTAATCCACTAATCCACCAGTCCTTGCCGCCGAGTATACAGACCGGGGCTGGCTTATGCCAACGGAATCATGCCGCTGTGGATGAGGCCTTGCGGCCGATTACTGCAAAGAGGGGGTCGCCGTAGGGTCCGGCGTCGGGGTTGACGAAGCCCGAGCGGATGTCGTGGAAGTTGCCAGCGGCCTCGAAGTACGAGGTCACCAGATCGATGCGGCCGCGGTCAGTGGACTCCCGCCAGATGCGCACAGCCTTGGTCGGGAACATGCGGTTGGAAAAGGTGACGATGAATATGCCGCCGGATTTCAGCACCCGGTTGACCTGCCGGAAGATCTCAATAGGCCGGGTCAGGTATTGGGCCGAAACGGTCAAGACCACGGCGTCGAACTCGCCGTCCTGACACGGCAGCGCCGGGTCGCGGTTGAGGTCGTGAATCACGTATTCGTCCAGGTCCGGGTTATCCACCATCTCCTCGGCGTTCAACCCCAGTCCCACCATGCGGCCCTTGGGATGGCCCGCCGGCCAATGGGAGCGCCAACTGCTCATCAGGTCCAGGACCACCGCTCCTGGAGGGATCAGGTCTCGGAACAACCGTCCCACGGCCTCGATGGCCTGCGCGTCTATGTGCACCACCTTGCGGGGCCAGGAGTAGAACAGGCTGTCGAGGCCGTCGTCTACGCGCTGAAAGTCATCTGGGCTGAACATCGGATTACGGTCAGCCGAAGAGTCTGGAGACATGTTAGCTGTCACAAAGCGGGGCGGCGCCCGTCATGTGTTGGGAGAGGCGTGGTGGGCGACCATGCGCCATCCCTGGGGAGTGCGGACGAAGATGTTGGTGGCCAGCACGCCGAAGTTGTCGGCGCGGCCCTGCAGAACGCTGGAGATATTCTCGACGCAGGTGACCCATCCGCAGTCTTCCTGCACCGTTACATTGACGTATTGGACGTTGAAGTGCATCAGGGTGGCGTTGTCGAAGATGCGCCGCCAGCTTTCCCGGATGTGCTCCCAGCCGGTCAAGGGAGGCCAGCCGGGATGGACGCACAGGGCCCGCTCGGAGGGTTCCCAGGCAGCCTCCATGGCGTCGATGTCCAGGGCGCCGAAGGCGTCGTAGAACGCCTGGTTGGCCTCTTTCACCGCTTGGACGACTGCCTCGTCTGCCTGCAAATGTTGCTCTCGAGGGCTCGATTGAGGTGGAGCCTAGTGCATGGGCGAGAAAGCCGCGGGCTCCAACAGCTTGTTCTCCTCGCTAATCAGGAACTCGCCGGTGGGCGGGGGCCAGTTGGGGTTCTCGCGGGCCTTGGCGCGGACCTCGGCCCGGTGCTCCAGGCTCTGATAGGGCCAGATGTGGACCCACACGTTGAGCTTGCCGATCTCTGAGTACCAGGCGGCGGCGATGGGCGAATAGGGCACACGGTGGGGGATTGCGGCCTCCCAACGCCGGATCACCTCAGGCATGGAGCCCGTCTTGTAGGTGTAAATACGCATCTCATAGATGTTGCCCAGGGCTTGGTCTCCTCCCAGAGGGGGGCTGCCCTCTGCGGGAATGAAAATCTCCGATTGCATGTTCCTGTAGATGTCGAGGTCGTTCTTGGGCGGCCAGTGGGGGTCTTTGGCGGCCTCGGCCCTGATGCGGTCGCGCTCGGCCAGGTCTTCGTAGGGCCAAACGTGGATGACCTGGTTCTGCGGGCCGAATTCGGTGTGCCAGAACGCGCCCAGCTTGGAGTATTTCTCACGGTGAGGAAGGGCCTCGGCAAAGGTCCTTTCGAATTCGGGTATCCCGCCGGGCCTCAGAGTATAGGTGCGGACCTCGTAGATCATAGCCTTTCTCCTTAACGGTGTTGTCTAACCGGGGCCTCAGAATCCCGCGGCAATAGGTGGGACGAGAGAGCCACGGGCCAGTTTAGCAAAATCCGTTACGGGTGGGAATAGAGGCCCCGGAGGCGGGATGCTGGTCTATACTGGGGCTGCGGGCATAGTTGCAGGTAGGAGTCTGGCCATGAAAGTCTTGAGGTTCGAATTGCCGGGGCATCCGGGGGGGAGCAAAGTCGGGTTGGTTGACCTAGTGAACAACCAGGCGGTGGACTGCGCCGCAGTGCTGGACCGCTTGGGGATCGCTGAGCCACTGGAGCGGGCCGTGGACGTTATCGCCTACAACACGGAGCAATCGGGGGCGCTCTCACAAGCGGTTAGCGAGCTTGACCGGCACGATGCTCCCAGGTGGGGGCTGAACGAGGTGGTGTTCCTTCCCCCGGTGGAAGCGGCGTCGCTGCGGGACTTCATCGCCTTCGAGGAGCACATCAGGGCTGTCAGGTTTCTCAGGGGCGCTGAGATACCGGCGGCCTGGTACAAGATGCCCGTCTACTACAAGGGCAACTACCGGTCCCTGCTGGGCCACGGGCAAACGCTGACGTGGCCGCGGTACTCGCAGCGGATGGACTACGAACTGGAGCTGGCGTGCATCATCGGGAAAGAAGGCATCGACATCAGCGAGGAGGGTGCAGAAGCGTATATCGGCGGGTACACGGTGATGAACGATTGGAGCGCGCGGGACATCCAGATGGAGGAGATGAGCGTCGGACTGGGCCCCGCCAAGGGCAAGGACTTTGCCACGTCGCTGGGACCGTGGCTGGTGACTCCCGACGAGTTCAACCCGGCCGATGCCCGCATGACCGCCAGGATCAACGGCGAAGTGTGGTCGGACGGGAACATCGGGCAAATCCATTGGAGCTTTGCGCAGATGATCGCCCACGCATCCATGGACGAGACGCTGTACCCCGGCGACGTTCTTGGTTCGGGGACCGTTGGCGGCGGCTGCGGGCTGGAACTGGACCGCTGGCTGCAGGCGGGAGACGTGGTGGAGTTGGAAGTGGAGGGGATAGGTGTGCTGCGCAACAAGGTAACGCGGCGGGAGTGAGGAGAGAGGTGCGGTGGTGTCCTTCGACAAGCTCAGCAACTGTCTTGAAAGTCAAGAATTGTGAAGGGCAGGGTTCCAATGGCGGTTATGCTTGGCCATGACATTGAGAATGGTGAGCAGCTTGCGCATGCAGGCGGTAAGGGCCACTTTCTTGGGTTTGCCGGCCTCGCACAGGCGTTGGTAGAAGCTTCGCAGCACCGGATTGTATCGGGTGGCCACCAAGGTCGCCATGTACAGGGCAGCTCTCACCTGGCTGCGTCCTCCCCACACCTGGCGTTTCCCCCGCAGGGCGCCGCTGTCCCGGTTGAAGGGCGCCACACCCACCAGGGCGGCTATCTCACCCCGATTCAAGGCCCCCAGTTCCGGCAGGTCGGACAAGAGGGTCATGGAGAGAACAGGCCCCACTCCCGGAGCGCTTCGGAGCAATTGGACTTTGTCCTTCCACATAGGCGAGGAGCGGATGAATTCTCCCAACTCCCGGTCCAGGCCCTCCAGACTCTCTTCCAACCAAGAGACGTGCTCCTCAACTTTGGGGCGTATACGGTTGGGGGCGCTTCTCACCCTGTTTTTCTCTGCGGTGATCATCTCCACCAGTTGGCGCCGTCGGGCCACCAGGGCCTTGAGTTCCTGCGAGGCGCTGTCGGGCAAGGGTCTGGAGGGCGGGCGCATTGCTTCGGCAAAGTGGGCCAGGGCATGGGCGTCCAAGGCGTCGGTCTTGGCCAGTTTTCCGGCAGCGCGGGCGAAGTCCCGCACCTGCCTGGGGTTGACTACCGCTATGGCCAATTGGGATGCGGCCAGTTCTCCCGCCAGAGTCATTTCCATCCCACCTGTGGCTTCCAGGACCACCAGTTGGGGCGCCAGTTCCCCCAGACGGTGCACCAACTCGCCGATGCCCCGGGGGTTATACGAAGCCTGCCATGCCTCACCGGTAGGCCGCACCGCCACGTCCAGGCGGTCCTTGGAGACATCGATGCCAACGAACAACAGAGCTTCCTTCATTCATCTACCTCCTTTCAAGATATTCTCCCTGCCTCTGGCCCATCCTTGCTTAATTCGGGCTTCATTGCCCAGTCAACTGTTCGGGCTCCGAGGGGCGCTGGACGTGACGACCCTGCTGAGCTACGGTCTTAAAGACCTGGGGCGAAGCGGTCTGTCACGTCCCTGTTTAAGATACAAGGGCAGGCCCTTCGATTTCCCTCAGGGCGAACGGGTAAAGCCAAGATACACGGGCGAACGGCCAGCCTAGGCCCAGCCTATGCGATGGTCTTCATGCGAAGAAACGACGTTGTGCAAAGGTCTCCCTGCGCGGGAATGACGGGTGGAGTGGTGGGCGGAGGGGTTACTGGGGAGTGTCGGAGTCGAGGCGTTGGCCCAGTTCGGCTAGGAAGCGCTCGATTTCAGGGGACAGGACAGCCGTGGGGACGGACTTTTCGGAGGCGGACTGGGACGAGTCGACTTGGACATCGTAGTAGGCTTCCATCTGCTGGATGACTTCCTTGAGATCGGAGTTGCGCTCCAGGCTGGCGCTAAGCTCCCGGTATTGACGCTGGCCTCTTCTCAGTGGAGCGAGGTCTGTGGGGATGTTGTCGTAGACCGAAGACAGAGCTTCGATCATCCTGGCGGCGCCGGCGTAGTCTTCATCGAGCCGGACGTAGTGGGGGAGGTGGACCATGAATCCGATGGACTCGATGTCCAGGGCGTCGATGCCCTCGGACAGAAGATTCATGATGGTTGTGGGTCCCTGGTAGGTACTGCCTTGGGTCTTGAGGTTGGGCACCTGACGACTGGGCTGCACCTGCCCCAGGGTGCCGGTGACGAGCAACGGCCTGGTGTGGGGCACGGCGTCGTACATGGCCCCGACGCGGCAGTAGCGCTTCACGTTGAAGTGCTTGACCACCGCCAACAGGGAATCGACGTAGTCCTCTCCGTTGGAGTGGGGTTCGAGGAGATGGAAGAATATGAAATCGGGCCCATCTTGTGTCCTGGCGTAGCGGAGGATGGTGTTGGGGATTTTGAATTCCCGTTTTCCGTCCACTGTGCGCACGGTGGGCCGGTACCTGGTGAAGTCAAAGAACTCTCCAGGCCGGACCAACCGGCCCAACTCGTTGGAGGCCAAGTATCGTTCCAGGCGGTTGAGAGTCAATGTTCCCACGCTGCCAACGTCAACCCAGGGTCGGACCATGGCGAATACGTGAGGGTCTCTCAGATCGGGTGCGGGCTCGTGTATATCGAATGCCCCTACTCTCATGGCCCTATGTTGCCAGAAATGCCATTACAGTTCAAGTTTGGCGCGCATGGGGCCCACGGCGGACGCGGCCAAACCGCGCCGCCGTTTATCGAGAGGAAAGAGGCGCCGGGGCTACTTTCTGATATGGGCGGCCCGAGGCGACCTGGCTTTTTCCACCCGGTCCATCACAAAGTGGGCAACGTCGCGGTACAGCGGCTCGTCGAGGTTGCAACCCTCCAGCAGATTGACCTGGGGCTGCATGTCGTCCATTAGCTGCTTGACCCGGGCCTCACCGTGCTTGCCGGCCAAAACGTAAGCCATCCCCCGGTTGTCGCGGGCGTTGGCGTCGTCTTGGTCCTCGTTCCTTTCGAGTTCCTGTTCATACTCGATGCGGTCGACGACGGCCAGCATCTGCACAGCGTCCTTGTGGAGAGTCTCGATTTGGCGGAGATTGGTGTACAGCTCGTTGATGGCCCTGGCCGCAGAGCCGAGTAGTTCGGGGACGCGAGCCTGCTTGTCGTTGGCGGTCCCGACAGCCTGCCTGGCCTGGTCCATGTGGGACAACCGGAGCCGGTCGCGCTCGGCGGTCTTGTCCTTCCTGGCCTTCTCGGTCCGCAAATTTGGAGCTTCGGAAGCCAGAGGTTGGAGCCTGGACACCTCGGATTCGGCCTCTTCGGCGACCCGCAACCTTTCTTCCAGGGTTTCGTTGTATATAGTCGGCATAGTCATCTCCTTCACCGCTCCTCTGAGTACGCTCCTCCGTCGGCAAGCCGCCCTTTGCGGAGAGCGCACGCAATATGGGATTGTCGACGGACGAGCAGGTTGCGCCACCTGCCTGCCTGTCGATCCAATAGCAATATACCGCACTGCGCAACATAACGCATACGTGTTGATGCAACGAATTTCAATAAATTTTTAGCATTGGCAGAATTTTCTCGCCTGACAGCGGCGCGGCGCCTGGAAACTTTACGGATCATGTTTGGCGCAGGGCCAACCCCATGCCCTGCGAGCCGTTGCGGCACTCCCTGGGTGCAAGGCCCAGCCCAGCCAGGGTTGCGGCGCCACAAGGTACTGAATACAATTCCGCTCAGTTGCCCCAGGCCAGCCACAGGTCTTGCAATGCGCCAGGTTGCCTTCATTTACGACGACGCCCTTTCTCGCCACCAGCTACGGAGTGACCATCCGATGCGGCCGGTGCGTTTGCAGTACACCTACGAACTGCTGCAGGACTACGGGGCGTTCGACTTGGCGGCATCGGCCATGACGCCGCCCCGGGCTGCGACCGTAGAAGAACTGCGGTGGCTGCACGGCGCGGAGTACATAGCGGCGGTGCGGAGTTTCAGCCTGGGCCTGAGCGGTTACGACCCGCAACGGTACAACTTCTCTGCTGCTGGGGACAATCCGACGTATCCGGGGATGTACGATGCGGCGGCGCTTAGCACGGGGGCTTCGCTGGCGGCGGCTGAGCTGGTGGCGGACGGGCAGGTTGACGCAGCCTTCAGCATTTCGGGCGGGCTGCACCATGCGGCGGCGAACCACGCATCGGGGTTCTGCGTGTTCAACGACCCGGCGTTGGCGATACATTACCTGTTGGGCCGGGGGCTACGGGTGGCCTACGTGGACATAGACGCGCACCACGGCGACGGGGTGCAGGAGGCATTTTTCAGCGACGACAGGGTGTTGACGATATCGGTGCACGAGTCGGGGCAGTACCTGTTTCCGGGGACGGGATTCGTGCGGGAAGTGGGCGCGGGCGGGGGCGCCGGGTATTCGGTGAACCTGCCGCTGTACCCGTACACCGGCGACGAGGTCTACCTGGAGGCTTTCCATGCGGTGGTCCCTCCGTTGCTGCAAGCCTTTGCCCCGGACATTCTAGTGACCCAACTGGGAATAGACAGCTACCACACCGACCCGCTGACCCACTTGCAGATTACGACTCGGGGGTTTGTGGAGACGGTTTCAACGTTTTCGCAAATGGGGATACCCTGGCTGGCCCTGGGCGGAGGGGGTTACGACGTAATGGCGGTGGCGCGGGCGTGGACGCTGGCCTACGGGGTGATGCTGGGGGCCGAGTGGCCCGATGCCATCCCGGAGTCCTTTACCCGGAAATATGGAGTAACCACCCTACGAGATTCCGAGGCTCCGGAGGTTTCCCAGCACGTCGTGCGGGAAGGACGTCGGTATGCGGAGGAAAGGGTAGAGGAAGTTAGGGAGATGGTATTTCCGGTGCACGGGCTGTGACGTTAGGGGACCACCGGCTGCCCATCGGGCCCGGAACTAGCCGGGGTGGTCTGCCGGCGATGGGCTGCGATGTCGGCGTCCAGCCTGAGTGTTATCCGCTCTTTGACCGGAGCCTTTTGTTTGCCGCGCTTCCGTAGGGAATATTCGACCAACTCAGGGTGTACCTCTGCGGCGGGCCGAGCGCGGGCGAACCAATCGTCGTCAACTCTGGCGCATCTGGGTCCAGAGCAATGCCCCTGTTGATCTCCTCGTCTTCTTCAGGCGTGGGGACGACGTGCGTCGGCTTAAGCTTGGGCATATCGCCTGACCTCCCTGAGATTGGCCTTGCGCAGGCTGATTACAAATTGGACAGCGGCGCGCCTCTAGTCGTCGTAGTCTTCGGGCATCACGACGAATTCAGGGTAGGCTTCGATGTGCAGTTCGGCGACGTCCTGTCCCAGGCGCTCTGCTTCAGGAGCTACCCGTAGACCAAAAACACGGTCGAGAGCAAACCAGAATAGGCCGGCGGCGGTGAACACGAAGGTGCCGATAGCTGCTACGCCCATCAACTGGATGTGGAACTCTCCGCCGGCGGCGATGCAGACGGCCAGGGTGCCCCAGATGCCGGCGAATAGGTGGGCTGGAATGGCCCCAACTACGTCGTCAATCTTGGCCATTTCCAAGAACTTAAGGCCCCCGGTGCACAATACGCCGCCGACGGCGCCTATGATCACCGCCCAGTAGTGGTCCACGATGTCGGGGCCGGCGGTGATGGAGACCAGGCCGGCGATGGCGCCGTTGAGTCCGGCGAATAGGTCGATGCGACCCAGGAGGGGGCGGGATATGGCGAGGGCGGCGACCACCCCGGCGGCGGCGGCCAGGTTGGTGTTGACCAGCACGTGACTCATGGACACCGCGTCAAAGGCGCTGCCGAGGGCCAACTGGGACCCGCCGTTGAAGCCGAACCAGCCAAGCCAAAGGATGAACACTCCCAGGGTCACCAGCAGCACGTTGGACGGGGGCGTTGGCCTGACGCTCCCGTCTTTACGGAATTTGCCGAGCCGGGGACCGATTATCAGCACCCCGGCCAGGGCCGCCCAGCCGCCGGTGCTGTGGACGATGGTGGAGCCGGCGAAGTCCTGGAATCCCTCGGCGGCAAGCCAGCCGCCGCCCCAGGTCCAGGCGCCAACTATGGGGTAAATGACCGCGGTAAGGGCCAGGGTGAAGAGGAAGAACAGCCACATCTTGATACGTTCGGCGATGGCGCCGGAGACGATGGAGGCGGCGGTGGCCACGAAGACCATTTGGAAGAACCAGTCGGACATGGAGGAGTAGCCGTTCTCGATAACATCGCCTATGGCTTTGCTCGCTTTCTCCGCGTTATCGCCTACCAGAGCCATTTCGGCGGAACTGGCGCCGGGCAAGCCGTCGACGGCGCCGATGAAGTTGCCTAGCAAATCGCCGTACATGAGCTTGTAGCCGAGGAAGAAGTAGGCCAGGCCGGCGATGGAATAGATGCCGATGTTCTTGAGGCAGATCATGGAGGCGTTCTTGGTGCGCACGGCCCCGGATTCCAGCATGGTGAACCCGGCGCACATCCACATCACCAGCGCTCCCCATATCAGGAAGGCGAAAGTGTTGAGGACGAATTGGGTCTCCTCGTCGACTCCCGCGGCCTGGGCCACGGCGGGCCGGGCCAGGATGGCGCCAATCGTGACGATACCGGCTATAAGTGTTATGGCGATGCGGTTGCGGTTAGCGAGCAGGTTCATAAGCCCTCGCAGGATATGAATTAACCCGTTTGGGGGAAGTCCGTGGTCTAGGGTTGGGGTCCGAGTCTATTCTTTACCAAGCCAGCGGGATTTGCAAGGGGATGGGGTAAGGATTCCAGAGTTGCGGGATTCCCGCCTGCGGAGACCCTTGCGTAACCGTCATTTCGACCTCAGAGCCGGAATCTATGGGTAGGAGATAGGTTGGAAAATGCCGTCCGTTCTCCGCAAGTTATGCTATTTTGGGAGTTGTACAAAGGCCTCCCTGCGCGGGAATGACTCTGTGGAAGGCGGAGGGTGACGGGTTGCAGAGGGAATGTATGGAAGGGAGACAGGAGACACGACCCATCGAGGGCTATAGCGCCGGTCCTATGAGAGTCGGAACATGATCGGCTTCCGGGAGTGGCGTTTACAAGGGGGCCGCCGTATGTCAAAATTTGGCTTGAGGGACTGCCAGCCGGCCAAAGCCTGCCGGCGGCAGCGTGTGCAGTGTGAAGGAACGGCCGATGTATTGGAGGTATGAGCATGGCAGAGAACGGTGGCGGTATTGAGGCGCTTCTGCAAGAGGACCGGACTTTCCCGCCGCCCGATGCCTTCAGGAAACAGGCCAACATAGCCGACCCCAAGATCTACGAGGAATCCCAGAAAGACCCGGAGGGGTTCTGGGCCAAGCTGGCCGAGGAGCTTCACTGGTTCAAGAAGTGGGACAAGGTCCTAGAGTGGGACCCGCCCTTCGCCAAGTGGTTCGAGGGCGGCAAGCTCAACGTCTCGTACAACTGCATCGATAGGCACCTGGCCGCGGGCCGCCGCAACAAGGCCGCCCTGATATGGGAAGGAGAGCCCGGCGACTGGAAGGTCTACACCTATGGGGACCTTTACCGAGAGGTGTGCCGCTTCGCCAACGGGCTGAAGAGCCTGGGGGTGAAAAAAGGCGACCGGGTGACCATCTACCTGCCCATGGTGCCGGAGCTGCCGATAGCGATGCTGGCCTGCGCCCGCATCGGCGCGCCGCACAGCGTAATCTTCGGGGGCTTCAGCGCGGAGTCAATTCGCGACCGGTTGAACGACTCCCAGTCCAAGGTGGTAATCACGGCGGACGGCGGCTACCGGCGGGGCAACATCGTGCAGCTCAAGCAGAACGCCGACGAGGCGTTGACCGACGCTCCCAGCGTGGAGCGGGTGGTGGTGCTGCGGCGCACGGAGCACGCCGACGACCGGATGGTACAGGACCGGGACGTGTGGTGGCATGACCTGGTGGCGGACCAAGCCATGACCTGCGACCCGGAGCCCATGGACAGCGAAGACATGCTGTACATGCTGTACACCAGCGGGACCACCGGCAAGCCCAAGGGCATTGTCCATACCACCGCCGGGTACCTGCTGGGCACCTACATAACCTCCAAGTGGATATTCGACCTGAAAGACGACGACGTTTACTGGTGCACCGCGGACATAGGGTGGGTCACCGGGCACAGCTACATCGTATACGGTCCGCTGGCCAACGGGGCCGCGTCGGTGATGTACGAGGGCTCGCCGGACTATCCAGACCTGGACCGCTTCTGGGCCATAGTGGCCAAGTATGCGGTGAGCATCGTATACACGGCGCCCACAGCGATCCGCACCTTCATGCGGTGGGGCGAGGAGTACCCGCAGCGGCACGACCTTTCGTCCATCCGGCTGCTGGGCTCGGTGGGAGAGCCGATCAATCCTGAAGCATGGATGTGGTATTGGACCCACATCGGCGGAGGACGCTGCCCGGTGGTGGACACCTGGTGGCAGACGGAGACGGGCTCGATCCTGATTGCCCCGCTGCCGGGAATCACCACGTTAAAGCCCGGCTCAGCCACCCGTCCATTCCCGGGGATCCAAGCGGAGATAGTGGACGAGGCAGGCAACACGGTGGGGCCGGGGGGCGGCGGCTACCTGACGATAAAGCGTCCGTGGCCGTCCATGCTGCGTAATATCTACGGGGACCCGGAAAGGTTCGTGGAGCAGTACTGGTCGCGGTACCCGGGCATTTACTTCACTTCTGACGGGGCCAAGATCGACCAGGACGGCGATTTCTGGCTGCTGGGCAGGGTGGACGACGTGATAAACGTGTCAGCCCACCGGATAAGCACCATGGAGGTGGAGAGCGCGCTGGTGGACAATCCCAAGGTGGCCGAAGCGGCGTGCATCGGCAAGTCCCACGAAGTCAAGGGGCAGGCCATCGTCGGATTCGTAACGTTGAAGAACCAGGTGGCGGGATCGGATGAAGTCGTCGCCGAGTTGAAGCAGCACGTGGCCGCCAAGATCGGGGCCATGGCGCGGCCGGACGACATCTACTTCACCGCGGAGCTGCCCAAGACCCGCAGCGGCAAAATCATGCGTCGTCTGCTGCGGGACGTGGCGGAGGGCCGGGCGTTGGGCGACACGACGACGCTGGCCGACCCGGCGGTGGTGGAGTCGCTGAAAGAGCAGTACGGAGAGGACGAGTAGGGGGATCCCGGTGCAGGCAAGAAACACTACATTTCAACAAATAATCTTTGGGCCCAGGCAGTTCCTGATCCCGGTGTTCCAACGAGATTACAAGTGGCAGGAAGACAACTGGCAAAAACTGTGGGATGACATTCTTGGTGCAGGTAGTGCGGGGCATTTCGCCGGTTCAATCGTCCATGCTCCGGATACCGCATATGCTTCGATACCTACATACCTCGTAATCGACGGCCAGCAGAGGCTCGCGACTCTCACGGTACTGTGCGCCGCCTTGCGCGACCACATCAGCGAGACGAGTTCGCAGGGCAATGGGGCTGGCCCGACAGCCGAGCAGATAGATGAATACTGCCTCAAGAACAGCCTGGAAACCGGCGACTTTAGATATAAGCTGGTGCTTAGACGAACCGATAACGATGTCTTGCGCTCAGTGGTGGACGGCCATCCCCTCGACAACGAAACCGGGGCTGAGATGTCCCTGATTGATGAGGCCTACCAACATTTCCGGGACCTGCTGCGAGAAGGCGACATCGACCCGGGAACAGTCTATCGCGGCGTCATGGGTCTCAGGTTAGTCGAGATGACGCTGGACCGGAATATCGACAACCCGCAAAACATTTTCGAAAGCATGAACTCCACTGGCATTGATCTCAGCCAGAGTGACCTCGTTCGCAACTACTTGCTCATGGGGCTGGAAGAAGCTGAACAGACCCGGCTGTACGATCAGTATTGGCGTAAAATCGAGATGCTGTTCTTAACACACGACAGCGCCTTGGACTCGTTTATCAGGGACTACATCGCGTTGAAGCGGGGAGATACTAAACAAGCCAGAGGGGACCATATCTACGAAGAATTCAAACGTTTTCGTAGTTCGCCGTTCGCATTAGTAGAATTGGAAGACCAACTACAAGAAATGCTGCGGTTCGCCGGATATTATGCGAGGTTCAAGGGATTTGACCGCGATTCTTCACTGGCAACTTCGCAGGCTCTAGCCAATGTGCGCTATCACGGCGACACTACTGCCGTTCTGGTAATGCGACTTTTCGACTGTCATGATAAGGGCACCCTGAGACAGGAAGAATTCGTGGCGGCTTTGGAAGCCACTGAGAGCTACCTCATGCGCCGTGCGGTGGCGCGGGCGCAGACCCGTTCCTATTGGGACAATTTTGCCGGGGTGGCCAAGCAGATAGAAGACAGTGCTCCCTTGGACTCTCTATTGTTCGCATACACGCAACAGCGCGGAACGTATGCCTGGCCACCCGATTCCGATTTCCGCAGGTCTCTGGAAGAAGGAGAATTGTACCGAACGCGGGTCTGTTGGAAGCTTCTGTCCAGACTCGAAAATCATGGCTCACCAGAACCGAGTCCCACGGGGACCTATTCCATCGAACACATAATGCCACAAACGGAGAACCTGGCACCCGAATGGCAAGAAATGCTGGGAGACAACTGGCAAGAGATTCACAGTCTTTGGCTTCACCGCTTGGGGAATCTTACCTTGACCGCAGCCGCTAACAATTCTCGAATTTCCGACCGGCCGTTTGAGAAGAAAAAGACCATCCCCGGCGGTTTCAACGAAAGCGCGGTACGATTGAATGCCTTCGTGAGGCAGCAGTCGGAATGGACGGAAGAAAAAATGAAGGAACGCGGGCAACTGCTGGCCAACCGCGCGTTAACCGTTTGGAAGCATCCGCAGCCTCCTCGAGCTTATGTAGAAGCGCGCCACATGAAGCGCGTGCAAGAACGGGCAGAACGAACCGATGTTAGCAAAATCCGAATGACCGTAAGGGCAAAGAATTTGTTCGATCCTCTCCACAAAGAGATAACGAATCTCGATGACGGCATCCAAGTTGTGCAAGAGCGCAAGTCGGTCTGCTACTACACACCTGGAGCAGAATTTTTCTTGGAGTTGCTGCCACAGAAGTACAACATCAGGCTACTGTTGGACGCTGACCTGTCGGAGATTGAGGCCCCCGCTTGGCTTGCGAAAGACGGGAATGATTGGAAATTCATTCCGAACTCAACTTTCAATCACCCAGTGGGTGTAGTGGTGGATATGTGGCAGTCAAGTTGGACCGACAGTGTAATGCAAATTATACGCCAAGCGTATAACCTAGCCTCTGACTAAGTGTCCGCCCATTTCTCTATGCAGCAACTGAATGACAGGATAGTGGATATGCCTGAGAAGACATCATCCTTCAAAATATGGTTGAAACGATCCTAGCAACTTGATCCTAACGGAGTTTGCGGAGAAGTCCAAGGAGCACCCTGACCGAAACGAAACTCAGCAGTAAGGAATTTAACGGAGAGTTCACGAATGACAACAGCGCCCGCCCGAGACCCGGAAGCCGCCCGGAACCACGCCTACCATTGCCGTCAGTACATGGACAATGCGCTGGATGCGTTGCGAAAGGACGAGCCGGGTAAGGCCGGGGAGATGTTGTGGGGAAGCGTAAGTCAAGCCGTCCACGCCGTCGACGCCTGGCGAGGGCCGGTAATATATGACCATCGCAGCCTGATGAACTTTGCCTACCAGCGGATTGGCCGGGAAATTAACGACCCCGCCTTTCCCACAAGCGTTGAGGCCGCCAGTAGCCTGCACCACAATTTCTATATGCCCGCGCGAACCAGGGAAGATGTGGAACTTCTAATACCGGGCATCCAGC
Source organism: Dehalococcoidia bacterium (assembly GCA_963668505.2). Classification (GTDB taxonomy): domain Bacteria; phylum Chloroflexota; class Dehalococcoidia; order Lucifugimonadales; family UBA3495. The sequence continues at coordinate 6,086 of CAXXWY010000026.1, read as the reverse complement.
AAGCTATTGCCCAGATTCTTGCGCTGTTGCCGGAGGAGGTCCGCAACGGGGCGGGAGAAGGCTAGGCCAGTACCAAAGAGCGAAAGGCGAAAGGCTGGCAACTTACTCTGATGGAGTTAGGAGAATATGGCAACCTATAGCAAGCACGAGGCCCAGGAGTGGGCCTGGGAGAACCTGAAGGGGCAGTGGACGACCTTGATCACCCCGTTTACGCAGGACAACCGCGTGGACGAGGAGGGGCTGAGGCGGAATATCCGGCACGTCCGCAAGCTGGGGACGAGGGGCGCCGGCTGCACGTGGGGCATGGGAGAGTTCTGGAGCCTGACCCACGACGAGCGGACACACATCATGGACGTGCTGGCCGACGAGGCAAGGGACGGGTGGCCCATCGGGGCCCACGTGACGCATACCTCGGCCCCGGAGATGCTGTCGCTGGCCCGGCACGCCGAGACGGCGGGCTTCGATGTCTTGATAGTCGCCCCGCCATACATGGTGACCAAGACTGAAGAGCAGGTCATAGAATACGTGCAACTGCTGGCCGAGAACAGCAACCTGGCGATAATGTTCTATAACTCGCCGCAGTTCGGCATCGTGATGAGCCCGTCGGGACTGGAGCGTCTGTGCCGGATACCCAACGTGGTGGGACTGAAGGAAGCGAGCTTCAACCAGCAACTGTCGATTGAGACCCACCTGTCTCTGGGCAAAGACCACGTAATCAGCACCCCGGACGAGTGGATATTCTGGAAGGGCAAGGAATTGGGCTTCCAGCAGCAGGTGATGTTTTCCAATACGTCGGACTGGCGGTTCGACACGCCGGAGTGCAACAACTACGTCCAGTTCGTAGAGCGGGCTACCAGAGGGGACCTGGACGAACAGTTCTACGAGACCCACCTGCGGCGGCTGAAGGAGCTTTCCGACACCTGGTGGACCAGGACGGTCAACAAGTACAACGGCGCACTGCCGGTATCGATGGTCAAGTACTGGGGTGAGCTGATGGGCATGACGGGCGGGCCCGTGCGACCGCCGCTGGCAGAACTCACGCCGCAGGAAAAGCAGACGCTGCGGGAGGAATTGGAGCCGTTGAAGCCCAAGGCGCCGGCGCCGGCGGTGGCAGCAGTCCCCAATCCCCGGGTTGCGTGGCTTACCGGGAACAACAGCTTCTTCTCCGGGATGCTGCTGATGGTCAGCGTCCAGAACGTGGCGGAGGCATTGGAAGCGGAGCGGGGCGGCGCGGACGTGGTTGACATCAAGAACCTGCAAGAGGCCCTGGTGGGGTCGGGGCACCCCTCGGTAGTGAGGGAGGTCAAAGGCCAAATCCCGCCGGAAAAGCACGTAAGCGTTACGCTGGGGGTGGTGCCCAGCCAGCCAGGCACCGTGGCCATGGCCGCCTATGCAGCAGCGGCGCTGGACGCCACGTCGGTAAAGGTGGGGTTCTGCGAGACCGACTACGAGACGGCGGTGGAAACGCTGCGGCAGTCGCGGCGAGCCATGGAGGGTTTCAACACCAAGCTGATTGGGTCGCTGTTCGCCGACAACCACCTGTACAACGGTTTGGACCCACTGTGCATGGTGCAACTGGCCAAAGAGGGCGAATGCGACGGCTTCTTGATAGACACCCTGAGCAAGGGACGGACGGAACCTGTTTGACTTCATCCCCGAGTCCAAGCTGAAGGAGATTGTGCTGGAAGGCAAGGAACTGGGACTCAGCACATCGCTTTCGGGTCATCTCAGGATCGAAGACCTGGGACGAACTGGCCCGCATCAACCCAGACATCGTTGGGGTGCGGGGAGCGGTGTGCAGCCAGGGAGAACGGGACCGGGCGGTGGCCTGGGAAGCTGTGGCGGAGTTCAAGCGACAACTGGACATGAGGAAGAGCGGGGAAGTGGCGGTTCACGTCGACCAACCCGTGGTGTCGGGCAACGGGAACGGCAGCAGCGGCTGGGTGATTATCGACGGGCGGGGCAAGAGCTGCGCCGGGGTAATCGCCGCGCTCTCCCACCAGCTGCAGGCAGACAGGGGGTCTATCGTAGAAGCCATCCTGGCCGACGCCCTGAACATATACGACGTGATTGTATGGGCGGAGAATGCGGGGCATCATCTGCTCAGCCAGCGGAAAGAGACGGACGGCACGGTGCGGGTGCTGATCCAGCCCAACGGCAACGGCCGGGGCTAGAGGGCGCTAGGGCGATTAGACCATGAACACCGGAGCGGAGTCCCGGTTGATGCGCTGCTCCTGCTGGATGCCGTCCCCGCAGGAACTTGGGCAGGGCGAACATGCTGCGGTGGGACTCGCCGTCGTAGAACGTCAACGGCTTGGACACCCGCCGGGCGATCATGTCGTCGAGTTCCCCGTCCGTAAGCAGGGGAATGGGGGAATCGGAAACCAGAGTGAATCCCCACAAGGTCCCGAACGCCGGAACGTGCACCTGGGCGGGGAGCGTGTACTGGAAAATGCTGCCCAGGGTGTTGAAGATGGTGGTGAAGCACTCGTGGTAGCTGAGCAGGCCGGAGGGGCCCGACTGGGTTACCAGAATGCCTCCGGGGTTCAGTCTCGAACGGGCGATCTGGTAGTATTCCTGGGTGTACAGCAGGAAGGCCGTCCCCGCCTCTAACGGATCGACCAGGTCCATAATCATCACGTCGAAGGTCTGGCCACCGCCGGACAGGTACTCCCTTGCGTCTTGGTGGCTGAGTTCCACCCTGGGGTCGTCGAAGCTGCCCTGGTGATGCTGGGGCAGGAACCGGCGGCAGATTTCCACCACCTCGCGGTCCAAGTCCAGCATGACGGCGCGCTCGACGGACTTGTGGGCCAGTACCTCGCGGAGAGAAGCTCCCTCGCCTCCGCCGGCTATGAAAACGGAGCGGGGATTGGGATGGAGCAGCATGGTAGGATGCACCAGGGCTTCATGATAGATGTGTTCGTCCCGCTCGGTGGACTGGGTCTTACCGTCCAGCACCAAGCTGCGGCCGAAGACGCTGGAGTCCAGCACCTCAACTTTCTGAAACGCCGTTTTACCGGAATAGAGAACCTGCCGCACCTGAAGCATTACAGCCAGGTCCGGGCAGATTGTCTCCAAATACCATTTGCCAGATATGTCCATGCTCTCGTAGGACTGACGGCTCAACCAGCAGCGGCTTTTTGGGTCATACCCCGGGGGACTTCTGTGATCTCCGGGTCCCGGCATTCCAGCTTGCTGGCGAGGATATCGGCGGCCTCCCTGGGCCGGAAGGAGGAACCGCAGGCGAAAATATCGGCTGCGGCGTAACCGAACTCGGGCCAGGTATGTATGGAAATGTGGGACTCGGCTATGGCGAGAATGCCAGTCACCCCCTGGGGACTAAACCGGTGAAACGATTCGCCCACGACAGTGGCGCCCACCTCGCGGGCTGTGTTGAGTAGCTCCCGTCGTATGTAATCGACGTCGTTGAGGAGCCTGGGATTACAATCATTGAGCTCCAGCAAAAGATGAAGTCCTAGTCCATTCAATCACCTGCCCTCCTGCTTTAGGATTACTGGTTTCGCAGCGAAGAACAATTCTAATGGTCAAGTCTTGGGTAATCAATACCTTAGCAGGCTGCGGAGGCTGGTTTCTGGTCACCCCGTGTCGTTACCCATGACGATGAATGGGTTCAAACAAGTGATCGCCGAATTCGGTTGGAACAAGGCGATTCGTTGCCAATCAAAGGTCGGTTTGCGATAATCTCCGAAGGGTTGAAGTCCACCGGGGCATTCAAACGATATCTTTTAGGATAAGGAGTCTGAGCTGCGGTGACCGAACACACGTCAATAACGCCAACCGACCTCAGGCACGCGTCACTTCTGGCCTTGATGTCCCCGGAATTCGAGGAATCGCTCGTAGTTCGCGTCCTCAAGCACAAAGGAGAATTGCCCAACGATGTGCGTCGTAAACTCGATTCCGCTATCAATTCGGTTGTAAAAATACCACAGTTTCCCAACCAGCCGGCTATAGCACCAGTCCCGGTTGTTAAGCAACATATTCTCGGCCAGTTGGACATTTCGGAATCATTAGCAAACGCAGTCTTTCAAGCTTGGTTCGCATCACATGAGACCCTGTACGCATTAGTCAAGGGATACCTTTACGGTAGGGACATCGAGGTCGAATATCCCGATTTTGTTAACCACAAATTCAGAGAGGCTTGGTCATCCGATGACTGGATTTCAGAACGTGACAGTATCTTGGCTGTTCACGAGTCTTTGAATAAAAATGATGTGGCTCTAATGCTGTGTTTCGCGACAGATAAGATGCCTGATAGCAGTAGAGTCGAGGCCAAACACGAGGCGAATATGACTAACCAGAACATCCTTTCGCAAGCCCGCCGTTTCTTAGACCAGTTGCCTGCTGATGCCCCAGAGTGGAATTCCGATATCCCTGATTTCATAGCGTGGGTCAGCGATATCACTGATAGGAAGAAAAACGAGCGTGAGTCGGTGGCAGCTGTCGAAGCGGTCAGCGGAAAGATAGCTGAATTAAGCAAATACTCCACTGTGTTGGAATATTTTGGAACTCGACTTGAGCGGTTGGGAGGTCCCGGCCAGTTTGTCCTCATCTGAGATTGCCGAGGTCGCAAAGAGATTGGAAGAATTCAGTAGTTTACTGGGGAAGTATGATCCCGACCCCAAGATGGGGTCCTCCTTCAGCGAAACGCGACGCCTTAGAGAGGAACACGACGCGGTTGCTCTAATGATAAACGAACACAAACTGATATTAGACAATGCTCTGACTAGCGAGAGCCCGGAAGGTCAAGAATCCAGCGAGGCTATACTAGACTGTTCCGTCCAAACCGCGGATGAAGAAGCTGAAACTTGTGCGTCCAGCAACCATACGGCCTCCGCTCCAAGCGAGGATGCAAGTCTTGAATCCCTACACCTTCAAGGAATGCCCATCGATTTTCCAGAAGGCGAGACGCAGGTTAGCATCGGTCTCACTGAAGAACTAGACACTGTGACCGTTGTCCCTAGAACGACTCATCCAGCAGCGACTGTGGCATTGACAGCCGTTCTGGTTAGTGGCGCGCAAGTTCATGGAGTAATGTCCATGGACGGCCATTTTGAGATTGCCAATGATGCCTTAGAGGACGGAGACATTGAACTACACATTGCGGTGACAGCAGAAGACAATGAGACGATTCAAAACTACAAAGTTATAGCCAAGCGACAACCTGTCGATGATCTGCGATCAACCCTATGGTCTCTTGTAGCGCAAGACGATTTGGCTGGAGCTTACTGGGTTGCTAGGTCCATGGCAACCCAAGGGCTAAATCCTCCAGCCCCACTGCAAATGTTGAAGGCCCTCCAAGGAGTGCGATGGCTGTCTCCCGACTCAGATAAATACGTGGGGGATTTGTTCGACATTGTTGCCGATTTCGAAGCCTTGGAAGATGACGATGCTCAAAAATTGCTTGGCTTGGCTGCAGGGCTTCTACCGTCGCTGATGGCCCCAGAAACGAATCTCCTAGCGTGGCTGACTTCACCGAAATGTCTTCAAGGGATCGAATCAATAGTTGAACCTGTCAAGGCATTCGCTAACACCGGGCATCGCTTGCGCCCGGAACACATTACTGGTGATGAGGGCCTTCAGCACCTCCAAAGTTTGATCGTGGAGGCAAGCGAGGAGGCGCGGAAATGGTTGGAGACAGCTCCCCATAATCAGACCAAATTCTCTAGGGCTGTAAGAGTCTGGAAGCACCTTTGCGGAGAAGAGGGCGTACTTAACAAAATGTTGACTCTCGTATCGCAGGATGAGAGGGGCCAGATTAACTCAGTACAGGGCTACGTAAGCGTTTTAAACCGGGAAGGGTACTCTCAGGTCATTAACCAGGCAGAGGCCTCTATGGGAGGCCGGCCTCCAAAACAAGGTGACATTGTTGGCAATGCTAGGGATTGGCTTGTAAAGAGGATTGAAGAGGCCAAGGGCCGAGCAGACAGATGGTGCAACCTTGTCTACCGAGAATCTGCGATACGTCCGGAAAGATCGGACAATTGGCTGCAAGAACAAGTATCAAGCTTGCGTTCCCAACTCCAAGCTGGACTGCCAAAGGCTCTTGAAGGATTGCTTGAATTGGA
>CAXXWY010000025.1:0-127435 GCA_963668505.2 Dehalococcoidia bacterium | reverse complement strand
GTTTGCAAAGGCGCCTATCTCCGGCGGTATATCGCCCGGGAAACTGACTGCCAGGGCGACTACGCGGCCCTCCAGGTCGACGCTGACGCCCGCCCATTGGCCGATGGGGCCTCGTCCCCAGCCATGCCAGCCGGGGTCGCCCGCGGCCTGGTAAAGGGCCACCAGCGCGGCCTTGTCTGCCGGGTCGTCTTCGACCTCGCATACGGGAAGGCCTCCGACCCCTTGCCCGTCGGCCATATAGTCCGAAACGCATCCGCTGAAGTTGTTGCCTGACAAAACTAGGGTCTGCCACTCGCCTGTCAAGCCTACGGTACGCCAGTGGATGCCCAGGGGCCGGCCCAGGTTATCCGGCACTTCGCCCCACAACCGGTTCTTCCAAAGGTATACGTTCCCCACCGCGTTTGGACTATGATACTGGCGATTCGAAACCAGGTCCGAGCCGAGGCTGCCCAACTCCGGCGGCACTTCCCCGCTCAATTGGTTGCCAGCGAGGTCCAGGGTTTCCAGGGAGACGAGGTTGCCCAGTTCCGGCGGTATCCTGCCGCACAACCGGTTCCAGTTGAGTTGCAGGGTACGCAGGTTTTCCAGATTGCCCAGTTCCGGCGGTATCTCCCCGGTCAACTGGTTGCGTTCGCCTTCCCTCCTGCCGTCAAAACGTTGGAAGTCCGGATTGAGCAGCAACAGTTTCAAATTCTTGAGGTTGCCCAGTTCCGGCGGTATGGCCCCGGTGAGCCGGTTGTGTTGGAGGTCCAGCACTTCCAGGTTTTCCAGGTAGCCCAATTCCGGCGGCAAGGCCCCGGTAAATCCGTGCAGCCTCAGATCCTTCAAGCCCGTGAGGTGGCCTACCTCCGGCGGTATCTCCTGGCCGTCGAGGTTGAGGTAGAGCGCGACGACGCGCTCGGCTTCGCCCTCGGGGGCGAACACTTCCTCCCCGGCCTCGATCCGCTCCCGCAGGACGGGGTTCAAATCGCTCAGGTCATGCTGGATGCCGGACTGACGGCCGTACTCGTCCACGACCGTAATCCAAGCCGGGTAGCCGGTGGTGACGCCGTACCATTCGCTAATGGGACTGAGAGAGCCCCACACGCCGCTGTGGTCCCAACTGGCCCCGTCGGTGGCTTCGAAGATGGCCTCCAGCGCTTCCCGGTCGGTCTCCAACGAGGCCTGCGCCGGCGGCGGCGTGGGCGCGCCCGCGCCCGCGTCTGATGCGCCGGGGTCGTCGCAGGAGAAGTACACCCCCCGCAGGTCCGACTCGGCGAGGTCCAGTTGGCCGTATAGGCTGGCCGGCAGGCCGCCGCGCAGTTGGTTCTCTCCTACACGCAGTAGGGTCAGGCCGGTCAGGGCGCCGATTTCCGGGGGTATGACCCCATTGAGGTTGTTCCCGTTGAGGTCCAGGGCGGTGACCCGCCCGTTGCCGTCGATGGTGACGCCGTGCCACTGGTCCAGGGACAAGGCCCCGGTCCAGTTGGTGTTGTCTTTCCAGTCCTGGCCGCCGGTGGCTTGGAAAATGGCGGTGAGGACGGCGCGGTCGGTCTCTGCGGTTGTCTGGCCCGCTGCTATTGCGGCGGCTATCGTCGCAGAGATACCAGGGTCTACTGCTCCCGCCGGTTCGTCCCCCGTCGAGGGCCTATCCACGGCCTCGCCGGATTGGGTTTGAGTCTCGCCGTCCGACGGCGCCGCCTGCTGGGTGGATTCGCCGCCGGCCGGCGAAAACACATCTGAATCTTCGGAGTCCCCGCCGCAGGCCGCCGCGGCAGCCAGCAGCAACGCCAGCGACAGGACGCTAATTAGGAGTAAAAGTCGGGGGGGGGGGGTAGACTTCAGAATCTTACTCAAAACTCAATCGCTCCTTCAAACCCAACTAACCAAGGCTGCCGCCCCATCCGGCGAAAGCTGCAAGAGCATATCACAACATCGATTACTTGTGAAATATAGAACTTGCAAACCTGTTGAGGAATGCCCCACCATTCCGTAGGGGCGGCCCTCGTGGCCGCCCTAGCCGCCCTGGCTGCGCCGCCGGGGCATACTACACCAATCGTAGGGGCGCCCCTCGTGGCCGCCCGGCCTTGGCCCTTATGACGCAAGGCCGTTGACAACCCCGGCATCCAGGGCATAGCGTGTAATTAGCAGGGACGACCCGCCCCACAAAGGCTGGGTCGTCCCTGTACTATTTTCGGCCAATTGTTTTCGGGAGGTGCGGTGATTTGCGCTGCCGACGTTGCGATTCTCTGAACCTGCTCAAGCTGGAAAAGAAGTCCCGCAAGGACAACGACATACTCCGGTGCCGGGACTGCGGCTTCCTGTTCAGCCCCTCCGAACCGGACGAGCCTGACCCGGCCCAGCCCGGGCCCAAGGGCAAGCAATCTCGTACCGTAGCGATCTCGCCGGGCTACCGGGGCCGGGGCTAACCATGGAGACGCTCCAGGCGGTGTACACGCCGCCGCTGACATTCGCCCGGGACATTCTGCGGGTGCGGCTTTGGGACAAGCAGCAGCAGGTGCTCGCCGCCCTGGCCGCCCACCGTCGCGTGGCGGTCAAGTCCGGCAACGGGCTGGGCAAGGGCTTCTGCGCCGCCGCGGCCGTGCTGTGGTTCATTCATTGCCACGACCCGGCCATAGTGCTGAGCACCGCCCCCACCTTCCGCCAGGTGCGCCACGTCCTCTGGCGGCAGGTCCGCCGCCTGTACCGGCCCGCCATGGACCTGCTGGGCGGCTCCATGTTCAACACCCGCTGGGAGTTGGCCGAGGACCGCTACGCGATGGGCCTGTCCGCCGAGTCCGCCGACGAGTTCCAGGGATTCCACTGCCCCAACATGCTCATCGTCGTCGACGAGGCCGAAGGCGTGAGCGACGAGATATACGAGGGCATCGAGTCGGTGATGACCTCCGCCCAGCCCCGGCTGCTGCTCATCGGCAATCCCACCACCATGTCCGGGGCCTTCCGCCGCGCCTTCCACGAGGAGCGCCGCCTCTACCACACCATCACCATCTCCGCCCTCGACAGCCCCAACGTGCGGGAAAACCGGGTAGTCGTGGCCGGCCTGACCACCGCCCAGTGGGTGGAAGAGCGCCGGGAGATCTGGGGCGAAGAGAACCCCATCTACCGCGCCCGGGTGTTGGGCGAGTTCCCCGACCAGGAGGAAAACACCCTCATCAGCCTCTCGGCTTTGGAGGCCGCCGCCGATGAGGACCGGCTGGACTACGAGCAGCCGGGGGCGATGCAGGACAAAGTCGTGTTGGGAGTGGACGTCGCCCGCTACGGCTCGGACCGCAGCGTCATAGTCCGTCGCCGGGGCAGCATCGTCGAAGACATCCAGAGCTTCCGCAACCTCGACACCATGGCCTTCGCGAGGCGAGTCGCCGCCGCGGTCCGGGAGTACGACCCGGAATACGTCTGCATCGACGAGATTGGCGTCGGAGCCGGCGTGGTGGACTGGCTGCGGCAGGAGGGCCACCCGGTGCGGGGCGTCAACGCGGGCCGCAGCGCAAGGGACAACCGCCAGTTCTGCAACCTGCGCACCGAGGGCTACTCGCGGCTGCGGGACCTGTTCGCCGCGGGGGAAATCAAGATTCCGCCGGACAATGAACTGATTGGCGAGCTGGCGGCCATCAAGTACGGCTTTGACAAACACGACAGGGTCCGATTGGAGCGCAAGGACGACATGCTCAAGCGCGGGCTGCCCTCCCCGGACAAAGCCGACGCTCTGATGCTTGCTTTTGTCGAACCTCCCGCCAAGGTCAAGGTATGGACCTAAACCAACATAGCCGTATTCCACCCCGTAGGGGCGCCCCTAGTGGGCGCCCAAGACGCCTCATGGCAAACTACCACCGGCCCGGGGACAACAACCCGTCCGTTCATCCCCGGCGCAACCCGTCCGTTCGCCCTGAGCCTGTCGAAGGGGCCCTCGAAAGGGGGAAATCGAATGGCCAGCGCCTCCACCCGTCATTCCCGCGGAAGCGGGAATCTCACGCCCCCAAACAAGAGGAAATGGGAGCAAATGGGAGCGAATCTAAAATTTCCAGCTAAAGGAGAAACAAACCAATGTACGGACTAAGCCACATCAGGTCTCGCATCAACGCCCTCCGCCGCAAGTTCGCCGTAGAAATCTCCGTTGCCCGCCTCGAACCCGTGGCCGACGAGTTCTGCTACCAATGGGACCGCGCCCGCGCCGAAGGCCGGCCCGCCCCGCACTGGCATTCCTTCATACGAAAAGTAGGAGCCGCTGGATATCGGCTCCCTACCCGCGTTGCCGCCCATAAGTACCTGGAGAAGTGCATCAAGGACAACATCGTTCCCGGCGTGCAGCACCTCATGGCCGCCCTGCTCCCCTGGGCCGTGGCCCGCGGTCTTGTCGTTCCGTCCGCCGATCCCCCTCCCATGTCCATGTCCCTCCGCGCAGAAACCCTGTAATACCGCTGGTCGGGCAAAGGAAAAGCAACATGACCGGACCAACCGAAACCGCCCCGTTCGTGGTGAGCCTGTCCTGAGCTGGTCGAAGGGGCTCTCGAACCACACGAACGGCCGGGGGCAGGCCACAGGAAGCGCCACCATGTCATTCCGAAGCGCAGCGAGGAATCTGGGGATGCGGGGCCCGGACGCACTGCGGCTCTCGACCCACCCTCTCAAACCAATACTGGCAGACGCAAAGGGACACTATGAAAAACAAACCCTTTCCATCCCAGGCAAATAGAGAAGCACGCAGCCTCTCGCCCGCTGGGGGCCTGCAGGCATTGAAACGCCTGCCCGCTGCGGCCCTGTCCCCGGCCAGGTCCCTGCGGGGCCTCCTCCGGCCGTCCCAGGCGGCGTCCCCCGCCGTCCGGCAGCGGGCCAACCGGGCCTCGGCCGCCGACGTCGACTGGTTCCAGGAAACCGTCGGCCCCGGCGCGTCCTGGGCCAACCCCGCCTACGGCGAATACTACGCGTCCTCGGTCTCGGTGTACGCCGCCGTCAAGCTCCGGGCCGATGCCCTCAGCCGCCCCGATTTGGTTGTGTACCGGCGGCAGCCCGACGGCAGCCTGCTGCCGGTCAGCCCGGCCCATCCGGCCCGCCTGCTCTTGGACCGGGTGAATCCCTGGCACACCCGCCAAGACCTGTGGCGCGCCACCGAGACCTATCTGAACCTCTGGGGATCGTCCTTTTGGGCTCTGGAGAAGGACGACGCCGGCCGGTGGGAAATCTGGCCCCTGCGGCCCGACCGCGTCACCGTGCTGCCCGACCGCCGCAGCTACGTCCGGGGGTTCGTGTACCAGGGGCGCAACGGGCCGGTGGCCTACACCCCCGACGAGATACTGTGGATGCACTACTTCAATCCCATGGACGAGTACGCCGGGCTGTCCCCCGTCGCCCCGGTGCGCCTCGCCGTGGACATGGGCAAGGACGGCCCGCGCTTCAACCGCAATTTCTTCCGCAACGCCGCCCAGCCCGACTTCGTTATGTTGACCAACGAGACCATGACCGACTCCGAGGTCGAAGACTTCTACGACCGTTGGGAAAAGCGCTACCGCGGGCCGGCCAAGGCCCACCGTCCAGCCATCGCCAGCTTCGTCAAGGACATCAAGACCCTGGGGTTCACCCACCGGGAAATGGAGTTCATCCGGGGCCTGCGCTGGAGCCTGGAGGAGGTCAGCCGGGCCTACGGCGTGCCCATGCCGCTGCTGTCCGACCTGGAGCGGGCCACCTTTTCCAACGTGAACACCGCCGAGCGCATGTTCTGGCGCAACACCATCCTGCCTGAGCTACAGTTCTTCGAGGAGCGGCTGAACCGCATGCTGCTGCCCCGGCTGGGCTATCCCGACCTGGAAGTCCGGTTCGACGTCAGCGTCATCGAGGCCCTGCGTGAGGACGAGGACAGCCGCGTGCGCCGCGAGACCCAGCTCCTCGACCGCGGCGTCCTCACCATCAACGAGGTCCGCCGCTCCCGCAACCTCCCCGACGTCCCCTGGGGCGACGCCTGGGCCAAGGCGCCGCGTTCCCGCTCCCGGTGAACGGGAACCAATGACTTGCGCGGGCAGCGCGCCCACCCCTGGGTGCCAGCGAAATTAGACATCTTGACATCAAGATAATAATGCATTATGATGCCTGCATGAGAACTACGCTTACATTAGATGATGACCTAGGCCATGCCCTGCGGGAGCGGGCCCGGCTCTTGGAAGTCTCCTTCAAGCAGGTGGTCAACGAAGTCCTCAGGCGAGGCCTTTCGCCCAACGCCGTCCGGGAAAGGCAGGCGGAATACCGGGTTGCGCCCCACCACAGCGCGCTGGCCCCTGGCGTCGACCCGCTAAGGCTGAACCAAATCAACGACCAGTTGGAGTCCGACGCTTTTGGCCGCCCCGGGGCGGCGTGATTATCCCGGACCTCAACCTGCTGATATACGCCCACAGCGACGGCTCGCCCTTTCATTCCACGGCCAGGGATTGGTGGGAAGGCTTGATTAACCGAGGGGAACGGGTGGGCGTCCCGTGGGCCGTGGCAACGGGATTTGTCAGATTGATGACTCATCCCAAGGTGCTGGCACGGCCGGCCGCTCCCGCTGCAGCGGTAGACATGGTGAACGAGTGGTTCCGCTTTCCCCAAGTGACGCCAATCAATCCGGGCGTCGACCATTTGAGCACCTTCCGCCGGAATCTGGCCGTTGCCGGCGTTGGAGCCGACCTCGTGACCGACGCCCACATCGCCGCCCTGGCTATGGAATACCAGGCAGAGGTCCACTCCAACGACGCCGATTTCAGCCGGTTCCCCGGTCTCCGCTGGCGCAACCCCCTCAGAGCATGAGCCGCCCCGGCCCCGATTCCGGGTGACACCACCCTCCGCCCGTTCGTGGTGAGGTTCTTGAACCACGCGAACTCCGGGCCCTTCAACACGCCCAGGACAAACGAGGAAGCCCAAATTGGAACCACGGCCCCTAGGCCCGGAGGCCGCACCAGATGCGTTATAATGCCACATCCCCACCGAACAAACCAAACCACCCCTAGTAGCCACGCAGTCACAAACACGCCCCAGGGAGGTCAACCATGTCCAGCTACATGGTCGTGTCGGGCGACAGCCACGTCATAGAGCCGGAAGACCTCTGGACCAGCAGGGTCGAGTCCAGGTTCCAGGGCCGCCAACCCCACCTGGAACGCCTGGAACAAGGCGACTGGTGGTTCTGCGACGGCAGAAAAGTCCTGGGCGTCACCAACGGCACCCAGGCGGGAGTCAGGTTCGACGACCCGGACAAGCTGACCAGGGAGGCCCGCATAGAGCAGGTGCGTCCGGGTGGGTACATCCCGGAGGAGCACGTCAAGGACATGGACCTGGACGGCGTCGACGTCAGCATCGTCTACCCCACCGTCGGCCTGCTGCTCTACAGCGTCCCGGACAGCGGCCTGCTGACCTCCAACTGCCGCGCCTACAACGATTGGGCCGGCGAGTTCTGCAGCACGGTTCCCAAGCGCCTCAAGGGCGTCGCCATGATCAACATCGACGACGTGGGCGAGGGCGTCAGGGAGATGGAACGCTGCGCCAAGCTGGGCTTTGCCGGCGCGCTGGTCACCGTCTATCCTCCCCAGGGCCGGTCCTACGACAGGCCGGAGTACGAACCCCTGTGGGCCGCCGCCCAGGACTTGGGCATGCCCCTGGGCCTCCACCAGGGCACCAACCGTCCGGGGGCGGGCCAGGAGTTCGCCGACTTGGACTCCACCAGGGCCTCGTTCCTGTGCAACGTCGACCACTGGATACGCATGTCCCTGGCCGACATTATCTTGAGCGGCGTCTTCGAGCGGTATCCCAGGCTCCAGGTGGGCTCGGTCGAACATGAACTGTCCTGGGCACCCAACTTCCTGGAGCGCATGGACTACATCTACGGCTTCAGCGCCCAGGCCGCCGCCACCGGTGGCCGGTTCAAAGACGGCGCAGTTCCCAGCGACTTCTTCCGCAGCAACGTGTTCCTCGGATTCCAGGAAGACGCACGGGGCATAAGGGACCGGGACTTCATCGGCGTTGACAGCCTTCAGTGGGGCTCGGACTATCCCCACACCGGATCGACCTTCCCCAAGAGCCGGGAGATCATCGACCGTATCCTGGCCGACTGCACCGAGGACGAAAAGGGGAAGATCGCCGGCGGCAACAGCGCCAGGGTGTACAACCTGGCCTAGCGGGCCTCGACCTTGTTCTGGACTAACGAGGACGGCGCAATGGAGTTCGGCATAACCCTGGGCAACATGGGACCCTTGGCCACGGCCGAGAACATGCTCCTTCTCGCTCGCAGGGCCCGGGAGCTGCAGTTCGACTGCATCTGGGTGGGCGACCACATCTTCGTTCCCCGCCGCCAGGAGTCCCGTTATCCCTACAACGCCACCGGCCGCATGGCGGCTTCCCCAACCGACAACGTGCTGGACCCGCTGGTGACCCTGGCCTACATCGGCGGCGCAGTGAGCCCGCCCCGGCTGGGCGTGGGAGTACTAATCGTCCCCTACCGCAACCCCATCGTCACCGCCAAGATGCTTGCCACCCTCGACCACCTGTCCGGCGGCAGGCTGACGGTGGGTGTCGGAGTCGGCTGGATGAAGGAAGAGTTCGACGCCGTCGGCGCTTCCCATGAACACCGGGGCGGCGTCACCGACGAGTACATCCGGATATTCAAAGAGCTTTGCACATCCCCGCAGCCCAGGTTCGAGGGGACGCACTACCGCTTCTCCGACGTCGGCGCGTTCCATCCCAAGCCCGTCCAGAAACCCCACCCCCCCGTCTGGGTCGGCGGATGGTCTCGCCCGGCTTTGCGCAGGGCGGCCCGCCTGGGCGACTGCTGGTACCCCAGCAACATCGACCCGGACTCATACGCGGCCAAGCTGGGCTCATTGAAACGGCTCTGCGAAGAACACGGCCGCGACCCCTTCAGCATTGGCCTGGCCGTCCACGTCAACAACGTCGGCTCCGGCGAGAAAGACGCCTACGGCCGGTCGGGGGTCGCCCCATTCAGCGGCACGGCGCAGCATATCCTGGACAATGTTCACAAATACCAGGACGCAGGAATCGGCCACATCTCCATGAATATAAAAGGGGCCGGCGTCCAGGAGCGGTTGGACAACATGGAGCAGTTCGCCGACGAAGTCCGTCAGCGGGTATAATTTCCGAGCCGCCTGACTTGACCAGACTGCCGCCGCGCCCCGCTAGGGCCGAAAGGGGAAATGGATGACCCGGGAACCGGTGAATATTTTCGAGTACGAAGAGATCGCCAAGGCCAGCCTGCCCAAGCCCGACTACGACTTCATCGCCGGCGGGGCCACCGACGAAATTACCCTGCGGCGGACCAGGGCCGTCTACGACTCCATAATGCTGCGGCCCAACGTAATGGTCGACGTCAGCAAGATGGACCTGAGCGCCACCGTCCTGGGGCGCGAAATCACGCTGCCGGTGCTGCTGGACCCCGCGGGTAACCACAGCATAGCCCATCCCGATGCCGAGTTGGCCACCGCCAGGGCCGCCGGCACAGTGGGCACGGTGATGGTCGTCAGCTCCGGTTCCTCATACACCATGGAGGACGTAGCCCAGGCGGCCACCGGCCCCCTGTGGTTCCAGCAGTACATCTACAAGGACCCCGGGCTGACCTTGGAAATGGCGGCACGGGCCGAAGAGGCTGGCTACTCCGCCATCTGCCTGACCGTAGACGCCAAGGTGCACCCCAAACGGGAGCGCAATATCCGCAACGACTACGTGGGAGGACCGGCCCCCAACTATGCCCACCTCAACCGGCCCCGCCACACCTGGAAGCTGGGTTCGGACACCCAGGCCCGAGACACCGACATCCGGTCCCAGGCGGCGTCCTGGCCCGACCTGGAATGGCTCACGGCAAACACCCGGCTACCGGTGGTCGTCAAGGGAGTGCTGGCCGGCGAGGACGGAAAGCGGTGCGCCGACAACGGGGCCGCGGGAGTGATTGTTTCCAATCACGGGTCCCGTTTCCTGGACACCTCTCTGGCGACCATAGAAGCCCTGCCCGACGTGGTGGAATCCGTCGACGGCCGCATAGAGGTCTACCTTGACGGGGGAATCAGGAGGGGCACCGACATATTCAAGGCCCTGGCCCTGGGCGCCCGCGCCGTGCTAATCGGCCGGCCCATATTCTGGGGCCTGGCGGTCAACGGCGAAGCCGGCCTCGTCTCGGTGCTGAACATGCTCCGCGACGAACTGGACGGGACCATGGCCATGTGCGGCAGGCCCACCGTAGACAGCATCGGCAGGGACTCCCTGCTCACAGTCTCGCCCCTGCTGGGACTGTTCCCCCAACCGCCCGGCTGGACCAGGGGCTGAGACGCCGCTTGTAGCCAGGCCAACCTCGCTATCGGCCCTGGTTCTTGTACTCCTCCCGCGGCGGGCTGAAAATGTCCAGTGCCAGGGACCATCCCTCCGACCCCACCAAGCTGTGTGGAACGTCGCCCGGAATCACGTAGGCGTCTCCCTGCCTTACCCGCTTGGTCTCTCCCCCTATCGTAAAGTCGAACTCGCCCTGCATGACTATCCCCGCCTGCTCGTGGGGATGCCGGTGCTCCGGCAGCACCGCCCCCGGCGCAATCTCCACCAAGCTCATCATTACCTTGTCCCCCCACATCGACCTCAGGTTCAGCCCCGGCGCCACTTCCTTGCGCTGGATCTCCGAAGGGTCTAAAAAATAGGACATGTCCGCTCCTCCAAGGGTCGCCGTCTCCCGGCTGGCCAATCGCCAACTGCCGGCGCCGCGAATGTCGCGTCTTTTGGCAGCCAAGTCTAATGCCTCGACGCCGTACAGTCCATTTCAGCCGTCTGTTCATTGAAAGCCTTAGCGCGCCGCTGATCAACAGTGCCCCAGGCCCCTTGAAAAGCGCGTGTATGCCTTATACCATCAAATCAGGCAAATCAGGCAAATCAGGCAAATCAGGCAAATCAGGCAAATCAGGCAAATCAGGCAAATCAGCGGTCGCAGCGGAGCGCCATGTGAAACGGGCTGATCTCGACCAACGCATCCACCAAGTCCTCTCAGAATTCCGGTTGGTGAGCCCCTTTGCTGCGGGTTACCCGGTCAACCAGGACTTCGACTACTCCGCCCTCTATCCGCTGCTGGCTTTCAACGCCAACAACGTCGGCGACCCTTTTGGCTTCTCGCGGTACCAGTCCAACACCCACGAAACGGAACGCGAGGTCGTGCGCTCCATCGCTGAATTGGTGCGCTTGCCCCCCGACGAGGCTTGGGGCTACGTCACGGCGGGCGGCACCGAGGGCAACATGTACGGCATCTACGTTGGCCGCGAGATGCTGGAGGAGCCCGTCGCCTACTTCTCCCAGGATACCCACTACTCCGTGATTAAGATTCTCCATGTCCTGAAAATCCGCAATATCATGATCCGCAGCCAGGATAACGGCGAACTCGATTACGACGACCTGCGCGAGTCCATTCGCATCAACCGCGATTCGCCGGCCCTCATCGTGGCCAACATCGGCACCACCATGAAGGGCGCCGTCGACGACCTGGACCGCATACGCTCCATTACAGAGGACTTGGCCCTGACCAGGGTTTACATCCACGCCGACGCCGCGCTGAGCGGGATGATTCTGCCCTTCGTCGATTCACCCCAGCCCTTCGGCTTCGACAGCGGGATTGACAGCATCGCCGTTTCGGGCCACAAGCTCATGGGATCGCCCCTTCCCTGCGGTGTGGTCGTTACGAAACGCGAGTACACCGCCCAGATCGGCCGCGCCATCGAGTACGTGGGAGCCTTGGACACGACCCTCATGGGGTCCCGCAGCGCCTTCACGCCGATGATCATGTGGTACTCGCTGACCAAGCACGGGCGGGATGGCCTTCGGCGAATGGTCGCGCAAATGCTGGACACGGCAGAGTATGCCGTGCATCAGTTCAACGCCAAAGGAATCCCCGCATGGCGCGCCAAGAACAGCCCCATAGTCGTCTTCCCGCGGCCCTCGCCGTATGTGCTCTTCCAGTGGCAACTCGCTCCCCAGGCCGGCATTGCCCACCTGGTCACAATGCCCCACGTCACCCGAGAGATGATCGATCAGGTCATCGCAGATTGTCTCGAATGGCCGCCGGACAATCCATGAGCCGCCAACCGCCGGACGGCGCCGTCCGCCGCATCATCGTCTTCGTTCCCGACGCCCCGGGTGGGCTGGCGCAGGTTACCCAGGCCCTGGGTGATGCGGACATCAATATCGAAACCATCGATGGACAGCGCGCCGGAGAGTTGGGCGTGATTTCCCTCACCACCGATGCGGACGACGCCGCGCTGCACGCGCTCCTCGAAGCCGGCCTGCGCGCCATAACCTCCGACGCCGTTGTCTTCCACCTGCCCGACCGGCCCGGCGCTCTCGCCGGCGTCGCCCAGCTATTCGGTCAGCACCGGATCAATGTTCGCACCATCCATATCGTGCATCGATGGGAGGGTCACTCCGTGGCGGCAGTCACCACCGACGACGACGCCACGGCCCGCTCCCTCATCGGCCCCGAATACCTGCTCTAGCCCATCCAGACCTTGGCATCACCGCCATTCCTGTATGTGTCGGCGAATTACCTGACATCTACAATTCCGACGGCAACGCCCACCAAGTCATTTCGCCCGCAGATCCCACCATGTCATTCCGCCCGCAGATCCCACCAAGTAATCCCACCCGCAACGCCTGCCACATCATTCCACCCCCAGCGACCACCATGTCACTCCGCCCGCAACACCCACCAAGTAATCCCACCCGCAACGCCTGCCACATCATTCCACCCCCAGCGACCACCATGTCACTCCGCCCGCAACGCCCGCCTTGTCACTACACCCTCAGCACCCGCCATGTCACTCCGCCCGCAACGCACACCATGTCACTACACCCTCAGCGCCCGCCTTGTCACTACACCCTCAGCGCCCGCCTTGTCATTCCGAGCGTAGCCGAGGAATCTCAAACCCGTCGGTGGCCGGCGGTCCGGCATTTAAGATTCTTTCGTCGCAAGCTCCTCAGAATGACAAGTCGTGGGCAGGCTCCCCATTCATGGTGAGACCTTCTACACGCTCAGGACGAGCGGAAGCAGAACGCCGCCCGGACGTGGCACACCCGCCATACCCCTGTCCGTGGCACACCCGCCCCTACCCTCATTCGTGGTATACCACCCCCACACCCGTTCGTGGCACAACCGCTCCTACCCTCATTCGGGTATACCACCCCCACACCCGTTCGTGGCACAACCGCTCCTACCCTCATTCGTGGCATACCACCCCCACACCCGTTCGTGGTGAGGCTCTCGAACCACACGAACGCAGGTGGGGAATGGCATAGAATAGCGCCATTATGACACAAGCCGTTTGAGCAAGATTCTCCCGCCGTGTTAGGATTCCCGCATGGCCAAAAAGCAGGAAGACTTCCAGAACCGCGCCCTGGCCCTGCTGTTGCGTGGGCATGGGTTGAAAACCGACTTCGAGCAGCGCGCCGCCCGCAAGCGCATGGACATCGTGGCCGACGTGGACGGCTTGCGC
The DNA here is from genome assembly GCA_963668505.2 of Dehalococcoidia bacterium. GTDB lineage: Bacteria > Chloroflexota > Dehalococcoidia > Lucifugimonadales > UBA3495. The sequence continues at coordinate 113,954 of CAXXWY010000025.1, read as the reverse complement.
ATCGTTCTGGAAGCGGAGACTGGCTTTAACCGCAAGGCCCAAGCCATCAAGGACGCCGACGCCCGCTTGCGGCAGGGCCTGACCGTCGCCGTGTTCGCCCTTTGTTACCCGGAGGGCGTGACCGAGGACAATCTGTCCGACGCTACTCTCACATGGACCCTCCGTCTCAAGGCCGGGGAGCCTTCCGGGGACTGGAGCATCGGCAGCGTAGCCCAACTGGCCCAGGCAATACGCCAGGCCCCCAATTCTCTCAGCGGCGCAGACATAGCCGCCCAGAAGCTGTCCGACGCCTTGGACATAGCAGTGAAGCAACTCAGCTTCGCTGACCACCGCAATCTTGCCCAGGCCCTCGACCTTCCCGCCAACAAGCCCGGCACTGGGGAGAAGGGCGAGACCCGCAGCGGCTACGCCGTCGCCGCCAAGCGCGGCCTGCTGGTGGCGGCAACCGCCATGCTGTTCCATCACCGTTTGCAGGGCCATCTCCCATGCGAGCGCCCCGCGAGTTACGACGGGGAATGGCCTCCCCTTGCCGCCGTTGCCTGCGCCGAACAAGGAGCCGTCATAAGCGCCTTTCAAGAGGCATGGCGCGGCATCCTGGCAGTAGACTACCGCCCGGTTTTCGAGACCGGCCGCGCTGCGCTGGCCGCCCTCGCCAACAATCCAAACTCCGCCCTGGCGGTGGGGAACATAGCCAGGGTCGTGTCCCAAATCTCGGAAGAGGTCGCCGGGCTGCGCCATGACCTGCTGGGGCGCATCTTTCACCGGGTGCTGGACACCGCGCGTTACGACGGCTCTTACTACACCTCCACCGCGGCCGCCGTGTTGCTGGCGTCGCTGGCTATTCGCGAGCAGGACGCCGACTGGAGAGACGCCAACGCCGTCGCCGACCTGCGAATCTGCGACCCCGCTTGCGGCACAGGAACCCTGCTAATGGCCGCCGCCGAGCGCATCCGCGACCTGCGCAACGCCGCCGGGCGGGCCAGCAAGGAAGACGAGGAAGTCCTGGGCCTGGCGCTGGTGGAGGACGTGCTGTGGGGCTACGATTCCAACCTGACCGCCACCCACATGGCGGCCAGCACCCTGGGGATGCTGTCGCCCGCTACCCAATTCACCAATATCAACGTCCACCGCGTCCGGCTGGGAGTAGTCGACGGAGTGCCCTACGTCGGCTCCTTGGAATTTCTCACCGGTCAGGCCCGGCTGGCCGAATGGCCGGGACTGGCGGAGAGAGTGGAAGGCGATGAAACGACTCCTTCGCCCCCGCCCGTGGACATGGTGATTATGAACCCGCCCTTCACTCGCGACAGCCTCCGCTACGACCAGTTCAGCATCACCGATGAGTTGGCCGTCAAGGAACGTGAAAAGAGCTTATTCGGGGCGACCCGTCCCCACCTCGCCGGCAACAGCGGCTCTTTCCTGGTACTGGCTGATCATATATCCAAACCTGATACAGGCGCCATTGCCGCAGTTTTGCCTTTAAGTGGAATTACCGATAGGTCCGGATATGAGATTCGGAAGATGTTAGGAAGCCGGTATTACGTCGAGGCCATCGTCAGTTCCCACGACCCGGAGCGAATCAATTTTTCCGAAAACACCACTATCGGGGAGATACTGCTGATATGCCGCCGATGGGACCCAGGTGACACCAAGCCGCCGACTTACGTGTTGAATCTGGCTCGCAACCCGACAACCCCCTTGGAAGCCTTAGACACCGCCGCGAGGATTGCGCAATCTAAGGATCGGGACAATATCACTGCGAGCGATTTCACGGTTCAGAAGGTAGAGCCGGAGCGCATCGCCCGCGGTGACTGGTTCGCCGTCAACTTCCTGTCGCCATTCTTGACGGAAGCATACCAGAGCCTCAGCGAATGCAACCCGGCGACGGTTCCAACCGTTCCTCTCGGTAAAATTTCCGACATAGGCCCGGAGGGGAGACGGATACGCGATGCCTACGTCCCCTCGAATATGCCAACGGCATCGGGCCGTCGGGCCCTCTGGTATCACAAGGCAGAAATAACCCAGTCGATGGCGGCGAAAACCGATGTTTACATCGAACCCAAGTCGTCAAAAGGACCAATGGCCGACGGCTACTGGGCGCAGCGGAGCCGACTCCTTCTACCGCACCAACTTCGACTTAATACGATGCGTCTCTCAGCAGTGATGCTGCCCGAACCGGCCTTAGGATCGAGGTGGACTCCCTGTCGCCCGCACAACCCGGATATAGCCAAAGCGTTGTGCTTGTACCTGAACTCCACTCCCGGCCTGTTGTCGCTGCTGGGCCAGCGGGACAACCGTGCGCCATCCTACCCGTCGTTCTCGCTGGACACCCTGCGCTCGGCGCCCATCCCAGACTTCACCGCGCTGGGCGATGCGGAGCTAGAACCGCTCACCAGTTGGTTCGACTGGCTGCAACACCAAACGCTTCAACCCTTCCCGCTAATGGCAACGGACTCGGTGCGGGCGCAGATAGACGACGCAGTAATTCAGGCGCTGGGGCTGGACGCCGAGTGGGTTGCGACGATACGGCAAGCGCTGGCCCGGGAACCGTCGGTTACTGATAGGCGCGTGGGGTAGGGGTGCCAACGTTCGCTATGCCCCAAAATCGTCGCTTTCTACCTGCGGAGTAAGAAGTACCCAATAGCAGCGGTCATCCCAAGCACCGACAAAACGACACCGGCCCAAGCTATCCGCAATGGGTTACGCATTATTGTGTACTTGTTGGGGTCAAAGGCATCCATGTCAAAGACATGATGACCGATCACGATTATCCAGCAAGCTACGGCACAAAAGGCCAGAAAGCCTAGCGGCCCTTCTTTCAACATTTGACTCCCTGCTCTAGATTGGCACCAGTATAACTCAATACAACTATGAAGCGGGACCATGAGGCTAGAACTTTGAACTCGGTGATTCTTGGACTTGTTAAAGGGCAGCCCGTTTGTGGTTAGAGAGCCTCAGCACGAACGGCCGAGGGGGTTGTGGTTCTAGGGGCCGCATCGGGAATGGAGGGGCGAGATTTCCGTCTTCACGGGAATGACCGGGGGGATGCGTGACGGGTTGGGGAAGTCGTGATAGGTTGGGAGCCGGGGAGTTTGAGATTCCTCGGCTGCGCTCGGAAAGACAGGGGGACGGCTCGGAAATGACGGGGCTACTGGGTGAATGCCGGAGATGGACGGGGTGCGGATAAGGGTAGGCCTCGTGCCTACCCCTACGGGGGGTGGAGGATATGCGCGTTACGTCTTGCCGAAACGCCTCAGTACTAGACCAACTATGCCGAGAAACGCGCTGGGGAGCATCATCAGCAGGTCCCATTCGTCAGGGTTGGACGATGGAAAGGCCCGCACCAAGAAAACAGCCGCCGCGCCCAAGCTGGCGGCGCCAGTATCCGGGATTGACGGCTTAACCCAGTCGAGAAACCGGTCCAGCGAACCGCGAAATAGCGGCGTCACTTCTTAAAAACGGCCGCCACGATGCCGACCACGACCACGCCGACCGCAAGGGCGGCAACGACATAGGCAAGGGGCAAAACTCCCCGCAAGACTTCATACCTGTCCGGGTCGAAGCTGTCCAAGCTCAACTGATGGCCGATGACAAACACCATGCAAGCCAAGACAACCATCGCGGCAACCGAAATAAAAGCGGCCTGCATCTGATGCCTCCTCGCCCGGACTGCGGCAATGGGCGTCGACTTTTTTCATCATAGCATATCCCCGGAGCACTGACGTTGGCAGAGCCTATCTTGCCGGACTTGGGGCGCGGGGGGATGGTTGGGGGTGGCCATTCGATTTCCCTCAGGGCGAGCGGGCAGCCTACTGACACCTGGCCCTTGCGCCACTGCCCGCGCCACCTTACCCTGTAAGCAGGCAACTCAACCTGTTACCAAAACCCAATCGGCCACTGAGGCCCCAGGTATCTCATGCCCAACCAGGCTCCGACCGCGGCCCTCCCCCAAAATGGGAGGGAATGGGAGGAAATGAGAGGGGATTTAAAATTTTCCCGCCGACGTTCGTCATTCGCGTGCAGACGGGAATCAAAGGCCCAGGCAGCCCCGACGACGGGCGGCTGCTCCAGCGCGGGTCGGCTCAAACCCTCTGCGCCATTTTCAGCCGTATTCAGCCATTTTGCAGCTAATCATGAGCGCGCCCGCTACGGACGCTGGGCCATCAGTGCGCCGCACGCCGCCCAGCTAGGAAATGGCCCCAAATGTCTCAATATGTCTCAGGATTTTTGTATCCCGGCTTTAGCGGCGCCCAGGCGCAGCGCTACGCCGAGAGTTGCCTCTCGGCGGCTGTCACCAGGAACGCCGATCGAGTCTTGCCCTGCAGCTTGGCTTGGCGGTCGATTTTGGCCAGCAGTCTGGAAGGTACGGTCACCTGGATTCTTGCCGCCTTGTCCTCGGGAAGTTCGGCCAGGTCCACGTCCACCACGCCCCAAATGACGCTCTCGTGCTCCTCCGCAAACTCGCCGCTGTTCCGGTGCTCCTCTATGGACTTGCGTTCCGGGATGGCCTCGCCGTCTTCCAGTATCCCCTCGACGTGGAGCAGGATGGCCTCCCGTACCCCGTGTTGGCCAAACACTTCATCCAGGGTGTCGCCCGCCGAGAAGCAGCCTGGCAGGTCGGGCACTGTAACGCCGTAGCTCTTGCCTTCCTCGTAGTGTATGACTATCGGAAATTCCATGGCCCTTACCTCCATTCCCATCCAGCCTGCTTGTATATGTTTCGAAGAGTTCCTGTCCGTATGTCTTTAACCGGATGCGCTACAGTGACCCGCTGTCCCGGCTTGTCTGGATGAGCGAACCGGTGATGGCTGCCCCGCTCCCTAATCATTATCCAACCCTCACGCTCCAACCTGCTTATCACTGCCCGGCTATCCACGCTGTATATTATACACATAGCAAGCGTAAGGGTTATGCATGCCAGGCACAGCCGGTTCGTGGTGAGCCTGTCCTGAGCTTGTCGAAGGTTCCCTATTTACCCCGATACAGGCACATTATGGCCCGGTTAATCGATTATGTGTTACTTGTTCTGTACACTGTCTTTCAACCCATAGCCCTTGGGCCCCTCAGTGGGCTCCATTCTCTAAACGCCAAAAAGAATCCACACTTACCTCCGGCTATTGCGGGGACGGCCACGGGGGGCGGGTGGATACCCCAGCGCTTAGTCAAATCTCCTGAACCAACTGTAAGTCGTCAGCGAAAATGGGACACTTGAGGGGTAGAAAAACCCGAGAGAATTCAGGTGGGGGCAGCTCCCTGAATGTGGAGAAATTGATTGAATTGAAGCGTCACGCCGCGTCGAATTCGATAGTTGAATTGGCGCCAACAGCTTAGGGAACTGCCCGTACCTCCCGCCCTGTAGACCCGTCAAACCCTAAAACGAAAAAGCCCCGGCTGAAGTAGCCGAGGCTTTAAAGTCCTAGAACACGCTGTCCGCCAGGTTCGATCAATGATTACCTGACGGGGAACGCCGCCGGCCTTACGCCGAAATGAGATTATCCTGGATAGCTTTTGACCGAAGATCGCCCTCTTTATCCAGATGAGCCCGGAGCCGGGAGATAGCGGCTTTGACTAAGGAGGGGTCAAGGGACTGGGCCGCGGGGCCTTGCTCTGCTTCCTCAAGCAATTCTTTGCACTTTTCACTTATCTGCTGGAAGGCCCAATCGAGCTGCGCCTGTACGGTTTCCGCCTCCTCAGGAAACGGGCGGATGGTCCTGTCGGGGGGCATTAAACGATCATAGCCGCCACCGTGCCAATGGCCTTGGTCCTCGTGGCAATCCCAACGCAGGATTTCTTCATTACAGACCTGGACCCCTATAGTTGGACCACCAACGTTACGTTCCCATTTCTCGGATGGAAAAATCCTCAACGGCCACGCATAAGCAGTGACTTGCCCGTCAGGGGACAGGGGAAGGTGCAATTCCGCTCCCATATACTTCTCGTCAGAGGCCTTCGTTGCCATGGTTATCTCCTCCCTCAGCCCTACTGAGCCGTAGTATCCCTGGTTAGCTTTGTGCGAATCAACCGTGGTGCATCAACGTTGGAGGAAAGTTAGCACCTTCCGCCAATGTTGTCAAAGCCAAACGACCCTTCATCTCATATTCCCCACCTTGAGGGTAACGTCACCGACTAGCCAGCAGAAGCGGTACCCTCCATAACATGGCCACTAGCCGATACAGCGAGCCCTTCTTCTTTATAGGTTGAGTTGAGGGACCATGTAGCCGGATTGCTTGCTGTATATCTGAATACGGCCTCGCTGAGTGTCCACTACCAGTAAGCGGCTGTTGGCCTCGTCGAACTCCACCGCCGTGGGCTGGGCGAAGGTCCACTCCGGCTCGGTGCTGCGGACCTCACGGCGGCGCTTCGCAAAGTCCGCATTGGCGTCTACAGTCATCTGGGCCCAAGTCGATAGCTGTTGGGCGTCGCCCGCTAGGCTGGTGATGAACTTCCCCTGGGGATCGAAGATTTGAATGCGGCCCCGGTTCCAGGCGTTCTTGCTCCAGTCGCATATGTACACGTCGCCGTCGGGGTCCACAGCTACATCGGTGGGCCAAGTCAACTCGCCCTTCTTGGCGCCCGGACGACCGAACTGGGCTACGAAGTTGCCATCCGACGTGAACTTCTGCACCCGGTGGTTTTTGTGGTCGGCAACGTACACGTAGCCTTGGCTGTCTAAGGTTATTCCCCAAGGGGCGTCCAACTCGCCTTCTCCATTGCCTAGGTGGCCCCAACTGCCCAAGAACCTACCTTGGGTTGTGAACTTTCGGACCTTGTGGCTGCGCCCATCAGTGATATACAGGGTGTCGTCGGCGTCGACGCCGATGCCGGAGGCCCCGTTGGGCTCGCTATCATCGTCCTGGACTGTGTCCCAGTGATGCAGGAAGCTCCCTTCTTTGTCGAAGACGCAAACCCGGTTCATCCATTCGTCGGTAACGTAGACGTTTCCCTGTTTGTCTGTGGTGATTCCCGCCGGCCAGATAAGCTGTCCATCCCCACTACCGTACCTGCTGAACTCGCCCAGGAACTCTTCTTCCCCAGCTTGGCCGCCCAGGGCAATTATGCCGACCCGAACCCCTAAAGCGGTCTGGTCCCAGCCCACGTTGCTGATCCTTTCCTCGCCGCGGTTAATCACGTAGGCAACGCCATCTTTGCCCAGGGTCAGACCCACCGGATTCCTGAACCCCATGCCAGACTCGGATGTTCGGCCCACGTTGTGGCTGTAGTCATAGGTCCGTCCGGCTACCGTTTCTGTGAGCATTTCGATCCTCCGTTAGTTAACCACCAGCCAACACAGCGAGCTCTTCATACTTATAGATTGAGCTGAGGGACTATGTGGCCGGATTGCTTGAAAACGAACCATGAACTTATCGGTATTGCGAATGAAATCCTGAATCCATAATCGACCCTAGCGTGATTGCGGTCACCCTGGCGGTGGCTCGTCGGTAAAGACCAGGCTGCCGGCCGCTGTGAACATACCGCCCACGCCCTGACAAAAGGACACCTTCACATGCGGCGCCTGGTGGGCGGCTTCCCCCTAACCTGCCGGGTCGCCTCCTGCATGGCGAACATATCATCCATGCCGGAATGGGTATAGGCCGGTATTTGCCAGATCAAACTGATTTTCCTGAATATGTTCCCTCTTGGATAGCTCGGACTATAATAGGTCACCAAGAGCGCGTCAACTGCCCTCCGATTCACTCAATTGCTCCACTCTCATGAGGTAGCCTTCTCCCTGCCAAGCATACCAGCTCAGAATCGCCTGTCTGGGCCTAAGTTGCTCCCTTGGGGCAGCTTGTTTGCGCTGGACGGCCCCATCACCGTCCTGAATACCGGCGCTCTCAATACTCTGCGGAGCCTGAACACGTTCCAGGTCGTTGACAGTAATACTGCATCTCTTCTATCATTTGAGTGGTGTTTAGTTCACCTCGTTACGGGCCTCAAGTAATTCTCGCCAACCGATCCAAACTCCAACGGCAAATACCGTAGAGGGTAAAGTGCAATGGCCGACCAAGATATAGCGTTAATGGCCCACCTGATGCGGCGGGCCGGCTTCGGAGCAACCAGAGAGGAATTGGAAGCCCGCGCCGCCAAAGGGTACGAGGCCACGGTAGAAGAACTCCTAGACACGGAAGAACATGGGCCCCTAGACCAGCTCGACATGATGCGCTACCACCCGTGGGCCTGGCGACCCGGCACCCTGCCCGGCATGGGCGCCGCCGAGTGGTTGCACGACATGATAAATACCCAGCGGCCCCTGGAAGAAAAGATGGCCTTATTCTGGCACCAAGTCTTCGCAACCGGGGTCTCCAAGGTGGACCATTACGAAGACGTGATGGGCATGATCGTAAAGTTCCGTGAAAAGGGAATGGGCGATTACCGAGAGCTTTTAATAGAGATGGCTAAGGATCCGGCCATGATCTATTGGCTGGACAACTGCGAAAACCACTCCACCGCCGTCAACGAGAACTGGGGTCGAGAGTTGTTGGAGCTGTTCAGCATGGGCGTGGGCAACTACACCGAGGTGGACGTCCGAGAGTGCTCCAGGGCTTTCACCGGGTGGTCCATCTTGCCCAGGCTGCCCCGGGGCCCAATCGGACGCCACGACTGGTTCTTCGAGTACCGGGAGGAAGACCACGACGATGGTGAAAAAACGTTCCTGGGGGAGACGGGCAATTTCAACGGTGAGGACATAATCCGCATAATCTGCGAGCAGCCGGCAACGGCCCGGTTCATCGCCAGGCACCTTTACAACTTCTTCGTGGCCGACGAGGCCCAGGTCCCTGCTTGGTCCGTCACCCCTCCCGTAGACCCGGAGGCAGTGGACTTGTTGGCAGATACCCTGGTGGAGTCGGGTTATGACATCCGCTCAACACTGCGGGTACTGTTCAATTCGGACTTCTTCAAAAACGCCCGCTTTGCCCATCTCAAGAGCCCGGTGGAAGTGGTAGTGGGCACCTTGAGGTTGGTGGGAGGAGCCGAGTTTCCGGCTCCCGGAATCGGCGACCTTTCCCGACAGCCCGGCTACATGGGCCAGGACCTGCTGAACCCTCCCAGTGTGGAAGGCTGGCACACAGGCGCCGAGTGGATCAACAGCGGCTCCTTGATGCGGCGGGTGAATTTCACCGCTGATCTGGTTGGGGATCCAGCCCGCCCCGGCATCAAGGCATTGATGGAACGCCTCAAGGTGCAGGGAGAGCGCTCACCCGGAAAGGTTGTGGATAGCTGCTTGGACCTGATGGGTCCCCTGGAAGTGAACCCGGAAAGCCGGGATGCGTTGATAGGCTATGTAGAAGAAGTCGGGGACTTCGGTTGGGACGGGGCCGACCAAGTGGAAGCATCGATGACCCGCGTGTCCGAGTTACTGCAACTAATAGTTGCGATGAGGGAATACCAATACGCGTAGAGTCCTAGAGGGGTTAGAGAGATGACCAGCACTAGCAAAGACCCGGTCCTGGTTGTACTGCAGTTGACCGGAGGAAATGACTATCTAAACACGGTTGTGCCCTACACCAACCCTTTATATAAGGATAACCGACCGACAGTGGTTATCCCCGATGACCAAGTGATTCCAATTGACGACAAGGTGGGTTTCCATCCTCGGATGGGTCCGGTAAAGAACATCTACGACCGGGGAGACATGGCCATTATCCATGGCGTGGGGTACTCGGATTCTCCTCGCTCCCACTTCCGCTCAATGGACATCTGGCACACCTGCGAGCCGGACAAGCTGGGCACCGAGGGATGGCTGGGAAGGGCCACCAGAGAGATCGACCCCAATAAGGAGAATGTCCTGACTGCAGTTGCGTTCGGTGCATCTCTATTCAGGGCATTAGTGCTACCCGGCGTGCCAGTAGCCGTGGTGGACGACCTGGACACCTACGGCCTGCTGCCCGGCATCTCGGAGCAGCAACAGCGTACTCGCATGTTGGAGCGCTTTGCCAGGTTGTATTCCCCGGTGATGGGTAGCGGACCGGTCATGGACTACCTGGGACAGACCGGCTTGGACACGCTCAAGGGCGCTGACATATTGAAAGAAGCTCCCAAAATGTACTCCTCCAGCATTGAATACCCGAACACGGTACTGGCCAAGCGGCTTAAGGGCATCGCCCAGATTCACATGGCCGACTTCGGCACCCGCGTCTTTTACGTCGACCACGGCAGCTTCGACAGCCACTCCAACCAGATGGACATGCACGATAAGTTGTGGAAGGACGTTTCCGAAGGAGTCGAGTGCTTCTTCGATGACTTGAGGGAGCACGGCGTCGCCGACAATGTGATAATGCTGATGTTCACCGAGTTCGGCCGAAGGACCCGCGACAACGGGTCGGGCACCGACCACGGCGCCGGAGGCGTGTCTTTTGTCCTGGGCGATAGGGTCAAGGGCGGCCAATACAGCGAGTATCCATCCATGGAAGACCGGGACCTGGAACAGGGAGACGTGGTGCCTAACCACGACTTCCGGGGAGTCTACTCCACCATACTCGAGGATTGGATGGGATTGGACGCCAAACCCATCGTTGAAGGAAACTTCGAGAAACTGCCCTTCCTCGGTTAATTGCTTAATTTAAGCGCTCACTGCAACCCGTCCCCCTTGATGAGGGGGATCACAGGGGGCGCCTCTACCGCGACATTCAACCTCCCCTATATCCCCTCCTTACGTAAGGAGGGGATAATTTATGGTCTGGAGGCAGGAAGAGAACCCTTAGTTCTTGGGTGGATGGGGCGAACATGGCGATAGCGAAGGCGGCCTGGATTCTCCTTGGGGAATTACCGTGGACGCCCAAGGGTGCGTGCAAGTAGCCGACACCAACAACCACCGGATCCAGAAATTTACAGCCAATGGCGACTTCGTGACCCAGTTCGGGCATCCAGGCGCCACGAGGGGAGAGTTGACCTGGCCCAAAAATCCGCCAGTGGGCCCCGACGGCGAATTGAAAGTCTGCTCGCTGAGGCAGAGGAAGCTCTTGGAAAACACCGGAGGAGGGGAACTAATGGTCGTCGAACAGAATTCGACCGGTGACTCAGTACCTTTCGTCGCCTGGGCACAAGGCGAGGCCGTACCGCTCTCGATACCGCGGACCGATGAGAACTATGACGACCTGGGTTTCCTGGGAGAGGTGATTGGTGACGCCAGGATAGTCGCCTTGGGGGAGAACGCCCACTATCTGCACGAGTGGAACCGCTTTCGCGCCCGTCTGTTCAAGTATCTCGTCCAAGCGCATGGATTCAATACCTTCGTGCTCGAAACGGGAATCGTCGAGAGTCGCAATATTCACAAGTACGTGGCCGGAGCTGACGTCGACTGGGACACGGTGGTCAAGTCAGTGACCAATGCCTGGGGGGTATGGGCGGAGCTTCAGGAGCTCATCCAATGGATGCGGGACTACAATGCCAACCCCGACCGGGACCGAGAACTGCGGTTCTATGGGATGGATGGCACGGGAAACTGGTTTCATATCCAGCACCCCTTCAACGAGTTGATGGAGTTCGGCCGCAAGGTCGACGCCGATCTCGCCAAAGATGTGGAGAGGATCTTCGAAGGGCCGGCTCGCGACATCAACCTCGACCGGCGGGGCGAGGTTGATGAAGCGACCTGGCGCCGCCTCATTGCAGAATCGACCTTGGTCATTAATCGGATAGAGCAACATCGATTGGCCTATATCCAGGCCAGCTCGCGGGACGACTACGACTGGGCACTGAGAAGCGCGGAGGTCTTGCGCGATATGCTCTTGGCGATGGCCCAGACCGGAGACCTGGATTCCGACGAGGGCTTTCTAAGAATTTTTAACGTCCGTGACGTCTCAATGGCCAGCTCCCTGGAATGGATTCTGAAACGGGAAGGACCAGACGCCCGAATCGTTGTCGGAGCCCACAACGTCCATCTGCAGCGGTATCCAGTGCGGGCCCTGAAAGCGACTTCCATGGGGTCCTACATCGCCAATCGCATCGGCCGGGAGAAGATGCTGGTCATCGGCGCTGCCAGCGCTTATTCCACCAAGGGCGAAGATCCCCTGCCGGGCAGCAACCCTGCCGTCTACGATCAAGTTGGGCCGGAGTGTTACTTTCTCGACCTGCGCAAAGCGCCCACTTCAGGGCCCGCGGCGAAATGGCTGAACACAGAGCAGATGATCCGCCACAATCTTGGTTATGGGCCGGCGGCGCCGGGACCCGCCTATGATTGCTTGCTGTTCCACCGCACCGTTTCCCTAATGGAGGCGGCGCTTGCGCCTTCGATGATGAGGGAGCTTGGGACGCCTGATCCTTCTCGATTCGACGATCACGTCGGGCGTTATGTGCTAACCGGATTTCTCAACCAACGTCCCACCCTAGATATCAGTCGCCAGGGTGACAAGCTTTACTCGAGCGGGGAGCACGACCAGAGCGGCGAGCTCTTTCCCCCTTACCGCAAGGAGATCCAGCAGACCAAGGACGGTAAATTCGTCTGGTCGGGGTGGCCAGCCGTAATGGAGTTTCACGCCAGCGAGGGGCAGACTCAGGGAGTGACCATCGATATGCCCGGGATTGGCGTGTACCACGGGGAGCGAGTCGAAGTCACCGATTAGCTTCTACCCGCCAAAAAGGGCGTCGATGCAGAGGGAGATGGGAATGATGGCAACGAAAGCATTGGCAAGCCATCCAGACCGTGAGACTATAATCCGGTCAGGTAAAGCCGCGAAGGAGGATTTTTATGCGGTTGGAAGGTAAGGTGGCCTTAATCACCGGCGCCGCCGCAGGGGTCGAGGGGGACCTGATGGGCTTCGGTGGTGCGGCAGCGCGGCTCTTCGCCCAAGAGGGAGCAAAGGTGGTCTTGACCGACATAAGAGAGGAGATGGGGGAAAGGACCGCCAGCCAAATTCGAGAGAACAGGGGAGCAGCCCTGTTCTTGCGCCACGACGTTACCAGCGAACAAAACTGGACCGAAGTCGTGGCGTCCACTGTTTCCAACTACGGGAAGCTGGATATCCTGGTCAACAACGCTGGAACCAGCGCTCCCGCAACCGTGGAGGAGACCACTGTTGAGGCATGGGACGCACAAATGGATGTGCACGCCAAGGGCGTTTTTCTGGGCACCAAGCAGGCCATCCCAGAGATGCGTAAGGTTGGCGGAGGCTCCATCATCAATATCTCCTCCATCTCCGGGCTCGTCGGCGGCCCCTCCTCCGCCGCCTACCACGCCGCCAAAGGAGCCATTCGGTTATTCACCAAGGCGGCGGCCATCCAATACGCCAAAGAAAACATCAGGGTCAATTCGGTCCACCCCGGCTACTCCCACACGCCGCTGACCAGTTCCTCCGATGACAACGAGCCTGGGCGCGGAGACTGGCTGGAGAAGATACCCCTGGGCCGGCTGGGCAACGCTTATGACATGGCCTACGGTATCCTGTACCTGGCCTCCGACGAGTCTTCCTACGTTACCGGGGCGGAGTTGGTCATCGACGGGGGCACCACCGCCCAGTAGAGCCATCAGCGACCGCGGGAAGAGTCCTTCGACGCGCTCAGGATGAGCGGTTGACGCCCATGGCTGCGATGACGGGAGATTTGCGCCGGCCTTGCCGTTGGTGGTGATCTTCGAGAAATCTTAGGCTGGCAACATCTCCTGTTACCCGGGTTTGGACATTATGTACAGCGTGACTCCATTCGGATCATTCAATAAGAAGAAGGTACGATGCCCATAGGTTTGAACCGTTAGCCCCTGTCTAACCGACAGTCCCCTATCCACGCTTCGCTTATACCATGCGTGGACGTCGTCGGTTTCAATAGCCACCGTTACACCCTGGGGCTTGCTGTAGTCCCACACAGCGTCGGGATCCTGAGCGCCGGGAAGCCTTAGTATCTCAATCCGTCCAGAAGCGGCGCTGAATACCGTGCCTTGATCATCCGGCCCATTGTCCCATTCGTCGACGATGGGCAAGTCTAAGCCGTCCCGGTAAAAGGCCACGGTGCCGTCATAGTCCTTTGCATGGAAGATACAGCGGAATTCGCCAGTCATCATATTGGACTCCTAATCAATATTGCGATCCGGCAACCTTCGAGGGCCCAATTAAACCTTGGGCCATACCTGGGTGGCAAACTCCTCCATTCGGTGTAGACCGGGTTCCACTTGGTCACTATCACTAGCAAAGTCGAATATAAGTGAACCAACACCCACTTCCTCGTAGCGCCGGATATCCGATGCCACCTGATCCACTGTCCCAACGAAGGGAAGCCGCCCGGATTCAGGGCTTACGCCGTTTTTCTTGAGCTCAAAGGGGCGAGCCCCGTATATGACCTCGATCTCCCCAGGGTCTCTGCCGAACCTCCGAGCGTAGGAAGCCAGCCGCTTTATCCCATCCGCCAGTTGCTGCAGAGTCCTCATGGGATAGGTGGAATTTGTGGCCAACGGGTACCAGCCATCGGCCAGCTTTGCAGCACGCCGCAGCGCCGGCCCGCTCTCTCCGCCGACCCAGATGGGCGGATATGGTTTTTGAACCGGCTTGGGCAGAAAGCTGATGTTATCGAAGTTAACGTATTTGCCCTGGAAACTCGGATTATCGTTGGTCCATAGCTCTTTAAAGGCCCGTAGGTACTCGTCGGTCACCGCTCCTCGTTCCTCAAACGGAGGCAAGCCCAACGCCTCGAACTCCTCTCGCATCCAGCCGACGCCGATACCCACCACCAACCGGCCTTGAGATAGCACGTCCAAGGTGGCCAAGACCTTGGCGGCCAGTAAAGGACTGCGATAGGGCACCACCATTACGCTGGGCGCCAGCCGTATCTTGCTGGTGCAACCTGCCAGGTAGGACAACATTGTCAGTTGCTCCATGGACTCACCTGACGGCGCGCCGGGGAATGCACCGCTTTCGTTGTATGGATACGCCGAAGCGATCCTCCGGGGTATTACGATGTGTTCCGAGACCAGTATATGCTCGTAGCCCAGCTCCTCTGCCTTCACCGCCATAGCGCTCAGCTTTTCGGGTTTGGCCAGGGGGCCCCTGTCCGGCAATGTAATCCCGTATTTCACGAACGTAGCTCCTTGAGGCCATCTAGAGAGGCCGTTTCGAAATGTGGTTCGGCAAGCCTGTTCTGATCCGCCAGAAGCGCTCACCTTGAGCCCGTCGAAGGGTCACCGAGGACTCTCCTCAGGTTTTTTGACCGGCTTTTGGATTAACCCGTGGATAAGGTTCTGGTTTAGCCGGTATTTCCCAGAACAAACTGATTTTCCTGAACATCCTCTTGGATGGTCGGACTATAGTACGGCACCATGAGAGCGTCAACTGCCCTACGATTCACTCAATTGCTCCGCCGCGCCACGGTCATTGTAGAAGCGGACTATGCCTTTGGGTTGATAGCTCAGGTTTGTCACCATGAAACCAAGCCTGGGAAATAGCTCCCCTTGACGCCATTCCACCTTGGCTACCACTCGCCGGGGAACACTCCAGCTCCGGGTCTGGTAAGTGAATTCATGGCAGCAGACGAGCGGTTTCCCGGAAGGCCACTCGGCAGGTCGTACCAGCGAATGCGATATTTCTCTCTGAAGCACCGCGTTAGCTGAAAGCCCGATGGCATATTCTGTCTGCTTGTGAGGGGACCGCCTATGCTATACTACCGACGGCCACAACGCCCCTGTCATCCCATCGGATGGAGGGAGCCAGGGACCAAAGGTTGAACAGGGAGACAGCCATGTTCATTGGCTACTTTACGGAGCGACCCTACCAGGATCCCAAATCGGGCTACTTTGGGTCCACCGGAACTCCAATAATGGACTTGAAGGTCAGCAACGGGATCTACGACTCGGAGCTGGGCGCTAATCTTTACAACCGGTACCTGGACGAAAAGATTTACGCCGAAGAAATGGGATTCGACGGCCTGATGCTCAACGAGCACCACGGCACCCCTTTCTGTATGGGCGGCGCCATGAACGTGGAAGCGTCAATTCTGGCCAAGATCACCAACAAGGCCAAGATCGTCCTCCTGGGCAACATTCTGCCCGTGTGGGACGACCCTCTGTGGCTGGTGGAGCAACTGGCCATGATCGACCTAATCTCCCGAGGCCGGCTGGTTTCCGGATGGGTGCGCGGCACAGGGAGGGAAGCCGTCGCTCACAACTCTCCACCGACTTACAACTGGGAACGGTTTCAGGAGGCCCATGACTTCATTGTCAAGGCCTGGACCACGCCGGGACCCTTCCGCTGGGAAGGCAAACACTTCCAGTACCGCCACGTGAACCCTTGGGTCATGCCCTACCAGAAACCGCATCCTCCCATCTGGCTCCCCGGGGTGGTCAGCCGGGACTCCCTCATCTGGGCGGCCCAAAAACGCATTCCTTATGTAATGCTCTCCACCGGTCTTGAGCCCACCAAGGAGGCCTTTCAGATATACCACGACACCGCCGCCGAACAGGGGTATCAGTCCGGGCCCCAAAACATCTCCTACCTGTGGAAAGTTCACGTCGATGAAACCGAGGAACTGGCGGAGGAAGCGGGGCGAAAGTTCATCCAGGGGCCCAGCAATCCTTTTCTTAGGGGCAACGAAGGGACGCTGAACCCGGGCCTTGCCACTATGCCGGGCCTCACATCCCGTACCAGGGTGCTGCCCACGCAGAAGCTGGCGACCCGGGTCCGAGGCGGCCTGGACGGGCTACTCGGTGAAGCCTACGAGACCCAGATCAAAGACTATAACATCATCTCCGGCACACCCAAGACGGTGATACCCAGGATCCGCCACGTACTGGAATACCTGCGCCCCGGCAGCGTGTTCTTCTGGGACGGCGACGGGGCCATGACCCACGAGGAGGCTATGCGCAGCCTGAGACTCATGGGCGAGGAAGTGATCCCTGCAACGCGGGAGATCGCCAAAGAGTTGGAGTTGCCCGGCCCCTTCGAGGTCGATCCGGCCACCGGCAAGCCCATCGAGGACGATAAACCCCAGGCGCCATCTCCTCAGACTTAGGCGACTAAATTGCTATTGGCTCCGGTTCCCGCATGTCATTCCGGCGAAGGCCGGAATCTACCCCCCGTTCACCCTGAGCTTGTCGAAGGGCCAGTCCGCGCCCCCCCCCAAATTACTGACAGTTTGCCCCTTCCCCACCAGCGCCCTAACCCCCTAACATGGAATACATAGGAGTACCTCAGCCCCCATCCGGGACCGGCGCCAATGCCCCCGGCAAGAATGGGAGGAAATGGGAGCAAATGGGAGCGAATCTAAAATTTCCAGCTATGAAGGAGAAATAACCCCATGTACGGACTAAGCCAGATAAGGTCTCGCATCAACGCCCTTCGTCGTAAGTTCGCCGTAGAAATCTCCGTTGCCCGCCTAGAGCCCGTGGCCGACGAATTTTGCTACCAATGGGACCGAGCCCGCGCCGAAGGCCGGCCCGCCCCGCACTGGCATTCCTTCATCCGAAAAGTGGGTGAAGCCGGATATCGGCTCCCTACCCGCGTTGCCGCCCATAAGTACCTGGAGAAGTGCATCAAGGACAACATCGTTCCCGGCGTGCAGCACCTCATGGCCGCCCTGCTCCCCTGGGCCGTGGCCCGCGGCCTTGTCGTTCCCTCCGCCGACCCCCCTCCCATGTCCATGTCCCTACGCGCAGAAACCCTGTAATATCGCGGGTTGGTTCCAGTTTCGCAGGCGTCTCCCTGTGCGAGAATGACGTTAGGCTGGCCGGTAAGGGACTGGGCGCTTTTGATTTTGGTCCGACGTTGAACAGGCGGCTTGGTTGGGATAAGCTGGCGTAGCGGCCGATTGCTCGTAAGGGCTGGGTTGGGGACGACTGCCAACCATCCTGCGCGCACTCGCAGTTCCCCAGCCGACGGCAGGCTGTCAAGAGTATACGAAGGAAGCAACGTGGCGACTAAGACCTCTGTGAAAGATCGAGTCCAAGGCAAAGATCGGGAGGAGCTGGCCCGTGAGCTGGGCAAGCGGGTGTCGGGAGAGGTGCGGTTCGACGCCTTCTCCAGGGTGCTGTACAGCACCGACGCCAGCATTTACCAGATGGAGCCGGTGGGGGTGGTGGTCCCGGACAGCGTGGAAGACGTGCTGGCGGTGATGGAGGTAGCGGCCCGGAACGGTGTGCCGGTGCTGCCCCGGGCGGGGGGCACCAGCCTGGCCGGGCAGACGGTGAACCACGCCATTGTCCTGGACTTCAGCAAGCGGTTGAACCAGGTGCTGGAGGTCAACCCCGAGGAGCGTTGGGCGCGGGTGCAGCCGGGGATAGTGCTGGACCAGCTTAACAAGCGCCTGGCGCCGTTCAACCTCCACTACGCCCCGGATCCGACAACCACGAGCCGGGCCTGCGTCGGCGGGGGCATCGGCAACAACACCTGCGGGGCCCACTCGGTCATCTACGGCAAGACTCTGGACCACGTGAAGGAACTGTCGGTGGTGCTGTCCGACGGCTCGCCGGCCCATTTCAGGCCGCTGGACGGCCGTGAACTGGAGGCCAAGCTGGAGGGCCGAGGCCGGGAGTCGGACATCTACCGGGAAGTCCGCCGGGCCGCCAGGGACAACGCGGATGAGATAGACGCCCGATATCCCAAGATTATGCGCCGGGTCAGCGGGTACAACCTGGACGAGTTTCTTACCGACTCCGGGTTCAATCTGACCCGCATGGTGGTTGGGTCGGAAGGTACGTTGTGCGTGGTTACCGAGGCCAAGGTGAACTTGGAGCTGCGGCCAACCATGACCTCGCTGTCGCTGCTGCACTTCTCTGGCATCGTCGAAGCCGGTGATGCCACCGCGCGAGTGCTGGAGCACGGCCCTTCGTCTGTGGAGGTCGTGGACAAGATGGTGCTGGACCGTTCCAGGGAGTCCCTGGGCGGCTCTTTGAACCTAGAGCTAATCGAGGGGGACCCCGGCGCGCTGCTTATGGTGGAGTTCTACGGGGAGTCCGAGGCCGAGTTGAAGGGGAAGATGGACGCCCTGCAGCAGGACATGGCACGGCGGCGGCTGGGCTACGCCTGCGTGAACGTGCTGGACAAGTCAGGCCAGGAGGCGGCGTGGAACCTGCGCAAGGCCGGCCTGGGACTGCTGATGAGCATTACCGGCGACGCGAAGCCCTTTCCCTACGTGGAGGACACTGCGGTGGCCCCGGAGCGGCTTGGAGAGTTCGTGGGGCGTTTCGACGATGTGGTGCGCGGCCACAACACCACCGCCGCTTACTACGGCCACGCCAGCGTGGGGTGCCTGCACGTGCGACCACTGGTGAGCCTAAAGGGCGCCGAGGGCATCGCTCGAATGGAAGCAATTGCCGACGACATAAGCGACCTAGTGAAGGAGTTCGGAGGGTCGCTGAGCGGGGAGCACGGCGACGGCATCGTGCGGGGCGTGTGGAATGAAAAGATGTTCGGCCCGCAACTGTACCAGGTGTTCCGGGAGGTCAAGAGGGCCTTCGATCCCCAGGGAATCATGAACCCGGGCAAGATCATCGACTGCCCGCCCATGACCGAGAACCTGCGCTACGGGGCCGACTACCAGGCTGTATCGCTGCCGACCAGGCTGGACTACTCGCTGGAAGGGGACTATGCGGCGGCGGTGGAGATGTGCAACGGCATGGCCACCTGCCGCAAGCTGGAAGGGAGCATGTGCCCGTCGTATATGGCGACCAGGGAGGAGGAGCACTCGACGAGGGGGCGGGCCAACCTGTTGCGAGCGGCCCTGTCGGGGCGGCTGCCCGATAATGCCATATCCAGCCGGCGGCTGTACCAGGCGTTGGACCTGTGCCTGGAGTGTAAGGCTTGCAAGGCGGAGTGCGAGTCAGGGGTGGACATGGCCAGGCTGAAGGCCGAGTTCCTGGACAACTACTACAAGTCCAATCCGCGGTCACTGGCCGGCAGGGTGTTCGCCAACATCGACCTCATCAACCGCTGGGGCAGCAGGCTCGCGCCCTTTTCCACCTGGGCCGCGAGGAGCCCCATTGGCAAGCTGGCGAGCAGGGTGATGCTTGGGGTGGATACCCGCCGGTCGCTGCCGCCATTCGCCCGGCAGACCCTGTCGAAGTGGTTCACGGCCAGGCGAGGTGCAAAGCCTGGCGCCGGCGAAACTGGCGAGGTTGTCCTCTTCAACGATACTTTCATGGAATACAACTACCCCGAGGTCGGCAGGGCCGCCACAGAGGTCTTGGAAGCGGCCGGGTTTAGGGTCGTATTGGCCAACGCCGGTTGCTGCGGCAGGCCCAAGATTTCCCAGGGCCGGATGGCTGAGGCCCAGGAGATGGCGCGGCGGGTGGTGGACATTCTCCACCCATATGCCGAACGGGGCGTCGCGATTGTCGGCTGCGAGCCAAGTTGCGTCCTGACCTTCCGGGACGAATATCCCCAGTTTTTGAAAGACGAAAAGTCGCGCCTGGTTGCCGAGCACACCTATTTAGTGGAAGAGTTCCTGATGATATTGCAGCAACAGGGAAAACTGGAACTGAAGTTCGGTGAGACGGCCAGGAAGGTGCTATTCCACGGCCACTGCCACCAGAAGGCCCTGGCGGGCGCGGCCAGTTCCGTGTCCGCCCTGGGACTGCCTCCCGGCCACGAGGTCGAGCAGGTGAACGCTGCGTGTTGCGGCATGGCAGGGTCCTTCGGATACCTGCGGGAACACTACGACGTTTCCATGACCATCGGCGGGCAAGCTCTGTTCCCCGCGGTAAACGCCAAGGGCGACGACTGGGAAGTGGCGGTTACGGGCGTGTCCTGCCGGCAGCAGATAGAGCAGGGCGCGGGCCGCAAGGCCCGTCACGTGGTGGAGATATTGAGGGACGCGTTGGGGTGAGGCCCCGGCGTCTACAACGCCAAGGGGACAACCTTGGAGTTGCGCATCACGTGGTCGCGTGTGAGCAAGGGGACGTCGTGGACGACGCTGGTGGCAGCAATGAGCTCGTCAGCCGGGTCGCCGCGGAAGTCCAGGCTGGTCGATGCGCGAGCAATTGCGAGGCCGATGGGCCAAACGTGGAGGCGGCTCAAAGTGCGCACCACCTCCCGGTCGTCTAGGTCCATATCCAACCGGCCCAGTTGGACTAGCTTTGCCAACTCCCAGAACACGATAGACGATACCGACCAACGGCTCCTTGCCAGCAGGCTGTGCTCGGCCCGGTCAAGCTCGCCGTGAATGGCAAATATGAGGATGTGGGTGTCAATGTTGAGCAGTTGCGTCCCATTTGAGGCCGGTCTCAAATACATTCCCCTTGATCTTGATCTTGTGCTGCAGGCTGCCTATCAGGTCGGCGTCCTGGCTGCCATACGGAATGACCCGGGCAACAGGCTTGCCGCGCTTGGTGACGATGAGGCCTTCAGAGTCGAGTTCGTCCAACAGCGCCAGGCACTGCTCTTTGAATTTGGCGGCTCCAATCTCCATCATTTTTGGTCGCCTCCAGTTAATGTGGACATATTATATAACTAGTCATTTGAAATGTCCACTCTAACCGGCTGTTGCTCCGTTACTCTGGGAGTTCGGGGGTGACGCCTGGGGCAAGTCCCACTTCAAAGGCGGCCAGGATCTGGCCGACCAGCAGGTAGTGGCCGATGAGGGCCGTAAGATCCACGACTCCCTGGTTGCCGTACTTGGTTCGGGCGGCGTCGAAGGTGGCGTCGGTTATCTTTCGTTCCCGCAGCAATTCCAGGGCGTATTGACACAACAGGGCCTCGTCCTCGGCCAGACCCTGGGGCGCCTTGCCGTCGGTGATGGCCCGGATGGCGCTCTCGGATACGCCGGCCTGCCGGGCCAGTTGGGCGTGGGCGGTGTACTCGAACTGGGACCGAATCTCGCGGGCGGTGGTCAGAATCACCACTTCTTTCAGTTTGTTGGGCAGGTCGCACTCAAAGCGCAAGTAGGTGCCGGTGTGGGCCACCCGGTGGGCCAGGTCGGGGCTGTGGAGGAGTACGCCGTAGGGGCCTCGAACTCCACCCCGGCTGCCGACGATCTCGTCGAAGAATTTCTGTTCCTCGGGGTTGAGTTGGTCCCGGTTGATTTCCGGTAGTCGCGGCATCTGGGGCCCTCCTTGCTAGTAGTCTTACGTAAGTTGCGCCGACAAGGGGACGGGTCTGCGCGGGCGAGGCCATGCCCTAAGGGTATGCATGATACCAGACGGGGCGGCGGCACTGTTGGGCCGGGGTTGCCTTGAATTCGGCCCCGCGCCGGGCTAGACTAGGGCCTTGTGATTTCCTTTTTGGCCGCCGCAGCAAGCAATGGGCCCGCAGCCCCTCCCGCAACTGCTGCCGCGCCGGTGTCTACGCCTATCGGCGCGGCAGCAGTTGCGGAGTTGACTGATTGAGCAGCTTGTCCCGAGTGGGACGGGGGTTCAACGCCCGCTACCTGCCGTCGTTTCAGTCGCCGGATTTCCGCAGGCTCTGGACTGCGAGCGCGTGCTCCCAATCCGCCTATTGGGCGTTGATTGTGGCCCGGGCGGCGTTGGTGTTGGACCTTACCGGCTCGGCCGCCTGGACCGGTTACGTCACATTTGCCGCCATGATTCCATCGGTGGCGATGGCGCCCATAGCCGGATACTTGGCGGACCGGTTCAGTAGGCGCTTAGTTTTGGCCTTTGCCTACAGCTTCAGTTTCCTCGGGGCCGCGGCGCTGGTGCTGGTGGTGGCGTTCCAGGTGGCGGAAGCGTGGCAGGTGCTGGCGCTGGCCGCTATCACGGGTTGCGCCCGGTCTACCCAGATGCCGGCGGCGCAGGCCTTGCTGGCCAACATGGTGCCCAGGGACCGTCTGCTGAACGCTGTGGCCCTGCACCAGATGACGTTCCACGGGGCGCGATTTGTCGGCCCGTTCATGATACTGGCGGTGCTGTGGGCTACCGGGAATCAAGACCTGGTATTCTTTGCGGCCACCGGCATGTACTTGCTGGGCCTTGCCGCGGTGCTAAGAATCCGTATTGTTTCCAGGGGAGTCATCGAGGCAGGCCAGGGCCTGGGCATATTCACCCGCAACATGACAGCCGGGCTTTCCTACATGTACCGCACCCCCCTGGTGATGTCTATCGTGCTGTTGGTGGTGGCCCACTGCGCCATGACCATGTCTTTCGAATCCCTGTTTCCGGTGCTGTCCCGGGACAAGCTGGGCATGGAGGACAGGGTGCAGATCATGGGCAGCGTGAGCTACCTGATGGCAGCTTACGGGGTGGCGGCCTTGATGACTTCGTTCTATTTGGCGGGAGTCCAAAGCGAGCGGACCAGGGGCCGGCTATTCCTGTGGCTGGCAATCCTGAGCGGAGGCACACTCGCCGCGTTGGCAGTCTCGCCCAATCTGGAGCTGGCCATCCTGGCAGCAGCGGGCATGGGGTTCTCCCAAGGAGGCTTCATGACCATGAGCCATTCGATGCTGCAGAGCATTGCGCCGGACGAAATCCGGGGAAGGCTGATGGGAGTCTACAGCTGGCACATACAGGGGTTCATGGCCAGCTTCAATATGATAAACGGGACGTTGGCGGCGTTTACGGCCATGACCGCCTCAATGGTGTTGGCGACCGGCGGAATTGGGTTCATGATAGTAGTCGTGTTGAGCATTGGCCGGCTGCCCCTGCGGCAGTTGTACCGCCGCGGCGTGCCGGCGACCTGAAGCCTGGTCTGCCGCTCCGTCGCGGCGCCAAACGTCTGGTTCATTTCGGAGTTTATTGAGGGGCCCGGTATGTTGATTGGAGGCCTTTCCCGGCGGACCAAGTGTTAGCGAGGTCGGGCTTCTCCCCGTTCCGGCACCGGGAGTACCGGCTCTTCTGGCTGGCCGCGGCTTTTTCCAATATCGGCATGTGGTCGCTGATATACGCGACCCTGTGGCTGATGTATGACCTGACGGGGTCGGAGTTGATGACGGGGCTGGTGGCAACCTGCAACGCCGCGCCGATGCTGCTGTTTTCGGTGTGGGGCGGCGTGATCGCCGATCGGGTCAACCGGCTGAAGCTGCTGAGGGTCACCAGGGCGATGTTCTCGGCCCTGGCCCTTCTCATGGGCTTCCTCATAGCGACCGGCGTCATCCAGCCGTGGCAGATTCTGGCCATCTCGGTGGTGAAGGGGATAATGCTGTCATTCGACGGCCCGGCCCGGTCGGCTATGGTGCCAGCACTGGTGCCCAGGGAACAGCTATCCAGCGCGGTGGCCCTCTACTCCATTGTTTTCGGCGCGGCGGCTATCTTGGGGCCGGCCATCTTGGCGCCGCTGGTGAGCCTGTGGGACCTGGAAGGGGTCTACTTTCTGATAGGAGCGGCCTATGCCTTCACGGTGGCGACGCTGACCTTCATGGATGCGAAGGGCCACCGAGCGGAAAGGCGGCCCGCCAGCATGTTGAGAGGGGTGATAGACGGGCTGCAACACATCAGGTTCCGGCCGGTCATTGCCGCCGTGATAGTCCTGGGTTCCATAGTGGCCGTGTTCGGCCACTCCTATCAAACTTTGCTGCCGGCCTTCGCCGACAAGATCCTGGCCGGCGAAATCGACACCTACAGCAACCTGCTGCTGTCGGCGGGCATTGGCGGCTTGACCGCAACCATGACCATAGTGCTTCTCGGCGACCGGGTGCAACCGGCCCGGTTCTTCGTCGTAGCCGGAATCTTCTCCGGGCTGGGGATACTGACGCTCTCCCGGCTCGACTGGTTCCCAGGGGCCGCAATCACCATTGGACTGATCAGCGGTTTTCACGTGGTATTTCAGACCACCAGCACGACCCTGGCGCTGAGTCTGGCGGCGGACGAGTTCCGAGGAAGGGTAATGAGCGTCCACCAGCTAAGCTGGGGGGCCACCGCCCTGGGCGGGCTGTTGATGGGCGGACTTGCCGAGTGGGCTGGAATTGCAGCCGCCATGGGGTTCGGCGGTCTGTTGGTGACGGCGGCTTCGGTGGTGGTCGCGCTGGCCGGTCTTCGCCGCGTGCTAATGACCGGTGGCACACCCCAATACGGGTCCGTGCGCCCTGGCCGCTGAGGGGATCGTTTCGATGCAAGTTGACCCGAAATTGCGAAGCCCGGCGGTTAACGGATGACGCCGGCGAGGCCCCCATCGGCAGCACAGACCCAAGGCTATAGTGGTAACTACAAGTGGCTTGCCTTTGCCGCCATCGCCGTAGGCGGCTTTACCTACACGGTGGTGGAGATCGGCATCGTCGTTGCGCTGCCGACAATTGCCGAGCATTTTAGCGCGAGGCTTCCCACGGTACAGTGGGCGGTGGCGGGCTATGCTCTGACGATTAGCGCCCTGCTCCTGCCCATGGGCCGGTTGGCGGACATCATCGGTTTGAGGAAGGTTTACCTGGGTGGGCTGGCAATATTTGTCCTCGCCTCTGCTCTTGGGGGCTTGGCGACGAACATGACCACGTTGATTTCAGCCGCCGTGGGGCAGGGATTGGGCGCAGCCATGACCCAGGGCACGGGGCGGGCCATGGTCATTTCCATTTTTCCAGCCAACGAACGGGGCAAGGTGCTAGGAGCGCAGATGAGCGTGATTGGGTCGGGGGTCATTGCCGGCCCGGTGCTAGGCGGTATCGTCGTGGGCCTGCTGGACTGGCGCTGGGTGTTTTTCATCGGCGCCTTGGCGGGACTGGCGTCCCTGGCAGCGGTCCTGCTTTTCGTGGAGCGGTTTAGAGTATCTCTGGACGCCGAAAGGGCGGAGTTCGACTGGCTGGGGGCCGTGTTGTCGGCGGGAGCGCTGGTCATTTTCCTGGTGGCAATAGGCAACAGTCACCATATTCTGGAGGATATCACTGCCGACCGCCCGCTTGGCTTGGAGTCGGGTTTCGTCATAGCGGCGATGCCGGTCGCGGCCCTGCTCTTTGGCAGCTTTATCTGGTGGGAGCTTCGCGCCCGCAGGCCGATGCTGGACCTGAGGCTCTTCAAGAACCCAATGTTTGCCCTGGGAGTTGCAGCGGCGTCCACGTCGTTCCTGGGCGTATACTCGATGTTCTTTCTGATGCCGTTCTACCTCCAGGAAGCGTTGGGCTACAGTACGGCCCAGTTGGGGCTGATAATGGCCACCTTTCCCCTGGTGATGATAATAGTGGGGCCGATCAGCGGGCGGCTCTCCGACCGCTACGGCACGCGGGCGTTCAAGGTAACCGGCCTGTGCCTGACCGCCGCAGCGCTGTTGCTGTTCTCCAGGCTTACCGAGACTTCTTCGCTGGCGCTGCTGATGCCGGGGATGATAGCCATTGGGCTGGGCGTCGGTATGTTCGGTTCGCCCAATGCCAGCAGCATACTGAGCACGGTGGCGCCGGCCAGGTATGGCGTGGTGTCGGGGCTCCTGGCGATGTTCCGGAACGCGTTCAGCGTGGTCGGCATAGTCATGGCGACGACCATCGTAACCGCGGCGTTGGCGTTGGAGGGCTACCCGGCCAAGCTCGAGGCAGTGTCGGGCGCGGTGGACTTGGGGCTGCTCCAGGCCTTCGCGTCTGGGATGCGCTTGGACTTCTTGATCATGGGATGCCTGCTCCTGGCGGGAGCGGCAATGTCCATGGTGAAGGACGGTGTGGGACGATGGGGGCCTGGCCGGTAACGAAGCGGGCGGATTGGAAGGGATGGTACCTTTCGTCGTCTCCTAGAGGCAGAGTCGGATCCCTGTCAGGATGCAGTGGCGGAGACCCCCCAATCGTCTGATATACTGCCGATATGAACCCTGCGCACCTGAGACATGGTGAACAAAGCACCTTGGAGAAGCCACCAGACCAGCCGTCACGACACAAATGGAAGGTAGCAGGATTCTCTTCGAAAATACCCGACTTTCCGTGCTGATGAACGTAGGCGTGAGGGGCATGTAACTTGAGTAGACAAGACTGTCGCTGGGTAAACGGTATCCATACCGGAGACGCCGCCAATGTTCTCCGCGATTTGCCGAGTGGGTTCGCCGATTGCATCGTAACTAGCCCACCATACTATTCCCAACGTAACTACGGCGACCCGGGGCAGATTGGCAATGAGGGGTCTCCGACGGAATATGTAGAGAATCTACAAGCGGTGTTTTCTGAGTGCCATCGTGTTCTAGTACAGCATGGAACGCTTTGGCTGAATCTAGGCGACAAATATCATTCGGGTGAATTGCTGGGGATCCCATGGCAGGTTGCGTTAGCTTTGAAGGAGCTCGGCTGGATTCTCCGCTCGGATATTATCTGGCATAAGCCCAATGCGGCACCATCGTCCGTGAGAAATAGACCCACCACGGACCATGAGTACATATTCCTTTTCGTAAAGCATCAAGACTACTACTATGATATTGACGCCACTAGAGAGCCCCATGTGACCTTTACTTCCAAAAGCCGCATGAAGGGGGGCCGAAATCACTTTGGCAAGAGAAACGGGACCCCAGAGATCGGCAAAAACGAAGGCAACGGGAACCTGCATGACTCACGCTGGGACCAAGCATTTCATCCAAAAGGTAGGAACAGGCGGACTGTGTGGGAAATTCCTCTTTCAAAGTTCCGTGGGATTCATTTCTCGGTCTTTCCTGAAAAGCTCGTGGAACTTTGCATTGCCGCGGGAAGTCCAGTCGGCGGTGTGGTTTTAGATCCCTTTGTAGGGAGTGGCACAACCGCTGTGGTAGCGCAGCGCCTGGGGAGAAACTACGTGGGTATTGACATTAATCCAGAGTATTGTCGGCTGGCCGAAGGCCGCCTTAGGCAAGTGCTATTGGTCTAAGGGCTGCTTAAGCCCTCTAGCAAGGGCAAGATTTCTTCCTCAAGTTTTTGCGCCAACAACGGCTCGATCGCGGCGACTTGGTTCGGGTTGGCCTGAATGTAAATGTAGAGTTCAGATGAAAGCTCATCCAAGGCCCCGGTCCACGATTCGGCTATCACTATTGGGACGCATATGTGACCCTGTTCTGTTGCGACCATAATTGATTTGTATATGTCTCTAGTGAATAATAGTGCATGTCCCCCACCCATAGTTTCCCGAGTCTTGACGGGGAGAAGAAGTGTACGGTTCGGGCCCGTGACTTGAACGTCGTAAGTTTCGTCATCAATCTTCACCTGAGAATCGTCAACCACTAGCGGTAACTCGTGCTCTTGGATCAGAGTCACCAAATGCCACCTTACGATCCCTTCAAATAGAGTTCCTTTCAAAGCCCGCCGGCTTCCTTCGAGCCTTGACAGCATAACCTCGGAAATAGCTGGCCACTCCCAATTTTCTGCCTTTGGAAGCAACGGCGCGACAAACTTCCTGATCTCATTTATCAGGTAAGTCTGGCGTTCAATCGTAGTATTTCCCGGAACTGACCTGAGGAGTGGCTGGAGGCGTTGGGTCGCCGCGTCTCGGAGAAGCCAAGCCAGGAAAAACCATTTAGCCCTAGAATTGGAATAGGGTCGAAGCAAGCCATCATACAGTTTTACGTCGCTCTCCCTGTTGAGATAACGATCTATCGTTGCTGCCGCCCGCGCGTCAGATTGTTCTTGAACGAAGTCCAAGACCGAACCGTATCCGTCTTGCTGTAAGAAACCCACGAAGTCTTGGTAGAAACGTCGGTTTTCGCGGACAATTGTGATCAACTCTCGTAACCGCAGATTATGCAGTACAAAGTCCATGGGCACTCCGACCGGTCCGTTGTTGTAGGAGGCTGCTCAACGACCCTGTGGGCTAGGATAACACGGTACACAATGGCGGTGTCTGTGATCGGTTCCGACATCCAATTGGCGTTGTGGGGGCCTTTGGAATGCGGGGCTGCCAAATTTCTCCCACTTGACGGGGCCTTCCTCTGGTTTGGTCTTCGCCCACGGGCGAACTGGAAAGATATCAGTTAACATAGAAACTCAAGGGGTTGATCGAGCGGATTTCGGGGATGCCAGTTAGAGAGGAGGGTTGTCCAAATGTCTACCTTCGGCGATTTGGAGCGGGCGCTTGCCAGTCTTTACGAATACCGTTGGTTCATCGGCGCCGGCGTCATGGTCTGCATGGCGGCGTTCCTGGCCTTCGGCTACTGGAAAAAATGGCACCTGTTCCTGTGGAAGCACCGGGTGCGGGCTGGCCTGATTTCGGTCCCGTTCTTAGCCTTGACCCTGTGGCTGGGCTGGTCGCTGGGGTCGCCATTGTTCACCAACGTTACGGTGGAAGAGGAGTTCCCCTACGCCTTCACGGCAACGGTGCCTGAGGGTATGGAGCGGGAGGATATCGAAGAGGCCATGTCCGGCATCGCCGAGTTGGACGACGAGGTGATGGAGGCCATGCCCAGCGCGTCCACCATGGCGCTGGAGCCGGCGGTCATGGAGGCCATGGCCATGATGGACGAGGCGGCGGAGAGCAACGACATGGCGATGATGGACGAGGGAATGGAGATGATGCAGGAGGCCGTGGACAACGCCGTCGAGCTTGCAGAAATGGAAGAGGCTATGGACAGCGCCGGCGGGGCCGCGGAGGAAGAGGCCCAGGCGGTGCAGGTGAAGATTGGCGAATTCAAGGATGCCGACGCATTCCACCAGGGCAGTGGCCAGGCAATCATCTACCGGGGGCCCGACGGTTCCCACCTGTTGCGCTTGGAGAACCTGGACGTGACCAACGGCCCGCGGCTGCACGTCTATCTTTCGGGCCATGCAGACTCTGGAGACCCCGAGGCGGTCAGGGCGCAGGGCTACTACGACCTGGGCAGGCTGAAGGGGAACCGGGGCAACCAGAACTATCCCCTGCCCTCTGACGTGGACGTGTCCGCCTATAACAGCGTGGTTATCTATTGCCAGCCCTTCCACGTGGTGTTCAGCGTGGCCAGCCTAACGGACGCCGGCTGATGCCCGGCCCGATACAGCCGGACGTCGTCTACCGGCTGCCGTCGGTGGGCGACCCGGCCCTGTCGCCGGACGGGGCACTGCTGGCCTACAGCTACTCCTGGGTGGACCAGGAGCGAATGGAACCCTGCTCACGCATCGTGTTGATGCGGCTGAGCGACGGGGAGGCCCGGGAGTTCACCCAGGGCAAGTCCGATTCTGTGCCCAAGTTCTCGCCCGACGGCGGCAGACTGGCCTTTTTGCGCCGGGACGAAGGGGGGCGCAGGGGTCTGTGGGTAATGGACGTGGGAGGCGGCGAAGCCAAGGCGTTGAACACCGGAGCGGCAAGCGTAGCCGATTTTGCCTGGTCTCCCGACGGCCGGCGCATGGTGTATTGCGCCGACGTGGACCCCGCTCAGGCAGACGAGGAAGGCGAGACCGGCGGCATTCCCAAGGTCAAAGTTGTGAACAGAATCAGGTACCGGTTCGACGGCCTTGGCTGGCGGGGCGACGCCCACTTTCACCTGTTCGTCACCGGGCTGGACGATGGCGAGCCCGCACAGATCACCGACGGGGACTGGGACGACGTTGCGCCCGTCTGGTCGCCCGACGGAAGCCGTATAGCGTTTATCTCCGGGCGGCGGGCGGACCGGGACCGGTTGGCTTTGACCCAGGTCTACGTCGCGTCCGCCGAGGGAGGCGACGCCGAATGCTGGTCTGAAGGCCTGACCGACGTTGGAGCCGTGGCCTGGTCCCTTGACGGCCAACGGCTGGTCGCCGTCGGGTCGGACACTCTCCAGGGTATGTCGCTGTGGCAGTCGTGGCTGTACGTGCTGGAGCCGGGCAATGCGCCGCGGCGTTTGACCGACGACAACCTGCGGCCGTTGCTGAACTTCCCCGTCGTCACCCGGCCGCCGGAGTTGCGGTGGACCGACGACGGTCGCATCATCTATCTCGCTGACCAGCGGGGTGAGTCGTGGCTGGTGTCAGTTCCGGCGTCGGGAGGAGAGGTGCAGCCATTGGCCGGCGGCGGTCGCCAGAGCAGCGGCGCGGTCATCGACGCAGGCGCGCAGGCGGCAGTGGTCCTGTCTTCCTATCCCGGGTCGCCGGGTGAGTTGTATCACGTTGAATTAGCGTTGGGTACGGAAGAACAGTTGACCCGCAGCAGCGAACCATACCTGCAGGAACATCCCCCGGCGTCTTTGGAGAAATTCTGGGTCGAGCGCGCAGGCTGGGAAATCGAATGCCGGTTGTGGCTGCCTCCCGGGTTTGACCAAAGCCAGAAATATCCCTTGGTGCTGGACATACACGGTGGGCCCAACGGGGCATTCTACGATTCCTTTGCCCCGGTGCAGCAGGTGCTTGCCGGCGCGGGCTACCTGGTTTTGACTGTCAACCCGCGCGGCTCGTCGACCTATGGCCAGGACTTCATGATGGCGGTGCTGGAGGATTGGGGCGGCGAGGACTACCTGGACCTGATTGCGGCGGTGGAGGACGTAGCCGACCGGCCCTACGTAAACGGCGACCGGCTGGGCGTCCACGGCTACAGTTACGGCGGCTACATGTCCGCCTGGATAATCGGGCAGGACCATCGGTTCAAAGCGGCGGTGGTGGGGGCTCCCTGCATCGACCTGTACAGCATGTACGGCACGTCTGATATCGGGGTAAGTTTTGGCGAGGACCAGTGGGGAGGCAACCCGGTGGATGCCGCCGGGAAGCTGCTGGAGCGTTCGCCCATCGCCTACGCCTCCAAGGTACAGACGCCGGCGCTGCTGCTGCACGGCGAGGCCGACCTGCGGTGCCCGGTGTCGCAGAGCGAGGAGTACTTCTCGCTCCTGAAGCGGCTAGGGAAAGAGGTGGAGTTCGTCCGCTTTCCTGGCTGCAACCACGTCTTCCCCAGGATGGGCCATCCGAAGATGCGGGAGGAGTACCTGGCGCGGACGTTGGCGTGGTTCGAGCGGTGGGTGTAGCGGCCGGGCTTAGGCCCGGCCGCAGTTCGAGTGCACGCTACTTCTTGGGAGGGTTGTTTCCCCTTCCTCCACCCGACCGGTTGCCGGTTGTGCTGGGCGCATTTGCGGGCCGGGTTCCTCCTCCTTTTCCGCCGCCCCCCTTACCGCCTTTTAGCATGGGTGCTGTGTTCATGGTTAGCTCCTTATGTTAAAAATTTCCCCGATAATCTTGTCCGAAGACCGTTAGGGAGGGGTATATTATCGAAAGTGGCTACATGATTCAAGGCCGATGGTCGAATGGCGCGTCGCCAGTATGGGGTTCGACAGACTTGGCATTCATGTCACGGAGCTTAGGGAGCAGGGGCTAACTTTGAAGGAGGCGTCACGGCGATGGAGTACCGGAGATTCGGGCCAACGGACTTGACGATTTCGGTAATCGGCTTCGGGTGTTGGGCGGTGTCGCGCGTCTATACTCAGGAGATGGCCGACGCCATACCCATCGCCGTGGACCGGGGCATTACGTGCTTTGATACTGCGCCGGTATACGGGAACGGGGAGTCGGAGCAGATGCTGGGCAAGGCCCTGGGTTCCCGCCGCAAGGACGTGGTGGTGGTGACCAAGTGCGGCGCTGGCTATGCCAACAGGCCGCCAAAGGGCAGGGACGGCCGGAGGGAGGCGATTTTCGCGTCAGTGGACGAGAGCTTGCGTAATTTGCAGACGGACTACGTGGACGTGCTGATGCCCCACTGGCCGGATACGGGGACCTCGTTCGAGGAGACCATGCTGGCGATGGATGACTTGGTGCAGCAGGGGAAGGTGCGGGCCGTCGGTCTGTCCAACTTCAGCATGGAGCAGATTAAAGAATGCGAGGCGGCCCGGCGGGTGGACGTGCTGCAGCACAGCTACCACATGTTCGACCGGCGAGTTGAAACTACGATTCACCCATACTGTGAGCAGCAAGGCATCGGCGTGATGGGCTGGGCGTCGCTGGCCAACGGGATACTGAGTGGAGCCTTTACCGCAGAGACTAAGCTGCCGGATAACGACTGGCGGGGGAACGCCATACCGGAATACGGCACTGACATGTACGCCGACATACCGGGCACCGTGCGGCTCATTGACGATTTGAAAGTCGTGGCCCGGAAACGGGGCAAGACGATGGCCCAACTCGCGCTACGGTGGGTCTTGTCCAACCCTGCCGTGAGCGTCGCTTTGGTCGGCATCACCAACGTAGCAGAGTTGGAAGAGAACCTGGGAGCGCTGGACTGGGCGTTGTCGGGCGAGGATCTGCGGGAGGTGGACGAGGTGTTCGCCAGGTATGGAGTGGAGACGCGGCCAGATTTGCCTTTTGAGCCTTAGGACTAGTGTCAATTTGCTGGCGGCTAAACCGGTGGTCCGATCGCGGTGAGCCCTTCGACAAGCTCAGGGTGAGCGGGGAATAGGGCATTGCGCCAAGGATGGCGTCTTTCGAAGGCGTTAATGGCCGTCCATGGACAAGATGCCAAGTTGAATGGGATTGAGGGGAAATGCTATTATTCACATTGTAGATAACTGGGGTCGATAATTCCCCATCTTGCGTTTCGGAGGAGAGCCGATGGCGGACCACGACATCGCATTGATGGCCCACCTGATGCGCCGG
Source organism: Dehalococcoidia bacterium (assembly GCA_963668505.2). Classification (GTDB taxonomy): domain Bacteria; phylum Chloroflexota; class Dehalococcoidia; order Lucifugimonadales; family UBA3495. Next base: position 80,741 of record CAXXWY010000025.1, on the reverse strand, counting down.
GCCGGGTTCGGCGCCCAGTACCATGAGTTGGAAGCCCGAGCCGCCAAGGGGTACGAGGCCACGGTGGAAGAACTGCTGCACCCCGACGACCACCCCAACGGCCTGGAGTTGGACCTGGCGGAGCGGTACTTCACCGAGTGGAACCACTACATCAGGGGCGTGCCGGAATACATCATCTGGCGCATGATCAACTCCAAGAGCCAGTTGGAAGAGAAGATGGGCCTCTTCTGGCACGGCATCCTGTGCACCGCCGACAGCAAGACCCAGAGCTATCCCACGTCCTATGCCGAGTGGGAGATGTTCCGCCAGTACGGAATGGGCAGCTTCAGGGACATACTGGTACAGATTTCCAAAGACCCGGCGATGATTTTCTACCTCGACAACTGCCTCAGTCACAAGGACGCGATTAACGAGAACTACGGGCGAGAGCTGCTGGAGCTTTTCTCCCTGGGTGTGGGCATGGACGGCGAGTTCAACTACACCGAGGACGACGTCAAGGAATGCTCGCGGGCATTCACCGGCTGGACCATTGCCAACAACGTTCCCCAGACTCCCTACGGCCGCTATCCCGCCTTGTTCGTCTACAACCCCGCCGACCACGATGACGGGGTGAAGACGTTCCTGGGGGAGACGGGCCGGTGGAAGGGTGAGGACATAGTCGACATAATCGCCAAGCAGCCCGCCGCGGCGCGGTTCCTGTCCCGGCATCTGTACGACTTCTTCGTGGCCGACGAGGCCCCGGTGCCCGCCTGGATGGATACGCCGCCGCGGGACATGGATACGATAAAGATGCTGGAAGAAGAATACTTCCGGTCCAACTACAATATTCGTTGCATGCTCCGGGTGTTGTTCCACTCTGACGCCTTCAAAAACGGCCGGTTTTCCAGGATCAAGGGCCCCATCGAGACGGTTGTCGGCACGCTGCGGCTGATCGGCGAGTGGACCACCTACAAGCCCGGCATGGAAGTCATCTTCGACGAGATGAAGCACATGGGCCAGGAGATCTTCAACCCGCCTTCGGTGGAAGGGTGGCATACGGGCCGGGAGTGGATCGATGGCGGCACCTTGGTGCACCGCATCAACTTCATTGCCGACAACGTGAGCGACCTGACCAAGCCCGGTATACAGGAGCTGGCAAACAGGCTGGCGTCGGAAGGCCCGATATTGTCGGGCGAGGCCCTGGTGGACGGCTGCCTGCGCATGCTGGGGCATTACGAACTGGCCCCCGAGACCCGCGACATGCTGGTGGCCCAGGCAGAAGCCAAGGGCGCGGCGCCGACCGACGGTGTAGAGTTCCAGGAGCGGGTGGCGCAGACGCTACAGATGATCGTTGCCACGAAAGAGTATCTCTACGCCTGACCCAACGCCCAAGATGACTAATCCTAAGGGGCGTTGGAAGTCAGTAACCGATAATGGCGAGGAGGGAAGATGACGTCGAATAAGAAAGACCCGGTGCTGGTGGTGCTACAAATGTCAGGCGCCTACGACACCGTGAACACCATCGTCCCCTACACCGACCCCCATTACCTGGACCACCGTAAGCACCTGCGCATCGATCCGGAGGAAGTCCTGCCCATAGACGACAAGGTGGGGTTCCACCCGGCCATGAGTCCACTGAAAGACTTCTACGACCAGGGTAAGATGGCGGTTATACAGGGCATCGGGTATCCCAACCCCATCCGCTCCCACTTCCGCTCCATGGACATCTGGCATACCGGAGACATTGACAAGACGGGCGGGTCCGGCTGGCTGGGCAAGGCCATCAAGGAGATAGACCCCAACAAGGAGAACATCCTGACCGGGGTCAACTTTGGGCGAGGCCTGCCGCGGGCATTGGCAGCCCCGGGGGTTTCGGTGGCGTCGGTGGGCACCCTGGACAACTACGGGGTGCTGACGGGCATCGAGGAGACCGATCAGCGCACCGAGGCATTGGAGGTATTCGCCCGGATGTACTCCCCCATGATCGGCTCCGGCGAGGTCAACGACTACCTCTCCCAGACGGGCCTGGACGTGATCAAGGGCGCGGACATTCTGAACAAGGCGCCGGGGATGTACTCGTCGACGGTGGAGTACAACGGCGATTACTTCTCCCAGTGGGTCAAGAACATCGCCCAGGTGCACCTCGCCGAATTCGGCACACGGGTGCTTTACACCGGCCTCAACCCGGGGACCTTCGATACCCACGCCAACCAGGCGGTGACCTTTTCCAGGCTTTGGGCGGACATGTCCAACGCCGTCACCGACTTCTACGAGGACCTGAAAGAACACAACGCCAACGAAGAAGTGGTCATCTGGATGTTCAGCGAGTTCGGGCGCAGGGTTAAGGAAAACGGCTCGGGTACGGACCACGGAGCGGGCAGCGTGGCCTTCGTCATCGGCGACGCGGTGAAGGGCGGGCTGTACGGGGAGTACCCGTCGCTGGAGCCGTCTAGGCTGGACGAGGGCGACCTGCAGTGGAACAACGACTTCCGGGGGGCCTACGGGACCTTGCTGGAGGACTGGATGGGCCTGGATGCGAAAGACATTCTTGGCGGTACCTTCGAACAGTTTGACTTCATCAAGTAGGGGTCAAGAACGTCGGCGCGGGTAGCCGGCGCGGTCGTCGCCCCCTGATATGACGCGAGGGTGAAGAGAAATGGTTACTACTGAAATAGCGCCGGTGACGTTCCAGTACAGCCACACCATAGGGCGGCAAGAGTCCCGGGGAGGCGACGGCTTCTTTAACCCCGTGTCCATAGCGCGGGGCGAGGGGGACCTGGTCTACGTCTTGAACCGGGGCACCGAAACGCCTATTTTCACGCCCTGTAAGCGGGTCACCATGTTCACCATCGACGAGGAGTACATCGACCAGTTCGGCAAGAAAGTCGGCCCCGAGGACGCAACCCGTGAGGGCACTCCCGACGGAAGCTTCATGTGGCCCACCGCCATCGCGCTTGACTCCGGAAGCAACGTCTACGTAGCCGACGAGTGGCTGAACCGGATATCGATTTTCACCAAGAACGGGGAATGGGTCGGCAAGTGGGGAGAGCCCGGCAGCGGCGACGGCGAAATGAGCTGGCCGTCGGGCCTGGCGTTTGATTCCCAGGACCGCCTCTACGTGGTGGACAGCCATAACAACCGGGTGCAGGTGTTCACCAAGGACGGCAAGTTCCTGTCCAAGTGGGGAACGGCGGGCGACGGCGACGGGGAGTTCAACATTCCTTGGGGCGTACATATCGACCATAACGACGACGTATACGTGGCGGACTGGCGGAACGACCGGATACAAAAGTTCGCCCCGGATGGCCGCTTCCTCATGAAGTTCGGCTCGTCGGGAGACGGCGAGGGCCAGTTCAACCGGCCCACAGGCATCGCAGTGGACAAGGGCGGGATCATCTACGTCGCCGATTACAAGAACGACCGGGTGCAGGTGTTCGACGCCGACGGCGGCTACATCACCAAGCTAACCGGCTCGGCCACGCTGTCCAAGTGGGGCAGGGAGCGGGTTGAGTTGAACCCGCAGACGCAGATAGAACGGGACATGGCCCAGAACCTGGAGGAGCGGGAAAAGGTCTTCCAGGGTCCCATCGAGGTGGAAGTGGACGACGAGGGGCGTCTGTTCGTGACCGAGGTCTGCCGCCACCGGGTCCAGGTGTTCCAGAAGCAGACCGCCATCTACCAGGGCGGCGTGCTGTAAGCGGCTAGTCCGCCGAGATACCCAGTTCCTCTCGCACGATCTTGATGGTCTCGGCGCGGCTACGCTCAGGCTGCCGGGCGCGCAGGCCGATGGGCAGGTTCTCGACCTTGGGGACGATCTTCAGGGCCACGAACACCGGGCCGGTCTCTTTCAGGATTTCTTCCACGTTGGTGGCGAAGTCTTCCAGGTTGTCGAACGAATGGGCCGAGGCATAACCGGCCCCCTTGGCCACCTCTGCGTAGTCGATTTCCGATGCGTTGGGGACGGGCTGCCCGCCGGTGGTGGCGTAGCACTCGTTGTCCATAAGGAAGTGGAAGAAATTCTCGGGCTTTTTCCCGGCTATAGTGGCCAGGTTCCCCAGGTTCATTAGCAGGGACCCTTCGGAATCGAAGAACACCACCTTCTCTCCTGGTTGAGCGAGGGCGAACCCCAAGGCTGAAGACGAAGTCTGGCCCATGGTGTTGCCCAGGGTCAAGTCCCGCCGTTCGTTGGTGGACGTGTTGCGCCAGACCCTGCCCGACGTGCCGGTGGCTATGACGATGGCGTCGCCCCGGTGCTTTTGGAAAGTCTCGAACACGTCCTCTGCGTTAATCACAACGTGCCTCCAGAAGTCTCGATTCCAGTGCGGTTAAATTAGGCTGGTATGCGCCAAGCCCTAGCGGTTGAAGCCGTGGTACTCGTCTCCGATGAGCACCGCCACGGGACGGCTGTTCTTCTTGGCCTCGTCGAAGGCGACGGAGATGCGGGGACCGTCGTCGTCGTGCTCCACCAGGTAGTAGTTGATGCCCATGGCGTTAAGGAATGGCTCGGTATAGCGGGCCGCCGAGTCGGTGACCACGCCGTGCCGGTTCCATCCCCGGTAGCCCACGATGAAGACCATGGGAAAGCCGGCGTCGAGGGCCATGCCGCGGATAGAGTCGCCCGACTCCATCATCCCGGTGTTCTGAATCAGGCAGACGGGCACCTTGCCGCCGACGATCAAACCCATGGCTATGGCGAAGGTCTCGCCCTCCCTGGAGGCCGGAATCACGTCCAGCCAGTCCTGCTCCACCATAAGTTCGTAGAGGTAGTTGGTCTCGCTGTCGGGAATAGTTATGACGTGGGTAACGCCGTTCTTCCTGAACTCTTCAAGCAGCGTTTCCGGTTTCAGCAGGGCGGGCTGTTGGTTGACCATTGGGTGCTCCTCTGGGCCAGCGGGGATTGGCTAGAACTCGGGGGGCTTGCGGGCATGGCCGCCATTGGCGCGCCGCCTGATTATAAGGTGCGGCACGGCGGTGGTCAATTTGGGGGTGGGGCGGGGGCGCAAAACCCGAAAAAGCCATTATCAGGTAACAAATGCCAGGGTACACCGAGTAAAGAAACGGCACCCCCGATCTTCTCAGGCCTGAGTCAGAATTAACGCCGTCCCGGCACAGGTGTAGGTGAGCGCCGCGCAAACCACCTTAGCCGGCTCTTTCTCGGCGAACGACGTAACTAGGCCCGCGGAAATGCTGATGGCCGCAAGTACGATGATGCTCCACCGGATTACTGCTTCTTCCATTAGTAACTCCTTATTCACCTTCCCATACAATCGCATATTTGGGCACGTTGGTGTCTGTATCATCATTGACAGCATACACAACAATCTCGTAAACACCATGTCCGTAGTGCAGGCAAGGCCAAAACTCCCTGGTTTCTACCTATCAGGCGTTGGTTACAATCGTAACGGTCCCGGCCACAACGAACCCGACCAGCACCGCGAAGGTGTAAAGGGGCTTGCCGTGGTCAACCCAGCACTGATTGAGATCGACCCCAAGACGATAATCGCCAACCGCCGGACGCTCGCATTAGGGAAGATATTCAAGTAGTCCAATGAATTCATCCATTACCACTCTACTGCTTTATTGATTGGAACCAGGGCGACGCCTTTAGCGTAATCACGTCCTCCTCTCGAAGAAACGTGTCGGGGTAATTGGCATAGCCTACGTGCATCAGGGACTCCACGTCGCACGTTGGAAGGCCGTCGTCACACCCAGGTGGGTGTTGCAGGTGGAAGGCATGGCCCAGTTCGTGCGCCAGCCCGCCGACGTATCCCCATTTCCCACGAGTGAACCCGCACTGCGTAGTCCCGTCAACAACGCCTTCCAGGTCCGAAGTGTGAAGAATGGTCACGCCCCATCCGCCGCGGCCCAACTCAGAGTGCTCGCAATCAAACGGCACGTCGGGGTAGATTGCCCATACATAGTAGGCGGAGTCATGGGCCACCGGAACACAGGGTTGAAGGTCGCTCAGAATCCGGTTCCAGCCGTGCTCCCGCTCGTAGTAGCTGGTGGGCTGGGGCAGGGAACAAGTCTCCGGCGTTGGATCGGCAAGCTCGAAGGTAGGCCCGCCAAGCTGGTCTGCGTACCAGTCCTGTACGTGCAGGGCCGCGTCTCTCACGGCTGTAACGTATGCCGGGTTTTTCTCACGGTCAGACGGGACTGCATAGACTATCCGCACCACCGGGTCCGGGCGGACGCCTTCTTGAACCCAGGACTGAGCCAAAAGGTCGGAGAAGCCTGTCGGATTCTGGACGGTCAGTTGGTAGATTTCCCGGAGCAAGCCATTTTCAACGTCACTGATCCCGTCCTCAACCCAATCCAAAGTCAAGAACGCATCACCGCCAGCTTGCTCCCTTTCGAACCACGCCAGATAGCCGATACCTTCCGCCTCAGCAACGGTCGAAACACCGTCCTCGACCCAGGGGTAGGACGTGACCAACAGGCCAGACTCGGGGTCTCCAAAGTCATTTATCCACCGGATAGCGTCCGCCTCCACCGCATCAATGTCGTCCCGGACCCACGGCATAGCTATAAGGCGTGATGTGGCCGACGGGCTTAGAAGAGAGAAATGGACAAACTCCCGGATAACACCGGCCTCAAAGTCGCTGATACCATCCTGCACCCACGGGAAGGACTTGATTTCTGCGGCCAGGGAAGGGTGAGTGCCGTCAAGCCATCGGCCATCGGCGGTTAGCTTCTCGTCCCAATCGTCAAGGTAGCCCGGTCTCGGCGTGGGAGTAGGAGTCGGCGTCGGATCGGGCGTTGGCGTAACCGTTGGTGCAGGCGTCGGCGTCAGCGTCGGTGCAGGCGTGGGCGTTGGTGTAGGTGTAGGTGCAGGCGTAGGGGTTGATGTCGGCGTAGGCGTGGGCGTAGACGGAGGCGCAAGTGTGGGGGTTGATGTTGGTACGGGTATCGCTGTTGGTTGGGGTGTTGCAGTCAGGACAGGTGTAGCCGAAGGGTCCGTCGCTATGTCGGTTGTTGTTATCCCAACCGCTGTTGTGACTGGCTCTTCCGGCCCAGGTGTAGACACATCGGTCGCAACAGGGGTAGGGGTTGTGGTGGGAGGCGGTGATGGAGTGTTCGTTGTCGTTGTGGTGTCGGCGCAGGCTATGGCGAAAACCAGAAATGGGAGAAGAAACAGGGGCGGCACCCGAAGTACAGCGAGAAACATGGAACCCCCTTGCGGCACAAAGGTTTGGGTGTCTCTCCACAAGCCACCGGAACCCACAAGTCCTCAAGGGGGCATAAAGCCCCCACCTTTGGCCATGGGACTTCTACTGTGGGAATCCGGCTCGTGGAGAGCGTCCAGAGAATATCACGGACGGAATTTCTTGACAACCAAATTATTGCCCGGTAGTGTCTCAGCCCAACAGGATGGAATGCCCTTGTCGAGGCGATTTACATCGTTCCGTCCCTTGATCTATCGCGGGAGTAGGTAACGTGACAGGATAACTATCTTACATACTAAGAGGGGGTCACCATGGAAGCCGCTGAGATATTCAAGAGTTCATTGCGATGGCTGCAAGACAAGTACGCGGACTACAGATTCTACACTGAGCGAGACATAGTTTGGACTATACAGAGACGTATCACGGAGGAGATTAGGCGAGCGGGCCTTCCCTATCGGGTATTCAATGACCATACCATCTTCAAGAGGCCGAGGACTGGGACTGACCTGGCGATCCTTGACGAGAGGGATTCCGTAGAGGTAGCTGTTGAATTTAAGTACGAACCATCCCATGTCCGCAGGGCGGACCGTGGCGGAGACATCTGGCCGTCTAAACTTGACCCCTCGGTTGTATTTTGGACTGGAGAGGGAAGCGTCGAGAAGGATGTACAGCGCATACGTGAGTACGTTGAACGAGGCTTGGTAAAGGAAGCATTCTCCGTTTTCGTAGATGAGGGTGGGCGCTTCCGCTCCCGCAGGCCCCACTCAGGGAGCGAGTGGATAGACTGGAGCCGGGATGTAAGCATACTTTGGTCACATGCAGTTCAATAGACCGCTGATAGAGCGGAGCTGACCGCGCTTTTTCTCCAACACTCTGGCCGAGTTCTCGCTGAAGAATTTTAGATTCTTCGCCTGCGGCTCAGAATGACATATTCCAACAATCTAAAGGGCCCGGCTAGGGCCGGATGGGATGAATACTCGTATTACAATTTATCCCAGTTTAGGTCGCATGTGAGGATGGGGTGACATACGAAGAACGACATCCGGCCCAGGAAACCCTTGGACTAATCCATACAGAGTTGATATCCATCGGGCAGGAGGCGCACGAAGCCCTCCAGACGTTCGTTCAAGGCGTGACCCACCGGCAAGAGAGGCAGCAAGAACTGAGCCAGCAGATGCTACGCATTGCCGCGGACATGCAAGCCGACATTGCGCGCATGGACGCCGACTAGGCCCACCGCTATCGGTACCAGCGGGAGAGCCGGCCGATTATCGAACGGCGGTCACTTCAAGCTGTACGCCTTCATGCTGCTGGATGCGGCCGATGATTTCGAAGATGTTGCGGGCGTTGGGGTTGCCTGCGGGTCCGAACATGCGCATGAGACTCTTGGGCGGCTTATTGGTGAGAGAGCCGAGCTTGTCGAACCCTATGGCGGCGTTGATGTAATCACGCAACACGACTTTTCCGGTATCAATATCCCCGGCCAAAAGGCACTCGACTCCCTCTTTCAGCAAGCCGGCTCTAAAGGCCGGGTCACGCTGGGCGCGGGCCTGCACGGTTTCTTTGAAGTCACGGGTGAGCGCCATGTCTCATGCCTCCTGTCGTTTCCGGCGTTTGTACTCCCGCCATAGATCTCGGGCTTTCCGTATGTCCTGCTGTTGGCGCGCCTTGGTCCCGCCGCCGAGCAGAACTATCAACGAGTCTCCATCCATGCCGCAATAGACCCTGTAGCCGGGTCCGAAGTGTATGCGGTACTCCAACACGCCGCTGCCAACTCCCTTGACGTTGGACAGGTTTCCCAACTCCATTCGAGCCAGGGCCGTTCTAACCCTGACTGCTGCCCCGGCGTCAAGGCCGTCGAACCAGCGGCCGAAGGGGCTTTGCCCCCGTTGGTCGATGTATTCGCGGATCTCAGCCACGCCTATATGGTAACGAATATGTTACCACTACGCAAGGGGTAGACGCCAGGGTCGGACCGCCGGCGCTAGTAGGATGTCGTCGCCGTCGGCTGGGCTGCCCTGGACCGTATCGCGTAAATGACGAAGGCCAACGCTATTCCCAAGACCGGCGTGAAGGACGTCGTGTAGAGGGCCAGGCGCAGGTTATCGGTAGCATCTTCGACGAATCCCACAATCATCGGCCCGACGGCCCCGCCGGTCCAGGCGCAGGTGACCGTTACCGCCATGGCCGCCGCTATCTCCCTGGGCCTCGCATCCGGCAACTGGTAAACCAAGGTGTTGATCGCTGGGAAGTAGATGTGGATCAGTCCCCTGGCCACTGACACCAGGAGCAATGCCGGCACCCAGCTTATGTGTAGAAGCCCCACGTTGGTGCCGATGATAGTTGCCGCGGCCAACGCCAGCAAGAACGGTTGACGCTGGGCCAACCACGGTATCGAGTTCAGCAATGCCCCCCCGGGCCCTCCCACCAGCATCACGATTCCCACGGACAGTCCGGCTATGAACAAGTCCACTCCGAGGTTTTCCACGGCGAATTTTGGCCAGAAAACGTCGAAGGACGTGACCGACATTGTCGCCGCAAACTGGGCAAGGCCCAGCAGCCACAGTTGCCTGTATTTCAAGACGCTGAGCAGAGGGCTGCGGTCCTGGGACTGCATACGCCTGGTGTACTCGGGAGTCACCCGTTCCCGGCCTGCCAGCAGCCACAGGAGAGTGCTGGCGCCGCCCACGGCGCCCATGATGTATAGGAAGTAACGCCAGCTTCCCACCAGTCCCAGTAAAGGCGGCGCGGCCATGAGGGCCAGTCCCCAGATGGTGGTGGTGCAGGCATACATCGCCGCCTGGGTGAAGGGAATCTGGCCGGCGGAGGACCACTGCTGTATCAGCAAGGCCCGCGGCGCTTGAGTGGCTATCTGGCAAATGCCCAGACCTATGCGACCCACGATCAGGAGCGCCAGCGTGGGCGACAAGCCTTGGAGCAAAGTGAACGCGCAGATGCCCAGGAAGCACAGCAGGATTACCCGCCAGGGACGGTAGCGGGACAGCCACTCGTTTAACGGGATAGCCAGGACGATGTTGCCGAAGACGGCCGAGGCTCCCAGCAACCCCTGCTGGGACGGCGACAGCCCCAGTTCCTCCGATATGTCTGGCAGCAGCAGGCCGAAGACGAATATGGTGGCCAGCGCGGTGGCGGACCCGGACGTGAATGAGCCCAGGACCACCCACCGGTAGGCTGTTATTCCTGTGTCGCGGACCGCGGCCATCAGTTAGTTACTGTCCGCTGTTTGGGCCGGTGTGCAGGAAGTCCGCTGCGGAGGATGCCGTTGGTAAGTGTTCATCGACACTAGAAGTATAGGGCCAAAGCGAGTGGAATAGATAGGAGGGAAAGTTCGACCAAGGATAGGATGAAGCGCCCAATGCAATGAGGCATTGCCCTGGTGCGGTCGGCTATGCGACCGGGGCAACGGGCAGCGAGGCCCGGGCCCGCAATATGTGGAGGACAGCCGCCGCGATGATGCCCAGGACAGGGAAGAACACCGTTGTGTAAAGGGCTAGGCGCAGGTCATCGGTGGCTTCCTGGACGAACCCGACGAGCAATGGGCCGATGGCCGCTCCCGCCCATGCGGCGGTCGACGCCACTGCCATGCCCGCCGCCACCTCCCTGGGCCTGGCTCCTCGCAGTTGGTACACCATGATGACGATCGCCGGGAAGTAGACGTGGAGCATCCCCCGGACCACCGCCACCATGAGCAACGCCGGCACCCAGTGCAGGTGCAAGAACGCCGCGCCGGTGCTGATAACGACGACCCCGCTGAATCCCAGCAACAGAGGCTGCCGCCCGGCCAGCCACGGTACGGCGTTGGCCGTGATTGCCACGGGCCCTCCCACCAACATCACAATCCCGGCAGCGACGCCCGCTATTTTCAGGGGGACGTTAAGTTCCTCCGTGGCAAAGGTTGGCCAGAAGACCTCGAAGGCGACCACGGGCGTTGTCGCCGACCCAATCGCCAGCGCCAGCAGCCACATCTCCTTGTACCTGAGCACGTTCAGCACCGGACTGCGGGCCTGGGACTCCAGGCTTCTTGCGTACTCGGTGGTCACCCGTTCCCTTCCCAGCAATAACCACAGGACCGTCGCTACACCAACTACGCCGCCCATAACGTACAGGACGTTGCGCCAGCTCCCTACCAGGTCCTGCAACTGGGGCGTGCCGATGAGGGCCAAGCCCCAGACCGTGGTGGTGGTGCCAAATATAACCGCCTGGGTAAATGGAATCCTGCTGGTGGGAGTCCACTGTTGAAACAGCAGAGCCCGAGGCGCCTCGAGGGACACGTGGCCCATGCCCAGGGCAAGGCGGCCCACTATCAGCGCCGCAAAAGTTGGAGACCAGCCCTGTAGCAGGATGGCGGCGGTGATGCCGAGGAAACACAGAATGAGGACTGGGCGGGGGCTGTACCGGGACAGCCACAGGGTCAACGGGATGCCGAGGAGCAGGTTGCCGATTACAACCGAGGCTCCTAGAAATCCCTGCTGGGACGGCGACAGCCCCAGTTCATCCGAGATCTGCGGCAGCAATAATCCGAAGATGAATATCGTGGCCAGCGCGGTGGCCGACCCCGACGTAAGTGAGCCCAGGACCACCCACCTGTAGGCAGTAATGCCTGCTTCGCGGGCGGCGGCCATCAGCTAGTCACAGTCAGATGTCGGGCCGGTGTGGAGGAACCGCGGTGTAGGTAATGCAGTTGGCGATTGTTCATCGACGCGAGAAGTATAGGGCCATGGAAGGCCAAATTGATAGGAGGGACCATTCAAACCGGAACGGGAACCGGCATCCCTGCGGGGAGGCGGCGGCTTGGGGCTATGAGGCCAAGACTCCGGGACTAGTATGGCTTAGCCGAGGCAACAGGCAGCGACGCCCGGGACCGCAATATGTGGAGGACGAAGGCAGCGATGATCCCCAAGACTGGGAAGAACACCGTCATGTAGAGGGCCAGGCGCTGGTCTCCGGTGGCTTCATGAATGAACCCGACCAGCAGCGGCCCAATGGCCGCTCCCGCCCATGCGGCGGTCGACGCCACAGCCATGCCTGCCGCCACCTCTCTGGGGCTCGCTCCGGGCAATTGGTACACCATGATGGTGACCGCCGGGAAATAGACGTGGACCAGCGCCCGCACCACCGCCACCATGAACAACCCCGGCGCCCAGTGCAGGTGCAACAGCGCAACCCCGGTGCTGATAATGACAACTCCGCTGAGGCCCAACAACAGGGGCTGCCGCTGGGCCAACCACGGAACGGCGTTCACCATGATTCCGGCAGGACCTCCCACCAGCATCACAATCCCGGCGGTGATTCCGGCGATCTTCAGGGAAACATCGAGGTTGCCCAGGGCGAATGTCGGCCAGAAGACCTCGAAGGATATAAACGGGATGGTCGCCGACCACATCGCCAGTCCCAGCAGCCACATCTCCTTGTACTTCAGGACGTTGAGCAAGGGACTGCGGACCTGGGACACCAGGCTCCTGGTGTACTCGGCGGTCACCCGTTCCCTTCCCACCAGCAGCCACAGGACCGTCGAAGCGCCGCCTATTCCTCCCATGAGGTACAGGAGGTTCCGCCAGCCTCCTACCGGCTCCAGCAGCAACGGCGTGGCGATCAGGGCCAGGCCCCAAACGATGGTGGTGCTGCCAAAAAACACCGCGTGGGTAAAGGGCATCTGGCCGGCGGAAGTCCACTGGTGTATCAACAGGGCCCGGGGCGCCTGGGTGGCCATCATGGAGACGCCCAGGGCAATGCGGCCCACGATGAGCAGCGCCAGTGTGGGGGACCAACCCTGCAGCAGGATGGACGCGGTCATGCCGAGGAAGCACAGCGCGGCTATCCGCCGGGGGCTGTACTTGGACAGCCACTCGTTCAACGGAATGCTGAAGGCCAGGTTGCCGAGGACCACCGATGCCCCCAGCCATCCCTGCTGGGACGGCGACAATCCCATCTCTTTCGAGATGTCGGGGAGCAGCAGGCCGAAGATGAAGATGGTGGCCAGCGCAGTGGCGGTCCCGGTGGTGAAGGCGCCCAGGCTTACCCACCTATGGGGAGGAATGGTCTCCTCGCCGATGGCCGCCACTAGTTGGTCACTATGCGGACCTGGGCCGCATTAGCGAAAGCCAGCGTCAGGGGATGCCGTTGGCGATTGTTCATAAACCCACGCTGCCGCAGCGCTAAGGCCGCCGGCCGGTAATGGCTAGCAGCTTGTCCTGGATGCCGGAGTCGGCCGGCACGGTTACTTCGGGGCCGAACGCTCCTTGCTCTCTGCCGGGGGCGGCGAACGGCAAAATGGCCTGGTAGCACATCTCCGCCAGGACGCTGTCCAACGTTGCGTCCTGACCTGTGGCCTTGGCCAGGTCCCACTTGTGAACGAAGACATCGCCGGTGTTGACGACCAGCAGTTGGCCCAACGTTATCGGGCCGAACGGTGCCTGCACCTGCTCGTCCATGTGCCTGCGCTTGGCTTCGGCCAACAAGCCGCCGGATATTGCCTCGAAGACTGCGGCAGCGCCCTCGCCCGGCAGTTCGTCATCCACGTCCATGGGGTTGATCGCGGGGCCTCCCGTCAGCATGTTGATCGCCCATTGGGAGACCTTGAAGTTGTGGTTGATTAGCTGGCGCACATTCCACTCGATGCAGGGTGTCGGATCGCCAAGCTGGGCCGCCTTCATCCCAGCCATCGTGGACAGCATGGTATGGGCTGCGGCTTCGTAGGCTTCTATGGGGTGCAGCGGTGCTGAGGTCATGCGCGTCTCCTTCTCGCCAAATGAGCGCAGCTAATCGAATGCAGGCGAATCAGCGGAAATGGGGAATTACACGGCTTCCCAGGAGCTCGATTTGCTCCAGCGCCTTGCCGTGCTCCAGCCCAGGCCACTGTACCCGCAAGACCATGTACATGTCGCCCAGCCGCTCGCGGTACCGCGCTATGTCCTCGACCATCGACTCCGGGGAGCCGGCGAAATAGCGGTCCGGGCTGTATTCCACGTCTCCCCACAGCCTGGCCTCGCTGCGTATGTGCCGCACTCCGTCCCGCAGGCCCGTCTCATAGTCGGCATCGATGAACAGGTCGCGACGCACCGGAAGCAGGGCGGGCGCGGTCCGGCCGAAATCCTCCAGGCACTGGTAGTAATAGTCCCGTCCGGTCTCTAGTTCTGCCAGGGAGTCTGAGGTGGTGGGATACCAGGAGTCTCCCCAGCGGGCGGCTCTCCGGATGGCCCTACTTGCGTTGCCCGCGACCCATATAGGCAGGTGGGGATTTTGTACGGGCTTTATGGCTGTTCTTGCGCCTGACAAAGAGAAATGCTTCCCCCGGTAAGTGACTTCATCCTCGGTCCAGAGCCGCTTTATCACTTGGAGGGATTCGCCGGTCCTGGACCCCCGGTGCTCGGGGGCCACGTTGAACTCGGCGCAGGGCAGGTTGCGGCGTCCCACGCCCACGCCCAGTATGAACCGGCCCCCGGTGATTACGTCCAGCGTTGCCGCCTGGTCTGCCACGTCCACCGGATTCTGCAGGGCTAGTAGGTAGATTCCCGTGAGGAGAGACATATCGCCGGTCTCTGGGGCCAGGGCGGCCACCAACGGCAACGGATGGAACCTGCGGGCGGGGTAAGTCAGGTAGGTGTGGCTGACGGCGAACAGGTCGAATCCGGCGTCCCTGGCCGCCCGCGCCGTTTCCAAGGTCTCTTGAAATTGTTTTTCAGGGGGGTAGTCAGCGGCCCGGATGGTGTAGTTCAGGATGCCGAATTTCATGGAGACGTCTCCTCAGTCCGCGGCAAGATTGCCGGCCCGCTGGGACTCCCTGGCCGCCGCCGGCCAGTCAGCGAAAGTGGGGAAGGACCTTGCCGCCAAGAAACTCTAATTGCTCGATGGCCTGCTGGTGGGTCTGCCCGGGCCACTGCACCCTGAAGACCAAGTACATGTCGCCCAGGCGCACGCGGTAACGCTCTATGTCCTCAATCAACGAATCGGGGGAGCCGACGAAATAGCGGTCTGGGCTGTATTCCACGTGGCCCCACAGCCTGGTCTCGCTTTGTATGTGCCGTACTCCGTCCCGCATGGCCGTCTCGTAATCGGGGCCGACGAACAGGTCCCGGCGCACCGGAAGCAGGTCCGGGGCGGTGCGGCCAAAGCCTTGAAGGCACTCATAGTAATAGTCCCGTCCGCTCTCCAGTTCTTCCAGGGAGTCGGAAGTGGTGGGATACCAGGAGTCTCCCCAACGGGCGGCCCTTCGGATGGCCTTGGGTGCGGTGCCCGCGACCCATATGGGTAGGTGAGGCTTTTGGACGGGTTTAGCGGCCGTTGTAGCTCCCGACAGGGTGAAGTGGCGGCCCTGGTGGGTCACTTCATCCTCGGTCCAGAGACGCTTTATCACCTGCAGGGCCTCGCCGGTGCGGGCTCCCCGGTGCTCGGGTTCTATGCCGAATTCGGCGCAGGGTATGTGGCGGCGTCCCACGCCGACGCCCAGGATGAACCGGCCACCGGAGATCGCGTCCAAGGTGGCCGCCTGCTCGGCGATGTCCACCGGGTTTTGCAGAGCGAGAAGGAAGATGCCGGTGAGCAGGGACATGTTGCCGGTTTCGGCGGCCAGTGCGGCCAGGAGAGGCAAGGGATGGAAAAAGCGGGCGGGGGAAGCCAGGTAAATGTTGGGGACGGCGAAGAGGTCGAACCCGGAGTCCCTGGCGGCCCGGGCAAACTCACGAATCTCCTGGAAATGCCGGTCGGCTGGATAGTCCCCGGTGCGGGTAGGCCAGTAGAGGATGCCGAATTTCATGGGTGCGCCTCCTCAGACCGGGGCCAGTTTGCCCGCCCGCTGGCTGGCAGATGGGATGCTGAGAATATGCGACGGATGGGAATAGCAGTGCTAACTAAGGGCAAACTCAGCGCAGTTGTACGGCGAATTTGCTGCGGAACTTGCTGAGCTTGGGGGTGATGACAATCTGGCAGTATGGATTGTACTGATTGTTCTTGTAGAAGTCCTGGTGGTAGTCCTCGGCCTCGTAGAAACCGCCCAAGGGCTCCAACTGGGTCACCACTGGGCCGGGGAGTTCCCCGGACTCGTCCAACTCCTTTATAGTCTCTTCTGCCGCCTGCCGCTGGTCGTCGTTGGCGTAGAAGATAACTGACCGGTATTGGGTTCCCCTGTCTGCCCCTTGGCGGTTGAGGGTCGTGGGGTCGTGGGTGGCAAAGAAAACGTCCATCAGGTCCCGGTAGCTGACCGCGGCGGTGTCGAAGGTTATCTTCACAACCTCGGCGTGCCCGGTAGTGCCGCTGCAAACCTGATGGTAGGTGGGATTTTCCGTGTGGCCCCCGGAATAGCCGGAGACCACCGACTCCACGCCTATTATTTCCAGGAACACCGCTTCGGTGCACCAGAAGCATCCGCCGCCGAACACCGCTGTTTCCAGGTCTGGTTTTAAGGTCATGTATTCACTTCCTTTGGCGCGTTAGGGGGCACTTGGTCCGATTCAAGGAGCGAGGCAAAGCCGGCCGTTTCAACGTCGGCACACAGGGCTTAGATTCCGGCTCGTGGGCCGGAATGGCGGGTTGTAAAACGGCGGGAATCACGATTGTGCAACTGCCCCGCCAGAATGGCAGTCATGCCGTTGTTCCGCCGGATTGCCCGCTGTGCAGGTGGTCTCGGAGTAAGCCGCTATTCCGGCCCATCTACACTGTCTACAAGTGGTAAATCCTGGCCGCGTTGCCGCCGGCGATCTTGGCCTTTTCCTCCTCGGTGCACTCGACCAGGAGCTCCTCTAGAATCTCGCGGCTCCTGGGGAAGGTGGACTCGGCGTGGGGATAGTCCGACCCCCATTGCAGGGTGTCCACGCCTATGATGTGACGGTCCTTGATGGCCAGGGGGTCCTCCTGGAAGCCGACGAATACGTTGGTGCGGAAGAAATCGCTGGGGAAGGCCTCATTCTTGAACCGGTAAGGGGAGAACACCTGGGCCCGCTGGGCGTAATTGTAGTCCATGCGGTCCAAGAAGTGGGGCGCCCAGGCTACTTCGTGCTCGACCGAGCCTATCTGGAGTCCGGGGAAACGCTCGAATATCCCGGCAAAGATGATGCTACCCAGAGTCATACGCACGAAGTAATCGACGTTGGACAGGTGAGTGGCGTCGTAGTTGTCGACGTCCTTCACTTCCGCGTCCGGCCCGGTCCGGTCGGTGCCGATGTGCAAGCTCAGCGGCATCCCCAGGTCCTCGGCTGCGGCCCACAGGGGGTCGTACTCCGGCTTGCCGTAGGGCCGTCCCTCTGGAGGAGTCACCGGGATCATTGCGCCGATGAAACCCAGCTTGTGGGCCCGCTCAAGCTCCCTGACTCCGTGACTGATGTCGTCGATGTTGAGCATGGCTATGCCCTTGAGCCGCTTGGGGTGGGCGGCGCAGAACTCGCCGATGTAGTCGTTGTAGACCCGAATGTTCTCCGTCAGGAGATCGGTGTCTCTTACGCCGTAGAGGAAAAGAGCGACGGTGGGATAGAGTACGCTCACGTCTACCCCATCGATGTCCAGGTCCTTGACGTGCTCCTCTGGAATGTAGGAACCGGGACGGTTCCTGTCCGACGTGGCGTCGGTGACCACCGCCGCGGGGTCTTCGAACCTCACCCCAGTCATGGCGCCGCCGCCGGTGAACATGAGCATGTGGCCGTCGCACAGCCACAGGTCGCGGTCCTCGTAGTGTTCGATTTGCGGCGCCTTGTCTCTGAATCTGGGCTGGATCCTACTGGTCCATAAATCGTCCGGCTCGATGACGTGGTTGTCTGAGGATATGACTCTGTAGTCCGACATGATCCTCCTCCCTTATGAAATGTTCCGGGACAGTTTCTAGGGGATGGCTGCACTTTAATATTTCTACGCCTGGGTTGTCAATCAGCGCAGGGCGACGCCGGATCGTGTGGTTTGATGGCCCCTTCGACATACTCCGAGTGATTCTCTCAGATAGGGCCATCCCGTCGGAATAGATTCCGCTATGTCCCCGATGTTCCACCGAATCCGTGCCTAATTTTCGGACTTTTAGTGCCGTGACGTTTTTTTCGTATCATTTAATCTTACCGATAAAGTTACACAGGGGGGGCCACACAAAATGCCCGCTCGCTCTGAGGGAAAACCCCAGACACTAACCGCTGCTTTCGTCAGGACTATTTCCAAACCTGGCCGTTACTGAGACGGTCTCGGTTCCTTCGGGTTGTTTCTAAGAGTCTGGCCGACGGCCAACGGGCCCATTGGCAAGAATTGGGCACAGCGTCTCCAAATCAACGGCAAGTATACTAATCTTGGGCTATGACCTGCAGCACTACTGTCGCTGGCCGAGGAGCGAGAGAAGGCCAAGCAGAACGCCCGGGCGATCCTTTCGGGGGTTGACCCCCGGAAATCTCCACGGAAGTTGCGAAGAGTGATTCAAACATCCGATTCCCCGACATTCGGCGCAGCAGTTGATAGGGTAGTTGACATACACATGGACGGTTGGAAGCATCCTAAGACGGCGAAAAGCTTTCGGGCGACGCTCGAGCAATGCGCCTTCCCGGCTTTGGAGACAAGCCTGTTTCCCAGGTCACATCCCATGATGTAATAACTATCTTGGAACCCATTTGGACAAGCAAGCCGGAAACCAGCCGGAAGGTCAGGAATGGGATAAGCAAGGTTATGAAGTGGGCTATGGCCCAGGGGTACAGGAGCGACAACCCAGCCGTTGACGTTATCACCCAGGCTCTCCCCAAACATGGGCGCGCCCAGCATTACCAGGCGTTGCCCTTCTCAGCGATTGGGGCGGCCATCGAAAAGGTGCGAGGCACCGATGCTTGGGCTGCAACCAATATCACCCTTGATCGGGTCCATGCAGCTATGCTGTTACAGGCGTCGGGCCAGAGCCAGGCCCTACGCAACCTGCTGCGGGCCGAACAGGAGCGCGGCCCAGACTTTCTGCGCCTCGCCAACGCCCTCACTGCCCTCTACCCACGGGATAGCGAGGAAAAGCGGCTGCTGGATGCCATGCTGTTGGCAGCGCCTAGGTAATCAACAAATCCATGATGACGGAGAAAGGAGAAAAGAGATGACTACCAACGATGAACTCCTGAGCCGCATAACAGCGCGCCCCGACGTATTCGGCGGCAAGCCGGTCGTCCGCGATATGCGGTTATCTGTGGAGCTCATATTGAGTCTGCTAAGCCAAGAGGCTACCCAAGAGGAACTCCTAGACGACCACCTCGGACTGGAACCGGACGACATTCGCGCCTGCATTGCCTATGCCCACACGGTAATCGCTGGTGACACCTTGGCGCCCGTGTCAGTGACAGAGCCGTGAGATTCCTGGTAGACCGATGCGCCGGACCCTGGCTGGCCGACTGGTTGGGAAACAACGGACACGACGTTGCTGAGGCGCAGACTCTCGGCCCGGACCCTGGCGACAGAGTATTGCTGGAACGAGCGGAGGCAGACAACCGAGTCCTCGTCACAATGGATAAGGACTTCGGAGAGCTTATCTACCTGAGACGGGTTTCCCACGCAGGACTGATACTTTTGACCGATGTTCGAGTGCCCCAGCGAATCGAAGCGGTCAGAGCGGTAATCGAGGGTCACCATCAAGCGCTTGAGGAGCGAGCTGTAGTGACCGTGCGCGATGGGGGGCTGGTACGACACGCTCGCAGACTGGTGTTCCAGCTTGCTGAGGTCTTGGTGGCCAGGGGAATGCCGGCCGCGATACTGGAACGGATCAGCCAGCTTGGGCTGGCGCCTGGCTAGCTTGCTTTGAGAGGGCCGGTATTCAGGACGGTGATGGGGTCGTCCAGCGCAAACAGGCTGCCCCAAGGGAGCAACTTGGGCACAGACAGGCGATTCTGGGCTGGTATGCTTGGCGGGGAGAAGGCTGCCTCGTGAGAGTGGAGCAATTGAGTGAATCTGAGGGCAGTTGACCCGCTCATGGTGACGTATTATAGTCCGAGCCGTCCATGAGGGAACATGTTCAGGAAAATCGGTTTGATCTGGGAAATACCGGTTAACGACCCCAAAGCGGAAGTTTAGCTCTGCAACGGATGGCCGGGCGAGGAGGCCCTGTAGCTGACTGCGAGGGGATATGCAAAGGTTCCTGGTACGGCGGTTGTTCATAACCATCCTCACCCTTCTGGCCGTATCGGTCATCATCTTCGCCTTGGCCAGAGCAGCCGGAGACCCCAGGTACCTGTTGCTAAGCCGGCAGGCCGATGTTGCCCACTGGGACGCTCTTGGGGAAAAGCTGGGCCTCGACAAGTCGTACATTCACCAGTACGGCATATTCATCAAGGACCTGGTCCAAGGTGACTTCGGCGATTCAATAGTAGAACGACGCCCCGTCATAGACGTCATCCGAGACCGCATACGGCCCACCGTCGAGTTGGGGCTTGCCGCCTTGTTATGGTCCACCATGGTGGGGGTGCCCCTGGGAATCCTCGGCGCGGTGCGACGGGACGGAATTTTCGACCGCATCGGGAAATTCATAGCCCTTATCGGACAGTCTGCCCCTCCCTTCTGGTTAGGCATTATGCTCATATTCTTCTTTGCCGTCAGGCTGGAATGGTTGCCGCCTTCCGGCCGGGAGGACCCAAAGTCAATTGTTCTTCCCGCCATCACCTTGGGGTGGTGGTTCGTAGCCGTGAACATGCGGCTGATCCGTTCGGCCATGCTCGACGTGCTGGACTCGGAGTACATCAAGCTGGCCCGGGCCAAGGGCGCTTCAGAGAGGTCCATCATCTGGAAACACGCCCTGAAAAACGCCGTGATACCAGCGTTGACCTTTGCCGGCATCAGCCTGGGCAGCATGGTGACCGGCGCGGTGGTCGTGGAGATAGTTTTCGCTTGGCCCGGCCTGGGACGGCTGGCGGTAGACTCTATGCTCAGGTCGGACTACCCGTTACTCCAGGGCGTAGTCATAATCTTCACCCTCTTGTACCTAATGTCGGCCCTGCTGGTGGACATACTGTATGCCTATATCGATCCCAGGATTCGATATGCCTAGGGGCCGGGAGTAGCGGCCATGGCAGCGGACGCCACCAGCGGCATTGTTTTTGCCCCGAAAACCCTGGGCGTCCGGGTGCGCAGGGTAGCACGCAGGCTCCGGCGTTTGCCTCTAATACCGGTATTCATACTG
This sequence comes from Dehalococcoidia bacterium, assembly GCA_963668505.2. Lineage (GTDB taxonomy): Bacteria > Chloroflexota > Dehalococcoidia > Lucifugimonadales > UBA3495. Next base: position 59,474 of record CAXXWY010000025.1, on the reverse strand, counting down.
ATGGTCCTGGTAGTCTGCGGTATCACGGCCCCTTGGATTTCTCCTGAAGACCCTGTAAACGGCGACCTGTCTGATAGAGTCCTGCCGCCCTTCTGGGAAGGAGCCAAATACTTCCCCAAGACGGTCGTAGAAGAGCGGGCCATAGGGCAAGGTTATCGCGAGGTCGAGATCGGAAGCAATGACTTCGAGGAGGCCGTAGCGGCAGAGGAGTCATTAGCGATAAAGGAGGGCCGGCCGGTCAGGGAAATCGGACTGGGAGACCAGCTACTTGTAAAGACCAGGGATGGCGGCGGCGCCAGGTTCTTCCTGGGCACGGACCAACTGGGCCGGGACATATTGAGCCGGCTCTTTCACGGCGCTCGAATCTCTCTGATAGTTGCCGCCATAACCCTTGGGGTCGGCGGCGCCATAGGCTCCTTTATGGGCCTGCTGTCCGGCTACTATGGTGGCTGGGTCGATGAATTGATCATGCGCCTGGTGGACATAGTGCTATCGATACCCATCTTGCTGGTGACGTTGGTCCTGGTGGCGTCTTTGGGAGCGTCCTTCGAACTTATCGTGGCGGTGCTGTCGCTGCTACTATGGCCCCTCTTCGCGCGGGTTACCAGGGGAGAGGTGCTTCAACTGAAGAACATGGACTACATAGCTCTGGCCCGGGTGTCTGGGGCCAGCGGACTGCGTATCATGATCGTTCACCTGTTCCCGGGGGTCTTCAACACCTTGATAATCATCGCCACGCTGAACGTTGGCGTGGTTATCCTGGTGGAAGCCTCGCTGAGCTTCCTGGGTGCGGGAGTCCCGCCGCCCACGCCGGCCTGGGGTTCCATGGTGGCCGACGGCCGGGACCACCTGGCTGACAGCTGGTGGATCTCCACCATGCCCGGACTGGCCATCGCGCTTACCGTAATCTCTCTGAACCTCTTCGGCGACTGGCTCAGGGATACGCTGGATCCAAGGCTCCGCCAGCTGAACTAGCTCGCCCCAGGGGGTAAGGACTGATGGAGTCTTCGGCAGGCCCATATTCAGCCGCTGAGCAATTCCCGTCCCTGGTTAGATTCGTCTAGAGTCCCTCGGGCCCGCCCGGTGCACCCCCGACCCACTCTAGCCTGGCGGAGATGGACTGGCTGGGGGTGCCACTGACTCATGGGTGTACATGGTAACCCGGCGGGCTGGGAAACCCACCATAGTGTCTTTGGTGACGATTAATGCCAAACCTAGCGTTGCTATTGTATTAGTTGACAAGAATATCGCGGGCTGTTAGTGTCTTCTGCAAATTCCCCTGTTGCCGTCGCGCAAACCCATGAGACCCAGCCAATTGCAAAGGACTGGAGATTAGCGATGTCTAAACGACCTTGGTGGAATCCTGGACTATTCGTCCCAATGCTGGCTGCACTGGTATTGGTGATAGCGGTGGCCTGCGGGGACGACGCCACTGCAACCCCAGCGCCCGAGCCCACTGCCGCGCCGGAGGCTACTGCCACTGCCGTGCCGACGGCGGCGCCTACTGCGACTACGGCTCCGACCGCCGCGACGCCCGGAGATGAACCCTATGGGGCTCTTCGTATCGCCCACCCGGAGCAGGGCGTCTTTAGCGGACACCCCGCAATGACCGGCTTTCCCCAGGTCGGGCATGTCACCATGGCTGCTTACGAAGGACTGACCGGGCGTAACCTCAAGGGAGAATACTTCCCCAGGGTGGCCAAGGAGTGGACTATCGCCCCCGATAACCTGACCTGGACCTTCGAGCTTAAACAAGGGATTCAATTCCACGGCGGCTGGGGGGAGATGACCGCCGAGGACATGGTATGGTCCATTTCCCAGGCCGGGGCCGAGGACTCCGAACACCCTTCCTCGAGCCAGATTAGGGCCAAACTCCTGAATCCGGAAGGCTATATCAAAGCCTTAGATGACTATACCATCGAGGTGAACACCGGCATCCCCACGTGGGACATGCTCTTTGTCACAACTACTCCTGGCGTGGACGGAGCATGGGTGGTGAGCAAGAAGCAGGTCGAGGAGCTGACCGAAACGATAGGATTGGACGAGGCCAACTCGCAGTTGGTCGGGACCGGGCCTTGGGAGTTTGTGGAGCAGCGCACCGGCGAGTTCTGGAAGTTCAAGGCATTCCGGGACCACCACACAAAGGTTCCCTTCTTCGACGAGTTGACATTCATGGAAATGGGCGAAGAGTCCACCCGCATAGCCAACTTCCAGGTGGGCAGGGTGGATACCTTCTTGGCGGCCCTAGACAGCGTGCCTGCGCTGGCGGAGGTAGCCGACACCAAGTTCATGGCCCAGAAGGACGGCTCCGAGTCAGCCCTGACCTTGTTTGGCAGCTACTACGCGACCTCCGATGGAGACAATTGTCCGGCGGCCTCGGTGTGCCCTGCGCCCGGGTGGGACCCCGACGCGCCCTATATATCCAGCAACCCCGATGTTAACTCCCCCGAGTGGGAACAGGCCCGCAAGGTGCGCCAGGCCATGGGGCTGGCCATAGATAGGGACAAGATTGTAGAGGAGCTCCTCGGGGGTGAGGGATCGCCCCTTTCGATGTGGGGGTGGGCCACTTTTTCTCATCGGGCCAAGCCCGAATGGAAGTGGGAGTACGACGTGGAGCGGGCCAAGCAGCTCTTGACAGAGGCGGGCTATGAGGATGGCTTCGAGTTGGAAATCGCTCCCGCCATTCGCGGTACTGCCGCCGAAGTACAGACCTGCGAGGCTGTAGCTGACATGTGGGCGGATATAGGCATTACCGCCCGTATCCAGAACGTTCCTTTCGGCACCATGGCCGACGATATCATAAGCCGCGATGAAAAGAGAGTAGTCTGCTTCGGCACCAACCCCCTATTGGAACCCGTATTGTTATACGAGCTCGGCTATCACCCTGATACGCTTTTTAGCGCTGGCATAGACCACCCCTTCCTAACTCCGCTTGTAGTAGAGGCCTATAACACCTTCGACCCGGAGGAGCGCTGGAAGCTTCAGGTTGAGATAGGCGACTGGCTCTGGGACAACTCCCTGGACATCGGGTTGTACTCGGTCAACAATATTTACCCGCTAGGCCCCAATGTTGATAGCTGGGAGGACCGCTTGGAGACCGGGGACACACGGCGCCTGAGCGCCCTGGAATGGGCGCCTCATCGGGAGTAGGGAGCGCGGCCATGGGCGCATGCTCTTGCCCCACTGGTAAGGGGTAAGAGTTTTCAGGGGTAAGCTTCGAAACTCCTGGTAGGTGGGGGAGCTTTTGGTACACCTACCGTAGATTCCCCCCCCAAAAAAGAGAGTCTAAGTGTGACGGGACCCGTCCGAGGAGGGTCCCGTTACTTTTTCACTTCTGTTTTCAGCGTCGTGAATCGACGTAATTTGATGCGCCCATATAAACTTTGGTTTAGTCGCTGCTCTTTCGCTTTAGCAACTGGATCAGCCCGATAGTCGCGGCGATGCCCCAAAATCCTTCTAAGACCACAAATGGAATGAATCCGATCAGAACAGAGGCGGAGCAAGCCAGTCCGGCGCCAATGATATTGAGCAGGTTGTATATTTTGGTGTCTTGGAGCAGGATTTTCCACCTGTTTAGGGTAAAAGCCAATAGCAAAAGGGCCACACCAATCGAGCCTACTATGACTGAGTAATCATCTATGGTCATGTTGTTGCGTCCATTCTCTGAAAATTAGCCATTGCCTATGTCATCACCCGCCGGAAGAAGCTCAAGGCGTTGTCGCCGGAGATCTTTTTAATCTCTCCGCCGGAGTAGCCCCGGGACAGCAGGCAGCGGATGATGTTGTGGCCGTCGGCCGGGGAATCCAGGACGTTCAAGTAGGGCGCCGGTAATCCCGGCGGTGCGTCAAGCTCACCATGAGCAGGAAAGAACCGCTCACCCTGAGCCGGTCGAAGGGTCGTTCTGTGCCGGTCGAAGAATGCGTGCTTGGCGTACCCTGCTGGGTGTCACCGCCGCCTAATAAGGCAGGAACCATGACCCGGAGAAGGACAAGGAACAGGTACTGTGGGCCCGGCCGTCTCTCTGAGTTGGGAAGGGTCGGCCCTTAGCGGACCTGCCGTCAACCGTGAGGCGGGCCCCATTGGCCGGGACCAGTACCACGCACGCGCCATGAGGGCGCTCCGGGTTGCTCCCAGGGACTCTATGACTTAGGAAAGGCTCACCCAGGTCGTACCAGGTCAGGGCGATCTCTTCATCGCCGGCGCTCACCGTCTCGGTCCAGAAAGACCTGAGGTCTCCCGAACTCCAAAATTTCGCTTCTCGTTGCGGAATCTCCAGGTTGCCGAAAGCAGGGTTCATCCTGCCTTGAAGCTCGCCTTGGAGCCAACGTGTCATCTGCACATTGTCGGTGTAAATCCTTGGTTTATCGTCAGTGAGTTCGCTCTGGATGAAGAGCACGTGGCCGGGTCCTTCCGGCGAGAAAAAGACTCGCCAGAAACTGGCATTTGTGGTTGTCGGACCACCGTCGGTCTCTCCCAGCCGGAGGGCGGGGTTCTCGCCAGTGAGAAGAATCCGATCGGGGTCAAAGGGACTGGTTGTCATTACCCGTCCTCCTTGGGATAGACGAACATTTCATGTGCCATAACCTGGGCATCCAAATTGCCCGCGTTCTTTAACGACGCCAATGGTACTGTCACTCCAAAGACCTGTCAAACACACCATCCGGACGATCAAATGCACTGAATTCCTTGTGTTCAGCACCCTGTGGGAGCGATGCTAGAATTACCCGCGGGCGGCGGCTCTCAACCTAACAAAGAAAAATTCGAAGAACACCTCTGATCCGGTATTTCCCGGATCAAACTGATTTTCCTGAACATGGTCCCTCTTGGATGGCTCCGACCGTGGTGCGTCACCATGAACGGCTCAACTGCCCTCCGATTCACTCAATTGCTCCACTCTGGATCGCTCGCCATCGACTGTGGCTAGAGAGCTGAAGCGCAATGGCTCACGAACCAAAGGCTGCCAGCCCGTCTATGCCCACCAACAGTCCCGTGCCCGTCGGTGGAGTAGCTCACGGTTGGTGATGGATGCGGACGCGGACCTGCGAAACCGGGTCCTCTCTTGCCTCCAACAAGGCTGGTCTCCAGAGCAGGTTGCCGGGCGCTTGGCTCTGGAGTTGGGCAAACACGTCATCTCCCACGAGACTATCTACCGCTTCATCTACGCCCAGTTGGCTCGGACGAAGGACTACTCCTCGCGCCACTATCTGCCCCGTGGCAAGTCGAAACGAGGCTGGCGCGGGCGTAGAGGCGGCAGTCCGGCCATAGCCGGAATTGTAGATGTCAGGTAATTCGCTGACAGAATAGCATCGATACGAAGAGCTATTCTGGAGGCGATGATGGGCGGGTGGATTGTTGGTGGGGGGAGAGGCTGGAATTTTTAGATCCCCTCTCATTTCCTCCCATTCCCTCCCGTTTGGAGTTGTTGGCGGGAGGGGCGACGGGCTTGGAGCGATTTTTGGTCACAACATGTCACGGGCCTCAGTGGCTGGTCTTGATTTGGTCCGGTCCCGCTTAACGGAGTTCGGACCTGAGCTACATTTATGATAGGGGGAGGTTGCGGGGGGTGGGCAAGGGGGGAAATGACAGTAGTTTGGAGCGGCTGCCAGGTTGGAGACGGAGATTTTGACCAACCCAACCCAATCTTCCGCCTTGGGAAGTGGTTACGCAGCGGTCTCCGCAGGCGCAAATCTCAGCCTAGTCATCCAGACCGCCCTTGTGAGATAATCCCCCGCACCATAGCCTGTCATCACCTAAGCCGCCCTCCAGTCCATCTACACCGGAGGTCCGAACATGACCACCCGCACCGAAGCAGAAGTCAAGCAGCTACAAGAATCGGCCCTGGAGCACCTGTGGATTTACCTGCGCCAACCCAGCGACATGGCCGAGAAGGGCGAGCCGAAGATATTCACCGGGGGCCAGGGCTGCCGGGTCACCGATGCCCTGGGCAACACCTACATCGACGCCATGTCGGGCCTCTGGCTCAAGAACGTGGGCTACGGCCGCACCGAGATTGCCGACGCCGCCTACCAGCAGATGCGGCAGTTGGCCTACATGCCCATGGGCTCCACCACCGAGCCCGCGGTCCGGTTGGCCGACAAATTGGCCCGCATCACCCCCGGCGACATATCCCGCAGCTTTTTCACCAGCGGCGGCTCCGAGTCGGTTGAGACCGCCCTGAAGCTGTCCAGGGCCTACTTCAAGCGCATCGGGGAGCCCACCAGGACCAAGTTCATCAGCCGCAAGGGGTCCTATCACGGCGCCACCTTCGGCGCCCTGGCCCTCGGCGGCTTCCCGTCCATGCCCAAGACCGACTACGAACCCCTGTTCCCCGGAGTATTCCATGCCCCGCAGCCCCTTCTCTACCGCTGCGAATACGGCAGCGCCACGCCTGAGGAATGCGCCGAGCGCAGCGCCGGGGCAATCGAGGACATCATCAAGTTCCAGGGGCCCGAGACCATCGCCGCGGTTGTCGCCGAACCGGTGGCCGCTCCTTACGGCGTAGCCGTGCCCGGTCCCAACTACTGGCCCATGTTGCGCGACATCTGCGACCGTTACGGGTGCCTGCTCATCGCCGACGAGGTGATTACCGGCTTCGGCCGCACCGGAAAGATGTTCGCCTCCGAGCATTGGGGAGTGACTCCCGACATCATGACCATCGCCAAGGGCCTGACCAGCGGCTACATCCCCATGGGCGGAGCCCTCGCCCGCAAGCCCATTTCCGACGCATTCGTCGGCAGCCAGCGGGTCTCCCTCCCCCACGTCATCACCTTTGGCGGCCACCCGGTAGCCGCCGCGGCCGCCCTGAAGAACATCGAGATTCTGGAAGACGAGGGCCTGGTCGAGAACTCCGCCCGCATGGGCCGCTACATGCTGGACGGCCTGGAGGAGCTAAAGGAGAAACACTCGATAATCGGCGATGTTCGGGGCCTCGGCCTCATGTGCTCCGTTGAATTGGTCCAAGACCGCGAGACCAAGGAGCACTTCCCCGCCGACGCCGACCTGACCAACCGGATGACCCAGGGTTTCTCAGAAAACGGCCTGATACTGCGCGGCGGCAACACCACAAACATCATGCCGCCCCTCTGCGTCTCTTCCCACGACGTCGACGAGATAATCACCGCCGTAGACCGGGTCATCGGCCAGACGGCCAAGGCGCTGGGCGCGGGGTGAGGGAGCCCGGAAACCCGTTCCTTCTCAGCCTGGCGTCAAACCGAAACTTGGTCTGGCCGTGGATGAGCGGGGCGCATTGGCGATAGGAGTTCGTTGGCCCGACTGTTGATTCCAGTTAGCAGCAGATACGATGGGCGGCAGCCGTCTTTATTCTAGTCCAACGATTTCTATCAACAGATGCCTTGTATCTCTGACACGGCGCCGGTCTTACTGCGACATTGGCCGACGAGCCAGGTCTAGGGGAGAGGCCGCGCGGGGCGGCGCCAGTTCAAACCCAGGCCGGGACGGTTCCAGAAAAGTGATGGAGGTGTAGAAGTCGTCCATGGCGATGAATACTCCGTTATCCTCAGCCCAGCGGCGCATTCGCTGGTTACACGAATGAGCCCAAGACATTATCTCCACGCGCCAGCCCCGCCGGTGCATACGCTCCAATGTGGTATGAAAACCGGCCCCTTCCAGGTAACCGGCTCCATCACCGGTGAGCAAGACGGCTATGCCCGGGTCGCCATTGTAGTCCAGCGCGTCTTCCAACATCCGCAGTTGCAACACCCGGTCCGGAATGTCCTGCTCACCGCGCTGGGGGCTGCCGCGGTCAAACAGTTGAACCTCAACACCGTTGCTCTCCATGCGGTTCCATAGTTGCCGCATCTCCGGCGGAATGGATCCAGCAGCGAACGCCCTCTCCACGGGACGGTCAGCATGCGCCAACCGGAACATGTTGTCAAATTGTACCCGCACTCTGAAGCGGGCGTCTGGGGACTGCTCCTGCTCCCCTGCGATGCGCTGGGCCTCAAGGAATATGTTGGAGTTGTCCCAATAAATGAACACCCGCTCCAAAGAGATTCCCTCCTGTTAAATCGCGCGATGGCGTGTGCAACTAGTGTAACACGGGCTAGAGGAGGTATGGCTCCTGAAATTGCTTTACACCAAGCTTAGTAAAAACTAGCGGCAACTTTTCTGATCCCCTCTGAAAACAAGGGCATGCCAGCCCATGTGTCATAAATCCCCGCCCCCGCATACCCCCAACCGCCCATCCAGTGCTAAAATAGTCCTCGGACAAACATTGACGGGTGGAGGGCGATGGCTCAGGAATACATCTTCGTCAAGGGCGCTAGGGAGCACAACCTCAAGAACGTCGACGTCCGCATTCCCCGCGACAAGATGGTCGTCATCACCGGCGTCTCCGGGTCCGGCAAAAGCTCCCTCGCTTTCGACACCATCTACGCCGAGGGCCAGCGCCGCTACGTCGAGTCCCTCTCCGCCTACGCCCGCCAGTTCCTCGGGCGCATGGACAAGCCCGACGTCGACTACATCGAGGGCCTCTCCCCCGCCATATCCATCGACCAGAAGGGCGTCTCCCACAATCCCCGCTCCACCGTCGGCACCGTCACCGAGGTCTACGACTACCTCCGCCTGCTCTTCGCCAGGATCGGCCGCCCCCACTGCCCCAAGTGCGGCCGCCCCGTGGAACGCCAGACGGTGCAGCAAATCGTCGACGCCATCCTCTCCCTGCCCGAAGGCAGCCGCATCATGCTCCTGGCTCCCAAGGTCAGGCGCAAGAAGGGCGAGCACAAGGACGTGTTCGAGGCCGCCCGTCGCACCGGATTCGTCCGGGTACGAGTCAATGGCCAAGTCCACCTGCTGGAGGAGCTCGGCGGCCTGACCCTGGACAAGAAGAAGTGGCACTACATCGAACTCGTTGTGGACCGCCTTGTCATCAGCCCCGATACCGAGGTCACCCGCGTGGCCGAGTCGGTGGAAGCCGCCCTCAAGGAGGGCGGGGGCGTCCTGCAGGTGGACGTGGAGGACGGCGAGGAACTGGTCTTTTCCGAGCAGTTTTCCTGCGCCCAGTGCGGCACCAGCCTGCCCGAAATAGAGCCCCGGACCTTCAGCTTCAACAGCCCCCACGGCGCTTGCACCCAGTGCACCGGCTTGGGCTACAAGCTGGAGGTCGACCCCGGCCTGGTGGTCTACAACCGGAACCTGTCCCTTTCCGAAGGGGCCGTGACTCCGTGGATGCGGGGCGGCGTCTCCAACAGCTGGTACCTCAGCCTGCTGGAAGGCGTGGCCCGGGAGCACGGCTTCTCCGTCAAAACTCCGGTCAGAGACCTCGCCCAGGAGCACCTGGACATAGTTCTCTACGGCAACCGCACCAAGAAGGTGACGATACGGCACAAGTCCCACAACGGCCGCGTCTACACCTGGGACACCACCTTCGAGGGGGTGATTCCCAACTTGCAGCGGCGGTACCGGGACACCGAGTCGGACCACACCCGGCAGGAAATAGAACGCTACATGGCGGCCCGCGCCTGCAAGTCCTGCGGCGGCAAGCGCCTCCGGCCCGAGGCCCTGGCCGTCACCGTGTGCGGCCTGGGCATCATGGACGTCTGCTCCAAGAACATCGGCGACGCCCTGGAATGGGTGCGGGAGATAGACCCCGACGCCCCCGGTGACCACCCCGGCGAGACCCTGTCCGCCCGTGACCGGACCATCGGCAACCAGATTCTCAAGGAGATCGACGGCCGCCTCCGGTTCTTGACCAACATCGGCCTGGACTACGTGACCATGGACCGCACCGCCCGCACCCTGTCCGGCGGCGAAGCCCAAAGGGTGCGCCTGGCCACCCAGATCGGCTCGGGCCTTACCGGCGTCCTCTACGTCTGTGACGAACCCACCGTCGGCTTGCACCCCCACGACGACCACCGCCTCATCGGCACCCTGAAGCGTTTGCGGGACATGGGCAACACCGTGGTTGTCGTCGAGCACGACGAGGCCATGATGCGCGCCGCCGACTTCATTGCGGACCTTGGCCCCGGCGCTGGGGAACACGGCGGGCGCGTCGTTGCAACAGGCCCCATTGACGACATCATGGAGTCCCCCGACTCCATTACCGGCCAGTACCTCTCTGGCCGCAAACGTGTGCCGACCCCGGATGTCCGCCGCCCCGGCAACGGCCATTTCCTGGGCATCACTGGAGCCCGCGAGAACAACCTGCGCAACATAGACGTGGAAATTCCCCTGGGCCTCCTCACCTGCGTCACCGGAGTGTCCGGGTCGGGCAAGAGCAGCCTGGCCTACGAGATTCTCTACAAACGGCTGGCCCAGCTGCTCTACCGGGGCCGCGACATTCCCGGAAAGCACGACGACGTTACCGGCGTGGAGAACATCGACAAAGTCGTCAACATCGACCAGTCCCCCATCGGGCGCACTCCCCGCAGCAATCCGGCCACCTATACCGGTGCCTTTACTCCTATCCGGGAGCTTTTCGCCAGCCTCCCCGAGTCACGGGTGCGGGGATACAAGCCCGGGCGTTTTTCCTTCAACGTCAAGGGAGGCCGCTGCGAGGCCTGCCAGGGAGAGGGGTACAACCAGATTGAGATGCAGTTCCTGCCCGACGTTACAGTCCCTTGCGAGATCTGCCAGGGGCGCCGCTACAACCGCGAGGCTTTGGAAGTGACCCTGCGGGGCAAGAGCATCGCCGACGTGTTGAGTATGACCGTCGTCCAGGCTTTAGAATTTTTCGAAAGCATCCCCCGCATCCGGGCCAAGCTGGAAACCCTCCGGGACGTGGGCCTGGGCTACATCCGCCTGGGCCAGCCGGCTACCACCCTTTCTGGTGGGGAAGCCCAGAGGGTGAAGCTATCCACCGAGCTGTCCAAGCGGGCCACCGGCAAGACGATTTATCTGCTGGACGAGCCCACCACCGGCCTGTCTTTCGAGGACTGCGCCGCCCTGCTGCGGGTGCTGCACCGCCTGGCCGACGCCGGCAACTCCGTGCTGTTAATCGAGCACAACCTGGACGTCATCAAGAACTCGGACTGGATAATAGACCTGGGTCCCGGAGCGGGCGACCGGGGCGGCCGCCTCATCGGTGTCGGCACCCCGGAGCAGTTGGCCGAAAACCCCAAATCTCACACCGGCCACTACATCAAGCAAGTCTTGGGACACGACACCCCCGCGCCCCAACCCACCCCCGCCGGCGTCGCCGACTAGCCAAGTGCCCCCGAAGATAACCTCAACCCAGCCCACAACCCGTCATTCCCGCGCAGGCGGGAATCTAAAGCTCTTGAGCCAGCACACTCCCAGCAATTCCCAACGCAACCTGTCCCTACATCATCCGAAGCCTCAACCCTGACATGACGTCCCCCGGCCTGCCCCAAATGCAGCCCCAACAATTCATCGCCAAGTGGAGCGCCGTCGATTTCGGCGAGAAACAGGCCTCCCAGGAGATGTTCTTGGACATCTGCCGCCTGGTCGGCCATCCCACCCCGGTGGAATACGCCGACAGCACGGCCTTCACTTTCGAAAAGTGGGTGCCCGGCGGTTTCGCCGACGCCTTCCTCGACGGCTCCTTCGGCTGGGAGTTCAAGGGCAGCGACGCCGACCTGGAATCCGGCCTCAACCAACTCCTCCGCTACCAGGTTCACCTCAAGACTCCGCCCCTCCTCATCGTGTCTTCATTCAAGACCATCTGGATTCAGACCAACTTCCCGGGCATGGAAACCGTCCGCCGCGTAATCCCGGTCCAGGACCTTGATCAGCCCGACAATCTGGACAAGCTGCGCCATGCCTTCTTCGACCCCCAACGGCTACGGCCCGGCCGCACCGTGGACGCCGTCACCAATGAGACCGCCGGCCTCTTCCAGGGCATGGTCGCCGACATGGAGCAGCACGACCACGACCCGGAAACTCTGGCCCGCTACCTCAACCAGATTGTCTTCTGCCTCTATGCCGAGGACGCCGGCCTGCTCCCGGACAATCTCTTTACCAAGATACTGGATGAGCACTTCAAGGACCCCGCCCTATTCGACCAGGCGGTCCGCAGCCTGTTCCAGCAAATGTCCGGCGGCGGTATGTTCGGGGCCGCACAAATCAAGCACTTCAACGGCGACCTGTTCAACAATGCCGAAACCGTAAAGCTCAGTGAAGCCGCCCTGCAGCGCCTTGGCGTGGCCGCAAAACAGGACTGGCGAAACATCGAGCCGTCCATTTTCGGCACCCTGTTCGAGCGGGCCCTCGACGCCTCCAAGCGCGCCCACCTCGGCGCCCACTACACCGGCGCCGACGACATCATGCTGGTGGTGGAGCCGGTGCTCATGGCCCCCCTGCGCGCTGAGTGGGAAGATGCGCGACGGGAAGTCGGCAACCTCCTCGTAGAAGGAGACGATGACGCTGCCCGTGTGCGGCTGGAGGCCTTCCGGCAGCGGCTGTTCGAGGTGGATGTCCTCGACCCGGCCTGCGGCAGCGGCAACTTCCTCTACATGGCCCTGCGTTCGCTCCTCGACTTGGAGAAGCAGGTAATCGACTTCGCCGCCGCTCAGGGCTGGCATAACCTGGCCCCCAGGGTCAGGCCCGACCAGATGCTTGGCCTGGAAATTAACCCCTACGCCGCCGAACTCGCCCGCACCGCCCTGTGGATTGGCTACATCCAGTGGCACCACAACAATGGCTTTCCCTACGACCACAGCCCTATCCTCACGCCGCTGGTCTCCATTCGAAGGACCGACGCCATCCTGGCCCAAGACGACGAAGGCAACCCCCAGGAACCCGAATGGCCGTCCGCCGAGTTTATCGTAGGTAACCCGCCGTTCCTGGGCCATGTCCCCTTCCGAGCGCAGCTGGGTGACGATTACGTCGAGGCTGTGTACTCGCTTTACGGAGACCGTATCCCCAACTCCAGCGACCTATGCTGCTACTGGTTGGAGAAGGCCCGCGCTCAGGTTGATGCCGGCAAGTCCCGCCGCGCCGGTCTGCTGGCGACCCAGGCCATTCGCTTTCAGTCCAATCGGGCCGTTCTCTCGCGCATCAACGATAGCGGGGCGATCTTTACCGCCGTATCCGATAAGGACTGGGTCCTTGATGGAGCTGCAGTCCACATATCCATCATCTGCTTCGATGACGGCAGCCAATCTGCACGGACTTTGGACGGAGAGCAGGTGTCCAGCATAAACTCTGACCTGACCGCTGGCTTGGACTTAACTGCAGCCAAGCCTCTGGCGGAAAACAAGAACCTGGCGTTTCAAGGCGTCGGCAAAGTGGGAGACTTCGACATCCCGGAAACAACCGCTGCCCAGATGTCAGCCCAACCCAATCCCGACCGACGGGCGGCCCAATATTGACGTCATCAAGCGTTGGATTAACGGGACTGACATTACGCAACGCCCGCGCGATGTATGGGTTATAGACTTCGGTGTTGATATGCCCCTAGACCAAGCCGCTCTTTACGAAGCGCCTTTTGAATACGTGAAAGAGAACGTAATGCCGGTCAGGGTGAAGAACAAGACGCCTTGGCGAGCGGAAAACTGGTGGCTCCACGGTTATCCGGCAGCCGCGATGCGCCAAGCTCTCAATCCGTTGCCTAGATACATCGGGACTTCGGTCACCGGGAAACACCGTCTATTTTCATGGCTAGCTGGTGACGCGCTGCCTTCCAATCTGGTTGTGGCCATCGCCCGCGACGACGACTACACCTTCGGCGTGTTGCACTCCCGTGTCCATGAGGTATGGGCCCTCAATATGGGAACCCAACTAGAAACCAGACCGAGATACACCCCCACCACCTGCTTCGAAACCTTCCCATTCCCGCAACCCAGCGAGACGCAACGGCAAGACATCGCCGAGGCCGCCAAAGACCTGAACAAGCACCGGGAAGGCTGGCTCAACCCGCCCGGCCTACCCGCTCAGGAACTAAAAAAGCGCACCCTCACGAACCTCTACAACACCCGCCCCACCTGGCTCCAGCAAGCCCACCAACGCCTGGACCAAGCCGTCCTCGACGCCTACGCCTGGCCCGAAGACCTGACCGAGCCGGAGATACTGGAGCGCCTGCTGGCCTTGAACCTGGAGCGGGCTGAGAAGGAACAGGCTTCCAGTTGAAGGCTCATGACTGCTGACCACTACCACGGGGCGCTCTCTTGGGGCGGCGTTCACGGCAATTCATCTTCGCGGGTCGAAGCCAACTAGGGTTCTCGGACAATGATTTAGAGGAACTGACGGGGACTCTCTATACTATCGCCGAAACCTAGTGTATGAAACTAGCTTTACTCAGCATTTGTTGCGAGCACCGCTACGCTCCGCTCACCTACGGAATCGACCTATCCCGAATCCTCCAGCGAATCCGGCAGCAGCAGATACGATGGGTATCAAAATATCGGGATCGTCTCTGAAAAACACCACTAAGAACACCAAGGCGGCCAGACCAACGATTGTGTATGCGAATTGATATCTACGTTCCGACGCGGCACTGTCGTTGGCGCGAACGCTAGATTGTTCGACGTGTTCAAGAACTTTATCTATGTGACCTGAGTTAACCCGCCGTAGTATGGGGTTGAACACCGGGCCCGCAAACCCCGTCACGGATGCAAAGGCCCGCATGATCGTTTGCCTTTGCTCGGGTGGTACGCCTTCTAGATCCTCTTCAGCGAGAAAAGGCTCACCAGTTTCTTCGTCCGGCGAGCCTTTCTCCCCTAATACGTCATCGGGAGTTTCCGCAGGTAAAGAAGATTGTTCCTCGTCGTTAGTCATCTATGGCCTCCGCCAACAAGGAATCCATCCCGACCTGAAGGCTCACCTCAAAAGACTCGTTGAGCATCCGTTCGATGTAAGCGGCTACAAGTAGGCTCAAGAGCTTGCCGGTGGTTTCTTCACTTATGGTCTTGTGCTTCGACAAATTACCGACGGTAATTACGCCTTGCTGGAACGCTTCCTTCGCATCCTCACTCAGACCGCCATAGCCCCAAACATTGAAGCGGCTCGATATTGTAGCATTCCCGACCCCACGCCCCCGAATGACAGGACCTATTGTTCCCACTTTCGTTACCATTAGGTTTTTAACACCCGTTTTGAAATTGCGCGAATTTTAATGTGTAGAATATGTAGGCGCGAGCGTTCACCTAGTTCAATTGTACCAAGAATTCCACCGTAGCCCTAGTCTTAGTCTCATCGCCATGTCCGAGATTACGATGATTTGCGGTAATATTATCACAGGTCGTCAAACCCGTTACGACACGTGTAAATCACTATCTCGACCAAAGCCTGTACGCCAGATTGCTCCTACGACGGTCGCCACGCCACAAGCTTCGGAGAGGACTTGATGTGCCCGGTGCGATTCAGAGTATTCTAGCCTATTTCCATGACAGGTAGGCGAGTCAGACGCACATGTCGACTAATACTACCTCCTGAACACCCAAGCCTGACCTACAGTTCCACGATCAGCATTTATCACGCCCCGCCCCAACCAGCATAGCCCCCTCCTGTCCGGCCAACGCGCGGTCAAACGTATACAGAGGCCTGGCCCCCGCCCGCTCGGCCGCCGCCAGGATCATCAGGTCCGAGAAGTCGACGCTCCCCTGGCTGGACAGGTACGCGGCCACAGCTACGTCATCCGAATTCTCCACCGCCAAGGTGTCCGAAGCCGTCAGATCCATTAATGACTCTGAAACCCGGGACCGCGTGAAGCCGTAGCTCCTCTCCAACACCCAAGCGACCTCCAATACGACCTCTCGGCAGATGAAGCCCGGATCGTCAGCCGTCAACCCGTCCACCAGGGCACGGGCCGCTTCCGTCTGTTCAGCGTGATCTCCAACGATGTAGCGAATGATTATGTTTGTGTCGATCGATATCACCCTCCAGCGGCTCCTTCTGCAATCGCCCGGTCCATGTCTTCCAAGCTCACCACAGGCCCGTCGTAAGGAAGGCTTCTGAACAGCCGGCTGGTAGGCCCGACCCGCCGTATCAGCACTCCATCGCCCAAGATGATGTACCGCACTCTATCGCCGGCTTTCACCGCCAGCGCTTCCCGCACCATCTTGGGCAATGTAGTTTGCCCCTTGTATGTAATTCCGGATTCCAGCATAGCAATAACTCCTTAGGCATTGCTTTCCTTATATAACATTACTTATGGCATTATCGCAAGTCTTCTATAATTTTGCAATGGCATATCCTCTCAATAACGGGGATTTCCGATTTTCATCTGCCGCAGTCTCCCAACTCGCTCTTGGCTTGAGCCGACTCAATCACTGACATTTGGCCCTTGCCTCTACCTGCCATCATTCATTACCATATCCATAGACCGAATGGCGGCCGCCGGCATCCCAACAGCCAACCGGAGTTGCCGAAGCCAATGTCTCGAAATGGCACAATATGTCTCACAAGAAAAATGTTCGCCCCAGCCGCAGTCGCCGTAACGGCCCCGCTTTCGCCGCGGCCAACACCGCCGGGACACCTCTCGGAACTCCGAAGTGAGAGGAAATGGGAGGAAATGATAGGGGAACTGGAAAATCGTTCGCGCGAACGCGGCATCCCCTGCCAACTATCCCCTGTTGGCCAAAATTGCTCCCCAATAGCCCCAATTCCGCCCCTCTGGTACAATGGGCTGTGCCAAATATGACTGCCGGAGGGCACAATGTTCGCCCACAATGATGGCGAAATCCGCATTACCAAGATTGGCCACATGGGATCGCTCGATAACAACGGCTATATCCTGGTGTGCCCAGAGACCAACGAGGGTGTAATCATCGACACCCCCGCCGAGCCTGAGAAAATCCTGAACGCCATCGGCGACGCCAAGATTACCAACATCCTGATTACCCACCGCCACGGCGACCACCTGGAGGGGTTCGGCGCGATTTCCGCAGCCGTCGACGCCACCGTCGGCATCGGCGTCGAGGACGCTGACGCCCTCCCCCAGCGGCCCGACCTATCCTTGAAGGACGGCGACACCGTCAAGTTCGGCAATCTGGAACTGCAGGTGCTGGCGACGCCCGGTCACACCGAGGGCGGCCGCTGTTTCCTGTTCGGCAAGCACCTTTTCTCCGGCGACACCCTCTTCCCCGGCGGCCCCGGCAGGACCACCAGTCCCCTGGCCCTCAGGGACATCATAAGCAGCATCGAGGACAAGCTCCTGGCCCTGTCCGACGACACCGCAGTCTATCCGGGCCACGGAGAGGACACGACAATAGGCGACGCCCGCCGGCAATACCAGGACTTCGCTTCCCGCACCCACCCGCCGGACTTGTGCGGCGACGTGAGCTGGCTTGAAAGCTAGCCCGGTCTCGCCTTGCCAATACCCCCGTCCCCACCTAGGACGCAAGCCTCCTCTGGTCGGCAGGCCTCACCCAACTTTGGCCAACGCCTCTCACGAGGTGTGTCATAAATCCCCTCGCCCCCTGGGAGAGGGCTAGGGTGAGGGCGTTCCCGCACGGCTGCAACTGAAATGCCGCACACTTTCCCAGCGACGAGTTAACATGTACCAGCGTACTGTCTTGGAAAACGGACTCCGGGTGCTCACCTCCACCATGCCCCACAGCAGGTCGGTGTCCATGGTCGTCAACATCGGCGCCGGCTCACGGTACGAGTCCGCCGAAACCTCCGGCATTTCCCACTTCCTGGAGCACCTTCCCTTCAAAGGCACCAACCGGTGGCCCACTGCCAGGGAGGTCAGCGAGGCAATCGAGGGCGTCGGCGGCATGATGAACGCCAGCACCGACCGGGAGGTCACGTCCTTCTGGTGCAAGGTGCCCCAGCCCCACTTCCCCACTGCCCTGTCTGTGCTATTGGACATGGTCCAGCACCCCCTGATGGACCCCGAGGAGATGGAGAAAGAGCGGGAGGTCATCCAGGAAGAGCTGCGCATGACCTACGACCATCCCACCTATAAAGTGGACCTGCTTATTGACGAGGCCCTCTGGCCGGAGCAGGCCCTGGGGCGGGACGTGGGCGGCACCCCCGAGTCGGTGAGCGCAATCTCCAGGGACGCCATCCTGGAGTACATGCGCCGCCAGTACAACCCCGCCAACGCCGTAGCCGCCGTCGCCGGGAACATCTCTCACCAGGAAGTCCTGGAATTGATTTCAGAGGCGACATCGGGCTGGCAGCCCTGTGAGGCCCTGGACTGGGAGCCCGTGGACTACAGTCGGCCTGGGCCGCCGGTCCGCATGGAGCAGCGCCGCACCGACCAGACCCACCTGTGCCTCGCCCTTCCGGGGTTGTCCCTGGAAGACCCCGACCGCTACAACCTGGCAATCCTCAACGTGATGCTGGGGGACGGCATGAGCAGCCGCCTGTTCCTGAATTTGCGGGAGGAGCAAAGCCTTACCTACGACGTGAACAGTTCCACGAGCTACTACCGTGACTGCGGCTCGCTGGTGGTCTACTGCGGAGTCGAGCCGCGCAAGAGCCGTGAGGCGGCGGGAGCGGTGATTAGCGAACTCGAGGCGATGCACCAGGAAGCGCCCGCCCACGAGGTGGACAAGGCCAAGGAGTACGCCAAGGGGAGGCTGCTGTTGGGTCTGGAAGACTCTCGCGGCGTGGCGTCATGGCTGGCATCCCAGGAGCTTCTCCAGGGCTGGGTAGCCACTCCCGACGAAGCCGCGCAGAAGGTGGATACAGTGACCGGGGCCGACGTGGCGCGGGTGGCCCAAAACCTGTGCAGCCGGGAAAACGTCAGGCTGGCCCTGCTGGGCCCCCACCGCAGCGACAAGCAATTCCTGAAGCTGTTGCGGGTCTAGGCCCCGGCTAACTAACCCTCCGACGCCACCTGGACCACCGACAGGTACGCCCCCATCGGGTCCTGGATGAACGAGAACCGCCCCACTCCCTCTACTTCCATCGGCGGGTTTATCACCTTCCGCCCTTGGCCTCCACCAAACTCAACGACTCCTCCAGGTTCTCCACCGCCAGGTAGATGGACCAGTTGGCAGGCATCTCTCCCCACTCCTTCCGGATGGCCATCATCCCCGCCGCAGGCTGCCCGTCCAAATCGAACACCGTATACTCGCCGCCGTCGGGAGTCGCCGCCGCTTTGGCCTCCCACCCAAACAGCCCTCCGTAGAACCTCGTAGCCGCTTCCACGTCATGGGTGTACAACTCGTTCCACGCCAGTGCTCCCGGCTCGCCGAACAGCTCCGCGCCAATGCCTCTATTGGGCTGCCACAAATCAAATGTTGCGCCGGTGGAGTCTGCGACCACCGCCATTCGGCCCTCCTCGAACACGTCGAAGGGCTCAGACCAGACCGAGCCTCCCAGCCCCTTGACCCGCTCCGCAGCGGCGTCCACATCATCCACGGTAAAGAAGCTCACCCACCAGGGGCCTCCCCGTTCCTGCATCGCCGCCTCGTCCACCGTGTAAAGGGCGCAGCAGTACTTCCCCGCCCTGTTCAACACCACATAGGTCGTGCCCTCTACTTCATTGGGAGTGGCGTCCAGCTTCAGGAGGCTCGCATAGAAGTCTTGGGCCTTGTCCAGTTCCAGCGTCGGGCAGTTCGCCCAACAGAACATTCCAGGTTGATGCTTCGTTACTTCCATCCGTTGCCTTCTCCATACCCGTTCTTCAAAGCTGTCTGGATTATCGCAGCCCATTATATTCCATGGTACATACCCCGGCAACTGCGCTCCAAGACAAGCCTCAGGCCAGGAAGCAATGCCAAACCACTCATTGCTGCAGCCGGAGGCGGTTGCCCCTCTAATCGCCATGTGGTACATTACCGGAGGTTCAGATGTACCGCAGGAGAAGTGAATGGCATATGTGACGCCTCGGGAAGGCGAGTCCCCGGAGAGTCTGGTCAACCGATTTCGAGCCTCCGTGCAGCACTCCGGTGTGCTCAGAGAGCTAAAGGACCGGCGGTTCTTCCGCTCCAAGGCGCAAAAGGAACGATTGGCGGCGCAACGTGCGGCCCGCCGGCGCCGGCGCCAGATGAGGCGCTGATCACCGCCTTTCCAATTCACTAGGCCATAATTCCAGCACCGATTGGCTCCCCCATAGGACTTACGGGGAGCCAAACTTCGTTAATGGGCATGGGCCTCATCCCCCAGCATAATCCAGCCCTTTCAATACCAATATCATCTATGCCAAGTTAAGCATGGCGTTGGACTGCCCCGACGGCAACCATCAGTCCAACCGCAGCCCAAACCCGATAGCCAGCAACGAGGAGGATACCCATGGAACGCCGGGTTCCCACCAGAGAAGAAGTTCAAGCATACCTTGAAGAAGACCGCAACTGGGGTCGCTGGGGTAAGGACGACCAGATGGGGGCATTGAACCTGATTACCCCGGAGAAACGCATCGCCGCCGCTCGGTTGGTCAAGTCCGGGCAGGCCATATCCCTGAGCCATGTGATTCCCAAGACTCCAGCTCCCAATAACCCATACCCAGCCGTCCACTATATGAAGCGCCACGAGCGGGGCCAAGGGGCCGGGGCCTGCGCTGACTACCTTGGTATCGGCTTTCACGGCAACGCCACCACACACTTGGACGCCCTATGCCACGCGTGGGACGCCGACGGAATGTGGAACGGGCGAGACCCCGAGGAACACATCACCATGGACGGGGCTTCCTGGGGTTCCATAGACCATTGGAAGGACGGGATCATGACCCGGGGCGTTCTGCTGGACGTGCCCAAGCACCGCGGCGATCCCTACGTCACCCACGAACAGCCGGTGCATGGCTGGGAGTTGGAAGACGTCGCCAAGGCGGAAGGAGTCCAACTGGAGCCCGGAGACGCCCTGGTGGTATACAGCGGCCGGGAGAAATGGGACGCGGCGGGCAATGTCCCCTGGGGCAGCAGTCGCGAATACCGGCCCGGCCTGCACGCCTCTTGCCTGAAGTTTCTGAGGGAATCGGACTGCTCGTTGTTGGTCTGGGACATGGAGGACCTGGCCCCCAACGGCTATGGGCTGCCCTGGGCGGTCCACGGGGCCATCTTCGCCTACGGCCTGGCGCTCCTGGACTGTGCTCTGCTGGCGCCCTTGGCAGAAGCGTGCAGCCAAGCGGGGCGCTACGAATTCTTGCTGACGGTTAACCCGTTGCGGGTGGTGGGAGGCACCGGGTCGCCGGTTAACCCCGTGGCGATACTCTAGGTTCCGCGGCCGGGTCCGCCAATTGACAACGAGCCTGATACGTGGTTGAATAGCGTTCGGTTAGTGGCTGGGAGCCCCGAAATTCAAAGAGCTTAAGGAGCGCTACAGGATGGCAGATTCACAGGAGTTTACCGTTTACGTCAACGGCGAGATGGTGCCCGAGAGCAAGGCCATGATCTCGGCCCTTGACCGTGGGTACAGGTGGGGCGACGCAGTCTACGACACCGAGCGCACCTTCGGCGGAAAGGTCTTCAGGCTGGACGCCCATCTGGACCGGCTGTACCGCTCCCTCAAGTACACTCGCATCGACCCCGGCCTTACCTGGGAACAGATGGAAAAAATCACCTTGGACGTGGTGGACGCCAACAAGCACCTGCTGGACCAGTACGGAGACTTCAACGTTCACCAGGTGGTGAGCAGAGGCAACCTGAACCAGGAGTTCCATGCGGGACCCAACGTGTCCGTCTATGCCCGCCCCAATCCCTTCAAGCAGTTTGCCAAGCAATACATCCAGGGCGTTCGGGCGGCCACCTCCGCCACGAGGCGGACTCCCCCGGAGAGCCTTTCCCCCAAGGCCAAGATTGCCAACAAGATGAACCACTTCGTCTCCGACTTCGAGGCCAAGCAGGGCGACCCGGAGATGTGGGTCCTGATGTTGGACCTCAACGGCAACGTCACCGAGGGCATGGGTTCCAACTTCATGTTCGTCAAGGACGGCAGGCTCAAGGTTCCCAACCGGCGCCACGTGCTCCCCGGCATCACCATGGACACCATCATGGGCTACGCCGACAACATGGGGATACCGTGGGACGAGGCCGACTACACGCCCCACGACGTTTACATGGCCGACGAGGCCTTCTTCTGCACCAGCACCGCCTGCATGATCCCCGCCAAGAGCCTCAACGGGCATGTCATCGGGGACGGCAAGACTCCCGGACCTGTGACCCAGGGGTTCTTTGCCGCATTCAGCGAGGCTGCAGGATTCGACGTTATCGACCAGGCCATCAGCTTCCTTACCCCGGAGGAGAAACGGGAGTTCGAAGCCGGGAGATAACACCCTCACGGCCGGTTGACCCCAATGCAGCTTGGATGTAGACGAGGGGCGTTCGTCTTCCGGATGAGCGCCCCTTCTCTATTCGCCTGATTCAGGCCGGTTCGCGCTGCCGGGCCACTCGACCAACCCACTACTTCGGTTTTCTTTGGACACTAGCAACTGGTTGAGCCGAATATCGACGATGACTGGTCCCATAGAAATAGTAGCAGCCAAGACTACGGCTGAGTACCGAGTCTTCACCGAATTGGTCGAGGAGTACCTTGCTTCGCTGCCGTTCTCGGCAGACTTTCAGGACACCAAACGCGAACTTGCTGAGATTTCCGTGCAGTACGGACCGGGCGGTAGAGGAGCTGCCCTGCTGGCCCGACAGGGCGACGCGACGGTAGGAATCACTGGAATTCGAGCACTGGATGGCGCGTGCTGCGAGCTGAAGCGAATGTACGTCAAACCGCCTTGGCGCGGCCGGGGCGTTGGCCGTCTACTGTGCGAAGCCTCGCTTGGATATGCCAGGCAACTTGGATACTCCGTTGTAAGGCTGGACACGCTGGAGAGTATGGACTCCGCTATTTACCTGTACCGGTCACTTGGATTCGTCGACATACCGCCCTACCGGGATAATCCCATCGAGGGCGCCGTATTTCTCGAGTTTACGTTCCCAGCCGCGTCAGCCTAGGAGGGCGGGTGCCGTGAACATTGCGGGCCACGCCCGCCGCGCCCAGCCGGGGTCCCATCAACGACCGCTTCAGTTTGACACCTATAGGCAGGGCTGGTAAATTATATCTGTGATCGGCTGGCGTTTGGGCTTGGCCCGGCGTCCGCCGCGATCTTTTGCCCCAGGAGGGTGCTGTTGCCTCGGTACGATTACAGATGCGTCGAATGCTCGCATGAGTTCGAGTTGGTACAGACATTCGCCCAGGCGGGCACTGGCACGTGCCCGATGTGCTCCGGAAGGGGCCAGCGGCTGTTCCACGCCGTTCCGGTGATTTACAAGGGGTCCGGTTTCTACACCACGGACTACGGACGCCCCAGGCGGCCCGTAGAGAACGGCAGTAAAGACTCATCGGACAGCAAGTCGGCCTCAAACGGCAAGGACAGCGCAACATCGTCCAGCGACAAGTCCTCGGGTTCCAAGAGCGGATCCTCGACCAAAGCCACGGCGGACGCCGGCTCTTCCAACAGCTAGCCGGGACTTCGTACACCCCATCCACTTCGCACCCCTGGTCAACGGGAGTTGTTCCCATTTGCGCGCGGTAATCCAACGGGTAACTGAAGCCTCGGTCTCGTCTCATGACCGGGAGACGGCCGGTATCGGCCCCGGCCTGGCGGTCCTACTGGGTGTAGGCAAGGAAGATGAAGAGGCGGACGCTCAGTACCTGGTCCAGAAGATACTCAACCTCAGGATTTTCCCCGACAAAGAAGACCGTTTCAACCGCTCGGCCTTGGAAATCGGGGCCGACCTTTTGGTGGTCAGCCAGTTCACCCTGTATGCCAGCACCAGGAAGGGTCGACGCCCCGATTTTACCGAGGCGGCCCCGCCACCGGAAGCCAAGCGGCTGTATGAATACGCAGTGGGCCTGTTCCGGCAGTCCGGGCTACAGACGGCGACAGGGTATTTTCAAGAATACATGCAGTTGCGGCTGCAGAACGACGGGCCGGTGACGATACTGCTGGACAGCGCAGACCGCGGGCGACCTCGCCGCTCCTAGCGGTGCCACCCCATTCCCCGGTAGAATCCCTTCAGATACGCAATCTGTCCACCGTGGGAAATGGCGTCCCAGGTCATTTGTCCCAACACCTCAGCCGCAGGCCGGGGCTCGGCTACCGACGGCCACGTGATTCGTCTCTCCAATTGGGCAGTCGTTGCAACAGGCAGGAACGCCATCACTGCCCCTTTCACCGCTCCGTAATACGCCAACTGCACGGCGCGCTCCGGCGGGACCCAGGCGCCAACTTGGGCTGCCGTCCAACCTCCTCCGCGGTCTTCCGGGCCTTCGGGCATTCCATACTTGCTGTACCAGCCGTCTCGCAGCCATAGCTGGGTTGTCTCAAGGATACGGGAATTGACCACCGCGTCCATGACCCGGCTCATGTGCCACAAAATCCAGGCTATCGAATTACACTGGTCGTTTGGACGAAGCCTCAGGTCGGCATCGTCCAGTCCCTCCAGGGCAGAGTCGATCATTTCCCAGTTGCCCCCCAGGGCTGCGCTAACAACCGCGGTCGGTGACACCATTCCTACTGTTGCTCCTGGCTGAACTCCAGGTCCAGGCTCATGTCCAGGGCGGCTGTTGAGTGGGTCAGGGCCCCTATGGAAATCAAATTGACGCCCGTTTCGGCAACCTCCCGGACGTTCTTCAGCGTTATTCCACCTGAAGCCTCGACCAACGCTTGGCCATTTACTATATCGACGGCCCGGCGCATGGTTGGCAGGTTCATGTTATCCAGCATGATGATGTCGGCGCCGGCCGCCACTGCCTCTTTAACTTCATCCAGGGTTTCTACCTCCACCTCCACCTTGACGGTGTGTGGCGCCTTCTCCAAGGCCAGTTCGATTATTTCTGTCAGGTCCAAGCTCCCGGTGCGTAACGCCTGGATATGATTGTCCTTAATCAAGATGCCGTCGGCCAGGTGTTGCCTGTGGTTGTAGCCGCCCCCCATGCGCACCGCATATTTGTCCAGGTAGCGCATGCCTGGAACGGTCTTGCGGGTATCGACAATTCGGGCTTTGTATCCCTTCACCGCGTCCACGTACTGATTGGTTGCTGTGGCTATACCGCTCATCCGCTGCAAAAAGTTCAAAGCTACACGCTCGCCCCGCAGGATGTCCGCGGCCGCCCCATCCAGATGGAGGATGTCGTCCCCAAGGGACAAGGGTGCACCGTCTTGGGTCAGTTTCTGCACAGAAATGCCAGCGTCGATACGCCGAAAAACCGCCTCGGCTGCGTCCACGCCGGCCAGGATTCCAGCGGCCTTGGACCGGATTACGCCGACACTTCGGATGGAGTCTGGGACCAGGGCCTGGGTAGTGGGATCGTTAAAGGCCTGGTCTTCAGCAAGGGCCACTTCAATCAGGCGGTGAACCTCGGGAGGCAGTTCGCTCATGGCCCTTGCTCCGGTTGGACCGCTATCACGTGCTTTTCCCAGGCGGCCGAGGTCTCCGGGAAATCCTGGCGGAAGTGGGAACCCCTGCTTTCCTCCCGTACAAGGGCAGCCTCAGCCATGAGAAGACCCAGCACCACCATATTGCTGAGTTGATGGGAGGCCAGGTCGGTAGGCCTGGGCGTGTTGCGCTGCCAGGCGTGAAGTATGCCGGCGGCCTCCAGCAACTGGGGGCCGTTGCGGGTCATTCCCACATTGCGCCACATCAGGTCTTGCAAGACCGCAATGTCTAAAGCAGGAGCCTGCACATGCTCTGTCGGCCTGGCGCCAGGGGTAAACACCAGGTTGCCGGCCTCCTGTTCCGCCGCTGGTTCCGACGGGCGCCGCAGGGCGCCGTCGAGCAGCCGGTGAGCAAAGACCAGCGTGTCCAGCAGGGAGTTGCTGGCCAGTCGATTAGCTCCGTGAACCGCGCTGCAGGCCGCCTCACCGCAGGCGTAGAGGCCGGCGATGTTGGTCCTGCCCCAGGTGTCGGTCTTGACACCTCCCATCATGTAGTGGGCGGCTGGAGCTACGGGAATGGGCTGTTTGGTTATGTCAAGTCCGTAACTCTTGCAGAAATTGTAGATGCTGGGGAAGCGTCCCTGGACCTGGTCGGGCGGCAAGTGGGATATGTCCAGGTAAACCTCCCTGATCCCGGTCTTCTCCATTTCGGCGGCAATGGCCCGGGACACAACGTCCCGGGGCGCCAGGTCACCCAGGGGATGGTAGCCGGCCATGAAGGTCTTGCCGTCCCGTCCCCTTAGCACCGCGCCCTCGCCCCGCATCGCTTCGGACAGCAGAAAGGCTGGCGCGCCCTCTTGATGGAAGGCGGTCGGATGGAACTGGTAAAACTCCATGTCCATAACCTGGGCCCCGGCGCGGTAAGCCAGGGCCACACCATCGCCCGTGGCGACCTCTGGGTTGGTGGTGTAGGCGAACAGGCGTCCTGCCCCGCCTGTGGCCAGGACCACGGTGCTGCTTTCGAACGTGTGATGCTCCCCGGTGATGGAGTTCAGGGCTTCCACAGCGGCAACCCTGCCCTGTTCAACCACCAGCCGGGTAGCCAGGGCGTACTCCATGACCGTGATGGAAGACTGGGTTACCCGTTCGGTCAGGGCTTGCTCGATGTGCTGGCCTGTGGCGTCGCCGCCGGCATGCAAGATTCGCGGGACGCTGTGAGCGCCCTCCCTCCCCAAGGCGACCTGGCCGTGAATTGTGTCAAAGGCCACGCCCCAGTGGACTAGGTTGGACACCCGCTCCGGCCCTTCCCTGGTCAGGACCTCAACCGCTTCCGGGTCGCACAGGCCCACGCCGGCCGCCAGCGTGTCCTGAAAGTGAAGCTTGGTGGAATCGCCGGGGCCAATGGCTGCGGCGATGCCTCCCTGGGCGTAGCGGGTATTGCAGTCGTCGATTTTGCCCTTAGTCAGAATCAACACCGAGCCGTGCTCCTGGGCGAGCAAGGCAATGTTGAGGCCGGCAATGCCGCTGCCTATGACTATAAAGTCGTAGTCTGTTTGGGCCACTCGATGGTCCTCTGCTCATGACAGCGGCAACTGCCGCAGCCAAGTTTGGGCATTATACAACTTACGTGCCGTGGCGAGGCCGGGGGAATACGCCCGCTCATTTTCGCTATCGACCGTCGGTGCGTGAACGGCCTTCAGAACACGTAACCCACCGTCAATTGTCCCGGTGGGACTGTGATTTCGGTCTCGACGGCGAGGTAGCGTCCCGCCCTGTGGTTGCAGGAAACGGCTACTTCAGGGCAAGCATGCGCCCCAAGGCGACCTGGGCATCCTGCCTTACGTCTTCCGGCACTGTTATCTGGTTTACCACTGTGTTGTCAAGCAGTCCTTCCAATACCCATAGCAAGTAGGCCGGATGGACGCGGTACATGGTGGAGCAGGGGCAGGTCACCGGGTCCAGGCAAAAGATGGTCTTGTCAGGGTTCTGCAAAGCCAGGCGGTTGACCAGGCTGATTTCAGTTCCTACGGCCCATATACTGCCCGACGGGGAGTCGTTGACGGCTTTGCGGATGAACTCGGTGGAACCCACCAAGTCCGCCGCTTGGACCGTCTCCATGGTACATTCCGGGTGTACCAAGACACGCACGTCGGGAAACCGTTCTCGCGCGGCTTGAATCTGTCCTACGGTGAATCGGGTGTGGACGGCGCAGTGGCCCTGCCAGAGCACCAGTTTGGCGCTTCGCAACTGTTTAGGGGTGTTGCCTCCCAACTTTTTGAAGGGGTTCCAGACCACCATCTGATCCGTGGAGATACCAAGCTTGAGACCTGTGTTGCGCCCCAGGTGCTGGTCCGGGAGAAAGAGCACCCTGTCCGTCTTCGCGAAGGCCCACTCCAACACGGCCGCTGCATTGGACGAGGTGCACACCGCACCGCCGTTGCGGCCGCACAGGGCCTTGATGCTGGCGATTGAATTCATGTAGGTAACAGGGGTGATTCCCCCGTGTCCGCTCACGGCATCGATCAGGTCTTCCCAGGCGTCGTCGACATCCTCCATTGGTGCCATGTCCGCCATCGAACAACCGGCGGCGAGGTTGGGCAAGATCACCTTCTGACGGGGGGCGCACAGTATGCACGCCGTCTCAGCCATGAAGTGGACACCGCAGAAGACGATGTAGTTGGCTTCCGTTTGGGAGGCGGCCTGCTGAGACAGCATGAAGGAGTCTCCCTGGAAGTCAGCGTACTTTATGACCTCTTCCCGCTGGTAGTGGTGTCCCAGCACGGTAACGGAGGCTCCCAGGTCTTTCTTGGCCTGTTCGATGCGGCGGTCCAGCTCGTCCACAGAGCAGTGGAGGTACTCACTGGGTATCTTCTGCCAGCGAACGTTGACAGCCAACTCTTCGGCCAGAGGCTTGGAAGGCAGCTCGTCTTCCGTTTTGCAGAAGGCGGAATGTTCTAATTCGGTGATGTGGATAACGGCTTGCCGTGTCTTTGTAGCCACGGTCGCATTCTCCTAAAGGCCTTGGGCCTTCATGCCGGGACCGGAGTCCCTTGCAGAGACCAAGGACTGGTCTTGGCGATGTTCACCTGTACCAGCCGTCTCTGTTGGTCCTCTTGGTGCTGGAAGTATACCAGCTTGTTGCTGCGGGTCCTGCCCTGCCACTTACCGCCGCGGCGGCCCTCCACCAGGACCTCTACATCTTCGCCCAAGAGCGCAGAATTGATGTCGGATTGAATGCTTTCCTGCAACACTTCAATGCGCCGCCGCCGCTGGATTTTCTCGTCCGGGTCGACGTCGTCCCCCATCGTGCGGTCGGCTATGGTGCCGGGGCGGGGAGAGTAGGCCGCGCAATGCACCTTGTCGAAGCGCAGGTCGGACACCAAGCCCAACGTCTGTTGGAACTGGTCTTCGGTCTCACCCGGAAATCCGACTATGATGTCAGTGCTCAGCGACGCGTCCGAAACTTTGTCCCGGATGCGGCCGACGAGGTCGACGTACTCAGCCTGGGTATAGTTGCGCCGCATGCGGCTTAGTACTTTGTCGTCTCCCGCCTGCACCGGCAGGTTGATGTGTTCACAGACCTTGGGCAGGGAAGCCACCGCGTCGATGATGCGGTCGCTCATGAACGACGGATGAGAGGTGAGGAAGCGTATTCGCTCCAGACCCATCACGTCGTTGAGGCGGTGCAGCAGGTCGGCCAAGTCGGGCCTGTCCGTCAGGTCGTGGCCGTAGGCGTCTACCGTCTGGCCCAGCAGGGTCACTTCCTTGACCCCGCGTGCCGCCAGCAACTCCACCTCCCGGGCCACCTCATCGACCGGACGGCTCACCTGGCGGCCTCTCCGGTAGGGAATAATGCAAAATGAACACATGAGGTCGCAGCCGTGGATGATGGGAACATAGGCGGTGACGTCGGGCCGCATCGGGGCCAGAGAACCAAGGCAGCCCTCCCAGTCCAAGCCCAGCCGTTCCCCGACCAAGTCCAACAGGGGACCGTATTGCTGGGGGCGCATGAAGACGTCCACGTAGGGGAACCTGCGGCTGAGGTCGGCGGTCTTGGGCCCTACCATGCAGCCCATGAGGGCCACTATCCGGTCGGGCCTGTCCTTCTTGAGCGGCTGCGCGCCGGTAACGGCCCCCACCACCTTGTCTTCGGCGCTCTGCCGGACTACGCAGGAGTTGAGGACTATGACATCGGCATCTCCGGCCCGGGATACCGACTGCAGCCCCAACTGTTCCAGCGCCGCCCCCAACCGCTCGGAGTCGGCGGTGTTCATTTGACAGCCAATGGTCCAAAGATAAAAGCTGTTCATAGCGTCAACACGACTTTGGAAAGAGGGCCGTGACGCCTAAGGGTGGGCCCGCTAAGTCAGGTCCCGGCAACCATCGCAAGTAGGGCTTCTTCAGTCGCAACGGGGCCAGCCGCTATACAACACTCAAATGTCGTCTAGTCCATCCTGTCCAAGTCGCAGAGGCCGAACAGCCCCCTCGCAACGTCGATGGCGGCGCAACCCGGAGAATATGGTATATCGTATTCTATCATTTATGCGACCGCCGAAGAAGCCATAGCCCTAAGGGGACGGTCTCACCGCAAGGAGGATCTCCACGGCCACCTCGTCCTTTACCTGGACGAACCCGGCGATGTTCGGCGGGGGTATCTGGAAGTCGTCCCAAACGAACCCGGTCCGGCCCAGGATGTAGACCACTTCGCCGTCATCTCGCGCCTCGATGTCGAACGTAACCGGGGCTTGAATGCCTCGGATAGCCAGTTGCCCGGTGACCTGAGCGGTGACATCTTCCCCGTCGGTGAACCCCTCAGGTAAGGGCCGGGCATCGTCGAGAGTGAATGTCGCTATCGGATGTTCCGGGAACATCCTGCTTCGGATATATCCATCCCGCCGGGACTGGTCGCTCGCCAACTGGTGCAGGTCTATCTCGATTACCGAAGGCCGTCCGTCCAGATGTACTTCACCCGATAGGGCGTTGGTGCGCACTACGGCGTCATTAGGCAGCGTTAGCCGGGCAAGTTTTTCGTTCACCGTGAAGGTTGCCTCAGAGCCGTCCCCAACTACGAAGCTAACGCCCTCCACCTGTCCGGTATGCCTCGGCCCTTCGACGGTAGGTGTTGTGGTTGCGGTAGCCTCAGTAGTCTCTAAGGCCGACGCCGCGGTGGCCTCAGGCCCCGTTTCTTCCGCGGAAGGCGGCACGGTGGCCGTTGACTCTCGATTGTCCGATGTCCCACACCCTATTAGCAGCAAGATCCCCAAAGCCGTAAGGACTGCCAGCAATAAGGCCCTGCGTTGACCCCCAAATGCAGTCATACCCATTTCAACTCCCCTGATGTATTGACTCAACCTTACGCCCGGCCCAGCGGTGTGTTCAAGTGTTTCATATTCTCCATATCGACAATTGGTTCGCTGGCTGGGACGGGACCACGATGAATACGCCCGCCCTGGGTGGAAGCTC
Source organism: Dehalococcoidia bacterium (assembly GCA_963668505.2). Classification (GTDB taxonomy): domain Bacteria; phylum Chloroflexota; class Dehalococcoidia; order Lucifugimonadales; family UBA3495. Next base: position 28,834 of record CAXXWY010000025.1, on the reverse strand, counting down.
CAATTCTCCGCTCCGTTCGTCCCCCTGGCCTGCCAGGCCTATCCCCAAGGCTAAGGCAACTATGACAGCCGCCGCTGGCAGCCACTTGCGCCGCACGGCAGCAGTGCGCTCAAGCGTAACCGTCAGCACTCCGGTTATGGAAAAGGCTATCGCTCCCAGAGGCAGCATGAAGGCAAGAAAGTGGTCCAGTTGGGTTTCGCCGGCCACTGCCAAAAGGGCAATCAGGCCGAACAAGACAGGCCAAATCAGGCCGAACCACAGCGTACGCCGGGGATGGCCAGTTAAGAGTCGCCAGGTGATACCGGCGACTACGCCGGCCAGCAAGGCGCCGGCAACCACACTGACGCTGTTGAGGAGAATATCGTCGGGAGAACGCAGCGGAAGCGAGACCAATGCCGCTACGACCGCCGACATGGAACCGGCGGTTATGCCGGCTGTCATCCGTATTCACCCTCCGAGAAAGAGCCCGTGGCAGTCTATCTTACCGCAACGAATAGATATGGGAAACTGGCTGGGTGTCCTCAACGCGCTGTCTAACGGCAACTGTGAGCGGTCGTCGAGTATCCGCTGCACTATGCAATTAGGTGCAGATCGCCGGTGGCGATTGACCACCGCGGGATAGAGAAACTCGGTAAGAGCGACGAGGCGTTAGCTCTCGACGTCGAAAGTTCCAAGCATGAATCTACCGGTTGGACGCCTTCGGCAAGAAGGGAATCAGCTTCTCCGCCAGGGACGCGAGGTTTCGAGTCTGGATCCACACCTCTCCGTTGCCAGTGAACTTCATCACCAGGCCCTCTCCCCCGGCGATAAGTGACCGGATGCCGCCCACCTTGCCGATAGAGTACTGTACGTCATCGGTGAAGGCAACCACATGGCCCGTATCCACAACTAACTCGCTCCCGGGTTCGACGGTGACCTTCTTGATGGCTCCGTAGGAGTTGTAGTACACCGTTCCGGCCCCCTCCGTGGAGAAGACCCTGATGAAGAACAGGCTCTCGCCGCTAAAGAAGCCCTTGAAGCCCTGAAACTGGGCATCGGTCTGGACGTTCTCGGTGCAGGCTAAGAAAGAACCCGATTGCACGAATAGGTCAGTTCCCGGGTCCACCTCAAAGGAACTGATGTCTCCTGGCGAGTTGGGAGCGAGACCCACCTGCCCGCCGCTTGGGCCACCGGTGAAAGTATTGACGAAGAACGATTCGCCGCCGAGCATTCTCTTGAACCCGCCAAACAGGCCTCCGCCCCCCGTGCCGGTCTTCATCTCCACGCCTTGCTGCAGGACCATGGCCCCAGGTTCCGCCTTTATAGCCTCGCCCGGATCCAGGTCCACCGTGAGCATGGCATAGCTGGGGTCGAACTCTATGGTGGTCTTCACTTCTCAGCCTCCAAGGCCTCCAGAATGCTGCCCGGGGTCATGGGCAGTTTCCTCATGCGTACCCCGACGGCGTCGTAAATCGCATTGGACATCGCCGCCAGCGGCGGTATGAGCGGCGCCTCGCCTACTCCCCTAAGCCCGTACGGGTGGCGGGGATTGGGCACCTCGGTTATCACCGTCTCGATCATCGGCAGGTCCAGCGTCGTGGGCATCCGGTAGTCCAGGAAGCTGGAGTTAAGCATTGTGCCGTCGTCGGAATAGAAGTACTCCTCGTTCAGGGCCCAACCGATGCCCTGCACCGTGCCGCCCTGCATCTGGCCCTCCACGTAGCTGGGGTGCACCGCCGTACCCGCATCTATAAACGTGGTGAAGCGCAACACATCGACTTTGCCCGTCTCCGGGTCCACCTCAACGTCCACTATGTTGCCAGCGATGACGGGGCCCAAGCCGGTGCTGTTGGTGCCCGCGGAGCAGGTGATTGGCCCGCCGGTGCGCAATAGCCTTCCCGCCAGCTCTTTGAAGGTCATACGGTCTGCGGGATTCTTGGCGCAGACGAAAACGCCGTCCTGCAACTCCACGTCCTCCGGCTGCACCTCCCAGATCATGGCTGCTCGGGCGCACATCTGCCGCTTCACGTCCTCCGCCGCGGCGATGGCGGCCAGGCCGGTGTCGAAGGCTATGCGGCTGCCGCCGGTGCCGGCGGTGTAGCCTATGGCGTCGGTGTCCACCACTGTCGGCTCGACGTCCTCGGCCCGCAGACCCAACACTTCTGCGGCCTGCATGGCCACCGCAGTCCGAGAGCCGCCAATGTCCACCGACCCGGTAATCAGGTTGATGGTCCCGTTGCTGTTGACGTTGATTGTCGCCGAGGACTGCTGCCCGGTCTGAAGGCGGAATCCCACGGCCACTCCTCGGCCCTGATTGGGTTTGTCCAAGGGGGCGCTGTAGTGGGGGTGGGCTTTCATCGCCTCTTCCATCTCTTTGACACCCAAGCGCGCCAGGGGCACTCCCGTGGACATCCTGTCGCCTTCTTGCGCCACGTTCATCAACCGGAACTCCATGGGGTCGATTCCCAGTTGCTCTGCCAACTCGTCGATGACCACCTCCACCGCGAAGGTACCCTGGGGCTGACCAGGGGCCCGGTAGGCTTGCACCCTCTGCTTGTTGCAAACGACGTCGTAGCCGTTCATCAACTGGTTTTCAATGTTGTAGTGACCGGTGGCCGCCATGCACCCAGCTTCGACCGGAGACCCGGGATAGGCACCCGCTTCGTAGGCCATGTATAGCTCCGCCGCGGTAATCTTCCCCGCTTTGGTTGCCCCTATCTTGCAGCGCATGTTGGTGGCCGCCGCAGGACCGGTGCCTTCGAACACCTCCTTGCGGTCCATTACCATCTTCACCGGCCTGCCGCTCTTGCGCGCCAGGACGGCAGCCGTCGCTTCCAAGTAGCAGGTGAACTTGGCCCCGAATCCGCCGCCGATTTCCGTTGGTATGACCTTTACCGCTGACTCCGGCAGGCCAAGGATGGCTGCGACGCCGGAGCGTATCCCAAAGGAACTCTGCGTGCAGGTCCACACGGTAACGCGACCGTCGGCGGTCCAATTAACCGTGCAGGCGTGGGGCTCGATGTAGCCCTGGTGCACGGTCTCCGTGTCAAACTCACGCTCAACGACTACGTCGGCTTCCGCAAATCCTTTTTCGACGTCGCCCAGCTTGAACTGGACGTGCCCGGCGATGTTGCCCTTGACTCCGGTGTCCTGGCGGCTGCCCGCTTGCGCACCCTTGAACAAGGTCGTCATCCTTTCATGGAGGACAGGAGCGTCATCTTTCGTGGCATCCCGCAGCGTGAGCGCTATAGGCAGGGCCTCGTACTCCACCTCGATCAGGCGGGCGGCCTGCTCCGCGACATGGGCATTTACCGCCGCCACAGCGGCCACGGCGTGGCCCTTGTAAAGTACCTTCCGGTGAGCCAACACGAGTTCTGCATTGCGGCGGGCGTTGACTACAGTTTCGGCCAAGTCCATGTCTTCAGCTTCGATTATTGGAAAATCCTTGGCGGTAGCCACGGCAGACACCCCAGGCAAGACCTCGGCCTTGCTGGTGTCAATGGACCGTATGTAGGCGTGAGCGTGGGGGCTGCGCAGCACCTTGCCGTACAACATGCCCGTCAGTTGAGTGTCGGCCCCGTATTTGGCGGCGCCGGTCACTTTTTCCAAGCCGTCGTGTCGGATGGGCCTAGTGCCCACCACTCGATAAGCGCCCGACTGTGAGCCTTGTCGCTCTGCTGTAGTTGCCATGCACCTAACCTCACACAGTATTTGCACCAGGCTGACAGCCCGGCAACCGAACTATTCACCAACCTATGGGAATCTATGCCCTCAGACCATCGGTGTCAAGTCCCGGAGAAGCCGTCTACCCTTGAGGATTGGCCCGGGCACGGCCTGAGTCTGTATTTGCTTTGACGGGCCCAACGTTCAGGGTGGGTTGCCGCCCTTGCGCCAGTGTCACCGCGGCCCTTGCCCTATTGGAAAGGTGGCGGTACGATGGTTCGAGCTCACCCAGCGACTGTTCAGAACCATTGACGCCCGCGAGATGCCAAACCCTTTATGACCACAGCAACCAGCCTGCTCCCGGCCCTCCGGTCCTACTTCGGGTACGACAGCTTCCTGCCCCTCCAGGAAGAGATAATCGCCAACGTGCTGGACCGCCGGGACACCCTTGCCCTTATGCCCACGGGCGGCGGTAAGTCTCTTTGCTACCAGTTGCCTGCCCTCGCTCTTGAAGGGATCACACTTGTGATCTCGCCTCTGATTGCGCTGATGAAAGACCAGGTGGACGGCCTGGAGGCGAACGGCATCCACGCCCGGTATATCAATAGCTCCCTTCCGGGTTCGGAAATACAACAGGTGCAGGAACAGGTCCGTCGAGGGCAGGTCAAGATACTGTACACCGCGCCGGAAAGACTGGCCATACCCGGATTCAACCGCTTCCTTCACAGCTTGGACCTCGCCTTGATAGCTATAGATGAAGCCCACTGCATCTCCGAATGGGGCCATGAATTTAGACCCGAGTACCGCAACCTCCGGCAGTTGCGTCAGAGCTTCCCCTCGGTCCCGGTTGTCGCTTTGACAGCTACCGCCACCCAAAGGGTGCGGGACGACATCATCAACCAGCTTGACCTACACCAAGGAAAAGTTTTCCTGTCCAGCTTCAACAGGTCAAATCTAGCGTATTCTGTCCAGATCAAGAAAGACCCGTGGAACCAACTATTGTCACTGCTGCAGGACCGACAGGGGCAGTCCGCCATCATCTACTGCTTCTCCCGTCAGGAAACCGAAGACCTGGCCGGTAGCCTGAAAGCCCAAGGCTTTAACGCCCTCGCCTACCATGCCGGGCTGGACAGCGCAACTCGCCAGCGTACACAGGAGGACTTTATCCATGACCGTGCCCCTATTATAGCCGCCACCATAGCATTCGGCATGGGCATCGACAAACCCGACGTTCGCCTGGTGGTCCATTACAGCCTGCCAAAGTCTTTGGAGGGTTACTATCAGGAGACTGGCCGGGCTGGCAGGGACGGGCTACCAAGCGATTGCGTACTCTTCTACGGCTATACCGATAAGGCCAGGCAGGAATACTTCATCAAGCGGATAGAAGACGCCCAGGAACGCCTGAGCGCCCGTGAAAAGTTGGCGAAGATGGCGGACTTCGCCCAATCGCCGGTGTGCCGTCGCCGTACCATCTTGGAATACTTCGGAGAGGCCTTCTCGGCAGAAAACTGCGGCGGATGCGATATCTGCCTGGAGTCCCGAGACTTGGTCGACGCAACCGAAATTGCCCAAAAGATTCTTTCCGCCGTGGTCCGTACCGGCCAGCGGTTCGGTACAAACCACGTAATCCAAGTGCTGGCCGGTGCCAGGGACAAGCGCATCCGCGAATTGGGACATGACCGGTTGAGCGTCCACGGTATTGCCAAAGACAGGACCCGTGATGAACTGCGGGAAATCATCGGCGGGCTGCAAGCTGAAGGACTGCTGGCCCGCAGCCAAGGCGAGTACCCAACCCTTGCCGTCACCCCCGCCGGCAGAGAGTTCCTCAAAGAGCGCCAAAGCCTTAACCTTGCTCTACCCAAGCCGACTCCCGCGACCGAGCTAAATAGACCGCGCAAGTCCGGCCAAGCGATGGAGTACGACCAGAGCCTCTTCGAGGAGCTGCGTGCCTCGCGCCGGGAGATGGCAGATGCTCAAGGAGTTCCCCCTTTCGTGGTGTTCGGAGACGTGTCTCTATGGTACATGTCGGCACAGTTCCCGATGAGCCTGGAGGAATTGGCGTCTATCCACGGAGTCGGACAGACAAAGCTGGAACGGTATGGATCAAAGTTCTTGCAAGCTATCCAGCGCCACGTAGAGTCCAGCGGTCTGCCCCCTGCTGAGCTTAGGCGGTCGCAGCCGAGGCACCACGGGGTCCAGCCGGAGCCGCCAAAGCTGCAGCGGAGAACAACCGAAGACGCAACCAACGAGCTTCTGTCTCAAGGGTTATCCGTCAGCCAGATCGCCCAGCAACGGGGCTTGGCGGAGACCACCATCATCGGCCACATTGAGCGGCTGTCGCAGCGAGGGGTTGAGTTGGACTTGGCCAAGTTGCTGCCGGATAACGAGGCGCTCGACGAGATACGGAAAGCGTTCGAAGTTTGCGGCGCCGCCTCCCTCAAATCCATTTGGGAATACCTCGGCACCCAGTTCACCTACGACACGCTGCGGCTGGCTAGGATGCGCTTTCGTAGGGAGAGGCAGGCGCCGGACTAGACCTGCCGATGGCTTGCATTCAGATTTCCGTCCATGCGTCTATACCTATGAAACCCGATGCGTCGCTGGAACGAGCCTAAATGAGAGGAGTCAGGCATGAGGTTATTCCTGCGTTTTTTCGTTCCGCTTCACATATTGGTTTTCAGGCTGACCAGAGGGCGGCTGTTGGGCCGATTTGAACTACCCGTGCTGTTGATAATAACGAAGGGTCGCCAGTCCGGAAAGCGGCGGACTGCTCCGCTGCTCTACCTTGAGGATGACGGCGCGTTGCTGATAATTGCCTCGCTGGGTGGGGCGCCCACCAATCCTGATTGGTACCACAACCTAGTCTCGGATCCAGAGGTTGAAGTGCAGACCCGCGCCGGTAGGCGTCGGATGCGGGCCGAGCCTTTGACCGGCGACGATCGCCATCGCAGATTCGAACGCATCAAGGCCGCTGCACCCAGGTACGCTGAGTACGAGGCGCGTACCAAAAGGGAAATACCGGTGGTGGCGCTACGCGAGGTTTAAGTCCATCTGCACCTTCAGCGAAGGCCGAAGAAGCCGGTTGGCTGGACCCGCCGCCTACCCGTTTGAACGTTGGCAGCCAACAATCGATGAACCTAACTCATAGAATTAATCAAAAATCCACCGCGGCCTGTCCAACCTGGCGTGATACAATCGATACGGCGCACTATTAAGCGGAATCAATTAGAGCAAGAGGGAATGAGGTGAAGAAGGGACTCTTTCTGGCAATTGCTATGGCCCTGGTAACTGCTGCGTTTATCGCTTGCGGCGGTGGCCGCGAAACCACGCAGCCGTCTCCCACGGCCACCAAGCCTGCCCCGACTGCGACGCCTACGCTCCTACCTACTGACGCGCCTACAGTTGTGCCCACAGAGACACCAACGGCCGCACCCACGATTGTACCCACCGCGACACCAACGACAGCGCCGACCTCAGAGCAACAGGTTAGCGTAGTCGACCAACTGAAAAACAACGCCGAAGAGTTCGAGTACGCCATCGGAAAGCGCGGCGGGGCCTTGACGTCCGCCACTATCTCCGAGCCGCTGACCTTCAACTTGGCTATTTCCACCGATGCGTCGTCGTCAGACGTCTTGGGGTATCTCTTCGAGGGCCTGACCGAAACTTCGTGGCTGACCGACGAGGTTGAACCGCTGCTCGCGGAATCATGGGAACGCTCCGAAGACGGCTTGACGTGGACGTTCCATCTTCGCGACGACGTAAAGTGGCACGACGGTGAGCCCTTCACCGCTCACGACGTGGACTTCACCTTCAACCGCATCATCTACAACCACGACATCCCGGCTAGCAGCCGCCCGGCCTTCAATTTCCGTTTCCTGGACGATGAAACCGGCGAATGGAAGGAGGAGCCTATGACCGTCACCACGGTGGACGACTACACGATCCGATGCGTTCTCCCTGGGCCCTTCGCTCCGTTCCTGCGTTCCATGGGCACCTCCATATATCCAAAGCATATCTTGGAAAAGCACGTAGACGACGGCACTTTCGCAGCCACGTGGGACATCGACACCGACCCCGCCGAGATCATCGGCACTGGACCCTTCACCATCGGAAACTACGTCCCCGGCGAGCGGGTGGTCATGCAACGCAACCCTGACTACTGGCTCGAGGACGACGCAGGCAACAGACTGCCTTACTTGGACGAAATCGTCCACGTTATCGTGCCGGACCTGGAGACCGAGTTAGAGAAGTTCCTGGCGGGTGAGTCGGACCTTCATGGAGTGCAGGGCGAGGAGTACGCCCATCTGGAGGAAATGCAGGAGGATGGAAACTTTACGATATATCGCCGAGGACCAGCATTCGGCACCACGTTCCTGGGATTCAACATGAATCCAGGAGAGAACCCAGAAACCGGCGAGCATTACGTCGCTCCCGAGAAGCTCAAGTGGTTTCAGAACGCACAGTTCCGGCAGGCAGTTGCCCACAGCGTAGACAAAACCGCAATCATAGAAGACGTGCAGCACGGCCTCGGTTACCCCCAATGGGCATCAGTAAGTCCGGCCGCCGGCGACTTCCACAACCCCGACGTCACAAGATACGAATATGACTTGGACAAGGCAGCAGAAATCTTGGACGGCCTTGGCTGGACGGACACCGACGGAGACGGCATTCGTGAGGACGGCGAGGGCCACGACATTGAGTTTTCGCTGATAACCAACACGGGTAATACCGTCCGGGAAAGGGTCGGGAAGCTTATCCATCAGGGAATGCGTGACATAGGAATCAAGGTGGACTACCAGTTGGTCGATTTCGGTGACCTAGTCTCCCAGCTAACCACTTCATACGATTGGGAGGCGTTGATTATCGGATTCACGGGCGGTCCGGACCCTTACAGCGGCATAAGCTTCTGGCACAGTGGCGAGAGCCTGCACCTATGGCACCCCAATCAACTTGAGCCGGCGACGGAGTGGGAAGCCAGGATTGACGAGTTGTACGTTATGGCAAGCGGGGAACTGGACCGCGACAAGCGGGTTGATCTCTATCACCAGGCGCAACAAATCGCTTCCGACAATGTTCCGGTGATTTACACCACCCTCTCCGAGCGGCTGAGCGCGGTTCGGAACGTATTCGGCAACACGACACCCACGTTATACGGTCTCTGGGACATACGCTACCTGTACCGCACGGACTGACGGCCGCATTGGGACCCTCCGGCACACCGTAATAGGTAGGGACAACAGGACAGGCCCGGGCCCCACCTGAAACCACTGGCGCTGCGGTCCACTGGACTGACCGATGCCCTGCGAGCCGACCCTCAGGATAACGCTCTCGCCTGCGACGTGATCGCGGGTTCAGCCGGTCTGAAGTAGCGATCTTTCAAAAACCTGGAAGACGCTCAGTTTGCTGGGGTCAAAGCCCGTATAATGGACCAGATGGTTGGATTCCTTAAGACGTTTAGGTCCCAGTTGGGTCTACTGCTGGTCCTGGCTGTGGCCCTCGGCGGGCTGTTCTTCCTCTTCGAGCTGTTTAGCAGCCTCATCGGCGATCGCCCAGGGGACCTGCTATCGACCAACGAATCCGCCGACTCAACCGCGGCGATACCCAGCGGCGGGTTACTCATAGCTTTCGCTGCGCCGGCCATGGCGGTCCTCCTATCCATCGGGGCTTTGCTGCTGTTAAAGCGCAAGCTGCGAACCAGTGGAGGTCGCCGGTGGTCGGCTGCGCCTCTGGGCGGCGCGGTGCTGCTGCTGTTGGGCTTAGGAATATACCTGGCCGTTTCCGCTATATCCGGCGATGGATTGCCGTTCGGAAGCGTCGACTATGGGGAGCACCCGGTCAACATCAAGTATGTAACGCCGTTGGGTCTTACAGTGCTGGCCGCCTTCGTAGTTACCGTGGGCTTGGTAGCGGTCACCAGGCCAAAGTTTCTGCCGCTGCCTCTGTTGGCGTGGTTGGCTGCTGCTCTCGCTTTTGGCATGTTCGGTTCACCCGCCCTGTACGGGGTCAACCTGTTCCACCACCATTCGACCGTCAAAGCTACGACGGAATTCACCGGGGCCGTGAACCTTCATCTGTGGTCCGACAGAGCGGTCCCCGGTAGAGGAGGCCAACCGGGCCAGTCAGGCGAAGAGTCGAATTTCGAGGAGGTGACCGGTCCGGCGGCGGTCCCGCCTTTGGCTCAGGCCATCAGAAACGAAGACGAGGCTGTAAGAGAAGCGGCGGCGGCGGCCTTAGTCGAGGCTTTAGAGAGCGATGACTCGGAGATAACGGAGGCGGCGGAGTCCGTGCTGGCAGCGGCGTTGGAAGACGATGACCCTGACGTCGAAGATGCCGCGGAATCTGCGCTGTTCGAGGCATTGAGAAATGGCGACTTGGACCTCCGGGACGCGGCAGAGTCGGTGCTGGCAGACCAAGATGCCTCCATAACCCTATTAGAAAACGGCGGGGCCATCGTCTTCCTGCGTGAGCGAGTCTTCTGGGTGCCTGGGACCAGCGTCGGCGGGGAGTCTGTTCCGGCGCGCGATCCTGTATTCCAGGTCACGGGGGCCGGTGACACCGGATACCTGCGGACCGACGTGGGGGACGAGTACACGGGCCAGGAGTGGAACAGGATAGATCATGTGGAACTGGCTTACATAGCCAGAAGCCCAACTCGTCAGTTCGTGGAAGCAGGGCTGTTGGAGGATGGCGGCCAGGAGATTGGCCCGTGGGCAGACCCTGGAGTTGCGTTGCTATCTTCACCCGATGGGCCCGCCGAGGAAACAGACCGGCAACAAACGGCAGTTTCGGCCGGTGACCCGGACGGACAAGTCCCACAGGGAACAGTTCCCATCCCTATCGCAGTTGCCTCCGTGGAAATCAGTGGCCGGTATCGGCCGTTCAGCGGCACGTTCTCCACGGACGACAACGTAGACGAGTATGGCTGGATGGCGAACCGGAACCGGTTCTCGGACGATGCACTGCTCACAGCCGTGTCCTACTCGAACCCCAAGGCGCAGGCTCTCCCGGAAAGCGTTCCGGAAAGGGTACGTACGCTGGCCGAACAGCTTGCGGGGGAATATGAATCCGCGTACGAAAAGGCAAGGGCCTTGGCGTGGGGCCTACGGGAGAACTACCAGTACACCCGTACTCCCTCCGCACTTAACGTACTCCCAGACGGTAGAGACGCGGTCGACTGGTTCCTGTTCGAGACCGGGAAAGGTGGCGCCGGAGAATTCAGCAGTGCATTCGTGGTGATGGCGCGATCTGTGGGGATACCGGCAAGAGTGGTTTCGGGATGGGTGATAAGTGAAGGGTTGGAGCAGCAAACAGTCTACACGGACCAGGCACACCAGTGGGCAGAGGTGGCGTTCGAAGGGATTGGATGGCAGAGGTTTGATCCGACTCCATATGACGGGGCCCCTTTCCGGGCCAACGTGCTCGAAGTTTGGGAAGACGAGCGGGACAGACTGGTGGATAAACTGCTCACGAGGGCGAACCCAGAGGAACGGCTGAACGCCATCGACGAGTTGTTGGACCACTCGCGTAGGGCTAGTGATGAACTGCAAGACGTCAGTGCGCCGTTGATAGCAGCCTTGGCTACTGACGGGGCATGGGAGGTGCGGGCCAAGTCAGCAAATACCCTTGGAAATGAGGGATACCGGAACGCCATCGATGCCTTGGTGACCACTCTCCAAGAGGATGAGGTGGAAGAAGTCCGGATAGCAGCCGCGAGGGCCCTTGCAAAGTTGACGGGCGAAAAGGCCGTCGATGCGCTGATCGGGGCGGTGAATAACGACGAGTCCCCCCAAGTTAGAATCGCGGCAATTGACGGCCTCTTGATCCTCGGCGGCTTGGAGGCCCTGGATGCCATAATTTCGGCCCTTTCAGACCCCACCCCTGAGGTCCGGACCACAGCCGCCGCTGCTTTGGGCGTAGCGAATATCTCGGGCGGCGAAGAATATCAGAAGGCCATCGATGCCCTGGCTGCCGCTCTTGACGAGGATGAGGCGGAAGAGGTCCGCGCCGCAGCCGCAATAGCCCTGACCAACCTGCCAGGCGAGGAAGCAGTCGACTCGCTAATAAAAGCTCTCAAGGAGGACCAGTCGGAGCGAGTCCGAATCTTGGCCATTGACGGCTTAGCAGCCTTGGGCGACCCGAAGGCGATAGAGCCTTTAGTGGCCGCCCTTTCAGACCTTGACACGGAGGTGCGGAAAGCAGCAGCGGAAGTGTTAAAGAAGTTCGGCGTTCAAGTCACCGAATTGGAGAACGGCGGCTCCGTGGCGTCTGCCGAAGCATTCGGGACCGGAATTGGAGTCGGGATGACCGCGATCCAGGCTCCAGAGCCGCCCAAAATCCCGGTGTTCCGGGTGAGTGGTGCCGGTACCACCAACTATCTGCGGACCAGCGCAGGGGACATATACGAGAACGGAGTCTGGAGTCAGCTGGACCCCATCTACGTAGTCACCGGCACCGACAGGGATTTCCCCCTTGCGTTAAACGAAACTCTAATTGGATGGGAGACATCCGGCGACCGGCCGGCCCCGCCGGCATTGGACCAGGCCCGGTACACCCCCCAAGCTTCACAAGAAAGCCGTATAACCGCCACCCCTTACAAGCCGGATTCCCAGTTTGCCGCGGGAATTAGACCGGTTTCCCAGACTTTGATAGAGGTGTCTCAAGACGGGTTCTTCCGGCCATACAGCGAGACGTTCTTCAGCGCGGAGTCCGTGGCGTCCGTCACGTGGACGGCCGAGTCACGCGTATTTCGCATCGATGACCTGACTGGAGCAAGCGCCTATGCCGACTCCCAATATGTGGCCCTTCCGGATGGACTGCCCGCCAGGATAAGTGAACTGGCCAGGACCATTACAGAAGGTGAAACTGGCGTCTATGCCCGCGCTAAAGCAATCGAAAAATACTTGGAAAGCAACTACTCCTATGCCTTTTACCGTCCGGGGGGGGCGAGACCCCCGCCGGGGCAGGATCCGGTGGACTGGTTCTTATTCGATCATAGAGAGGGTACGTGCGGAGTGTTCAGCACCGCTTTCGTAGTGCTGGCCAGGTCGGTTGGGATTCCCGCGCGGGCGGTTTCGGGATGGTTGATTGGCCAGACAGACGAGGAGCAAACGGTAAATTCCGACCAGGCGCACCAATGGGCAGAGGTGGCCCTGGACAGCATCGGCTGGGTGACTTTCGAGCCGACCCCAGCGGGAGGCGCGCCGTCCCGGACTCCAGGCTTCTACCCCAGCGAATACGATGACTCCGATAGCGACGAATTCGACCAGCAGGCTGAAGTACCGGATGCGGCGATTGCAGACACACCCGAAATCTCCGATCAGGCTAAACAGACGATCACGGAACGGGTGGATGAAATGTTGGACCTTCTAGGCGAAGACAGCGGTACGGCCATATTCCGCCTGCAACAGGCACTTGAAGACACGCGACCAGGATATCGTGAGGCGGTGCTGGAGCTTCTGGAAGAGAGGGGCGCATCGATTACGGAACTTGAAAACGGGGCCTCGCTGGTCGTATTCGAGAATCAAGGGTACTGGGTTCCCGGCACGACGACAGCGCAAGCTTCTGGAGGAGCTCACAATCCGATCTTTGAGGTTCACGGCGCGGGTCATACAGGATATTTGCGGACTGCAACGGGAGACGTGTACCAGAACGGTAGGTGGGGAGCACTATACCCGGGCGGATTTTGGGTTTATCCCAACCAAGACGTGCCCGAGGCAGTAAGCGCGGAGATTGAAAAACAAGACGGCGCTTTCTCGTGGCTTCCGCCCGAGCGGCTAGACACAACGCTGCTGACCGGCTTCCAGACAACGCCCGCCACAACCCACACGGACGTGATCCGCATGACCCCCATCGGCTCCTTGGAAAATTTCCCCGACGGGACGTTGCCCACGTCCCTTCACGTTCAAAGCATCGATACCGTTGCGTACATTCGGCCGCACAGCGTTGTTTTCGCCTCCGCTGAACCAGTACCTGAGTACACCTGGACATCGAAGATCCCCGACTACTCCGAAGCTCAGTTGCGTCGGGCCGTAGTTTCCTCAGACCCCACCTATACTCAGCTGCCTTCCAGCGTCCCGGACCGAGTACGCCAAAGAGCTTTGGACGTCACAAGCAGCTACGACAACGCCTTTGAAAAGGCCCAGGCACTGGCGGAATATCTTAGAACCACTTTCCAGTACAGGTTTGCCGATTCCCTTGACGATGCGCCACCCGAAGGGCGAGACCCGGTGGACTGGTTCCTCTTCGACCACCAAGAGGGTACGTGCGGAGTTTTCAGCAGTGCGTTCGTGGTGATGGCACGATCCGTAGGCATTCCGGCTCGGGTGGTATCAGGTTGGATGATATCGGAGCATCCGGGAAGGCAAACTGTGTATACGGACCAAGGCCACCAGTGGGCTGAGGTGGCTTTCAAGGGGGTGGGGTGGATAACTTTCGAGCCGACGGCCTCGGGAGGTGCCCCCAGCCGGGTTATCCGAGCCGCTGGCGACCTAGTCCATTCTCCCGGCGCGCCGGTAAGGCGCAACACTGTTACCGAGATCGACCGATGGCCCCGACAGATCCGCATAGGAGTGCCGTTCAGCATTGGCGGCTCGGTGGAAACGCTCTCCGGCGTCCCGGTTGGCGGGATGGAAGTAGAGCTATTCATCAACGAGAGAAAGGAGAACGGCGGATGGCCACTGGGAAGGGGTACAACGGATGCCGGCCGTTTTGCGATAGAGGTCACGGTTCCGGTTGAGTTCGAAGAAGGCCGCTACCAACTAATCGCCCATGCCATCGGCAACGACGAATACCTGGGGTCTTGGAGCGACCCGGAGACCGGGGTCTACTCGGCGACAGAGCTTCAGCTCAGCGGCCCCTCGGTGATTTCGGTGGATGAGGAAGGCACCTTTCGAGGGCGTTTGACCGAGGAAGCCGGCGCCCCCCTGGAAGGCCGAAGGCTGCGAGTATCCGTCCAAGGCCACGCCTCATTCCGCCTGACCACGGATGACAACGGCGCCTTCAGTTTCAGCAGGACATTCACCCAGACCGGCGAACGGGCGGTGACGGTGACTTTCGACCGGCAGGATTACGTGCTGGGCAACGAGGCTCAATTGACCGTAATGGTGACCATGCCCACGGAACTCAGCATCGGAGCAATCAACAGCCTCCTGGTGGGCGAAGAGTACGTCATCAGGGGCGACCTGAGGGACGCACGGGGAATGGGATTGGCCGGTAAGCAGGTCGACGCCCGAAACCTTCCAGGCACGACCAAGCGGTCCGTCCAAACCGACAGGAACGGCGAGTTCACTATAAGTGGAGTTGCCGAGCGGCCCGGACGGTATAGCATCAAGGCATCCTTTGCCGGGGACAGAGTCCTGGAACCCAGCAAGACCGGGTACACGCTGAGTGTTGTCCAGCCCTCATACTTGGAACTAACCGGTGACAAGGAGGTGCAGGTAGGGAATAACTATGTCATCAGGGGCCAATTAAGTGACGGCAACGACGCTCCCTTGGCGCTGAAGCAGGTGGAGATCACTTTGGCCAGCGGGACTATGGTTTCCGAGTTGACCGACGACCAAGGCACCTTTGGAATCGGCGGGTTGGCGGATGGGGCGGGAAAATATGATATCGGGGCCTCCTTCCCGGGAGACGAGACCTTTCAGCGGAGTGGCAGCAGTTACACCCTACGCGTGTTCGAGCCGGTGTTCCTTGAATTGGGCGGCGACCGAGAGGTGCAGGTTGGCGAGGAATACGTAGTCCGCGGGTCTATTCACGACATGCGAGGCACACCTCTCGCCATGAAACAGGTCCTCGTCACCCTGCCCCAGGACGTTGTCACGCCGGTCCTGACCGATCAACGTGGTGAGTTCGAGATCAATGGTGCGGCCAACCAGCCAGGGAGGTATACCGTCAAGGCATCCTTCGCTGGGGACGAGTTACTAGAACCTGGCAAGACCGGGTACGTCCTCAGAGTCGTTGAACCGGTCCAACTGCTATTGGTCGGCGAGAATGTGTCCCCGGTAGGTGAGATGTTTCGCCTTCAGGGGACCCTTTCCACCACAGGGGGTGACGGACTGGCAGGCTATCCTCTGACGGTGACGAGGGGCCAAGCTGATCCCGTTGAAGTAGAGACCGGCCCCCAGGGGATATTCGCTTGGGAAACCACGTTTGAGGAAGAGGGGGAAGCAACGTTAAGAGTAGAGTTCGCCGGTACGGACGAGCTTGATTCCATTCTGGCATCGTTGACCACCACCGTGGGGAGGGCGGAGATCGTAGCCGAACAACCCGAACCGGCGGCCCGCGGCGATACCTTTATATTAAGGGGCGCATTGGTGATAAGCGGCCAAGCCGTGCCCGATGCCAGGATAGAGGTGAACGGGGTCCAATCGGCCCGCACCAATATCGCCGGGGCCTTCCTGATACGGGTGCCCGTTTCCGCAGACGCTGATTTGGGTGAAATGGACTTTGAAGTGTCGGCTCCGGGCCTGGAGGCGGAAACAAAGGTCTCGGTGAGAGTAGTGTCGGCCACCAACGTCCTGGTGACCCCGGTTGATGACGTGAGGCCCGGGAAGTCCGTCCTGGTGGAAGCCCTGGTCCTGGACGACCATGGTGTCGGTGTTCCTGGGGCGGCCGTGCACTACGGAAGTGCGGGGCCTGCCCTGACCGATGATCTGGGGGCGGCCTTGCTGACTGTGGACATCCCAGACGAAGAAGGATTGACCAGCGTGCCGCTTAGAGTTAGCTATCAAGGAAATGACTCCTACCTGCCGGCAACATACCTGGCCAGCCTGGCCGTCCAAAGTGGTGGCGGGCAGGGTTGGCTGGTCTGGGCCTTGGTTGCCTTGACCCTGGTCCTGGGAGCGGGGAGCGGATACCTGGTAAGCCGGAGGTGGACGCTACCCGTTCTGGCAGGTCGACAGTTCGCTCTGCGTGCAGTGCTGGACTCAATCCGCGCCGCCGCACCTGGAGTCGCCGCCCCGCAGCCCGTGGACTCCAATGAACAACCCGTGGAAGCCACCGACCTGGAAATATCCTTTATCAAGACTTCCCAGGAGGCGGCCAACGCATGGCAAGTCGGGGAGAAGGTACAGGCCGGGTGCAGGCTGACCGATGGCTCCGGGAAGCCGATAGAGGGTGCCGTAATCCAGATTGCATGGGGCGACGAAGATTCCGAGTCGGAGCAGTTAACCGACCGCAATGGGCGTTGCTCGACCTCGTGGATTGGAGATAATGAGGGTGTATATCGTTTGAGGGCTAAGTTCGAAGGCGCGGAACAACACTGGGCGGCAGAGGCATCTGAAACCTTCGAATTGCGGCTATTGTCGCCGACTCGCCTGGAAGTCACCTTCGCTACTCCGGCCGAGGACCTGCCCGCCGTATGGGGCATCGGGGAGGCAGTGACGGTCGTCTTTACATTGGTTGACGATGCGGGCCGGGGACTGGCCGGGCAACCGATTGAATTCACCATCGGTGATACCGGCGAACCGGGACAGGTTTTCACCGATGAC
Organism: Dehalococcoidia bacterium; assembly: GCA_963668505.2. Taxonomy (GTDB): domain Bacteria; phylum Chloroflexota; class Dehalococcoidia; order Lucifugimonadales; family UBA3495. The sequence goes on along the minus strand of CAXXWY010000025.1, from coordinate 11,705 downwards.
GCCGGGCGCTACGAAGTGGTCCGGGCTGGGAGCGACCTAGGTGTCTTCGAGGTTGCCGCGGAGTTTAAGGGGGACGAACGACTCCTCCCTTCGGAGGGAAGCGGGCGGTTCGAGATCGTGGATTTCAGGGACGACGTGGTGCAGCGTTACAACTCCTTCTTGGCGCAGATGGAGCAGAAAGTGCCGGGGATTTCCGCTAAGGCCACTCCTCGGGAGATGGAAGCTATTGTAGTTAGGAGCGGGCTAACGCTCGACCAAAGAGCCTTGGAGGAGCTGATAGCGCGGTTCGAGGAGGCCGACTACAGCGAGCACGCCATAAGCCGGCGGCAGTTCGAGGCGGCGTACCGGGCCTGGCGCAGATTGGCAGACCAGTAGGCGGAGAGATAGTTGAAAGAACGGCTTAGAGTATCGGTCATGCACACCGCGGCGATAGCCGCCGCGGCGTTGGCGCTGTGGGTGTCGGAAGCCGGCTCCGGCTTCCAGGCTCTGGCCTGGCCTGTATTGTTTGCCGCCTTGATTTCCATGGCAATATGTCTGCTCTTTTGGGCGCAGGGCAAGGGCATATTCAAGCGCGCACTCAGACTCCCCGAAGTGTCCTCGGCCAAGGTTGTCCTGGCTCTGAGGACCGTAGTAACGCTGCTCCGGGCGGGGGCCTGGTTGACAATCCTGGTGAGCGCTGGCCTTTTCCTGGCCGGCACTCAGTCCGACCCCAGCGGCTACTATGGGTTGATCGGCGGTCTGATTGGAATATTCGTGTTCGCCGCGTTGGTCCGGGCAGCCAGTGTGCCCTTTCCATTGGCCGGCGAGGTCTTCCCGGCACCCTGGATTCACCTGACAGCCTTCCTGATAGTGTACATATTTGTCCACGCCGACTGGCTGACCGAGCACGGCTTTCCCAACGGTCAACTGCTGTTCTCACTTTGGTCGGCCCTAGCGGCGAGCTATGCGGGCGCAACACTGGCTAAGGCGTCCCGGGTGGTTGAAGAGTCAGAAAACAAGAACCATCGGATCCCGCCGCCGGCAGCCCTGCGGTGGACCGGGTCCCTGATGCTCGCCATCAGTTTAGGATTCATAGTTTGGGGAGCTCTCAGCTCCCTGCCTAACGTCACGGCACTGCTTCTTAACCGGTGGCCACTCCTGCTCGTCGGCCATGCCACAGAGCCCTACTTCAGCCAGTTTTTCGAGGCCCGGTACCTCATCGGCGTATTTGTTGCCGGTATCTACGCCGTGGCCAAGTTACCCCAGGGCGCCAACGTGACCCAAGACGTTGAATACATGCCCCTGGCCAAAGCCGTAGGATACAGCTTGGTAGGTGCGGCGGCCTGGCTGGCGGGCGCCGAGATGGCAGAGTTGGGGCACGGGTCTCCGCTGGTGGGAGCCTCGGTTGCCTGCGGGCTATTTGCGGCGGGAGTGTCCCACATGGCCAGGTACCACACGTCCAGTCCGGTATGGGTCGTAAGCGCGGCGAGTAGTCTTCTGGCCAAATCCGTGTACAGGACTGCTTTGTTGGGGGTCTTTCTAGCCTTCTACGGCCTCTTAGTCCGGCCTCTGGTCTACGATGTTATGTTGCTGGCTCCGCTGTACGAGTGGTTCACTGTGGTCCTCTTCGCGGCCGTCGCGATAAACCGGATGAGACGTCATGCCAAAGAACAGGTGGCGCCCGAAGGAGCGCCCCCGGCGGAATGGCTGGATTGGTCAAGGCACGTGCAAACGGTGGAAGACAAGCAGGACCCGCGACTTGAGAGGCTGGTAGGCCTACAGACCCGATACGTCGAGACCGGCGGGTGGGCCCATCTCTGGAAATACATGCTGGGGTTACTGCTCAGAAATGGGACGCCAATTCAGGTGGCGCCGGGGGTATTCGATCCCATCAGGCGCGACTTCGATTCCTACGCCAGATGGCCGCCGGTACCTGGCCGGCGGGCAAGGGCAAAGCGAAGAAGAGCATCGGCGTTGGCGGGAACCATCAGCCGCCTGGATGCCGCCCTGGCGGAGAAGCCAGAGCCTCTTCAGGTAATGGACAGAGAGACGGTTACGGCAGTGGGCAGGCTCTTCGTAGAGCGCGAGGCCACGCCCGAGGTTATGGCGGTGACCTTTGTTGCGGCTTACTGGCAACGGGGCGCACCCTTGGACTTGGCGGTGGACCTGTGGTTTCCCTTACTGACAATGGCGCCCGATACCGGCAGGGGTCCACTCTCTTTAACGACCTTCAGGGAAGACCAAAAGCGACAACTGAAATGGCGCCGGTCACGGATCGTTGAGGAAGCCGTGGCTCATCTCTATGGAAACGGGACGGCTGGCAAGTTGTCTATGGCCGTCCTGGCCGCTCCGGCCCCGGTCCAAGACCGTTCCGGGCGCTACACCGGCGCCCACATTGAGGCGGGAACGGCCATAGAGGTGCTTTCGCAGGAAGGCGCCGTTTGGGAAGTGAGGGCCGGTGACGATCAACGGAGCAGCATGACTCCGGCAAGAGCGCCCAGGCTTCGCATACTGCCGGGAGACTAGTGCCGGAGAGACGGAATGGAAAAGAGCAGCAGTCAATTGGACGTAGAACAGGCCGGGCCCGTCTGTGAAAGCATCATAGACCGGGTGTCGGAGATATTCGTCGGCAATCGGGTCCTGTTGCGCAAGTTGTTGGCGGCAGCCTTGGCCAACGGCCACGTCTTGTTTGAGGACTATCCCGGCTTGGGGAAAACTCTGCTCGCCAAGGTCTTCACCAAGGTTATCGGGAGCGAGACCAAGAGGGTGCAGTTTACGCCCGACCTGCTGCCCGCAGACATCCTGGGGGCGAAAGTGTGGCGTCAGAACACAGGGGGGTTCGAGCTAATCAAGGGGCCCGTATTTACCAACGTGCTTTTGGCCGACGAAATCAACCGGGCGCCCCCCAAGACCCAGGCCGCTTTGCTGGAGGCCATGGAGGAACGTCAGGTCACCATCGATGGAGATACCCTGGGCCTAACACCTCCCTTCCTGGTAATCGCCACCCAGAACCCCATCGAGCAAGAGGGCACCTATCCCCTCCCCGAGGCACAACTGGACAGGTTCCTGTTCCGGCTGGGAACGGGACACCCCACCAATCAGGAGCAGGAGAGCAGCATCCTGCAAAGACGCATCCAGTGGCAGAGAGACGACCCCACCGCAGACCTGGAGCCCGTAATAGACGCTGAAAGCTTCGTGGCATTGCAGCGAAGCGTGGAAACCAACGTGTACGTGGACCAGGTGGTGATTGACTACATAACCCAGATCGTGCGGCTTACCCGGGAGCATCCCCACGTGTCTCTTGGCGTAAGTCCCCGAGGAGGCCTGGCCCTACTCAAAGTGGCGCGCAGTATGGCCCTGATACACGGCCGCGACTTTGTGATTCCAGATGACGTGAAGATGGCCGCGCCGGATGCGCTGTCTCACCGGATCATCTTGAACATCGAGGCGACACTGCAAGGAATGAAGCCGGAGTCTGTGGTAGATGAGGCGGTGGGCCAGGTGCCGGTCCCCACCGAGCTGGGCCGCAGGGACGGGAGATAATGCTTTCAGCTCTTCCTGGCCGTTGGCTGGCCCTGTCGTTCTTGTTGCTGGCGCTGGCCCTTGTGTTCGGCAACCCAATCCTCCTCGCAGGTGCAGTATTTGTACTTCTGTTGGTGCTGTTAGCCACTCTGGTGACCCCTCCAAGAGGAATCGAGGTTGAGCGGGAGATGCCGCGCGTTGTGTGTTGGGCGGGCGACAGACTGGAGGCGCGGCGCACGGTACGAGTAAGGTCGGGAATTGGCATGTTATTTGTCCACGATGAGTTGCCCGCGGAAATGGACGTAGTGGAAGGGAACAACTTCAAGGCGGTTTGGAAATGGCCCGGCTCCAAGACCTTTGACCTTTCTTACGAGTTCCTTTGTCCCAAGAGGGGCCTCTTCACTTTAGGGGATACCCTATGGGATGCAGAGGGTCCACTGGGGCTGCGGCGCCGGGGCCCCGGCAACGCTGGCGCGGAACAGGACTTTTCCGTGGTGCCCCGTATCCAAGCTGTGGAACGGGTGAAAGAACTTAGGGGGAGGGCCCACACCCGTCACCTGAGGACCGATGTAGCGTCCGTGGGCTCATCCACAACGGATTTCAAGGACTTGCGCCCATACTCACCAGGAGACCCAATGCGCATCGTCAACTGGAAGGCCAGCGCAAAGAACTCGTTTGGCGCAAACCCGCTGCTGGTGAACCGGTACGACGAAGAGGGCAGGAAGGCCATTTGGATATTCCTTGACGGGGCCGAGTACATGGAAGTGGGTACGACCCTGTCGTCATTGATAGACCACGCCGTAGAAGCTGCCGGCAGCATAGCCCAGTATTATCTCTCCCAGGGCTATACCCTTGGGGCCTATATCTACAACACCCCCGGCGATATCCTGACCCCGGACTTGGGTCCCAAGCAGTTCAAGCGCCTCACCGACCAGTTAACGACCCTTCAACCGGGACCCGCAAGGCAGGACTTATCGGAGGCGGTTGAACGCTGCAAGAGTTTTCTCTACCGACTTCAGCCGGAGGTGTTTGTAATAACCCGGCTGGACGTGTACTACCCACGCGGCAGCGGAAGCGACTTGTCAATCCAGGGATTCATCGAAGGCATAAAGCGCTTGGTGGCGTTGAGACCCCGGTCCCGTAGCTTGAACCCGGTTAGGGTGGTGCATGTAGAGGCCGCGGGAGTCAGGCGCGGGGAAACCGGTATAGCGGAACGGACGCAGGCCCTGATTCAGTGGGAAGCCCGGCAGATGTACCAGCCGGTCCGCGATGTCGGCGCATCCGTAGTTTCATGGGACCCGGCTGTGCAGGACTTTACCACAACCCTTTTGCAAACCCTCTACTACCGGGTATAGGTTATGGGCCTGCCTTGGAATTCCGAGACGCTTCCCCAGTATAGGGTTCCTGTAATACGTCCGCCTGCTATATTGCCCTTCTGGGTCCTGGAGACGGCTCTGTTGGCCTATCTGTTTTGGATGGCGGGATGGATGATGTGGCAGACCGGCGGCACTGCCGTGGACGTGGACAAAGGCTGGCGGTGGCTACTGGATATTCGAGAGTGGGAAGACTGGGGCCCAACTGTGTTTGCTTTGATAGTGGCCGCGATTCTTGTGTTACCAATCGGTCTCTATTGGGCTCTACAGGCCCGGCAAAAACACTGGGCCTCGTTCTGGCTCGTGAGTGTCCTGGTCCTGGCGCCGCAGATGCCGGCGGCTCTTTCTTACAACCGGGTAGACTGGCTGTCGTTCTGGAAGTATCCCATGTTCACGACGGAATTATCACAACCTGTCGTGATGTTCCTGCTGTTGGCCTCGCTTGTTTTGTTGGTAGGGCTGCAAAGGGCGGGAGACTTGAGGAGGCTGGGAGCCAAGCTGGCTCAATTAAGACTTGACGGCAGTGAGCGCGCCTTGATAGTGAGGAACGAGGGCCTGGTCTTGGGAGTGCTGGCTATAGCAAGTTTGTTCGTCACCGGGGCACTACTGACTGCTGGGATGGGGTTGTCCCAAGTAGGAGGACCGCTGCGAGGCTCGCCGTGGCCGGTGTTGAGCATCGGCGTTGTGGTCGTGGCGCTTTTCGCCGTGGTCGTAACGCTATGGCTGCGCCGCGCCGGGACCGAATAAGCCGCATGCGGGTCGCCGGACCTCCGGCTTCAGCCAACTGTTGGACGGTCGCTCTACCGGCGAATCTATCCGGCGTCAACCTAAGCGTGGCGCCTATATGCTGACGCGACCCGCGTACGCCGCCTCTACGGGTTCAGGCCTATGTTGGGGTATGCGTCGACGCCGTGCCTCTCCAACACCGCATCGATCTCCCGCATGTCCTCACCCGACAGCGCCCAATCCAGGAACCCCACGTCCTCTTCCAGTTCCCGCTCGTTCAATATGCCCACCAGCGCTGTGCTTACCGCGGGGTGGGCCAGGACCCACCTTATTGCTAGCTGGGCCATCGTCTTGCCGCGCCGCGCCGCGATGGGTTTCAAGTCGTCGATAACCCGCACGTTTCGCTCACGGATGTCGAGGGCCAGCACTCCACCGTCCCATTCGGGGCTCCCGCCCCGGTCTCTTCCGTCGTTCGTTCCAAACTTCGTGTCCGGGCCGTAGGCGCCGGAAAACAGACCCATGCCCATAGACCCCCAAGTCATCATGCCGATGCCACGTTCTTCGCAGTAAGGGAAAATATCCAGAGTCCTCCGCCGGTCCAATATGTTGTAATCGTATTGGACCACCTCCACTCGCCGGGTCTCATCGCATTCCTTCAGCTGCTCCAACGTGAAGTTGGACACTCCGACAGAGCGCACTTTTCCTTGCTGTACCACAGTGTCCAAGGCGCGCATCGTGTCATCGAACGGAGCGTCTACGTCCGGCGCGTGCACCTGCAGCACGTCAATGTAATCGGTCTGCATCCTCTGCAGGCTTTGGTCCACCAGAGGCAAGATAGACTGGCTGCGGCCGTCACGGCGGCTTGGCCTATTAAGTTGCGAGTCCTGCCATCCCAAACCGCACATGGTCACCACCACCACGTCTTTACGCCGCGCTCCCAAGGCCTTGCCCAACATGATTTCTGAGTCTCCGCCTCCGTAGTGGGGGGCGGTATGGAAACAGGTGATTCCCAGCTCTATGGCCCGGTTCACCAAGCCAGCCATTCGGTCGATGTGCTCCTCCCCCCAGTGGTAATGCCGTTCTCCGTATTCATAACAACCGAAGCCAAGCGCCGACACCGTTAGGTCTGTAGGTCCAAGTTTCCGGTATTCCATGGGGCTTCACCTCCTGTTGGTTTCCCAATTTCCTGATCGATTGCCTGCCACTGCCCCGGGGCATAATCTGCCTGAGCGGTAGGCGACCGCCTCGCCCATCCACCTCATCCATTCCGGGCCAGCCTCAGGGCGCACCATTATAGTCCGAGATTAGCGTTGGCTAATCGCTCCCCCCGGGAGCGACCGGGGCCTCCACTCAACACCCCGGTTGCCCGTGGTGTCCGCAGCAGCGTCTGGCATAGCGAAACTTGATCATCATGTTCCGTACGAACTGCTCTGCACGCACGTACCATGGACCGGGCGCCGTTCGTATGATTCTCAGAGACCGTTGCATCGAGGAAATCATGCCCCGCAGTATACCAGAGGGTGTGTGCTATAGATTGTCAGCGATGAGAACTGCTGCGACGCCGCCGTTGGCTGGTTCCGGAAGTGGCACTGGAAGCTGCATTCGGATGGGCTGCGCCTGCCTGCGCGTGGCGCCGGTGTGGTAAAATTCCAGGCGAGCCAACGTCGAAACCCCGCTTGGTAGAAGTACGTTTATGCGCCTCAAAGACAAGGTTGCTCTGATCAGTGGCGGAGCACGAGGAATTGGAGCCGCCGAGGCCCGCATGTTCGCCCGGGAGGGCGCGCGGGTAGTCATCGGCGACGTATTGGAAGCCGAGGGCCGGCAGGTGGAATCAGAAATCAACGAGGCTGGCGGCCAATGCGTCTTTGTTCCCTTGGACGTGACCCAGGAACTGGAATGGCTGAGCGCCGTGCAGGCCGTAGTATCCAGATTCGGCAAGCTCGACATCCTAGTCAACAACGCCGCCATCCCCAGTACTCGCCACCCCGATGGGAAGCCGTTCTCCATCGAGGAACTTACCGGAGAGCAGTGGGACCGGGTGATGGAAGTTAACGCCAAGGGCGTGTTCCTGGGCACCAAGTACGCAATTCCAGAACTGCGCAAGGCAGGCGGAGGCTCCATTGTCAACACGTCCTCGTTAGCGGCCCTAGTAGGCACCAGCATTAATTCCTACGCCGCTGCCAAGGGGGCGGTGCGGGCCTTTACCAGGTCCACCGCCATACAGCACGCCAGGGAAGGCATACGGGCAAACTCGATTTACCCTGGCGGCATCGATACCCCCATGGGAGCGTACCGGACCGCCAACCCCGAGTTTCAGCGCCACGCCGAAGCCGTAATCCCAATGGGCAGAACGGGACACCCGGATGAGGTGGCCTACGTCGTGCTGTTCCTGGCCTCCGACGAGTCGTCCTACATGACCGGCAGCGAGGTGGTTATCGACGGCGGCGCAACCGCTTGCTAGCCTGCTGTGCACCCGCAACTTCCACGTCAAAGGGCCGCCTGGGCTCCCGTGGAAACCGGCAAATCCCGGCTGGTCGTCACTTGCCATTGACGGGAAGGGAGTAGCAGCCATGCGACTGGAAAACAAGGTTGCCATTATCAGCGGCGGAGCAAGGGGCATGGGGGCCGCCGAGGCCCGCATGTTCGCCCGCGAAGGCGCTAAAGTAGTTATCGGTGACCTACTGGAACCCCAGGGCCGCCGGGTTGAATCTGAAATCAAACAGGCCGGCGGAGAGTGCGTCTTTACCACCTTGGACGTGACCAAAGAATCCGACTGGCAGAGGGCAGTAGAGACGGCGGTAACCAGGTTCGGGAAACTGGACGTTTTGGTAAACAACGCCGGGATAATCAAGACCGCGGCGCTTGAAGAAATCACCCCCGACCTGTGGGACTTGGTTATGGCCGTCAACGCCAAGGGCGTGTTTCTCGGCACCAAAGCGGCGATTCCGGCAATGAAACAGGCCGGCGGCGGCTCCATCGTCAACATCTCCTCGTCCGCCGCCTTTGTCGGATACCATCCGGGCAACGCCGCCTATGACGCCTCCAAAGCCGCAGTCCATATCTTCACCAAGACCGCCGCTATTCAGTATGCCAGGCAAGGCATTCGCATCAACTCCGTCCATCCCGGCTCTGTAGATACGCCCATGACAGCAGGGCGGCTGACCAACCCGGAGATGCAACGGCAGGTAGAGGAGCGCAACCCCATAGGAAGGACCGGCCATCCGGATGAAATTGCATACGGAGTATTGTTCCTGGCTTCCGACGAGTCGTCGTACATGACCGGCGCCGAGTTGGTCATCGACGGTGGCTACACAGCGCAATAGACTCGATGACTTCGTTTAGAGAAGGGGGTTGACGCTCTGACATTCGCCGGCGGCTAGCGGAACAAACCCTAATCCAGCCGCTGACTTCCGTCGGTTTTCGCATACCCGTTTGGTTTGCACTCAGGTGATGGGCCCAAGGCGCTGTTGGAATGCCCGCGCCTATAACTAAACGGAAGCGGACTGTTACAAATAACAGGCGACACCAACCCTTGCAGGACTATCATGCCGAGTGGTACAAAGACGATGGGATAGGCCAACTAAGCCGCGCCGGCAGGAGGACGTCCAATGACAACGACAAATGCCCTAGGTGACGGATTCGAAGAGGCAGAAAGGGGCCTTGACTGGCTTGAGAAGCTCGAAGCCCTGCAGGCCCGCTCCGCTTCCAACAGGGCGGCCTATGAAGTTGCGGGATACGTGATGAAATTACGCACAGCGGTGACCGAGTTGGCCGGTGACCGCACCGTTTCTCAGTTAAGCAGGGATGTAGGAACGGAGACGGCGCAGTTGGTAGAACAGCTTCGGGACGCCCGCGACGACGATTACTGGAATACAAGAATCCGTCCAGCACTTCTAAAGACCGACTCCTGAAGCCGCCCTGGCTTCGCGCAATCCGCAGTGCGTTTGGTGCTGACGCCAGCCTGAAACTGCTGCCCGGAGTGATACTCCGGTTCCCTGCCTAGCCTGGGACGCGGCCTGGCAACAAGGAGGTCCCCTCTTGAGGTTCGCGGCTTTCACCACTGTCGCCGCCTCCGCCGGAGAGGCCGCCAACTCCGCAGATATGCTGGACAACATCCGGCAACAGACCGTCCTGGCCGAGGAACTTGGATTCGAGACCATGTGGCTCGGCGAGCACCACTTCGGCCCCTACGGGGTGGGCGATCTGCCAAACCCCATACTTCTGGGAGCCGACCTCGCGGCCCGCACTTCCAAAATACGCATCGGACAGATGGCCAACATCGCTCCCTGGTGGCACCCCATACGGCTTGCCGAGGACCTGGCCATCCTCGACAACATGTCCAGAGGCCGTATAGAAGTCGGCTTCGGCAGAGGGATCTGGCCCTACGAGGGGCCTCAGTTCCACCCCAACGCCGACCCCCGGAGGGACAGGGACAACCAGGAGTTGTTCCGCGAGACCGTGGAAATAGTCCGGAAGATATGGGCGGACTCCTACTTCCGCCACGAAGGCCCCAATTACACTTTCCCCGCCAAGGGCACCGAGTTCCGCCACCCATCCATTCCGCCGGACCCGGTCTGGCAAGACGGGGAACGTGTAACCCGGCTCAGGGTAACGCCCAGGCCCTATCAACGGCCCCATCCTCCTTTGTGGATGACCGCATCCAGCGACAGCTCCGTCGCCACCGCCGCGGAAATGGGACTCCAGGCTTGCTACTGGCAGCCGCCGGCCGCCAGGATCCGGCAGCGGATGGAACTGTACGCGGAAGTCAGGTCCAAGGCCGAGGGTAGACCGTTCAATCTGGGGGAAGGCCAGGCGGTGATGCGCTCCACCTACGTTGCACCCTCAATGGAGCAAGCCCGCAAAGAAGCAGAAACCTCGATCATGTCGTCGTTCGTCTACAACGACCCGTTCCGCGGCAGACAGGTGTTCACCAACCCTGGAGAAGAACTAGGACCGGACGTGAAGCTGGACTGGGACTTCCTCGAGCCCCGCACCCTGTTGGTCGGGTCACCGGACAACGTGGCCGAGAAGGTCCAAGAACTGCAGGAGGAGTGCAACCTCGACTACCTGCTGGTCGAGTTCACCCACCCAGGCATGCCGCTTCTCAGGTCGCTCAAGAACCTGGAGGCCTTCTCCACAAAAGTAATGCCCAGGTTCACCGGCGGCTAAGGACTGAGAGCCGATAGCGAATTGTCCGGGCAGCTCGGGTATCAGGCGCTAGTCCAGGTGGTATATCCTGGCGGCGTTGCCGCCGACGATCTTGGCCTTTTCATCTTCGGTGCAGTCGGCCAAGATGTTGTCGAGAATCTCCTGGCTCCTGGGGAAGGTCGACTCACTGTGGGGATAGTCCGACCCCCACTGCAGGGTGTCCACGCCTATCATGTGCCGCATCTGAATGCCCAGGGCGTCTTCCTGGAAGCCCATGAAACAGTTGCTGCGGAAATAGTCGCTGGGAAGAATCCCGTCCTTGAACCGGGCCCGGTGGTGCAATTCGCGAGGTTTGTCGGCGTCAGCCTCGGGCGGCATCCGGTCGGTGTAAGTGTAGTCCATCCGGTCCAGGAAGTGGGGGGCCCAGGACAGCTCGTGTTCGACCGAACCCACCTGGAGTTCGGGATAACGCTCAAAAACGCCGCTGAGGATGATATCGGTAAGGGACATCCGAGGCCAATAGTCGGCGTTGCATTCGAAGGCGGCCCTGGCTGTAGCAGGGTCCCAGTAGGAAAAACGGTTGCCGTTAATGTGCAGGCTGAGGGGCATTCCCAAGGCCTGGGCGGCGGCCCAGAGGGGTTCGTAAGCCTCGTTGTCGTAGAGTTGCTCCGGGATTGGATAGACGGGGATCATAGCCCCTATATAGCCCATCTTGTGACAACGTTCCAACTCCTTCACCGCCACACTGACGTTGTCGTTGTTGAGCATGGCGATACCCTTAAGCCGCTGAGGGATCGCTCCGCAAAATTCCGCCACCCAATCGTTGTAGCTCCTACAGATCGCGTCCAACAACTGGCTATCCGGGATGCCGAACAGCATAAAGCCGACCGTTGGATAAACGATGCTCATGTACATTCCATCGGTATCCAGATCTTTGACGTGCTCCTCGGGAATCCA
>CAXXWY010000024.1:0-55349 GCA_963668505.2 Dehalococcoidia bacterium | reverse complement strand
GACCCGGTGTTGGTCCGCATCCACAGCGAGTGCCTGACGGGCGACGTCTTCGGCAGCGTCCGGTGCGATTGCGGCCAGCAGATCGAACTGGCCCTCGAGATCCTGGCCAAGGAAGGCACCGGAGTACTGCTCTATATGCGGCAGGAGGGGCGCGGCATCGGACTGCATAACAGATCAGGGCCTACTCTTTGCAGGACAACGGCTCGGACACGGTGGACGCCAACAAGAAACTGGGCTTTGGACCCAGGACCTGCGCCACTACGGCGCCGGCGCCCAGATACTCCAAGACCTTGGGGTCCGCAGGCTACGGTTGTTGACCAACAACCCCCGTAAAGTGGTCGGCCTTGCCGGGTTCGAACTGGAGATCGTGGAAAGGGTCCCAGTCGAAGGCTCGGTAACCGAGGAGAACCGCGCCTATCTGCGTACCAAGCGCGCCCGGATGGGCCATATCCTCGACAACTGCTAGAACTTCCACCCTAACCCGTTACTCGACCCACAGTAGTCAGCAGATACGCTTCTATAAACGCGTCGAGTTCACCGTCCAGGACCTGTTCCGGCCTGGTGCTCTGTTGGTCGGTGCGGTGGTCCTTCACCGACTTATACGGATGTAAAAACGTAACTTCGGATTTGGTTTCCCCATTCCGGGGTCACCCGTTCACCCCTCAGCTTGGCCAGTTCTTCCGCCCGTTCCTCATTCTGCCGGCCAATAACTTCGCCCGCAGGATGCGCATTGCGAACTCCCGGTTCTGGTGTTGGGACCGCTCGTTCTGACAGGTAATCACTATACCCGTTGGAATGTGGGTCAGCCTCACTGCCGAGGCCACTTTCTGTACGTTTTGCCCCCCAGGCCCGCTGGACCTGAAGAAGTCCATCTTGATTTCGTCTGACCGCACCTGCGCCTCCGACTCCTCGTCCGCCGCCGGCATGACCTCAACCGAAGCAAAGGACGTGTGCCGCGCATGGCTTGGATCGAAAGGCGACAGCCGCACTAACCGGTGTACCCCTCTCTCGGCGTTCAAGTAACCAGAGGCGTAAGTCCCGCCGATTTCCAAAGTGCCGCTGCGCAGCCCGGCTTCCTCGCCATGGGACATGTCCATCACCTGGACGGGACGGGACTGATTCTCGGCCCAGCGCAGGTACATCCGCAGCAGCATCTCCGCCCAGTCTTGGGAATCCGTGCCTCCGGCTCCGGCCTGGACCGTGACTATGGCCGGCCTGTCATCGTAGGGGCCCGAGAGCATCAGGTTAATCTCTTCCCGGTGCAAGATTCGGGAGATGTCCTCCGCCTCGGTTTCCAATTGCTCGGCCAGCGAGCCGTCCTGCTCCTCCAATGCCAGATCTACCAGTTCGGTCAAGTTCTGGGATCTGGCTCTTAAATCGCTCCACAGGTCCAAGGCCTCTTTGAACCTGACCAGTTGCCGCATCTTTCGTTGAGCAAGCCTGGAGTCACCCCAGAAATCCGGGCTTGCCGCCTCTTTTTCCAGTAGGGCGATGGACTTTGCTTTCTCTGCCAGGTCAAAGCCGCTCCACCACGGATTCGACCTTTTGGTGAATTGCTTGCGCTTGCTGCTTCAACTGTTCCATCTGCCATGTCCCCCGGTTAATCTGTCACGTCTCCTGGCTGTCGTCCTGCTTAGGCAACAGCCTTGTCGGTGATCGGGGCTCGTCTGGGCTATTCCTGGGCTACCGCAGAAATGCGCCTCCGACCACCGACAACCAATCTACTTATCCCTGCTCAACGTAACTGAATTATACTATGATCTACCGCGGCTGCTTTCTTGGCCCACGGCTGCGTGGCGGCTCCAATCGCTACCCGCTTTTGGCATAACAACGTCGCGGCGGCGCAACTGGTCGGCAATGGCTGAAAGGCGTGGATGCTAACGTTCCTGCGTAAAAATCTAAAGACTTACTACGTCATCGATGTCCTTGTGTTGGCCGCTGCGTTAAGCCTGGCCTGCGACAGCCCTGTCCCCACACCGACGGATTTCTCCCCGCCGACTCAAACACCTGTTTCCAGCTTTACAACTACTCCCACCCCAGCCCCAACTTATGTCACACCGCCCTCACCATCCCCTAGCTCGCCTCCGACGCTGCCCCTACCTTCAATCATCGCTGAGGCTACGCCTTCGCCCGCACTCACTCCTATGCCTACACCCGCGCCTACGCCCACACCTACTCCTACTCCTACTCCTACTCCTACTCTTACCACTGCCCAGCCTGAAAGGCAGATAGACTGGTCCCGGTGCGGGCCCTTCGAACTGCAATGTGGGTTCGTAGAGGTCCCCGCCGACTACGGTGACCCCGGCGCCGGTAGCATCAGGATCGCCGTTAACGTGCTGCCAGCCAGGTCCCCCGATAAGCGCATAGGTTATCTACTGGTGAATCCGGGAGGTCCCGGAGGCAGCGGCGTCGAGTTCGTCCGCCGAGTTGCCTCCGGACTCTTCCCTGACGAGATCGTCGAGCATTTCGACATCGTCGGCTTCGACCCCCGCGGGGTCGGAAAGTCGGAGCCGGAGTTCGCCTGCGGGGACCCCGGGGAGCAACTCGCTCTTCTCGCGACCATCGACGGCCCCACAGACAAGCCGGAGGAGATTGCAGCTGGAGAGGCGGCGGCTAACCTCTGCATCCAGTCCATGGGACCTGTCGGAGCACTGCTGCACACCCAATACGTTGCTAACGACATGGACGAAATACGGAAATCCCTGGGAGCGGACCAAGTATCCTACTTGGGGTTCTCCTACGGCTCTGCTGTGGGCATCTGGTACGCCACCCTGTTTCCTCAGTCCGTCAGGGCCATGGTCGTAGACGGCGCTGATAATCCAGTCGATCCGTCCGCTACGCGGCAGGAACGCATCGAAGAATCCATCGAGGAAACCGCTCCCCTGGCCGACCTGCTGGAAAAAGCGCTGTTGGCTTGCCGCGACTCGTCATGTCCCATATACAATGACGGGGACCCGATCGGTTACTTCATGCAAGCCGTCGAGAAGCTTGACGTAGTCGTCGACGCGGCCGACGGCCACCCGCTGGCCGGTATCTTTGGGGTGCTCTCGACGCTGTACAGCGAGGAGACGTGGCCCTGGTTGTGGCACGGCCTATTTCAACTAAACGAGTCAGACGACCCTTCGACCCTCCTCGAATTCGCCAAGATGCAACTGGGACCCGAACCCATCGCCGCCAACTTCACCGGGCACGTCAATTGCCTCGACAGTTGGGTCCTGTATCCCGATTTGGACCGAGCGACGTTGTTGGAGGAGTCCCCTGTCATCGACGCCATTCTGACCGACATGTTCCCGCTGCTGGACGCCATAGACCCCGGGTTCCCCAGCGCATGCTTGTTCTACGACCAGTTCGCTCCCGGCCCCCTGGAAGTCCCCCTTGACGGATCAGGGATCCCCATATTGGTAATCGGTAACCACTCGGACCCGTTTACCCCATTCAGCGAATCTGAAGAACTGGTAACGGACGTCCTCAGCAACGGCTATCTGCTGGAGACCTCCCATATCTCCCACACCGTCTACCCGGATAACCAATGTGTCAACCGCCTCGTACACGGGGTGCTCATCGACGGCGTATACCCCAGCGATAAGCGGTCATTTTGTAGGGAGGAATAATCGACAGGGCTTTCCGGTTACTGGGTATCTTTAAGGGACGTCCATCCTGTTCAGACGGCGCACGGTCAGATAAGTGAATACAACCGTGACGATGGCAATCCCCGCCAGAGCGATGGGAAGTTCAATGGGCGTCTGGGTAAAGACGTCCAATGAACCGTCCTCCAGCCCCTGCATTATGCTCTTGGCGTAGTTGCGCACACTCAGGAACCTGGCCCCATCTATCAGGCTAACCATCAGCGCTTCCCACAGCAGCACGTAGGCCAGCCCGAACCCCAGCGCCCGGCTGGTCACAAGACCCGCCCAGGTGAATATCGAGGCATACGCCAACGCTCCCAGGGCCGCCCCTACTCCCGCCGCAACGGCCGTCCGCGCTGCGCTCTCGCCGTCGCCCAACAGGGTCACTACTACCGCCACGCCGGCAGACAGAGGCGCCGTTATCGCCAACGTGGCTCCCAGCTTCACCAGGACGATGTAGGCCCTGGGCGCCGGTTTAGTCGTCAACAGCCCCAGGGTCCGGTCCTCCACCTCGTTGCCGAAGGCGGTGGTAGCCACCGTCATCACCGAAATCGGCAGGAACAGCCCAATCACCAGGAGGTCCAGCGCCACCTCGATGACGTCTTCCCCACCAGCGGCCACCCGCAAGATAACTGCAATCCCCAGCGGCAGCAGGGCCAGCAGTAATATGAGGCCCAGCCGTCCGGGGCTTGCCGCCTGGCGCAGCGCAACTGCCAGAAGGGCCCCGCTCAACCTTGCACCACGTACGTGAAGACGCTTTCCAGTGAGTCGTCCAGCGGCTCCACCCGGTAAAGGCGGCTCCCGGTCTCCTGCGCCAGCCTCGCCACCGTCGTCTGGAACTCGCCTATGTTCCCGGTCAGGACGTCGATGGCGTCATCCTCCAGAGACACCGACTCCACCACCCCATTGGCCAATAGCGCCGCCGCCATCTCCCGCTGATTCGACGCTACGACGCGCACCTTGAAAGGCCGCTCGTCCAGCTTCTCCCGTATCGTACGGTAGTTGCCCGCCGCGGCCAGCTTGCCGCTCACCATCAACAATATCTGCCCCGCCAGCGACTCCACCTCTTCCAGGATGTGCGAGGAAATCAACACCGTCTTGCCGCCGGCCGCGTACTCCCGCACCAACTCGCCGAAGTGGATTCGCTGCCGCGGGTCCGCGCCGTTTAGCGGCTCGTCCAACACCAGCACCTCCGGGTCGTGCACGATAGTCGCCGCCAGGCGGATGCGCTGCCTCATACCCCGGGAGTAGCCGCCCACTTTCCGGTCCTTTGCCTCCGTCAAGCCCACGTCTTCCACTGCTTGGTCGACGGCTGCTTCAGACTTGACGCCCTGGAGCTTGGCCGCCAGCGCGACGAATTCCTTCCCAGACATGAACGGGTAAAGCGCATCGTGCTCCGACATGACCCCTATTCGACGGTACAGTTGCGGGTTACCGCGCACTTCCTGGCCCAGCACCCGCACCTCCCCCTCCGAGGGCGCCGCCAGCCCGGTCATCATGTGCAGAAGCGTCGTCTTGCCCGCCCCGTTCGGCCCCAGTATGCCGGTGACGCCCGGGTATATCTCCAAGCTCACATCGTTGACTGCGACAACGCTGCCGTACCATTTCGAAAGGCCGTTAATCTGGATGACCGGCGCCGCCTGCTCGCTCATAAGGCCAATCTCCGGTACCGTCTCCACAGGAACAGGCAGGGCAGCGCGGTAAAGACCACGTAGGCTCCGATGGGGAACACATTGTTCAACTCCGCCGCCGCCTGCCCTGACGGAGAGCCGGGATCCTCGCCGAAGATCATATCGTTGAGATTCAGAGGCACTTGAAACATATTAAACAGCGAGACGTAAGGGGCCGCGTCCCCCAACACCGACTCACAGACGCGGCGCGATGTTTCCTGGCCGTTCTCCCCCCTGGTCTGGACCGTCTCGCAGTTCTCTGACCCCGCCAGCCCGTCAGTAGTGAAGCCGGAGGCCAGGAATAACGCAATGACGAAAACCGCCACATAGGCCCTCCGGGAAATCACCGCCGCGGCCGCCATAGGAATGGCCGTTACGAACAGCGCTAATAAAACGCCGGCTCCCAGGAACCTGGGTATGTCCAGCCAGTTCTCCCTCAGCCATTCGCCGGGTCCATCCACCGTAAGAAGGTACCCGGCCAGCAAAATGACCTGGCCTGAATATACCAAGGCCAAAACCACGACGAAGAACGCCAGGAAGCGGGCGGCTACGTAGTCGGTCAAGGTCACTGGCCGCACCAGGTACAGTTGCAGCACGTTGCTCCGCCGGTCCGCAATCAACAACTCCGGCGCCATGACGGCCCCGAACAGGACCAAGACTATGCTGACCAAGGCATAATAATCGCCGGCGGTGGGCAGCGATTCGTCCACCCCCGCCAGGGCCAAGATGACGACGAATACCAGGGCCGGCGTAATTGTGGCTACTAGGAGGAGCGCCGGAAGTATCTTGGCTCGCCCGCCCCTGCCTATGCCCAGCAACGTGCGGACGCCGTTCTCGAACAGGGCCCGCCGGGAACGGTCCCGCCCCTCCCGCGGCCCAGTATAGGCCTGGTACCCCAGGTCGAAGACCTGCGCCTGGTCCTGGTTCATCCGGCGTCGCCGCGAAAGATGTCTATCAAGGTTCTGCGTTGCGGAGAAAGTCTTCGCAGCCGGGCCGACGACTCGACCACGGCGTCCCGGATCAGGTCGTACTCGGCGTCGCCCGCTCCTTCCACAACCAAGGCTATACCGTTTTCTATTAGTTCGATCCCCTTGGCTCTCAAGGCGGCGGTGAACTCCTCCCGCCCTTCGGCGATTTCGATAACCAGCGTCTCCGTGTCCGCGGTCAGTTGCGCCACCAAGTCCTGGCGAGTAACCGTGCCCGACTCCAGGACAACTACGGCGTCCGCTACCCTTTCCACATCTCCCATCAAATGGGTGGACAACATGATGCTGATGCCGAACCCCCTCGCCGTGCGCCTGATGAGGTCCAGCATCTCCTCCCTGCCTCCGGGGTCCAGCCCTGCGGTGGGTTCATCCAGCAACACCAGCGCCGGGTCGTGCACCAGGGCCTGGGCCAGCTTCACCCGCTGCTTCATGCCTGTCGAATACTCCCCCAGGGGGCGGTAACGCTCCTCTTCCACTCCAACGTGCCGCAGCGTGTCGGCGGCCCGGGTACGCGCCTGCGCCGGAGGCAGCCCGCTCACTTGGGCCATGTGCATAAGGAACTCGCTGGCCGTCACGTTAGAGGGCAAGGCGTCATGTTCCGGCATATACCCGACCCGGGTGCGTCCCTCGGGAGACTGGTACGGCTCCACTCCCATCACCATGGCCACGCCGGAGGTCGGCCTCAACAACCCGAGGAAGAGTTTGATCGCCGTGCTCTTGCCCGCCCCGTTGGGACCCAGCAGCCCGGTTACTCCCGGTTGTACGGTAAACGAGGCGCCATCCAAGGCAACCGTCGTCCCGTAGTGCTTGGTAAGCCCGCGGGCCTCCAGTAAATCTGTCATCGCCCGCTATTATACCGCGTCTACCTGGCAATCAGTCTGGCTAACCAGCCAACGCCGGTTGGCGGCCCACAGCCGACCTTATGTTAATTTAATGCATACCATCCACCGCACACCTTGGCCCGTCGCCCATTGGGCCGGCGGCATCCGGGGTTGGTATGGACCAAGCAGTTCTGGTATCCTGTGCGGTGCGTTCCATAGGCGCAGAATGTCATAGCGAATATTGCCCGGCCCTTTAATTTAGACGGGGCATCCCCCTGGAGCGTAGAAGACGGCACAACCATGAGCGCGCTTCTCGATAAGCTGAGCAGGCTGGTCACCGCCCGTCCATGGGTCACCATCCTCGTCCTCCTAGCCATTACCGTGTTGCTTGCCGCCGGCGCTGACCGGCGCGCACCGCCTACTGAAGGGGCCGACGTGGCCTTTCTGCCTCCAGGCCATCCCGTCGCTGCCGCAGACCGCGCCATAGGCGACCTCTTCCAAGAGTCCGGCGAGGTCAGCTTGGTGACCTTGGTCTTTCGCGGAGATGCGATCACGCCAAGCGGCCTGTCCCAGATGGCCGCCCTTACTGACGACATCGCAAGCGACCCCGGAGTGGTTGAACTTCTGTCCAGGGCTAATCCGATTGTAGCTCCGTCGGGTTTGATGGCTGACGTGCTGGGAGTAGACGGCTTTGATGCGGCCACCCAGGCGCAGATCGACTCCGCCCTCAGCGACTTCCCGGTGATTCAGGAAGCCTTGGCCGGGCTGACCGGTGCCGACGCCGACGGCGTAAAAGTGGCCGTCGCCAACATACGCTTAATTGACACAGGGGACGAGAGGACCCAGGACGCCGAGCGGAGAATCCACGAACTTGCTGTAGAAGATGAGGGCCCGCTGCGGGTAAGCAGTATTTCGCCGACCATCGTCGAGGACGAATACAAGGAGGCGACGGAATCGGGAATGGCGCCGTTAATTGGGTTGGCGTTGCTGTTGATTACGGCGCTGCTCCTGCTATTCACCCGCTCCCTGTCCGATACGCTGCTGACGCTGGCTGGGCTTATTATCTCGATTATGTGGGTTGTCGGAGCGGAGGGCTGGCTGGGACCCAACGCACTAGGCCTGATTGGCCCTCCCAGTTCGCTGACCGCGATGGTGCCGGTCATCATCATCAGCCTCACGGTGGACTACGCGATCCAGGCGGTCTCGCACTACCGCGAACAGCGCCTGGCCGGCGAGCCGGTATTGGGGGCGGTCCGACAGGGCATGCAGACCGTCACCATCCCCCTCACCCTGGCCGCCGTGACTACCATGGTCAGCCTGCTGGTCGGCCTAATCTCCCCCATCGGCGTCATCGGCGACTTCGGCGTCGTAGCTGCGCTGGGCGTGGGGATGAGCCTTATCGTCATGCTGACTCTCGTACCAGCCGGCCGCACCATCATCGACCGGCGTCGCGAGTCCCGCGGTTCTCTGCCGCCCGCTCGCCCCATTTCCAACGCCCTTCCAGGCATTAGCCAAGTGGCCGAACGGCTCGGCAGAAGCGTTACCCGTTGGCCGGCCCCCTTCCTCGTCGTTGTACTCGCAGTGACCGTCGGGTTGGGGTTCGCCGCCACGGGGTTGAAGTCGGAATTCAGCATCAAGGACATCTTGCCGCGTGGCGGGGGCGTGCTGGAAGACATGAACAGCCTCGAAGAAGCAGTCGGAGGCTCCACCGAGGTTGCAAGTGTTCTACTGAAGGCCGAAGCCACCGAGACCCGAACGTTTCTGAATCTCCGCGACCTTACCGCGGCCTTCGACGATGAGCTGCGCCGCCCCCAGGCGGCGGCGGGACCCATTCAGGCATCGTACTACACTTACTTGCGCGACTGGATTGACGACTCCGGAGAGCCCGGTGATCAGTACGACCCTGAGCTTAACAGGCTATTCAGTGACGCCTCCTCGGGGCTGGAGCTAGACCGGGAACTGATGCAAGACGTGCTCGACCGGCTTGCCGTCCAAGACCCCGGCCTTGCCCACTCGTTGCTGAACAACCCGGATGGCGTCGATACCATGCTCCTCCAGTTCCCTACCTACCTGGACAACCCGACGCAGACGAGGATGTTGCAAGAGGAGATCGAAGCTCTCTGGCGCGGCGATGACGGCGCTTTGACCGTGACTTCCGGCAGCGTGGTCGCCATTGCGGTCACAGACCAGATTACCGACGGACAGACTGCCGCCATCAGCACGACTATTGCCGTGGCCCTTGGCATCCTATGCATCTTCTTCTGGATAACGTTGCGACAGCCCGCCCTGGGGTTAGTTGCAGTGGGTCCCATCGTACTGGTGCTTATCTGCGTATTGGGCACCATGGCTCTCCGGGATATTCCCTACACGCTCATCACGTCCATAATCACTGCGCTGTCCATAGGAATCGGCGTGGACTATACCATCCACGTGATTCACCGCTACCGTGAGGAGTTCACCCGCCTGCGCAACCCGGAGAAAGCGGCAATCCAGACCCTTGCGACCACCGGTTCCGCGTTGCTGGGTTCCGCGCTGACGACAGCCTTCGGATTCGGAGTGCTGATAGCCTCGCCGCTCCTAGCCTCCCAACAGTTCGGCATCACGGCCACCATAACCATCGTCTATTCCCTCGTAGTCTCTATCCTGGTCGTGCTGCCCGCGATGGTCGTCTGGGGCGCCTACCAGAACATGAGGATGCGCTCCATGGTCGAGCGGATGTGGGAAGACCTGGACGTGGCCATCGAGGACGTGCACCGGCGTCACGAGCAGGAACAGGGACCATCCCAGAGATCATCCTAAGTAAGTAAGGAGGCTCATGCAACTCCGCAAACTATCCAACGGGCTGAAGGCCGCTTACCGTGAGGGTGGGGTCCCCACTCGCGTGAAACACTTCGATGAATGGATGGACAGGGCGCACGGCGATGATGCCGGACCGTCGGGCTACGACCACGCCGAAACCGTCAAGGAATACTACGACCTTTGCAGCGAGTTCATGGTGTTCGGTTGGGGAGAATCCCTCCACTTCGCGCCTCTGGCGCCCCGGGAGAACCTGGAGGATTCCCAGGTCCGGCACCAGCGGCTGATGATTGCCAAACTGGAGTTGCAAGAGGGTATGACGGTAATCGATGTCGGTTGCGGCATCGGCGGCCCCATGCGCCGCGTAGTCCGGGAGGCTGGCGTCAGAGCCCTTGGAGTCAATTACAGTGAAATTCAACTGAACCGGGCAAAGTCGTTGAACGCTGAGGCGGGCCTCGACCACATGGTCGACTACCTCCAGTGCAGCTTTATGGAAATGGACGCCATCGCGGATGACGATTTCGACCGGGGGTACGCCATCGAATCGACGTGCCATGCGCCGGATAAGGCGGGCGCTTTCGCCGAGATTTTCCGTGTGCTGAAACCCGGGGCCCTATTCTGGGGCCAGGAAATGTGTATGACGGACAAGTTCGACCCCAACGACAACCGGCACCTGGCCATCAAAAAGGATCTGATGCGCGGCATCGCGCTCAAAGACATCGCTACTATGGGAGAGGTGGACCGGGACCTAAAGGCGGCAGGATTTGAGATCATTGAGGCGAAGGACCGGGGCGTCGACGAGAACAGTCCAACCACGCCGTGGTATCAGCCCATGGAAAACCGGGGCAAGACGCTGGACAACGCCCTGCGCAGATCTCCACTGGGCCGCAAGGCGCTCACGGGGGTCTTCAGGCTGGCCGAGGCGTTGAGGATGTTTCCCAAGGGGTCCGCGGATGTCGTCGGGCTGCTGGACCGTACCGCCAACGCCTATGTCGCAGGCGGCAGGGCCGGGATATTCACGCCGTTGTACTGTTTCCTGGCTCGCAAACCTGTTTAGGCTCTCTCCATCCAGGCTTCTCGACAGACCCCATGACTCATTAGACGTTTATCTTGCGCCTCTGCTCGGCGATGAGGAACTTTAGCTTCTTGCTCGGCTTCATTGACGGAAACGGGCTGAACCGTAACTCATAGTCAGATGGGAACACCTCAATCGTAAAGTAATGCGCGACCATCAGCACGTTGACCGCCAACTGCAACTCCATCCATCCGGAGCCAAGACATTTGTGTGTGCCCAACCCGTACGGGGCATATCCGGGGCTGCGATGCTCGTTGCGGGGAGACATGTAACGGTCAATGTCGAACGTGAAGGGGTCAGGGAAAACATCGTTCATGTAATGAGCGGCTGTCTGAGCAATATAGATCCGAGACCCCACCGGCAACTCGTAGTCCTCGACCACACAAGTGTTCATTACGTTCCGTATGGACATTGGAACGATGGGATACATGCGCAGGCACTCCATGAGAAAGCGGTGCGTGACGTCTATCGTAGTGGGGGATAAATCCTCACCTTCGGGGTCTCCGTTGTCGAAGAGAGCATCGGCTTCACGCTGTATCTCGCTGTAGATCTCGGGCTGCGTCACCATAGCGTACAGAGCAAAACTAAATGCATCGCCAAGATACACGCTGGCGATTAGTGCTGCTGCAAGCTGGAAGCGTAGGCTTGTCTCCGGCACAAACTGCGGATCGCTCGCGTGCAGGCTAAGCCAATCGTCAGCAAGGTCCCTCGGAGAACCAGCGCGTTGGGCAGGCGTATGGCCGCCCTGCACCCTTTCCAGCAAATCATCCACTGCTTTCGCACGGCGTTTCATACCCGGAGTATTAAGCATGAATTTGGGCATCATCTTCATGATGTGGGTGATGAGCGCCCGTTCCTTGTATTCGGCCAGATCGTAAAAGATATCCTGAGAATCGACGCTTACGAAGAGCTGAGAGAGTTCCTCGTTAATCATCAGCCTGCTCATCTTCGTCGCATTAAGAGAGTCTCCAACCGTCCAGCCTGACATATGCTTCCGGGCATGATGATAAAGTTGATCCAGCTGTCCCATTAGCCTTCCGCGGGAATACGCCGGTGACATGGACTTCCGGAGACGGAAATGATCAGCGCCGTCCAGGGAAGGCATTACTCCTGACGCGCCATAGACTTTCTCGAAGTCGGAAAAGTAGTCCTTTGCTCTCAGGTACATGCGCCCCCGCCGGTGTACCCACTCATTCGTCTCGGGCCCGGCCAGGAAGATCATGGGCTTGGCAAAGGGAAGGCGAATCTTAAATACCGGACCATATTTCTCTGCGAGCTCACCAAAGAGGGCGGGAATGTTGCCGGAACGCGTGTAACGGTTTAACAGCAGTTTGTTCAGCGGCACTGTCGGTATCTTCTTGGTCAACGCTGACCGCCGCAGCAGCGGCCCGGCAAGGTTTTGGGAAACCGCTTCCGCTATCGAACGGCCAATCAAGTCCATCTGGCAAATGACCTGGATCCGTTCCTCCGCATTGTCGTCAAGTTGGAATATGAACCGAAAAACATCGCACGTGTTGATGAGGCAGATTATGATGACGTCTCTCGGGTCCGGGATCTCGTTGTTGAAAATCTGTCTGCTGATGCGCGTCTTAACGTATGAGACCTCGGTGTCTTCATGCCTGTTGCTAAGCTGCTCCGTCTGCCAGGCAGTGGGAGACAGCGTCCAAAAATCACCGTCGTGGTGCTCCAGTATCTTCAGGGCGACCAAGCGGTCCAGGGTCAAATCAATGATCGACTCCGCTTGAGGGGCGAGCCTTTCAATCCAGTACTGGGCGTTGTGCTGGGCCGATTCGCTCGCTATTTCCTTTAGAATTGGGTCCAGGGTAGGGTTGCCCGTTGCCGTCTTGTCCACAAGGAACAGGGATTCCATGTCCGTGTCAATGCGGGACAAGAGGGAAAGCTCCGCGAGAGCGGCTCCCGCGACGGCGCAGTTCAAGTCCCAGCCGGGCACTTGGTAGAAGTACCCGTTCTCCTCGCTGAGGAGCATCAGGATAAGTTCCTCTGGCAAACCCAACTGTTGGGCCGACACGTCCTTTGTAGTAGTGGCCATCAGAGCCGGTCTCCGTCCATAATCCGAATGCCCAAACGCCGCCTATGCTCGACCTGTACATTGAGTATAACTCTCAAGCTGGCAGAGGACAATTGCAATCCGTACAGGTACTGGGGCGTTTTAGCCGATACCCGTAACTTGAGCGCCAGCGTTCTAGGCTTTCCTCGTCGCCGGCCTGTCGCCTATGCTTGTCCTCCTATCGCGACTGGTGGTACAAATGTCATAGTCAAATCGCTTGATGCCGCTGGATCAGTCGCCGGCTCCGGTCCAGCGGAAACCTTACAGGGAAAATCATGCTACTGCCTATAGCTGAAATCGCCGAAAAGATGGGACTAGACCCGGAAGCCTTGATCCCATACGGACGCCACAAGGCCAAGGTGCTGCTGGACGCCGCATCCAGCAGCAGCAAGCGGGGCAAACTTATCGTGGTGACGGGTATCACGCCGACTCCGGCAGGCGAGGGCAAGACCACTACCACGGTGGGGCTGACCCAGGCATTCGGACTACTGGGCGTCAATGCCGTCGCCACCCTTCGGGAGCCGTCGCTGGGGCCCATATTTGGCATCAAGGGCGGCGGCACCGGCGGCGGGCTGTCGCGAGTGGAGCCGGAGAACGAGGTCAACATCCACTTCACCGGCGATGCTCACGCCGTCTCTTCGGCCCACAACCTGCTGGCAGCACTCATAGACAACGCCGTGCAACGGGGGCAGGTGCCGGACATGATGCCCTCTGGAATCACCCTGCGCCGCGTCTCCGACATGGAAGAGCGGTCCCTCCGCCAGGTGGTCACTGGGTTGGGCGGAACCGCAAACGCTCCCCTCCGGGAAACGGGGTTCGACATCGTATCGGCCTCCGAGGTCATGGCGATCTTGGCCCTTAGCAGCAGCTTGCAAGACCTGCGGGACCGCTTGGGCCGCATCGTTGTGGGTTTCACCAGGAACGGCCGGCCGGTGGCGGTGGCCGACATCGAAGGGGCAGTTGGCTCCATGATGTCGCTCCTGCGCCACGCCCTGCTGCCCAATCTGGTGCAAACGACGGAAGGACAGCCGGTCATCGTCCACACCGGGCCATTCGGCAACATCGCCCACGGGTGCAGTTCCATTGTCGGAGACCAGTTGGCTCTGCGCTGCGCCGACTACGTCCTGACGGAGGCAGGGTTCGGCGCCGACCTGGGGTTCGAGAAGTTCATGCACATCAAGACCCGCGCGTCCCAATTGCGCCCCCACGGAGCGGTAATAGTCGCCACCGTCCGGGCCCTCAAGTTTCACGGAGGTGTGCGCTCGGCGCAGTTGGGCCTGCCCGATCCTGCCGCCGTAGAACGGGGCATGGCCAACCTGCGCCACTTGATCGGCGTCATCCAATCCTTCGGACTCCCCGTAGTGGTGGCCTTGAACCTCTTTCCCACCGACACGGAACAGGAGTTGCAACTAGTCATGCAGGGCAGCGAGGAGGCCGGTGCAACAGCTGTGGAATGCGCCCCCTTTACTAGCGGTGGCCCTGGGTGCACCGAACTCGCCAAGGCACTGATGGCTGCTACGCGGGATGTGCCCGAGGACGGCGTTGCAAACATAGACTACGCCTATGAACTCTCGGACTCGCTGGAAGACAAAGTCCTGGCTCTGGCTAAACGGGTGTACAACGCCTCCGACGCATCATGGAGCGCCGCCGCCCGCAGGGAACTGCGGCGCTTTCGCGAGTTGGGGTGGGGCGGCTTGCCGATATGCATGGCCAAGACCCACCTGTCCATCAGCGACCGGCCGGACCGCAAAGGACGCCCCGCGGACTACACCTTCGAGGTTCGCGACGTACGGGCCTCAGTAGGCGCAGGCTTCATCTACCCCATAGCCGGCAACATCGTGACGATGCCCGGCCTTCCCGGCAGCCCCCGCGCCCTGGACGTGGACGAAGATGGGGCAATCCTAGGACTGTAACCCCGGCGCTACCTTTGTCGGCCCTTGGATGCCCGCGCCGGGCCGATATCGCTCCCCTTGGGGTGGTTGGCCATTCGATTCTGAGCGGCTAGTTCAACCGTCGCCGACACCCTGGCCGCCCTTGTTTCTGACTTCACTGCCGTCTTTATCCACCACAATATGTTCTTTTGCGACGATTCTGGGAAGTTCTTGAAATATGCCATTGCCTCGTCGTTCCCATCCAGAGCCGAGGCCAGGTCTGGGGGTATTACCAAGTCCTCGATCTTATCGTAGACAGTCCAAGCGCCGTTGGCCTTCGCCGCCTCCACAGACCGCATCCCAGCCGGTGCCATGCGGCCTCGCTCCGTCAGACGGTGCACCTTGGCCTTGTTGATACGCGACCAAGGGCTTTTGGGGTTCCGCGGGGTAAACAACCGCATTGCTCTGGACTCGTCCAACTTGTTGGGCCTGGAGTCGACCCAGCCAAAGCACAACGCCTCGTCTACGGCGTCTGTATAGGCTACGAACGGCCTGCCGGTCGCCTTCTTCCACGAGACCAGCCAGACGCCGCTGGCCTCCTCATGGTTCCCGGCCAGCCACGACCTCCACTCCTCGCGGTCCTCCACCTGGACTAGGGGCCGTCCATCACTTTGGTGATTCCCAAGCTCGGCTATCAAATGCTAGGCAATACGGAGAGTATGATGAAATATCTCGCTTGTGAAATCATCCCAAGCGTCGTTGTCATGCAGAATTTGGTAGAGAGAGAAATCCCTGGCAACATTCATGTCGTCTAGGCGTCTGCGCATCTCTGAGGTCACGACCCCGAGAACCGCAAAGTTTCTGGCTCTGACTGGGGTCTCTGCGAAACTCTTTTGAATGGCCCCCAATCGTTCGAGTGCGCCGGCAGGGTCTGTGCCGCTCTTGATTTCCACCGTGGACACGATTTGCCATTCGCCATTCCTTGCTTCAGTGATTTCGCCAGTGGTATAAAGACTTGGACGCAGGTCAGAACCTTAGCGTCAGCATACTCCACACGTTATGGCGGACGTATTCAACTTGAACACCTTTCTACACGTTTCTAACGGGAGTCCTGGGAATGACTGCAGAAACCAATGAAATAATCGAGCCTATAGAGTCGGAAGAAGAAGATCTTGACATAGGCACACCGCTTTACAGAATCCGGTCCTATCCCTCAGATCCTGAGTTGGAAACCCTGCACGCCAGATGGAACCGTGGAGACATCGTGATTCCCAAGTTCCAACGAGGATTCGTTTGGAAGCCCCCCCAAGCCAGCCGGTTGATTGAGTCATTCTTAATTGGCCTGCCAGTACCCGGCATCTTCGTGTTCGTGGAGGGAAGGGGCAGCCAAAAGCAGTTGGTAATTGACGGCCAGCAACGCTTGCGCAGCGTATTCGGTTTTTTCGATGGCCATCTGCCTGACGGAAAGGTTTTCAGACTAACAGGAGTAGACGAGCGGTGGGAGGGTAAAAGGTACGTTGATCTCGAGCCTTCTGAGAAGACAACGCTGCTCACTTCGGTACTGCGTGTTGTTAACATCGAGCACTTGAGGGCAAAACAGGACGATTACACTGTTTACCAAATATTCGAGCGACTGAACACCGGCGGAATGCTGCTTACCTCTCAGGAGATACGCAACAGTTCTTATCACGGTCCCTTCAATGATATGTTAGTAGAGATGAACAAAGACCAAGCGTGGCGGGATATTTTCGGCACACCGCAACCAGACGTCAGAATGCGGGACGTCGAGTTGATAGTGAGGTTCCTAGCCCTACATGAGCGGTCTGATTCCTATACCAAACCCATGAAGAAATTCATTAGCGATTATATGGCAAACCATCAGAGAGACCCGAACACGGAAGGCTACCGGCGTATCTTCCGAGAGTCCACGCAGCAGGTAGTTGATTCTCTTGGTGAAAGACCATTCCACATAAGGAGAGGCATTAACGTCGCCGTATTCGACTCCGTTATGGTTGCGTTTGCCAAGTCAAACTCAATCCCTCCGGATATTCAAGAACGATACGAAATCCTCAAACAAAACCAGAGATTCATTGCCTCAACAACTGCTAGCACAACCGATGTCAACACTGTGCAAGAGAGGTTGAGGTTAGCATATAGGGTCTTGTTGCAGTAATGCCCCGAAACGCCTATGTGTTAAGCCGTTGTTCTGCTATCGAAGATAGGCTTCGATACGCTACTGGCAAATCGCAAGCTGATCCTGATTTAGGTGCTTACCTCGCAGATTATATCAGCGTACTAATCTCGGGGGTAGTAGAGGATTGTATAGAATATTTGGTTGTCCAAAGGGCAGGCAAGGCTAATGATCCACACCTCCAAGAGTTTGTCCGATATTCAATAGACATGCAGTTTAGAAACCCGCGGTCGCAGGACATCGCCAATGTTCTTGCCAGATTCGGCGATGACTATAGAAGCTCGTACGGTAATTCGGTAAGTCAGGAAGCTCGGGAGGCACTAGGAAGTATCGTTAGCAACCGCATGTCATTAGCGCACGTTGGAGAGACACAATCGCACTTCACAGTCAATGAAGTGCGCCGGTACTTTGAGTTGGTCGTTGAAATACTAGACGTTGTGGAAGAAATACTCCTTTCGGATAACGACCCCTGACCATACCCTGATGGGATTACGTCCTTTTGTTGATGGTGACCAAGACCTCCTCGCTTATCACTTAAGCCGCGCGGTTGTCGGCAATCGCCCATTCACCCCATGAGACCTTGATTCTTTGCCCTTCCATGGGAGAAATCGCCGTAACAGGTCGTTCTGGGTATCAGCTTGTCCATTCTTAAATGGCTCAGAATCATGGCAAGGCGATTGGGCGTCAAGGCGAAAATGTCAGCATCGGTTATAATGCATCCCGACCCTCCGTAATTCCAAAACCCGGACTTTCCCGGATGTTCTTAAGGTACAACCATGCTTGACCACGGCGCCCCGGGTAGCGGCCACGTTTCCCCTGAGCAGGCCCTCCGCCACCGCATGCGGCATTCCGCCGCCCACGTGATGGCCGAGGCCGTGCTCCAACTGTTCCCCGAGGCCAAGTTCGCCATCGGGCCCCCTACTCATGACGGCTTCTACTACGACTTCGACGTTCCCCGGCCCTTCACCCCCGAAGACTTAGAACAGATCGAGAAGGCGATGGTCAAGACCATCGCCGCACAACACCCCTTCCAACGACAGGAAGTCCAGCGGGAAGAAGCGCGGTCGCTGTTCGCCGACCAGCCGTACAAGCTCGAAATCATAGACGGCCTTGAAGATGCCGAGACCCTGTCCATTTACCGCCACGGCGATTTCGTCGACCTGTGCCAGGGCCCCCACGTAGACAACACTGCCGATATTTCCGCCGTCAAGCTCCTGAGCGTAGCCGGCGCCTACTGGCGGGGGGACGAGAACCGGCCCATGCTCCAGCGCATCTACGGCACCGCCTTTGAGACCCAGGAGCATCTGGAAGAACACCTGTCCCTGCTGGAGGAGGCCGAAAAGCGGGACCACCGCCTGCTGGGCCGGCAATTGGGCCTGTTTACCATCCACGACGAAGTCGGGCCCGGCCTCATCGTTTGGCATCCCAAGGGCGGCCGTATCCGGGCCATCATCGAGGACTATTGGCGCGACCTGCACTACCGCCGCGGCTACGACATCGTCTATTCCCCCCACATCGGGCGGAGCCGGCTGTGGCAGACCAGCGGCCACCTGGACTTCTACCAGGAGAACATGTACGCCGCGGTAGAGGTGGACGAACAGGACTATTTCCTGAAGCCCATGAACTGTCCGTTCCACATCATGATTTACCGCTCGGCCCTGCGCAGCTACCGCGAGCTGCCACTGCGCTTCGCCGAGCTTGGCACGGTCTACCGCTACGAGCGCAGCGGCGTGCTCCACGGGTTGATGAGAGTCCGAGGCTTTACCCAGGACGACGCCCACATCTTCTGCCAGCCCCACCAGGTTGAAGCCGAAGTGGGAGGGGTCCTCGACCTCACCCTAGAGTTGCTCGATGCCTTCGGCTTCGCCGACTACAGCATCGCCTTGGCAACCCGCCCCGAAAAGTACGTCGGAGACCCCAAGATGTGGGAACACGCCATCATCTCCCTCCAGAATGCTTTGGAGCAACGGCGGATAGCCTTCGACGTGGACGAGGGCGGCGGCGCCTTCTACGGGCCCAAGATAGACATCCACATTACCGACGCCCTGGGACGCTCCTGGCAATGCGCCACCGTCCAGTTCGACTTCAACCTGCCGGAACGGTTCGACCTCACCTTCCAGGACGCCGAAGGCGGCAGAAGCCGTCCCTACATGGTCCACCGGGCCGTCCTGGGATCCATGGAGCGGTTCCTGGGTGTGCTGACCGAGCACTACGGCGGCGCCTTCCCCCTGTGGCTCGCCCCGGTCCAGGCGACGGTCATTCCCATCGCCGAACGCCACCTGGACTACGCCAATCAGGTACAGGCGGCGCTGTCAAACGCCGGCTTCCGGGTGGAAGTCGACGGCCGCAACGAGCGAATGAACCTGAAAATACGCAACGCCCAGATGATGAAGGTCCCCTACATGCTGGTAGTCGGCGACCGCGAGGCGGAAGCCGGCGCCGTAGCCGTCCGCCAGCGCGACGGACAGGACCTAGGCGCAGTCCCCTTGCCGGAGTTCCTGGAGCGGCTTAAGCAGGAGGCGATGCCCGACCCAAGCCCGGTGGAGCCCCAATGCCCAACCGCCTGATTAACGAGACCAGCCCATACCTGCTGCAGCACGCCAATAACCCCGTGGATTGGTACCCGTGGGGCGAGGAAGCCCTGCAGCGGGCCAAGGCCGAAAACAAGCCTATCCTGCTGAGCATCGGCTATTCCGCCTGCCACTGGTGCCACGTCATGGAGCGAGAGTCCTTCGAGAACGAGGACATAGCCACGCTGATGAACGCCAACTTCATCAGCATCAAAGTCGACCGGGAAGAACGCCCAGACTTGGACGCCATCTACATGGAAGCCGTCCAGATGCTCACCGGCAGCGGCGGCTGGCCCATGACGGTGTTCCTGACCCCTGACTGCCGGCCATTCTACGGCGGCACCTACTTCCCGCCGGTGGACCACCCCAACATGCCCGGATTCCCCCGGCTGCTGCTGTCCATAGCCCAAGCATACCGGGAACAGCAGGGCGCCATCGCCCAGACCACCAAGCAGCTAGCCGACCGCATGGGCTGGTCCGGCCGCGTGTCCGTCGGCCACAACCCGCTAACCGTGGACACACTCCACCAGGCCTACTCCAGCCTGGCTTCCGGCTTCGACTACCAGAACGGCGGCATCGGAGCAGCGCCCAAGTTCCCCCAGCCCATGACCTTGGAGTTCCTGCTGCGCTATCACCACCGGGGATTCAGCGACCGGGCCTTGGAGATGGTCCACCTGACCCTGCAAAACATGGCCCATGGCGGCATGTACGACCAAATCGGCGGAGGCTTTCACCGCTACTCCACCGATGCCCACTGGCTGGTCCCCCACTTCGAAAAGATGCTGTACGACAACGCGCTGCTGGCCCGGCTCTACCTCCACGCCTACCAGGCCACCGGGCAGCCCCTCTACCGCCGCATTACCGAGGAAACCTTGGACTACGTGCTGCGCGAGATGACAGACGCGCTGGGTGGGTTCTACTCCGCCCAGGACGCTGACAGCGAGGGCGAAGAGGGCAAGTTCTTCGTCTGGACGCCGGAGGAATTCCAGTCGGCCCTGGGCAAAGAAACCGGCAACCTGATTGGTGGTTACTACGGAATTACCGACGCCGGGAATTTCGAGGGCAAGACCATCCTCAACATACCCCAGGAACCGGCCTCGTTTGCCCAAGAAAACGGCATCGACCTGCCCCAACTGGAAGACATGGTCGACCAATCCAAGAAGACCCTGCTGGACATCCGGGAGGAACGGGTCCATCCCTTGCTCGACGACAAAGTCTTGGCGTCCTGGAACGGCCTCATGCTCCACAGCTTCGCCGAGGCTGCGGTGGCCCTGGGCCGGGACGACTACCTGCAGGCCGCCGTCAACAACGCAGAGTTCCTGTTGAGCGCCATGAAGACACAGGGCCGCCTCCTCCGTACCTACCGCAACGGGCAGGCCAAGCTCCTCGCCTACCTGGAAGACTACGCCTTCGTCGCCGACGGCCTGATAGCCCTGTACGAGGCGACCTTCGACCGCCGCTGGCTGACCGAAGCCTTATTCCTGGCCGATGCGATGATCGACCTGTTCTGGGACGAGGGGGCAGGCTTCTTCTACGACACCGGCTCAGACCACGAGTCCCTGGTCATGCGCCCCCGGGACATATTCGACAACGCCCAGCCCTGCGGCGGCTCCGTGGCCTCCGATGTCCTGCTGCGATTGGCGCTGATCACCGGCAACCAGGAATACGCCTCCAAGGCCGCCAAGCCTCTGAGGGCCCTGAGCGACGTGATGGGCAAGGCGCCGGCAGGCACCGGCCATTGGCTCGCAGCCCTCGACTTCTACGTATCCGCACCCAAAGAGATTGCTGTCGTCGGCCCCAGGGCTAATCCAGCTACGCGACTACTCTTGGACGCCGTCTTCACCCGCTACCTGCCCAACAAGGTCGTTGTCGGCGCTCCCGGCCCGCAAGATAGCGACGAGGCCATCCCGCTGCTGCAGGACAGGGGCATGGTCGAGGGGAAGCCCACGGTCTACGTCTGCCAGAACTACGCGTGCCAGCTTCCCGTGACGGACGACCAGGCCCTGGCAGCCCAGCTTGTTGCGCCATAATAGGTAACGGCTAACCCTATTGCCAAAGAGACTGCGTATGACAGACCCCGAAGACCTGTACGAAACCCTCCAGGTTCACCCCTCGGCGCATCAAGCCGTCATCGACGCGACCTACCAGCGGCTGGCCGAGCTATATCATCCCTCCGCGGACCCCTCGCCGGAAGCAGCCGCTATGCTGGGCGCCATCGGCAGGGCCTACGCCGTGCTTGGTGACCCCGAGCAACGAGCCGCTTACGATCAGAGCCGGGCCGACTCAGATAGCGCCGCCGCGTCTCAGGGCCAAGATGCACCCACCCAAACAGACCCGCAAAAGCCACGCTCGCGCCACAGTGCCGGCAAGGGCATCCTGGACTACATCACCATCGGCTCCACCAAGGACGACGTAACCCGGATTCAAGGCCCGCCGAACCAGACTAGCTCCATGGTCGACATTGGATATGAAGGGGAAGTCTGGCGCTACTGGAACGAGGACGCGGAATCTCCAAATAGTCCGATCCACTTCAACAAAGCTGGACGGGTTGACGGATGGTCCAACGGTGGGAACTTGAATGTCCGTATAGTTCCCGGCCTCAACGTTACCACCTCTGAGTCCTTCTCCATAGGCTCCCACAAGGATGACGTTGCTAGATTGCAAGGAACCCCATCCCGCGTTACCGTCCCGACTCCGAGAACTGCCGCCGCCATCCGAGAAGAACGAGAGCATCGGAAGTACATGCGAGAACTCGACAGGGAGTTAGGCAAACCAGCAAACCCGGAGGACAGCGAGCCAGTCGGAAAGTTCAGCGAAGGGGAGGACCCGGACCGAGAGACATGGCATTTCACTGGCGGCATCGTTGAATTCTCCATCAAAACCGGCCGCGTCGTTGCTTGGGAAACACAGGACGGTGCTCTCAAGGTCCAGCAGCCTGAGCGCGATGTTGAATGGACGGGAGAGGAGTATTTCACCCTTGGGTCAAACGAGAGCACCGTAAAGAGAGTACAAGGAGAACCTTCCAGCAAGATAAAAAAGCCTCTTGGCACAGAAATCTGGCGCTACAGACACCACCACGATAAAGTGGAGTTCATGGGGGGCCGAGTCTTGGGGTGGAGTAACATCGGCCGTAACTTGAAGGTCCGCGTAGTGCCAGGGCCTAATATTACTTCTAGTCCCATATTCTCCTTGGGTTCCTACAAGGACGACGTCGCCAGATTGCAAGGTACGCCGCACGGCATCGACGCGGACAAGACCCCCGATGCCATCCGACACGGTAGGGACTATGAAGTTTGGCACTACCGTGGAGGAAACTTGACCTTTGGGGGAAGCGTCACCTTTTCCACGTCCGGCCGTGTAATCGATTGGAGCAACCCCGAAGGCGTCCTCAAAGTACATGAGATACGTCCCGACCCCTGGAAAGCCAAGCGGCTCGCTGATAGGATGCGCCGCGAGAAGGCGTCCGCTTCCTCCACTGTCTCACGCACATCTACTTCACCCAAGGCCCAAGGATCCGGTTGCCTCCTGGCAATGTTGCCGCTGTTTGCCGTCGCTCTGGCAATAGCAGCGTTTCTCACCTGAACCCGCCCGGCACTACCGCCTGCCAACGCAGGCCTGTATAATGTGGCCTGTTTGGTGACGAAGCACGACTGCGCCTACTCCTACCCTTGTACCAAGGAGCCCTAGAATGCCCAATCCGGCTTGGACCGACCAGATCGAGGCTGCCAAGGCCCACTTTGGCCAGGTCTTGGAAGAGCAACTGGAGCGGGTGGAGAACCTCAAGCAGCAGCCCGACTGGCTGGACTTCAGCCAAATAAGCCCAATCAAAATCGGAATGATTGGCGGCGACGGCATCGGCCCCAGCCTCACCGAGGAGTGCCAGACGGTGCTGGAGAACCTGCTCAGCGACCAGGTGAAAAGCGGCAAGATAGAATTTCGCACCATCGAGGGCCTCACCATCGAGAACCGGGCCGCCAAGATGCAGTCCATTCCCGATGAGGTCATGGAGCAAATCAAAGACTGCCACGTCACCGTCAAGGCGCCCACACACACGCCGGAAAAGGGCGATGGCTGGCCCAACCTGGAAAGCGCCAACGTCAACATGAGAAAAGAACTGGACCTGTTCGCCAACGTCAGGCCGGTCCGCATCCCCGCCCAGGGCATCGACTGGACCTTTTTCCGGGAGAACACCGAAGATATGTACGCCGTCGGCAGCCAGGGCGTCAACGTCTCCGAAGACCTGGGAGTCGATTTCAGGGTCATTACCAGCCAGGGCTCAGAGCGCATCATCGACGCCGCTTTCGCCCACGCCCAGCGCACCGGCAAAGACTACGTCACCATCGTCACCAAGGCCAACATCGTCAAGACCACCGACGGCAAGTTCCTGGACGTCGCCCGCAAGGTCGCGGAACGCTACCCCGGCATCAAGTGGGACGGCTGGTACATCGACATCATGACCGCCGCCCTGATTAACCCGGCCCGCCAGAAACAATTCCAGGTCCTGGCGCTGCCCAACCTCTACGGCGACATCCTCACCGACGAAGCCGCCCAGGTCCAGGGCGGCGTCGGCACTGCAGGCGCCGCCAACATCGGCAAGGCCTACGCCATGTTCGAGGCCATCCACGGCAGCGCTCCCCGCATGGTCAGGGAGGGCAGGGCTCAGTACGCCGACCCCAGTTCCATGATCCGTGCCGGCGCCATGCTCATGGAGCACATCGGGTTCCCCGAAATCGGCTCCAAACTGCACAAGGCCTTGGACGTTTGCGGCCAGTACGAACGAAAGCTAGTCATGACCGGCCGGGACACCGGGGCCACCGGCGCCGAGTTCGGCCAATACCTCATGGATACGGTGGCCGACTCCAGCATCGAGGCCAGGTGGGAGGAATACGTCCACGCCTAGCCGCTCACGGCAGGATTGCGGACGACCCCCGCGATGATCCAGCGAATGCACCAATAGCAGACCCAATGGCCCTCCCAGTCGGTGTTGACTACGTCCGGGCTGGGTGCGGCTCCAAACGCCAACAAGCGGCAGCCTCTGAAGTTGCCCATGGGAGGAAAACGGCACATGCGCAGTAAGGTAACCGTGGTCGGGGCCGGCAACGTCGGCGCCACTACCGCCCAGAGAATTCACCAGTTGGGATATGCCGACGTAGTCCTCGTAGACGTCGTGGAGGACCTTCCCCAGGGCAAGTCCCTTGACATGCTGCAGTCCGGCCCTGTGCTGGGCACAGACGCCGGCATCGTTGGCAGCAACGGCTACGAGGCCTCGGCGGGCTCCGACGTGGTGGTCATAACCGCCGGCATAGCCCGCAAGCCCGGCATGAGCCGCGACGACCTGCTCCTCACCAACATGAGGATTACAGCGTCGGTCACCAAGGAAGTGGTCAAGCATTCCCCCGACTGCATCATCATCCCCGTTACCAATCCTCTCGACGCCATGGTCCAAAACGTGTTCCAGACCAGCGGCTTTCCCCGCAACCGGGTATTCGGCATGGCCGGGATTCTCGACACCGCCCGCTTCCGCACCTTCATCGCCCAGCATCTTGACGTGTCAGTGGAGGATGTCCAGGCTTACGTGCTGGGCGGCCACGGCGACGACATGGTTCCCCTGGTCCGGTTCACCACCGTGGGAGGCATACCCATAACCGAACTGCTGGACAAAGAAACCATCGACGGGCTGGTGCAGCGAACCCGGCAGGGCGGCGGAGAGATAGTGGCCCTGCTAAAAGCTGGCAGCGCCTTCTACGCCCCCTCCGCGGCCATCACTCAAATGGTGGAAGCTGTCCTCCTGGACAAGAAGCGCATTCTGCCTTGCTGCGTCTACCTGGAAGGCGAGTACGGGATAAACGGCCTCTGCGTCGGCGTCCCCGCCAAGCTAGGCGCCAACGGCATGGAACAGGTCATCCAGATAGACCTCACCGAAGAAGAAGCAACGGCGCTGAAAGGCTCGGCGGACAGCGTCGCAGAACTAGTCGAGGTGATGCGCAAGGCCCGGGCCGGGTGAATAGCAGCTATGCCCGGCCCTAAGCTGTCAAACCGCACCGAGGACATCGTTAACGAGTCCCTCGCTCATATCCTCAACAGTTCCGAGGCCTCCAGGCAGGCCCTACTGGATGTGCTGCGCGGTTGCGGAGCCGACATCGACCCGATTACCCTGGTACAGACTCAATCAGTAGTCGGCAGCGGAGCGTTTCCGGATCTCACAGGGTTCGATTCGCATGGCCTCGTAAGGGTATTCATCGAGGCCAAGTTTCAAGCAACGTTGACCAAGCATCAACCGGTGACCTACCTTCAGGATTTGCCCGATGAGAAGCCGTCTGCCCTTCTGTTCGTCGTTCCACCCGAGAGACTCGCGGAGATTTGGGAGGAGTTACAGGGTAGGGTTGCGAAAGCTGACAATCTCTACTTATGCAATGAGCACGTTGAGCCGGAAATTCGGTGGGGCGACGTTGGGGAGAATCGAAAGCTGGTTCTGACCACTTGGCGATTCCTCCTGGACGGCATAGCTGCCCACGCCAGCAGCGCAGTTGCCCAAACGGTAAACGACATACATCAGATTCAAGGCGTAGTGGAATTGCGAAGCCTCGATACCCTGCGCCGGAGCCCGCTGGCCCCCGAGTTCCCCAGGTCCATTCCCCATCTGTACGCGCTAGTGGACGATGCGGTCGAGAGCATGGAAGCGAATTCGCTTGCGGAATTAAAAAACTACAGGCCCTCTGTGACCAGCGGCTACAGCGTCCGTTACTTCACGTTTTGCGGCTTGAAAAACTGTTCCTTTGGGATTTATTTTCGCAATTGGAGAACGTATCACCACGATCCTCTGGCTTTTACATTGCATAAAGAAGACCTAAACCAGTGCGCCGTGCAGGCGTTGGGCCAAGCGCCATTTCATGGCTACACGATCAATGAAGGCAGCAGCCATCTCTATATCCCGATCCATTTGCTGGGCGGAGAATACCAGGCAGTGCTGGACTCCATAGTGTGGCAGACCGAGCGTATCGCCGCGGTTATCAAGCCGGAGCTAGGGCAGCACTAGTGCTAGGATTTCGAAGCGTCTACCTGGAAGGCGAGTACGGGATAGACGGCCTCTGCGTCGGCGTCCCCGTCAAGCTGGGAGCCAGCGGCATGGAGCAGGTCATCCAGATCGACCTCACCGAAGAAGACGCAACGGCGCTGAAAGGCTCGGCAGATAGCGTAGCCGAGCTGGTCGAGGTGATGCGCAAGGCCCGGGCCGGGTGCGGTTGAGCAGCCACCATGCGTGCGCGAAAGACATTACTGACCGCAGACGAGTTGCTCCGCCTGTCCACGCCAGATTGCCGCTGCGAGTTGGTGAAGGGGGAGTTGACCGCGATACCGCTCGCCGACTGGCAGCATGGAAGCACAGCCATGAGAGCGGGAACTTTTTTGGGAACTTACGTTTGGGACAATGACCTGGGAGAAGTATTTGCCGCCGGGACCGGCTTCATACTGCGTCGCAATCCGGACACGGTACGGGCCCCCGACGCATCCTTCGTATCCAAAGACCGGCTGCCGATGGGAGAACTGCCCAGCGGCTACATCGACGTGGTCCCGGACCTCGCAGTGGAGGTGGTGTCGCCAAGCGACCGGGAGGGAGAAGTGCTGGACAAGGTGGAAGAGTGGCTCCGCTCTGGGACCAGGCTGGTCTGGGTCATTTACCCGGCATCCCGCTCGGCCGCCGTCCACGTGTCCCCGGGTGAACACTACGACCTAACGGAAGCAGATACCCTCGAGGGTGGTCAGGTGGTCCCGGGTTTCACCTGCAGCCTTGGGGAACTGTGGAACTAAGACTCCCCGGCTAAGCCGCTTAGCCCACCCCCGCCAGCTTCGCCGCCAGCGGCTTCACGCTCACTATGTGGCGCTTCAGTCCCAATCGTTCCGGCCTGATACCCATAGCCAAGCCAATGGCCTGGGGCAGGTGCAAGATAGGCATCTCGATCTTCCGCCCCGCCTGGGCTGCGGCCTTGGGCTGGAAGCCGTCCAGGTTCAGGTGGCACAGCGGGCAGGGAGTGACCATCGCGTCCGCTCCCAGGTCCTTCACGTCGCCGGTGTGCTTGGCCACCATCGCCATCGAATTCTTTTCGTTGGTGGTCAAAATCGGGAAGCCGCAACAACGGGTCTTCCCGGAAAAGTCCACTACCGTCGCCCCCAACGTCTCAATGAGCCGCTCCAATGAAGTCTGCCGCTCCGGGTGTCCCTCGAAGTCCAGGGCGTCGCTGGGCCGGATGATGTAGCAGCCGTAGAAGGGGGCCATTCTGACGCCATGCAGCGGCCGGGTTATGGCCTTGGTAAGCTCGTCCAGTCCGTAGTCCTCGACCAAGACCCAAAGCAGGTGCTTGATATCCGTAGTTCCCCGGTACTCCAGCCCTTCCTCGGCCAGGTGGGAGTTGATCTCGGCCAGATACTCCGCGCTTTGCTTCAGCCGCCGGTTGGCCTGCGACATCACCCCTTGGCAGGTGCTGCAGATGGTAAGGATAGGCAGGCCCAACTGCTCCGCCATGGCAAATGTCCGGGCGTTCAGTGCATCTCCCAGGGGCTGGTTCTTCTCTTGCAGGACCCCTGCCCCGGTGCACGACGCTC
Organism: Dehalococcoidia bacterium; assembly: GCA_963668505.2. Classification (GTDB taxonomy): domain Bacteria; phylum Chloroflexota; class Dehalococcoidia; order Lucifugimonadales; family UBA3495. Next base: position 27,077 of record CAXXWY010000024.1, on the reverse strand, counting down.
CGGGCATCTCCTGGATTCCGATGCCCAGCCGCTGGCAAATCATCGTGGCCGCGGGGTATAGCTCCGGGCATCCTCCCCTGGACACGCAACCTGGGAAGAACGCGTATCTCAATTCTCACCTCTCATCTGGCAGCCAGTCTTTTCCGTCGTCGAACGCAGCGGGATTACTCCGGCTCAGGGTCTTCCAGTTTTTCGGCCAGCTTCCGGATGCCCTCCACGTTTTCGATGCTCTTGTGAATGATGGGAGGCATCTTGCCCCGGGCCAATGCCCTCAGGCCCACCGGGGCAAAGCCCAGCAACGCCGGGACGTTGCCCGCGCCCACCGATTTCACCGTCAACTGAAGCTCGTCCAGCCAGCCACTGTGGGCCACGCTCTCGGTGAACGCCGTAGCGTGCCGGGAGCCGTTGTTGTCGGTAAGGCCGGCCTCCATCGCCTGGTCTCGCAGGGCCATGATCCGGTCCATCGGCGCAACCCCCTTGGGGCACACCTGGACGCACTCCGAACAGCGGGTGCAGTCCCACATGCCGGTGACCTCGCTGAGTTTCTCCAGCCGTTCCTTGGACACGCCCTCTTCGTCACCGTCTCTGGGGTCCGCCGTGAACCTGTAGGCCTTGGCCAGGGCCGCAGGGCCCAGGAAGGTCGGGTCCACTTCCAACACAGTGCAATCGGAGACGCAGGCCCCGCACATGATGCACGAGGTCACCCCGGACAGGTGCAGCATGGACTCGTTGGACGCCAGGTACTCGCCCTCGGGCTCCTCGCCCTGGGGTTGCAGATACGGCTCCACCTCCCTGATCTTGTCCCAGAAGGGCTTGAAGTCCACCACCAGGTCCTTGACCACCGGCATCACCCCCGGTGGCTCCACCACTATCACGCCATCGGAGTCCACCGCGTCGGCGGCCTGCATCTTGCAGGCCAGTCCTGCCTGGCCGTTGATGCGCACCGCGCAGGAGCCGCAAATCGAACTCCGGCACGAGCAGCGCAGGCTCAGGGTACCGTCCACTTCTTCCCGGACCTTGATCAGGGCGTCCAGCACCGTGGCGTTGCCCTCCAGGGAAACGGGGAACTCCTCCCAGTACGATTCAGGCCGGTTCGATTCAGGGTCGTAGCGCCGGATTCGCAGCGTAACTTCCATGAGCTAGTATTTCCTCTCCTCGGGAGTCCACTGGGTCACGGTGACAGGCAGGTATGAAATGTCCGGACCCCCTTCTCCCTTGGTCACCACCACGTGCTTCATCCAGTTTTCGTCGTCCCTGTTCGGGAAGTCGGTCCTCGACTGCGCTCCCCTGCTGTCCTGCCGGTCCAGCGCGCTGACCGCGATGGTCTGGGCGCAGTCCAGCATGAAGCCAAGCTCCAGCGCAAACACCAGGTCGGTGTTGAACACCCGGCCCTTATTGTCCACCGGGACCTTGGAGTACCGCTCTCTCAACTCGTCCAGGTCGCCCAAAGTCTCTTGCATGCCTGCCTGGTTGCGGTACACGGCCAGGTTGGCGTTCATCGACTGGCCCATTCCCAGACGTACCGAGGCCACCCTGTCGTCGTTGTTGGGGCGGTCCAGCATGTCCTGGATGCGTTCCCGTTCTCTATCCACCACCCCGTCCACGTCGAAGTCCACGTACTCTATTTCCCGGGCCGCCTGGGCGGCGTGGTTGCCGGAGCGCTCTCCAAATACAATCGTATCCAGCAACGAATTGGCCCCCAAACGGTTGCCTCCGTGAACGCTGACGCAGGCGCACTCCCCCGCGGCGTACACGCCGGGCAGGTTGGTCAGACCGTCCACGTCGGTCTTGATGCCGCCCATTATGTAGTGCATTCCCGGCCGGATGGGGATCGGCTGTTTCACCATGTCTATTCCAATCAGGTCGATGCCGATCTCCCGGATCTGGCTCAGCTTCTCCTGTATCAACTCTGCCCCAAGATGGCGGCAGTCTAGCAGCACGCAGCCGTCAACGTCGTTGCCGGCGTTGATCTCCGTCTGCTCCGCCCTCGACACCACGTCCCTGGAAGCCAACTCCATCATGTTGGGAGCGTACTTCTCCATGAACCGGTCGCCGTTCTTGTCCAGCAGGTAGGCCCCTTCTCCCCGGGCCGCTTCCGAAATCAGCACCCCGCTGCCCGCCAAGGTTGTCGGGTGGTACTGCACCATCTCCATGTCCATCAGGCGGGCGCCCGCGTTATAGGCCAGGGCAATGCCGTCGCCGGTCACTATCAGGGCGTTGGTGCTGGGCTCGAACACCCGGCCCAGGCCACCGGTGCAGAAGATGACCGTCTTGGCCCGGATGGCGTACACCTGCCCGGTGCGTATCTCCAGGGCCGTCACGCCGCACACCTGCCCGTCCTCTTGAATCAAGCCGGTGACGAACCACTCCTCGTAGCTGCGGACTCCCGACTTGATAAGCTGCTCGAACATCACGTGCAGCATGGCCTGGCCGGTGAAATCCCCCACGAAGAAGGTCCTGGCCCGCCTCTGCCCGCCGAAAGCCCGCGTTCCCAACCGTCCGGCGTCGTCCCGGTTGAAGGTCACCCCCATGTGCTCCATGTCGATCAGCGAAGTCCCTGCCGACTGGCACATGACTTCTATGGCGTCCTGGTCACCCAGGAAGTCGCTGCCCTTGACCGTGTCGTAGGCGTGGTCTTCCCAGTTGTCGCCGCGGTCGATGAGGGCTGCGTTGATGCCGCCCTGGGCTGCGTTGGAGTGGCTGCGGACGGGATGGACCTTGCTGATGATGGCGGTGTCCGCGCCGCCGGCCTTGGCGGCAATGGCCGCCCGCATGCCGGCCAGCCCGGCGCCGATCACCAGAACGTCATGCTCCAGCATGAAGCAATGTCCTCCCTAGCCCCATTTGTGAAATTTCGAACCTAATATACCAAATTAAGATGCAAGGGTAAACGAGGGTTGGGCACGGGCCGCAAGGAATCCGACTACAACTGCACATGGTCGCGATCTCTGGAATTGCCGCAACCACTGACGTTGAACCTCCAGCGGTCTTTGTTGTACCTGATCGTCGGCATCGTGCTCCGGGATTTCACTTGTGCTGCGACTAGGGTAATATACGGGGTCTATGCACCAGTCCATCCCCACATCAAGACGGCCTCAATACTAGCTTGAGGCTAAGCGAGTTGGATTAACGCTAGGTCGACGCGTCGGTTGGATTGCAGTTGACACTAAGACCTAACGAGTAGCTCCCTCCGCAGTAAAGTTGAGTTGCCCATGTGTACCTTAGACCTCCGGCTCGGGAAAATCGTGAATCAACCATGTGAGGAAAGAACGCCATGATAAGTGCGATACGTAAGTATTTCCGGGAGAACAAGGAGAAAGCCGAATTACGACGCCAAGAAGAATTACGACAGCAGCATTTAGCTCGGCAGCGTGAGCTTGATGAGCAAAGGCAGCAACAGGAACTTCGAGAAAAAGTGTTGGCAATGCTCCAAGAAGGCGTCGTGCCGGACCTAAATGTTGACATCGCCGTGCCCTTCAGACTGCTCAAGAACGAGCGTTTGATACTAGCCATCGAAGATGTGGGCTACGCTGAGGTTCGAACCAAACGCGAATTTCAGGGTAGATCCGCTGGAGCCAGTTTCCGAGTAATGAAGGGCGTTTCCATTCGTACTGGAGGGTCGAGGGGGACGCCAATCGAGAGGGATGTGCTTACCGACAGAGGCTCTGGAATCTTCGCCGTCTCAACCAAACATGTGTTTTTCCATGGCGAACGCTCGTTCCGCATACCTCTTGCCAAGATCGTTTCCGTTCAAAGCACCGTGTCTGGTGAGGTAGAGGTCGTGCGAGACAGGGCCAGTGCCCAACCAGAATACTTCGGCGCGTTCAACAGTGAGTCGGCTGAATTCATCGTGCAACTCATTCATCTGCTTCCGTCCGTAGACTTTGGTAGGGGAGACCCCAACGTCCAGCCTGTGGAATCTTACGTCTTGTATGGCGGCGATATGGGTGCCGACGACATGCTTGAGCAATAAGGGGCAATTTTGAAATGAATATCGACATGCGGAAAGCACTGCTAGTTCGAATCGAACAAGTGACGGAGTTGCCTCTTATCCTGTTGTCTTTCGCCATGGTCCCTCTGCTAGCCGCATCATTTCTTTGGGAGTTGAATCCCGATACGGAGAGAATCGTCGTAACGCTGGATGTCTTCATCTGGGCGTTCTTTGCTGCCGTTTTGTTGGCCAAGTTAGCCCTCGCCCATGACCGTTGGCACTACGTCAAGGCCAATTGGCTCGACGTGGCCCTCGTGCTGATCCCATTCATTAGACCCTTGCGGATACTGCGCGTCATTACATATCTCTGGCGCGGAATCCATGGGGCTACCCGGATGATGAAGCTCGACTACTTGCTAGTCTATGCCATAGGCTTTGTTTTGGTCATGGCGACCATCGTCACTACTGTCGAAACAGGCAGCGGCTCTTCTCTTGAGTCGTTTCCTAATGCCCTTTGGTGGGCTGTGGTTACAGCTACAACAGTCGGCTATGGTGACATGGTGCCGGCCACTACTGCCGGCAGAGGGGTCGCCATCATATTGATGTTTGGCGGCATCGGACTCTTTGGAGCAGTGACTGCAAACCTCGCCTCGTTCTTAGTGCGTAATGACGGGGATAACGAAGCATTGGACAGGCTGGTTGCCGAAGTCCAAACGTTGAGAAAGGAAGTAGCCGCCACGGAATCGCGTAGAAACTAACCAGAAGAGGTTTTCTTATGATTGCGAGATGCACTTCCCGTATCGTGCTCTGGCTTCGAGTTTCGTTAGTGGCGTTTGGAACCCTAGCGTTCATTGCCGGACTTACCTCTGGTTCCATCGACAACCCCTCTGGGGAATCAGGGCTATACGCTGCGCTAGTCGCGCTCTGCGCCGCATTGTTGGCCTTGGCGTCTAGTTTCGGTGGTAGGGAATCATCACAGCCAAAAATATGGAATGGCTTAAGTGGGATCGGGGCCACGGCCACAGCTTACTTATGGATGGTATCTGAAGCCGAGATTAGTCCGTTGAGCAGAGATTTGCCGCTTCTTGTCCTCATACTATTTGCTATCGTCGCATTTATGACGTTAATCCTATTTGTTTGGCCATTCTTCACGTCGAAGACGGGTCAATAGAGAGCGAAAGCAACAAATAGCGTTGCTGGCAGTCGGGTTATCACTTGCGCCGAGAGCACCGGCGGCGGGATTAGCAATGCCCGTGGTTCAGTACCGGACAATCTTACATTACCGCCACAGAGGCATCCGTGAGGCAAATCTAACCATATCTGGTCAGGAGGTGTTTAAGAAACCTCAACCTGTGTCCAACATGGAGCGAGAGCACCATTCACCAAGGAGGCCGTTCCCCTTCCACCAAACACCCCGCCGATTGAACCTCAATCACCGGGAATCCATGCTCCGCATCGCCAGCAGCAGCGAGGCGATGCTCTTCAGGTCCCGCATTTCCCCGCTTGCGATCAACTCGGGTACCGTGTGCAAGGGGACCCCTACCACGGCAATATTCTCGTCGCTGTCCGGAGGCAGGCTCGACGGGATCAGGTCCGTGGCCAGGTAGAGGTGCATGAACTCGGTGCACCATCCCGGAGCGACCCAGGCGCTGGACAGATGCCGGATGCTCCCCGCGGTAAAACGGACTTCCTCCTGCAACTCCCGCAGGGCCGCTTCCTCGGCCGTTTCACCGTCTTCCACGCCGCCGGCGACCACTTCCAGTAGCTCCGACTCGGCGGGCTTGCGGTACTGCTTCACCAGCAACACGTTGCCGTCCCGGTCGATGGGGACCACGCAGACCACCGGCGAATGCTCGACGATTTCCCTGGTGGTCAGCCGACCGTCGGGCATGCGCACCGTGTCTACCCGGACGTTGACCAGCTTGCCCTGGAAGGGGGTTGTGCTCTCGACCGTCGGTTCCGGCCCCGGCGCTTGTTCGGAGGGCTCCATGGCCCCTGCTGAACTCACTGGCCCCGGAGGCTGAGGCCCAGGCGGCGGGTCAACGTGGCGTAGAAGTGGTTGGGTGGATTGGCCCGCAGGAACCGCGCCCTGTATGGGCTCCGCTCCAACTCTACCCGGTCCCCTGGGCTCAGGGGATGGTCGGCGTACCCGTCTACGCTCAGGGTCGCTTCCTGGTATCCTTCCAGCGACAAGGTAACTTTCACCGTCGGCGCCAGCACCAGCCCTGCCGTGAGCCCCATGTGGCCAGCCACCGGCTTCAACACCAGGTCGTCGGACATCGGGTCCAGGATCGGTCCTCCCACCGCCAGGTTATACCCGGTGCTGCCCGTGGCGGTGCAAAGTATGACCGCGTCGCAACGGAACGTGGTGATTTGGGCCCCGTCAACCAGTCCGCTGATGGTGACCACTCGCGAGACCGCACCACGGGCCAGCACCGCGTCGTTCAAAGCGTGGTATTGACCGGACTCGACGGCGGGCCCCTCCTCCTGCCCCCTGAACACCGTCGCCTGGAGCATGTTGCGCTCTTCCAGCCGGCAATCGCCGTTCAGATACACCGGCAAGTTTTCCAACGCCTCGTGCACCAGCAGCTCGGTTAGGAATCCCAGGCGGCCCATGTTGATTCCCACCACCGGGATGCCCGCGGGAGCCGTCGCCTTGGCCGCCCTCAATATGGTGCCGTCGCCGCCCACGGTGATAACCAGGTCGGTGTCCTCGACCCGTTCCGTCAGCGTCTCCAGGTTCTCCGCCGGGCAAATCCAACTTTGGTCCGGCAAGGGCAACTGGTGAAGGATGGTCGTGCCCAAGTCGAAGGCCTCGGGAATGCGGGCGTTGTATACTATGCCGACGTTCTTCATGGCTCTTGGAGCGGTAAGCGCCTAGGGGTTGAGGCGTCGCTTGAAAAGCGCGGCAAGTCTAGCACCGCGCCGGAATGGGTGTCAACGAAGGTTCAGGCCCGCGGCTTCCGCACCCAGCCCTACGGCGTCAACGGCCCGATGGCTATCTGGGAAAGGTCCAGCACGTACCCCGGCGCGATGCCCATAAACAGCATAGCGGCGCAGGCCACTCCCAGGGCGACCCAAGACGCCGGCGGGGCCGTGATGCGCTCCTCAGACTTGGGTTGCTGCAGAAACATCACCCGTATGATTCGCACGTAGTAGTACGCCGAGACCACGCTGTTGATTACGCCGACAACGGCCAGCCAGACGAGGTCGGCGTCCACCGCCGCGGTGAACACGTATAGCTTTGCAATGAAGATGCCGGTGGGCGGCACTCCAATCAAGGCAATCAACGCCAGCGCCAGGGCTATCGCCAGCGCGGGCGACCGCTGCGCGACCCCCGCATAGTCCTCGATTTGGTCGCTGCCGATGCGGCTCCCGATGGCGATTATGGCAATAAACGCCGTCAGGTTGGCCGCCGCATACGCCGCCAGGTAGAACAGCACGCTGTCGGGACCCACCGGCGCGAACTCCGGGAAGTCCGGGGTAGTCCCCGATGCGGTCACTCCCGCCGCCACGCCCACCAGGATGTACCCGGCGTGGGCAACGGTGCTGTACCCGAACAGGCGCCTGATATTGGTCTGGCTTATGGCCACTAGGTTGCCAATGATCATCGATGCCGCCGCCAGCACCGCCAGCAATGCCCCCCAGTCCAGGCTCACGTCGAAGAAGCCCACGAACAACACCCGCAGCATTATGGCGAAGGCCGCTGCTTTGCTGGCCACCGACAAAAACGCCACCACCGGGGTCGGCGCGCCCTCGTACACGTCCGGCGCCCACATGTGGAAGGGCGCCGACGAAATCTTGAATCCGAAACCGGCAATCATCAGCGTCACTCCCGACAGCAACAGCATGTTGCCGAAGGGAATGTCTCCCGACGTGCCCGCCACTCCGGCCGCTATCTCCGCCAGCTTGGTGCTGCCAGTGTAGCCGAAGATCATCGCCATCCCGTAGAGCATCACCGCCGAGCTTATGGCCCCGATGATCAAGAACTTCATCCCGGCCTCGCTGGACTGCCGGGTCATCATGAACGCGGCCAGCGCCGCCAGCGGCATTGTTGCCAACTCCAGGGATATGTAAATCGTCACCAGTTCAGTCGCCGCGGCCAGTAGCATCATTCCGCTGGCCGACAGCAACACCAGCCCGTAGTACTCTCCCCGGAACCGCTCCATCCGCCTGACGTAATCGCCCGAGGACAGCACCACCAGCCCCGTCGCAGCCAGCACCAGGAAGTTGAAGAACAGGGCAAACCGGTCCACCGACAGGCTCCCCGCCAGAATGCTGGCCTCCCCGGCGTCCAACGGGTTCGACCCCTGCACCAAGTCCAGTTGGTTGCCCAGGTCGAAGGCCTGCAGCAGGCTGAAGCCGAAGGGCACCATCAGCCCAATAAAGGCGGCAACCGGCAGAATGTCTTTGCGCCGGAACACCATGTCCAGCAGGATTACCAGGATGCCAGCCCCGGCCATCCCGATGTAAGGCGCAATCACGTATATGTCATGGACAGACATAGAAGGCCTAGCCGCTCCCCGGCAGCAGGGTGACTATCGGGTCCAGCCCCGACGCAAACACGTCGGTCAGCACCGCCGGGTACACCCCGACTCCCACTATGGTCACCACCAGCAGGGCCAGCGGCACTCTTTCGACCAACGAAGCGTCGGTCAAGTCAGCAAATCTCTCTCGTTTCGGGCCGAAGAAAGCCCGCTCCATCATCCAAAGTATGTAGCCCGCGGCCAGGATGATTCCCAGCACCGCCGCGGCCGTAGGCCACGGGTAAGCCTTGAACCCCCCCAGGAACACCAGCAATTCAGAAACGAACCCGCTGAGTCCGGGCAGCCCCAGGGACGCCAGCCCGGCAATCAGCATGGCGGCCGCTACGAAGGGCATCCGCCCGGCCAGCCCTCCCAGGTCAGGAATGTAGCGGGTGTGGGCCTTCTCGTACACGAGTCCCACGCCCAGGAACAGCAGCCCGGTTATGGTCCCGTGGGTGAAAAGCTGCATCGCCGCTCCCTTGAGACCGGTGGCGGTCAGCACCCCTTCAGAAATCCCAATCGAACCGACCCCGATCAAGACCAGCCCCATGTGGCTCACGCTGGAATAGGCAATAAGCCGCTTCAGGTCGGTCTGGCGCAACGTGACAACCGCTCCGTAGAGCACGCTGATAGCCCCCAGTATCACCAGCGCCCAGGCGAACCGGTCGGCCTCTCCGGGGAACATCCCGACGTTGATTCTCAGCAGTCCGTAGCCCCCCATTTTGAGCATTACACCGGCAAGCATCACGCTCGCCGCCGTGGGCGCGTCGGTGTGGGCGTCGGGCAGCCAGGTGTGCACCGGCCAAGAGGGCAGCTTTACGGCGAAGTTGGCGAAGAACAGCCAGAACAGGACCGAAAGCGGCAACAACACCGCCCCGGCAGCCAGCAGCGAGCCCTGGGTGGATAGCTCGACCATGTCGAACGTCCCCAGTTCCGGCGTGACGAACACCGCCACTATGGCCACCAGCATGAACGCGCTGCCCAGCAAGGTGAAAATCAGGAACTTCATCGCCGAGTATTCCTTGCGCCCGCTCCCCCATATCGAGATGAGCATGTACATCGGCACAAGTTCCAGTTCCCAGAACAGGAAGAACAGCAGCAGGTCCAAGGTGGCGAACACCCCCATCACCGCCGTCTGTAACACCAACAGCCAGAAGAAGTACTCTTTGACCCGGTGGTTCACCCGCCAAGACCCAAGCACTGCGCAGAACCCGATGATGCCCGTCAGGGCCACCAACGGCGCGCTCAGGCCGTCCACTCCCATGAAGTAGCTGGCCCGCAGCGTCTCTCCGGGTATCCAAGAGAACCTGTCCACGAACTGGAACCGGTCGGCCCCAGCTCCCTGGTCGAACAGCGCGAACACCAGCAGGGCCACCACCATGTCGGCCAAGGCCACCAGCACGGCAAAGGTCCGGATGCTGCGGTCGCCCCGCCCTAAAAGCAGGATGACCATCGCACCTGCGGCCGGCAGGAACACCGCCGCAGTTAACAGTCCTGTAAAGCCCGAAACCAATCCAGTTCCCTTATATCTTCCACGTCAGATAGAACGCGAGAATTATTGCCAGCGTGCCCAAAAGAACGAAGGACCCGTAGACCTGCACCTGCCCCGTTTGCATCCGCCCGATGGCCGCGCCGGCGGTGCGGGAAATCCAGCCCAGGGAGTCCACAGCCGCGTCCACAACGTTCCGGTCCAGCCAGTCGATAGCCCCGGCGAACGCCCGGTAGAATCCCCGCCGCACCACCACTCCCTCGTAGAGAGCGTCCACGTAGTATTTATGCGTAAGCAAGGTGTGCACCGGTCTGATTACCCACGGCGGCTCCTTGCTGCCGGCCCGCAGCAGCCCGTACAGCAACCCGGCGACCGCCAGGCCGCCGACCGCGGCTCCCGTGGAGATAACCGCCATCCACCTGCTGAAGTCGTGCACCTCGAAATGGCCGGCCAGCTCCGGCACCGAATGCTCCAGCCCCTCCAGCAGGAACTCGTTGATCCAGTGCCCCTGAATGCCGATTTCCTTGTCCCACTGGGGATTGGCCAGGTAGCCCGACACCACCGCCGCCAAGCCCAAGACGATCATGGGCGCAACCATGACCACCGGCGACTCCGCCAGGTGGACGCCGCCGCCGTGGCCCGCCCCGTCTTGTTCTGGCTTGTCCCTTTCCTCCATTTCCTTGTCGACGCCGCCGCGGAACTCCCCGTGGAACGTCCGGTGAATCATCCGGAACGTGTAAAAGCCCGTCAGCACAACTCCTGCCAATAGAAGCCCGAAGGTAACCTGACCCACCCGCGGCTCCACCAGACCGGCCCCGGTCCATACGCCAACCAGTATCTCGTCCTTGCTCCAGAAACCCGCCAGGGGAATTATGCCCACCAGGCTAAGCCCTCCGATAACCGTCAGAAGGTAGGTCCAGGGCATCACCCGCCGCAGCCCGCCCATGTACCGCATGTCGAACGTCCCGGTGGCGTGGTTGACGCTGCCCGCCCCAAGGAACAAAAGCGCCTTGAACGACGCGTGGGTGAACAGGTGGAAGATCGCCGGGCCGTAAGCGCCCACCCCTAGGCCCGCCATCATGTACCCCAACTGGCTGATAGTCGAATAGGCCATAACCCGCTTGATGTCGTTGTTCACCAGGCCCATCGTCGCCGCCATGAACGCGGTGAATGCCCCGACCAAGGCAATAATCGCCAGTGCATCGCCGGTCTGTTGGAACACCGGGTAGAACCGGGCCACCAGGAACACCCCGGCGGCCACCATCGTCGCCGCATGAATCAGTGCGCTTACCGGCGTCGGGCCTTCCATGGCGTCGGGCAGCCACGAGTGCAACGGGAACTGCCCCGACTTGCCGGCCGCTCCGGCGAAAATCCCCAGCGCAAACCAGGTCAACGCCATCCCGCCCAAAATACCCGCTCCGCCGATGGCCAACGGTTGGGCGGCAAGCCAGATGTCCGGTATGTGAAATGCGTTCAGCCCCGCCGCCGCAAAGTCGTCCGCCTTGAAGAACAGGTACAGGATCGCTATCAGAAATCCGACGTCGCCAATCCTGGTGACGATGAACGCCTTCTTCGCCGCCGCCGCTGCCGCCGGACGCTCGTGCCAGAAGCCGATGAGCAAATAAGACGATGCGCCCACCAGCTCCCAGAACACGTAGAGTTGGATGATGTTGGCCGACAGCACCAGCCCCACCATCGAAGCGGTGAACAGCGACATGTAGGCGAAGTACCGGGAGTACCCGTTGTCGCCCCGCATGTATCCCAACGAGTAGACCTGCACCGCCAGGCTCACGCCGGTGACGACTATCAGCATGATGGCCGTAAGCTGATCGGTCAGCAGGCCAAGCTCTATCGTAGCCGCGCCCACGTCCAGCCATTCGTAGGACGCAAACTCCAGGTCGTGCCCCAGAGCCACCGACCTCAACACCCACACCGACAGGCCCACGGCTACCGCCAGCGGCAGAATAAGGGCCAGCCCGCTCAGCAACGGCCAGCGTTTGAAGAATGGCCCGATAATCAGGCTGATGGCGGCGAAAGAGCCCAGCGGCAGAAGGAAGATAGCCCAGATATAGGCTTCGCCGATCATCTACAGCTTCCTCACTATCTCTTCGGCCACGTGTTCCCGCCCCTTGGGAACGTAAATCACGAACGGCGCGCGCGCCCCCCAGTCCCGGATGTCCCCCTCGGGCAGGATCCGGGTGGGCAGGCCCTCGCCCTCCAGCGCCTCTTTCCACATCTCGGCGATCATCAGGTTGGGCGCGCGCTTGAATTCAATCCACATTGCAGACATAGGCTTCAGCTACCCGCCAACTGTCGAAACAGGAGGTTCATCAGTTCCTGAGCTCCGTGGCCTCGGTCAAGTCCAGCGACTCATTCGTACGGTACATGGCGAACACGATGGCCAGTCCCAAGGCGATCTCCGCCGCCGCCACCGTGATGACGAACACCGCGAAGACCTGCCCTGTCAGCACACTGCCGATGTTTTCCTGCAACGCTACCGGCGCTGCGTACTTGGCCAGGGCCACGAAGGTCAGGTTCACCGCGTTGAACATCAACTCAATGGACATCAGCACTATCAGCACGTTGCGGCGGGCCAGCGCGCCGTACAGCCCGATGGCGAACAGCGCCGCCGCAATGATCAGCATTGCTTCGAACGACATCGCCCCTATCCCTCAGACCCCGGCGGCTGGGGTCTGACCAGTGCCAGCGCGCCGATTACGGCGGCCAGCAGCAGCACCGACACCGCTTCGAATGGCAGCACGAAGTCCCCAATCAGCAGATCGGCCAGCCCCGCCTCGCCGGCCGCCTCCTGTTCCTGCTCACTGTCGAACCCGGCCTCCGCCAGCGTCTCGGGAGCTATATTGCTCACCGCCTGGGTCTGCACCAGGTCCACCCGCTCCCGCTCCTCCTCGGGAATCAGGTTCCAGTTGGTGTCCGTTGCCACAAAGGCCACCGTGGCCAGCACCAGGGCCGCAAACAACGCCGCCGGTATCTGCAGCCGGTTGGGCAGGTTGCCCCGCTGCACGTCCCTGGTCAGCATTACGGCGAAGATTATCAGTATGGATATGGCGCCGGCGTATATCAGCACCTGCACCACGGCCAGGAACTCCGCGCTGAGCATCGCGAAGAACCCCGCAACTGCGATGAAAACAACTATCAGCATCAGCGCCGCCCGGAACAGGTCTCGCGTCAAGACCACTCCCAGTGCGGCCCCTATGGCAACCACCCCCAGGAACCAGAAGACGATGTCCTGGAACAGCATCTAGGCGGCTTCCTCTGCGGAAGCTGGCTTGGACCTCTCTTCGTTCCCGTCGGCCTGGCTTGAATCAGCCGGCCTCTCCCCCTCCGCGGGGGTTCCTGTCAACCGCATCCCGGCCTTCTCCCGTTGGTGCCACGGCCAGGACTCCCTGCCCACCTGTTTCCAGTCCAGCGGCTGCCCGCCCCGCGGGTCATATCCGGCGTTCTCCAACTGGGGCCGGAAGAAGTTGCTGGGGCGCTTCTCCGCCGACCTCAACTCGTCCAGACCAATCATCATCCCTTTTCGGGAGTAACGCCCCTGCTCGAAGCCGCTGCCCATGAACAGAGCGTCGTAAGGGCAGGCTTCCACGCACAGCCCGCAGAACATGCACCTGGCTATCTCTATGTCGAATACCTCGAGAAGGTACTTGTCTCCCTGTTTCGGGGCCGTCTCGCTGGGACTTGTGACAATCTTGATGATTCCCAGGGGGCAATACTTGGCGCAGGAAGCGCAGCCGGTGCACCGTTCCTCATACCAGACGAACTCTTCGCCGCGGAACCGCGGGTGCTGCTTCAGCCGCTCTTCCGGGTACTGCACCGTAAATGGCTTCTTGACCAGGTTCCTCAACGTGACCAGCAGGCCCCTGACCATTTCCGTCCCGTACATGCTAAGCCGCCCCTCCTGTCTCCGTTGCCGCCGGGATCCCGGCCGCTGCCTGACGCCGGCCCGCCGCAGGGCCTACTCTGTCCTTCACCAAGTTGCTGAACAGGACTATGCACACCACAGTCAACGGCAGGTTTATTCCCGTCATAATCCACAGGTCTGCCGTGCTCAAAGCGCCTTCTGAATTCCTGAAAAAGTAAACTTCCAGGGTCGTGGCCAGCAGGTTGATCATGCTCAACGGCAGCAGGAACTTCCACGCCAGGGCCATTAGTTGGTCTATGCGCAGCCTCGGCAAAGTCGCCCTTACCCAGGTGAACAGGAAGATAACCGCCATAAGCTTCAACAGGAACCAGAACCAGCCGATGTAGCTGGAAGCCGGGCCCGACCACCCGCTCAGGAAGAAGGTCACCACCAGCGCCGCCGCCGCCAGGGTGGCTCCGAACTCCGCCGCTTGAATCACCGCGAATTTGATTCCGCTGAACTCGATGTGAAATCCAGCAATCAACTCCGATTCTGCCTCCGCCACGTCGAAGGGCGTGCGGTTTAACTCCGCCGACGTCCCCGCCAGGAAGACAAACAGGGCCGCCGGCTGCACCAGTAGGAATGGAACTGTCTGGGCCGCCACCACGTCCGCCAGCGACATGGAGCCGGCCACCAGCACCACCCCCAGCAGCGACAGCACCACCGGAATCTCGTAGCTTATCAGCACCGCCACTCCCCGGGCCGCGCCGAACATGGCAAACCGGTTGTTCGACGCCCAGCCGGCAACGAATATCGCCACCGTGGTCAGCGACCCCAGCGCCAGGACGTAAAGCACTCCCACGTTCAGGTTCGCCAGCGCGGTGTCCTTGGCGAAGGGCACCACCGCCAGCACCAGCAGCACCGGCATCAGCATCAGCACCGGGGCCATAAAGTAGGCCAGCTTGTCCGCGTTGGCCGGGGTCAGGTCCTCTTTCAGCAGCAGCTTCACCACGTCGGCAATGGGCTGGAACAGCCCAAAGGGCCCCCACCTGTTGGGGCCGATGCGGTTTTGCATCCGCCCGATTATCCGCCGCTCCGCCCAGGACAGCATCGCGGCTCCCAGCAGCACCAGGTTCACCAAGATGAACATGATGACCAGCCCGGCCACCGCGTAGGCCAGCCCGCAGGGCAGCGCCTGCCCAACCCACTCGTAGATCACCCGGTACAGCAGGGTGTCGTGCAGGATATTGTCCGGTCCCAGCACGCAGTTCAACGGTCAACTTCTCCCATGTTGATGTCCACGCTGCCCAGCGTCACGATCATGTCCGCCAGTTTCCAGCCCACCAGCAGGTGCTCGGTGACCGTCAGGTTAATCAACGACGGCGACCGTATCTTCATCCTGTATGGGCTGATTCCCCCGTCGCTCACCATGTAGAAGGCCAACTCTCCCTTGGAGGCTTCCACCCTGGCGTAAGTCTCGGCGCCGGGTTCGGGCCTCACCAGCAACGGAAGTTCCAGCCGCACCGGCCCCGGTTCTATCTGCTCCACGCACTGCTCTATGATGCGGGCGCTCTGCCGTATCTCCTGGAACCGTACCCAGAACCGGTCGTAGTTGTCGCCGTTGCTGCCCACCGGCACGTCGAACTCCACCCGGTCGTAAACGTCATACGGCTCCATCTTTCGCCAGTCCCACTCCAGCCCGCTGGCCCGCAGCACCGGCCCGCTCACCGAGCAGTTGATCGCCAAGTCCAGGGGCAAGGGGCTGACTCCCCGGGTGCGCGCTCTGACGATCTCGTTCTCTAGCACCAGTTGCTCTATCTCGCCGAACTCCGCCCGGAAGGTCTTCATGAAATCGTCCAGGGCTGGCCAGAAGTCGTCCGGAGCGTCGTAGAACACGCCTCCCGGACGGGCATAGCTGACCGTTACCCGCGCCCCGCACAGCATCTCGAACAGGTCCAGGATTCTCTCCCTGGTCCTGAAACAGTACATCAAAGGCGTGACCAGGGCGCCCAGGTCTTGGACGAAGAAGCCGATGCCGATTAAGTGGCTAGCTATCCGCTGCAGCTCCGAGGCTATCGTCCGCAGGTACTGCCCCCTGAGCGGCGCTTCCACTCCCAGCAGCCGCTCAACCCCCAGGCAGTAGGCCTGGTTGTTGATCATCGACGAAACGTAGTCCAGCCGGTCGGTCAGGGTGACGATGTGGGTGTAGTTGCGGGACTCCGCCAGCTTCTCCGTGCCCCTGTGGAGATAACCGAAGACCGGCTCCACCTCCAGTATCTCTTCGCCGTCGAAGGTAACGCGGAGGCGGAACACCCCGTGGGTGCTGGGGTGATGCGGCCCCACGTTGACCGTCATTGGTTCGGTGCGAATCGGCATCGGCAGCTACAGGTAGTCCTTGCGCAGGGGATGGCCGTCGTAGCCTTCCCACAGCATGATCCGTTTCATGTTCGGGTGGCCCTCAAAGCGCACCCCCATCAGGTCCCACACCTCCCGTTCCTGGAAGTCCGCTCCCCGCCACACGCCGTAGACAGAGGGCAGTTCCAGGTCTTCCCGGCCGTATACCTTGGTCTTGACCACGGCGCTGTGCTGCCGCCGCAGTGAGGTCAGGTGATACACCACCTGGAAGTGCTCGACGTAGTCGACGGCGCTAATCGAATTCAGGAAGTCCAGGTCCAGGTCGGGGTCGTCGTGTAAAAAGCGGGCCGCCTCGGCAATCCGTTCCGGCCTGACCCATACCTCGCTCTCTGTCCACTCATCCACCGAGTCGGGAACTGCCGACTGCAATTTTTCCGCCAATTCACCGCCGGTCAGGGGTCGCACCGCCATCAGGCCGGTTCTCCGCCGGTCCGCTGCGGCGCGTTATGGACCCCGGCCTTTCGACCGCGCAGGTTGTTGTACTTCTTGATTTTCTCGTGCAGGGCCATGATGCCGTACAGCAGCGCGTCGGGCCTGGGAGGACAGCCCGGCACGTACACGTCCACCGGGATTATGTGGTCCACCCCCGGCACCACGCTGTACGAGCCGTAATACGGCCCGCCGCTGGTGGCGCAGACCCCCATGGAAATCACCCACTTGGGGTCGCCCATCTGGTCGTAGATGCGCTGGATCGGCGGCGCCATCTTCCAGGTCACCGTGCCCGCAATTATCATCAGGTCGGCCTGCCTGGGGGATGCCCGGAACACCTCCATGCCGAACCGGGAAATGTCGAACCGGCCCATCGCCGTCGCCATCATCTCGAAGGCGCAGCAGGCCAGCCCGAAGCTCACCGGCCACAGGGCCGACTTTCGGCTCCAGTTCACCAAGGCGTCCACCGACGTGACCAAAATGTTCTTCTTCAGGTCGTCGGGGACTTCGATAAGCGGCTCGGCCAGCGGAGAAACGGCAGTGTCTTTCAGGTGCTGAACGGCCCCGCCCTCGTCTTGGTCCAGGCCCCAGGTTCTCGTGTGCAGCGGGCCGTCTCCCTTAGATATTTCCATCGTTCCCAACCATTAGCCCCACTCCAGGTCTCGTTTGCGCCAGGCGTATGCCCATCCCACCAGCAGGATCATTACGAAAGCTGCCATTTCCACCAGCGCGAATAACTCCAAGCTGAGGAACTTGGTCGCCCAGGGATACAGGAACACCACCTCGACGTCGAATACCACGAACAGGATGGCGTACATGTAATACCGGAAGTTGTACTGGCTCCACCGTCCCCCAATGGGCTGCACGCCGCACTCGTACGTCTCCAGCTTTACGTCGGTCGGGTTATTAGGACGCAGCCCCAGCTTGGAGGACATCCAGGACATCAGCAGCATGCTGGTGGGGACGATAAAGGAAACGGCGACGAAGATGGCAATCAACCCATACTGGCGGAAATAATCGTCTAACATGAGCGCTTGCCTGGAGAGAGTATTGAACGGAGTCTCGTTCGGCTTGAGATTATAACATAGGAGGGCTCGAATCAATAGTGAAATCCCGCACAAACACCCCGGTCACTCACCAAACCATCCAAGCCGGGCAAGGTCAGATAGGGCGGCGCTGGACACCCGCCGATTTATGTCTTTCCGAGGCCCACAGGCCCGTCATTCCGAGCAGCGCAGCGAGGAGGAATCTCAAATCCTAATCTGGAGACACTCCTAGGACCCAGGATGCCCCGCCACAAGATCTCTGCCGGAGCCCACCGGCTACCGGCAACCAACTCTGCTGCGCTCGCTAGCCCAAGCTACTGACATATGGCCCTTGCGCCCCCAGGCAGACAATCGCTACCCTATCAACAGGAATAACACGCGGCAATTCCCGCATTGCCGGACCCATCGACCGCCACCCAAGCCCATGGCACAAAATGGCACAAAAAGTCTCAGGAATAAAGAACTCGTTCCGCCTACCATCCAGCGGTATGCCACCTACTTGCTGTCTCAACTAGTGATTACTGGATGCCCAAATAAGGACAGAAACGAAGAATGAGTGAATCGATATGTTCGAAGCGGTTGTTATCGGACATTAACTCCGTCATAACCCCTTTCGGCGCCGACCCAACCGAAAGGTTGGCCCATCTTGAAAATCTGATTCCTTCACTGCCTACAGGCCCAAGTCATATCACCTCCGTTCTCAAGGACGCTGGGGTATGTGCCCAAGCAATCGATAGTTCGCGCCGGATAAAGATGGTTTTAGGCCAATTGGACGTAATAACTCACGCCATCGGAGTCCTCGTGGCATTGCCTAATATTCTTGATGACAATGAAAGAGTGTTAGAGTTGTCCCTCGGTGCAGGAAATACGGGACGAAAATTCGACTTGGTAACAACAAAGCGAGTTGCTGAATTCAAACTAATCGTGTGGAAAGGAGGCCCTGAGCCAGCTCGCCAAGATCAGCTCTTCAAGGATTATCTCGGACTAATGTGGGATACATCCGGCAAAATCCGGCAAATATATTTGGATGGAACGACCCACGCGCTGAAGTTCCTTCAAGGTGGACGGGCAGTCAACAGTGTTCTCAAGCGTTACCAAGACATTGCCCAAAAGTTTGAATCTAGATATGGTTCACGTTTCAAGACTGTAGGGGACTTCTTCAGCGCACACAGAAACGAGGTTCAAATCTTGGACATCAACGAGATTGTCCTTGAAATTTCTGACACCCAAACGTGTCGTTAATTGGGATGACAGTAAAGCGCCCCAAGCTCCTGATCGCCACCCACAACCCCGGCAAGGTGCGGGAATACCGCGACTTGCTCGGGGATGTACCTTTCGAGTTAGCCTCACTGTCCGATGTGGGCATCAACAAAGAAGTCGATGAGACCGGCGATACGTTTGAAGCCAACGCGCGCCTGAAAGCCTGCGAATACGCTGTCTCGAGCGGGATCCTGACCCTGGCCGACGACTCGGGCCTGGAAGTCGACGCGCTTGGCGGCCAGCCAGGCGTCCGTTCCGCCCGCTACGGAGACGATTCCCCGCTAGCCTCCGCTAAAAAAGGGAGACTCTCCGACCATGACCGGCTGCAACTCCTTCTACACAACCTCTACGGCGTCCCCTGGGATCGCCGCACCGCCCGCTTCCGCTGCGTCATCGCCGTCGCGGGCCTCAACGCCTCCCGCCATCCCGATTCCATTCCCCTCGCCACCCGTCACTCCGTAGGCCCCCACTCCTTTTGTCGTTCCAAAGGCCCCCACCCCCACTGTCATTCCGAGGAGCGCAGCGACGAGGAATCTAAACTGCCTAGCCGCCAGCCCAACCCAACTGCGCGAGACAATCGCCCGGCGTCCGAATCAACCCTGTTGGAGGGCTCCGTTGAGGGAGTGATACAATATGAACCTATGGGCAACAACGGCTTCGGCTACGACCCGGTTTTCTACCTCCCCTCCTACGGCCTGACCATGGCCCAACTCCCCATGGAAGAGAAGAACCGCATCAGTCACCGGGCCCCAAGCAGCCCAGCAAGCCGTGGCCCTGCTCCGCCAATACCATGGCGCCAACCCTTCAGACATTAGCCATGAAACGGGAACCGATGGCTAACTGCCATCTCAAGTAAGTCAGACCCAATGACCCTGGACAAATTCGGCAGGCCTTTGCGGGACCCCTGCGCATCTCCGTAACCGACCGGTGCAACTTCCGGTGCCCCTACTGCATGCCCGCCGAAATCTTCGGAGAGAGTTTACCAGTTCCTGCCAAAAGAGGAAATCCTCACCTTCGAAGAAATCGCCCGGCTGGCCCGCATTTTCGTGGACCTTGGCGTAAACAAGTTGCGCATCACCGGCGGGGGAGCCCCCTCCTGCGCACCGACCTTCCCAAGCTGGTCTCCCTGCTGGCCGTCATCCCGGGAGCCGCCGACCTGACCCTTACCACCAACGGCTATCTGCTGGCGCGGCAGGCCCAGTCCCCTCAAAGATGCCGGCTTGGATCGCATTACCGTCAGCCTGGACTCCCTGGATGACGAGATATTCAAGCAGATGAACGGTCGCAACTTCTCGCATCGCCGGGTCCTCCAGGGCATCGACAAAGCCCGCCGAAGTTGGGCTGTCCCCCGTCAAAATCAACGCGGTCGTTCAAAAGGGCGTCAACGACCACACCGTCGTGGACTTGGCCCGCCGCTTCAAGGGAACGGGCCACATCCCTGCGTTTCATCGAATACATGGACGTGGGCAACCGCAACGGCTGGAAGTGGGAAGAGGTCGTCCCTGCCGCGGAAATCATCCGCCGCATCGACGCCGAGATGCCTCTGGAACCGGTCGAAAGCGGTTACCGGGGAGAGGTGGCCAAACGCTACCGGTACAGTGACGGCCAGGGTGAAATAGGCGTCATCTCGTCGGTTTCCCCAGCCGTTCTGCGGCGATTGCACACGCTCCCGCCTTTCCACCGACGGCGTGCTCTACACCTGCCTGTTCGCCAGCGCCGGCATCAACCTCCGCGACCCCATGCGCTCCGGCGCCGATGACGCCGAGTTGCGTGACCTCATCGCCCGCGTCTGGAGCAACCGCACTGACCGCTACTCGGAAGAACGGCGCCGAGTTGGCCGCAGTGCAAAACGCCCCCCGCAAAGTGGAGATGTACCAGATTGGCGGCTAGCCCGCTCTCACCGTTGGGTAACTGCCGTTCAACATTTGGCCCATACTTCAAATAGAGGCTTCATAGCTATTCAGCGCCTTGAATATCTACACCGACGGCTCTTGCTTGGGAAACCCCGGCCCGGGGGGTTGGGCCGCCATAGTCCTTTCGGACAATGACGAGCCCCTGCGGCTGTCCGGCCGTGACCCCAAGACCACCAACAACCGGATGGAGCTCACCGCCGCCCATCAAGGGCCTGGAGGCCGTGCCTCCCGGGTCCGAGGTGACCCTGTTCAGCGACAGCGAATACCTGGTCAATACCATGACCCGCAACTGGAAACGCAACCGCAACCGGGACCTGTGGGGCCCGGCTGGATGCCCTTTCGGCTTCCCGGCAGGTCACCTGGCAGTGGGTACGAGGACACTCCGGCAACCCCTGGAACCACCAGGCAGACCGCCTGGCCGTCTCCGCCATGAAGCAAGGCCTCGGCCGCAACGCCGGAGAAGCTGACACCAGCCGTGACTCACCCACCCTCACCCACCTGGACCAGGAAGGCAGCGCCAGCATGGTCGACGTGGGATCCAAGCCGGTCACCGACCGGCAGGCTACCGCCACCGGCTACCTGTCCGTCTCGCTGGAGACCCTGCGCCTGATACAGAAAAACTTGATAAAGAAAGGCGACGTTCTTACTGTGGCCCAACTGGCCGGAATCATGGGCGCCAAGCGCACGTCCGACCTGATTCCGTTGTGTCATCCCCTGCCCCTGAACCGCATCGGCGTCGAACTGGAATTAGACCTGCATCGGGACCGCATAAACATCACCGCCACCGTCAGCACCTCCGCCAAGACCGGCGTGGAAATGGAAGCCCTCACCGCGGTGTCTGTGGCCGCGTTAACCGTCTATGACATGTGCAAGTCGGCCGACCGGGGCATCCGCATAGAGGGAGTCCGCCTCCTCCGCAAGAGCGGCGGCCAAAGCGGCGACATATCCCTGGAATAACAGCCCCCGCAGACACCCTGCCATCACCCCCTCGCCGGCGCCCTGCCCTCATCCCCCGTTCGCCCTGAGGGAAATCGAAGGGCCAGCACGAGACGCCCCCCAATTGACAGCCTTTCAAAACCAACATTACCATTACCTGCGTAGGAACCGAGCCTGGCGGCTGGCCGGCCAGTTCCTCGGTGGCAACGTAGCTCAGCGGCAGAGCGGGCGCTTCATAAGCGCTAGGTCACTGGTTCGAATCCAGTCGTTGCCACCATGACGGCTGTATCACCCAGAGAAGCGACGCATTAAGCCTACTGAACCGAGTAAGTAAAGGAGTTGAAGCATTGAAACCCCGGACTGTGTACCCGCTTGGCGCGCTTCTCCTGGCGATAGCCCTGATGCTGTCGCTCGTCGCATGTGGGAGAGCGGACCCGGTGGTGATAGCCACTACAGGGGACTACCATCCCTTCGACTTCATCAACGATGAGGGTGAAATAGACGGCCTTGAGCGTGAACTCGGGGACGAGTTGTGCCGACGCGCCGAGTTGGAGTGTGAGTGGGTCCTGAACGATTGGGAAGATATGATTCCCGACCTCGTTGCGGGGGAGTTTGACGCAATCCTCGCCGGAATGAGCATAACCGAGAAACGGGAGGAGTTGATTGACTTCACTGAAGCCTACTACCCCCCAACCCCCTCAGTGTACGTGGCCAAGGCCGGCGCGGGAGATGCAGCTGCTGAAGGCACGATAGGAGCCGCGGCTGACACCATATACTCCGACTATTTCACGGCGTCGGGTAGGCCGTTCGTGTCACTTGACGCCTCGGTGGACAACGTCGATGCAGTGCTCGACGGACGGGTGGACGCGGTTCTCGTAGATCACGGCTATGGTGTGGAGAGGCTTGCGGAATACGAGGGTCAACTGGAGATTGTGGGGCCTTCCGTGCTTCTGGATAGGGGCCTCGGCATCGGCGTCCGTAAGGGCAGCGAGCTTAAGAGCAAGCTCGACAAGGCCCTGGCGTCGATGAAGGCGGACGGTTCCCTGAACGCCATAATTCTCAGGTGGGTGGGCGAAGACGCGGCCACCTTCGAATAGCGAGGCAGCCTCGCTATTCTGCTAGTAGCCCTTGACAGGATCGATTTGCCCTTCAAGAGGCTGTCCGTCCAGGTAACGTCGGAGGTTCTCGCAGAAGAACCGGGTGGCCCGCTCGCCGTAGTCCATCAGGCCGCCGGTGTTGTGTGGGGTCACGATTACGTTGGACATACCCCAGAACTCGCTGTCCGCCGGCAGCGGCTCCTGGGCGAAGACGTCCAAGGCAGCGCCGCCCAGCCGGCCGTTCCTCAGCATCTCCAGCAGCGCCGCCTCGTCGACGACCGCCCCGCGCGAGACGTTGATGAAGAAAGCGCCCGGTTTCATGGCGTCCAACTGGGCCTTGCCGATCATGCTCCGGGTTTCGTCGGTAAGGCTGACCGCGGCGACGACGTAGTCGCACTCGACGAGCATGTCGTTTAGGCGGCGGGACGGGAAGACTTGGTCTACGTTAGAGACAACTTGGCCGGCGACGTAGGTGCGGCGGGTGGCCAGAACACGCATGTCGCAGGCGGCGGCAAGTTTGGCGAGGCTGCTGCCGATGCCGCCCAGGCCGACGATACCCACGGTCTTGCCGGCGAGCTGGCCGTTGGGCAAGCGGGCCCATTCCCGGCGGGCCTGCGCCTCAACACGCTTTACCATTTTCTTCTCGTTCATAAGCATAAACGTGAGGCACGACTCGGCGATGGGCTGGCCGTTGATGCCGCTGGAAGACGTCAGGATGACGCCATGCTCCATCAGGCCGATCCCCGTGAGATCATCGACCCCCGCGGCGTATGCCTGTACCCACTTCAAGTTGGGGGCCAGAGCAAGAATGTTCTCAGGAAGACCCGTGCCGAATATGACCTCGGCTTCGCCGACGCGGCGGTCGAACTCGCCGGTATCCTCCACCTCGAATGCCATATCACCGCCGGCCACGTAGGACTGCATGAACTCGCGAGTGCCAGCGTCGATGTAAGGGGCGTAGACGACCTCGACTCTGGAATCCACCGCGGCGATAACATCGGCGTCTTGAGGGGTGCCGAAGTAGTGGGCAATGAGAACAGTCACCTTGTCCATCGGCTGCCTCGCTTAAACCGGAATGCGTACCGTCCGCCGGCTTGACGGGCCGTTTGTCACAGCGATTTCCCTCAGGACCCTGCCGCCGGCTAGGCCGACAATTTCCAGAGGCTGAACATCGGCGGCGGCGCGCTTCCTGATACACACACCTTTGGCCTACTCGCTGCGGTCATTTCCAACAACAATCCATATCCGGCAGTGGTCGCTGGGTCCCCATTCCATCACCTCATTCAGCGCTTTCGTTCCCACCTCGTCATGAAAGCCCCGGGAGGCAAACACGTGGTCAAGTTGGGCGTAGGCGCCGGCAGGAGTATTCGACGGCTTGTGATAGTAGGTGGGCACATCCAGGGACTCCTCGTTCAGGTGCTCAGGTATGGGATCGGCCCGGCGACCGGGAGGATACTGAGGCCCCATGTATTCCAATCCCAGGGCTTGAAACCGGTCCAGTACGGTCTGAGCCCGATGATCGAATGGGTCGGTGCTCCGAAACGACATGTTCAGGTCCCCGGCCGCCAGTATCCGATGCCTCTCAGGGGCGTCATAGTAGCCGATGAACACCGAGAGGTCGGATATGATTCGGTGGGCCGATGCATCGGAATAGATATAGTCCCCTTCCGCGGTGGAGTGAGGGCTGAACCAACGGGCATACATCGAAGCAGCGATGAACGGTTCCGGGCCATGCTTAGGTATCACGCGGGCGACGTCTACAGTGCCAATCCCGCTGACGGCTACATCCAAAGAGCGTTCCGCGTTCACTTCAATTGGGCCGACCTGCCGAAACCACTCTACACTCACTCGGTCAGAGAGCTTCACCACCGTGGGCCACCGGTCAAAGTTAGGGTCGCCGGTGTCGGGGTCATCCCTGAGCCATGGAATATGAGGGCTCAACTCCACCCGGTCGCGCACGTCGTCGGGCACGGCGCCCACTTCCTGTAGCAGGGCCACGTCGGCGTCCATCTCGATCAGTTCCCGCCACGGGTCGTGCATCTTGGCGATGTTCCAACTAACTACTTTTATCATTCGGAATACTCCTTGCAGTATGGCGGTGTCGCCAGCAAACCAGCGACCTACTCCGCCTTGGCAGTCCGCCAAAGACAGGTCCCTGCGCTGCCCAGGACCAAGGGGTTGAGGAACGACACCAATATCCAGCCGACGTTCTGGGCATCGGTCGGCGCGTCGCCCATGATAAGGGAAAACCACAGAGGGAAGAAGATAATGCCAAGGGCTAAGGAAACGTACAGGCTCGCTTTAGCAGTGATGCGTCGCAAAATCTCGTCGTGGGCAATCCTACGGCTCTTGCACCATGCCACAGCGATGGCAATCAGGATGCCCATCCCGGTGATGTAATTGAAGACGTCCCAAACCTCCTGCGGACTCAGCGTTTCGGAGTAGAAACGGCTGAAAAGCGCCTGCGCCGTATATACGATGGCGTAAATGAACAGAACGCCGCCAACCAACCTCTTGACACTATACATCATTTCACCCCCGCTGCTAGACTAAGGCTTACCGTGAGCCGCAGTATAGCGAGTATCACCAAACCGGACAAACTTACTAGACCCTTAACCGGAAGAAGGATTGGCCCCAGTGACCATGAATGCCTCACCAGTTCGTCCAGCCTGGGTATCGGACGAGATGTTTCCCTTCGAGAGTAAGTTCTTTACGACGCCTGCTGGTCATACCATGCACTTCATAGACGAAGGTGAGGGGGAGCCTGTTGTCTTCATACACGGCAACCCTTCCTGGTCTTTCGAGTTTCGCCATCTGGTAAAGGGACTTCGGTCAGGGTTCCGTTGCATCGCCCTGGACCACATCGGCTTCGGCCTCTCATCCCGCAGCAGCAGAAAAGAAGACCACCGGCCTCAAGCACATGCTGCAGCATTCAAGTCGCTTCTCGACCACCTTGAACTCCGCGACATTACCCTGTTTATGACGGATTGGGGCGGTCCTATCGGCCTCGATTTCGCCCGCTCCTGTCCGGACAGGGTCAAGCGGATTGTCATTGCGAACACCTGGTGCTGGCCGGTCTCCCGCGATCCCCATTTCGTAGCCTTCAGCTTCATAATGTCGAACTGGTTAGGACAGCGCCTTGTCAAACGGTTCAATATCTTCGTGGACAAGGTAGTGCCTAAGGCGGTCGGTAGGAAGGAAGTCTTGACACCAGAGGTGATGGCGCACTATCGAAATGCCCAACCTACCCGCGACTCCCGGTCCGCTAGCGCGGCCTTGCCCGGTGCCATCGTAGGTGAGACCAAGTGGCTGGATTCCATTTGGAGTGAACGTCAGACATTCGCGCAATTGCCCGCGGTCATACTGTGGGGCTTCAAAGACATTGCGTTTAGAAAAAAGGAACTGGAGATGTGGCGGGCCGAGTTGGCGAATTTCGAACTCCACCAGTTTGAAGACTGCGGCCACTTCCTTGCAGAAGAAAGTCCTGAACAGATCGTGTCCATACTTTCCTCATTCATGAAGAATAAGTAGCCAACCTCTCGCCGAACCGCATGGGACAAAAGTTTCAGGCCGATAACCGAGTCCCAAACTCCGCCATTGGTCGTTAGAGGACACCGGACATGCCGGAACACCTAAGGCAATTGGACTACTGCGGCCTCTAAAGCGCATGGATTCGGGGCACAATCTCCGCTAACCCCTGTACCGTCTCCAGCAGTCCTTCGCACATCGCTCCCCCAGGTCGGCGAACAGCCGCAACATTCATGCTGACGCTCCGGAACCCCATGTCTCTTAAGGCTTGCAACTTGGGCAAGCACTCCTCTGGAGTCCCGGCAACGGCGAACCGGTCTATGATTTCCGGCCCGACCAAGTCGTCCAACTCCGCCGGGTAAGTCACGTCGGTATCGAAATACCAACCCGAGGCCTGGGCCGCAAGTTCACTGATGCGCTGGAATTTGTGCCCCGGCATGTAGGATTCCTCCGATCTACCAAGTGACAGGTAATGGGAGCAATAGAGGACCACGCTGCGGCGGGCCTGCTC
This sequence comes from Dehalococcoidia bacterium, assembly GCA_963668505.2. GTDB lineage: Bacteria > Chloroflexota > Dehalococcoidia > Lucifugimonadales > UBA3495. The sequence continues at coordinate 134 of CAXXWY010000024.1, read as the reverse complement.
GCCGTCTTGAGACACGCAGATGGTCACCCGTGGCGCAATGTCCACCTCCGCCGGATCGCGGCCAACCTGCATCGCCCCATCCTGCACCCATTTGGTGTACCGTGCCAACGCATTCTCCGACAACTCCCTGGCCC
>CAXXWY010000023.1:0-169980 GCA_963668505.2 Dehalococcoidia bacterium | reverse complement strand
ATGGGATACGACTTCGACCCGGACGAGGCCCGGAGGCTGTTGGAGGAATCCAGCTACGGCGACGATTTGGCCAATATGCCGCCAATCACCATGACCACGCCGGGCAGCTTTGGCGCAAACGTCAGCCTGGACATGGAAGTGGTGCTGCAGATGTGGGAGCGGAACCTGGGCATCACGGCCGAGTTTCAGCAGACCGAGTACGCCACGTTCCTGAAGGACCTGCACAAGCGTCGCTTCCAGATGTTCGACATTGGCTGGATTGCCGACTACCCCGACCCGCAGAACTTCCTGGATATCTTGTTCCACAGTGAAAGCAGCAACAACCACACTAACTACAGCAATCCCGAAGTAGACGCCCTGCTGGAGCAGGCCCGCACCGAGACCAACGAGTCAGAGCGATTGCGAATCTACCAACAGGTCGAGCAGCAGATTATCGACGACGCTCCCTGGATTCCCCTGTGGTACAGCGGCGAGCAGTACGTCCTTATCAAGCCCAACGTCAAAGACTACCTGCTGCCACCCTTGTACATCCCAAGATTGCGCTACGTTTACCTAAGCGACGAGTAGCAGCCCGGCGGCGGCATGGGAGCCTACATTGCTAGACGCCTAGCCTGGCTGCCGGTCATCCTGCTCCTCGTGTCCTTTATCACCTTCGTGCTGGGCCGCTACGGCCCCGGCGACCCGGTCGAAGCCCTCATGGGCCAGTACCACGACCCTGCCGTCGTCGAACGAATCCGCGAGCAGCGGGGCCTCAACGACAACGTCTTCGTCCAGTACGGCAGGTACGTTGCCAACGTCGTCCAGGGCGACTTCGGGGAGAGCTTCAAGTTCCGGGGCCGAGGCGTCAGCGAACTGCTAACCAAGAAGATGTGGGTATCGGCGCAGTTGAACATAGCTGCGCTGATTATCTCCCTGACCCTGGGCGTCTCGATAGGCCTTTTCGCCGCCCTGAAGCAAGGCACTATCTGGGACACCGGCGCGGTGGCCCTAACTTTGGTCGGGCAGTCCGTTCCCATATTCCTGACCGCTCCCGGTTTGCTGCTGATATTCGCCTTGAAGCTGGACGTGGGCCCATTCCCCCTGCCCACTCACGGTTGGGGCGGGTTTTTCGATACCAGGATCATCCTCCCCGCCGTGGCCATGGGAGTCCCCGGCATCGCCATCGTTGCCAGGCTAACCCGGAGCAGCACCCTGGACGTCTTGTCCCAGGACTACGTCCGCACCGCCAGGGCCAAGGGCCTGTCAGAAGGGACGGTCCGCAGGCGGCACATACTGCGCAACGCCATGATTCCCGTGGTCACCACCTTGGGTTTCTCCCTGGCGACCATCGCTTTTACGTCCTTCATCGTGGAACGCTTCTTCGGCATCCCCGGCGTGGGAGACCTTCTGATAGAGTCCTTCTTCGCCAGAGATTACCCGGTGATTAACGCCGTCACCCTCATCGGCACCACCATGTTCGTGCTGGCCATGCTGTTGGTGGACCTCATCTACCCGGTGATGGACCCCCGGATCCGGCTGGGAGGCGGCTCCGTTGCAGGATAGGACCCAGGCGGCGCAACAGGAAGCAACCGGTTCCAACCGGAGCTATTGGGCCATCTCCCTCAGGCGTTTCCTGGGCAAGAAAGTTGGCGTGGCCTGCCTCAGCATCATCGTCGTCATGTACGGCGCCGGGATTTTCGCGCCTTTGGTAACCCCCTACGGGTTCAACGACCAGAACCTGGACATCGCCAAGCAGCCGCCCCCATGGGTAGAGGCTACCGTGATCGAGAAGACGGTGGTGGCGTCGGGCAGTCTCACCGCCGATCGGACCAAGATAACGGTGGATGAAGCCCAACTGCGAATGGACAAGGGGCAGGTCGAATTCGTGCAAGGCGGCCAAGACGGGGATATAGACCTTGGCGACGTGCTGGCGGTGGAAGTCAGCCCCTCCGGCTCGTGGAGCCATCCCTTCGGCACCGACCGGCTGGGCAGAGACATCCTCACGCGCATCATCTACGGGTTGAGGACCACGGTCATCATCACGGTGATTACCTTGGTGACCGGCAGCCTCGCCCTGGGCATCACTTTGGGACTGATAGCCGGCTACTTTGGCCGCCTTATCGACGCCGTAGTCATGCGGGTCGGCGAGCTCACCACGTCGTTCCCCGAGTTCTTCCTGGTGCTTATCTTCGTGTCTGCCCTGAGAGACCCCATCAAGGAATGGGTGCGGGGCATGGAGGGCGTTGTCGGCTTCGGCATAGTCGAGTTGGGGATTGCCGACTACCTGGTGCTATCCGCGGCCTTGGCGATATTCAGCTGGTTCGGCATGGCCCGCCTGGTGCGCGGGCAGGTGCTGCAGGCCAGGGAGAATCAGTACGTGGAAGCAGCCCAGGCCATAGGGGTGCCGACGCCTCGCATCCTGCTGCGGCACGTCTTACCCAACGTCATGGGCCCGATTATCGTACTGGTCTCCGCCGGGCTGGCCGGGGTAGCGGGTTCCGAGGTCTTCTTCAGCTTCTTGGGCATCGGTATCCAACCGCCGACTCCCAGCCTGGGTCTGATGATTTTCGAGAACGCCAGCATCTCGGTGCTGCGCAGTAACCCTCACCTGCTGCTCTTCCCTGTGGGAACGCTGACGGTGCTGCTGTTTACCTTCAACCTGCTGGGCGACGCGGTGAACGACGCTTTCAATCCGAGGGCCAGGTAAGCGTTCTTGGTCCGGCCTCATTCCGCTGACGCCGGCGCAAGGCGCCGAAAAACACCATGCCCAGGGGAGCGCCCAGCACCAGCATCGATCCCAGGCCTATCGATGCCGAAGGGGAAGACTCTCCAAACGCGGGAGCGTTGCATCCTCCGGCAGATGGCCCCGCTCCGTCTTCTTCTGCCGAGTCAGCCGGCGATGGCTCCGATGTCTCAGAGCCGGAGTCCGTCTTGGAGTCACCACCGGCGTCGGCCGGCGCTGCGTCCACCGCCTCCGTCTCTTCACCGGGACCCGCTTCTGATATTGCCTGGAGCTGACGCTCTAACTCCCCCGGCGGCGGCAATGGGTCAAGTCCAATAGCCATGCGCCACTCGGAGTCGATGCCGTGCTGGTCCAGCCCGTACACTTCTTCCAGGGCCGCATCTATGTTCAGCTTCTCCTGCAACACCCGGAACAATTCAGATATCTTCTCGGGGCCGAACCGCTCTATCAAAAACGTAACCACCGACTGGCCCTGTCCATAGGCGATGATAATGTCCTCGGGACTCCCGGAGAACGAGTGCTGGAACCACAAGGGCTTTAGCCGGCGGGTGAATATGCCATAACGAAGAGCGGCCTCATAGTCGTCGGTGGGGTCTATGTTGCCGTACTCCGCCAGGCCCTCGTTCAGCCAGGCAGGCACCTGTGCCCTGGTCCGGCCGGCGGCCTCGGCCACCAGCAGGTGAATAAACTCGTGGGACACGGTTCCCTTTATCGTGGCGTCGAATCCAAGCACCAGCAGCACCCGCTCATCGTCAAAGGCCATGCCCGATGTTTGGAGCTGCTCTCGCACCGCCTGCGACCTGAAGGGCAAAGCCGCCGACATGTGGCGGTAGTTGTTATACGAGACGATGCGCATCGGCTCGGTGGGTTCTACTCCCAGGAGCGGGGCCATGCTTTCCAGGGTTTCTTCCGCAGCCTCCAATATAGTCTGCGCCCGTTGCTCCACGTACTCCCCGTAGTAGTCTACGGAAATCAACCCCGAGGAGACGGTCAGCCATTCGAACCTGTCATCTCCGTATATGAAGTCCTGCTCCGGTGTCCGGTGGACTGCCCCGGCCTTGTCTCGAATCTCGAAGGAAAATCGTATCTGGGTTCCTGGAGGAAAGTAGCCCTGCCCTCCCTCTGTGCTCAAGATTGATTCGCCGGTGACCAAAGTGCCGGGATCGAAATCAACCGAGCGGTAAGTGCTTGATCCCGTCTCGCCCGTCCTCTTGAAGAACACCCGTATCTCGTCGATTTCCTCCTCGCTTTGGGCGGTCACGGAGAACCTGACGCCGTCCGGAAACTGACTCTCCGCCTCCACGTCCAGCACCTCTATCTCCCCATCCTCGGCGAAGGCAGGCCCGACAGTAAGAAGAAGAGCCAGGGCAGCGAACAGTACCAGCAGCAACAGCGAACGTCTCACAGTTCCTCCATGATTTCAAGTTTACTCTAATTGCTACGAAAATGTCGAAAGGACCGATGCATCAGAAACCAGGCATCCCGGTATTTCTTGACGGTGTGCGGAGGCCCGCCTAAAATCTGCTGGGCAGCCTCGGGACCGCTGCGACTCCCCATAGGATGCCGGTGGTGGCGGCCCGTCAGGCCCGCGCCTCGTTTAGCCCACGCATACCATAAACGCCAACCGGAACCCGGTGCCGGCCAATGAACGTTAGTGTCGCTCGCGTCCCTTATCTCAACGCCGAGCCGTTTTACAAAGACATGGAGCGGCGCGGTATCCAACTTCTTGAAATGTTGCCCAGCGAAATCGCGCCGGCGTTGCAGCAGGGCATAATAGATGCCGGACCCGTTTCCCTGGTGGACACATTTCACTTGGAGGATAGGTTCGAGCCGGTCTCCGGATTTTGCATCGCCACCACCGAACAGTCCGGGAGCGTCCTGCTATACTCCCGCAGTCCCATAGAGGAGTTGACGGGAGCCTTGGTGGGCGTATGCAATGAACCCGGCTCTTCCCTGCAACTGTTGCAGGTGCTGCTGCAGGTCAAATACCACGTTCGGCCCAAAAGCTATGAAGCTATGGACGATTCGAGCGACGCCTTCCTGGTCACCGACGCCCTGCGCCGCCGTCGCGGCGTCCGCGGCTACTCCCACCGCTATGACCTGGGGGAGGAGTGGCGCCGGTGGACCGGCCTTCCCTTCGTCTATTCCCGTTGGTACGTCCGCAAAGGTATGGATCACGCGGCAGCCCTGTTGCTGGAGGATGCCCTGTACGTGGGTATGGAGGATGGCGTGCAGGCATTGTTCGACGAGTCCGAACCCCGGGACGACGTCCTGATGCTGCCTAAAGACCTCAGCGAGTACATCCGGGGATTCCGCTTCTTCATGGGACGCTCAGAGTACAAGTCCGTTGACCTTTTCCGGCAATACTTTGATAAGTTGGAGACCGAGGGGCGGTAACCCCGTCCGCGGGACCGTATCATGGCGAAAGTAACCGAACTGTGCTACGAGGTCACGGGCCGCACCACCTTCATCTGTGACTTCTCACCCCCCAGGACCGGCGAGACGGACCCGCTGGGCCAAGCGTCCATCGACGCTGATTTCATCTCCGTCGCCTACAACCCAGGCAGGGCGGTAAGGGTTAATTCGGCAATGTTGGCGGCGGCCATCAGAGAGCAGGTGGGCAAGGATACGGTGTTTACCCTGGCCACCCGCGACATGAACCTGCTGGCCCTGCAGTCGCTGTTGCTGGGCGCGCAAGTCCTGGGACTGGAGAACGTGGCCATAGTGCGGGGAGACCTTCTCAGCCAGCGGGACCGGTCTTTGTTCCCCGAGGCCGGCGGCGTCAAACCGACCGAACTGATAGCGGCAATTTTCGCCATGAACCAGGGCTTGGATTTCCGAGGTTCTCGGTTGCGGGCGCCGACGGACTTCTGTGTCGGCGGAACCATTGACTTGGGAAGAGGAATCGAGTCGGAGGCCCGGCTGGCCCGGCGCAAGGTCCAGGCGGGCGCGCAGTTTTTCATTACCCAGCCCATATTCGACGCCCAAGATGCTGCCGAGTTCCACTACGCCTATGCCGCGGCGGCGGGAGAAGCCATGAGCATTCCGGTATTCTTTGGTCTTCAGGTGCTGGAGAAAGACGGAGTGCTGTTCAGTTCGGTCCCTGATAGGATGCTCAGAGACCTGGAAGTTGGACGGTCAGGCGTGGACATCGCACTGGAGCTATTCCAAGCGTTCCAAGATGCCGGATTGCACAACGTCTACCTCGTGCCGCCAATCCGGCGCGGGGGCGCCCGAGGCTACGAAGCCGCACGGGAATTTCTGGCCGCAGTAGGGACACTGTAGGTCGCGCTAGAACTCGTCCGCGCGAGGCCACACTCGCACCGCCGCCTGACACATATCAACCGCCCGCAGCCTGATAGCGTCTTCGTCCCAAACTTCCGGTGAATTTTCCAGCAACGTCTTGTTGAGGAACAACACGCTGTGACCGCTCAAATCGGCTTTCTTTTGTTCCCAGGGAACGTTGGACAGCCTTGAGTTCAGCCGTCGATTCACCAAGGTCAAGTTGCCCATAGAATGTATCAGATTGTCGCGGTCTCTCACCGCTTTCTCGGGATCCTCCAGGTATTCGGGGGGTGGCCAGTGGTCGCGCCAGCGCTGTGGCATGATGTGTTCTATGGTCAAGTTTCTTGGCACAGATTGAATCTCAGCCATGTTTGTCCGCAAGTCCTCTTCAATCCCTTCGAGAACGATTCTCAAGCGTCCTCTTGTTAGCAATTTGTAAAGTGGCCATCCAGTAAAGGCTTCTTCCAGCAGATGGTCATCTGGCCAAATCCGCGCAGGGGCAGTCTGATTGCCTAGGTACCCCACGACGGTTAGGTCTGCTTGCTCCGGCCCTGATTCTTCCAACTCAGTGAGTAGTCCGATGAATAGTCGATTGTAATCGTTGGTGGTCATTCGAAGTATCATGCGTCGGATGAGGTAACTTTCGATAGCCCGTAGGGCGTTACCCAACTGCGGTTGCGGCGTCTGAGCCATAAGCAAGTGAAGCAGTACTGGCGTGAGCACTCCCGCCTGCATCACGCCGCGACGGTACAAAAACTTGCCCAACTCCGGTTGGTTGGCCTCTTCCAATGCCTTGTAGTAATCGCCTGCGGCATGAATGTTCTGAGACAATTCCGCGATCGATTCCGAAGGGCGCCACGTTGTATAGCGGCGACGAAACGTTGAAAATACGTCTTTAGCGGTCACTTCTTCTTGTGTCCGCATGACGAGCCAATAGTTAAGAAACACGTCAATACGTGGCCTGACCAATCGACCTTGCGCTACGTCCTCGTGCCACCACCCTTCATCGAAACGCCATAATTGCATCCCGTCTTCAGAATTCGTGGAAATCCCGGCATTCTCTGCTTCGTACATAATCATGTTCTTGATTAAGTCCGACTCCAAGAGTGGGGTACCCCGTGCGTTCAAAGTCTCGAAAATGATGTGCGGATCGTCTTCTATTTCCAAGTCAATGATCACAAGTTCTAACTGGTTTCTGATAATCCTCTCCAGAGCAGAAGCCCGAGATTCTCTATCTTCTGGAACTTGGTTTAGCCAGTTGTCAATCTGTGATTTGAAGAACTCGTGGGCCCGGACAATGTTGGATTCACCATATTCTTCATTGGGAAGTTCATTGCTCATTGCGTGGGTGAAGGCTTCTTGATCAATTCTGGTGGGCCAAACTTTGAATGCGCGGTCTGCGTTGTCGCCCCAATAATCCTCGCTGTTTAAGACCATATTCGAGAGACGGCGAGCGGCCGTCTCTAATCCTTGCCGCTCGAAAACCTCTTGGACTGCGTCCGCAAGAAGTTGTAGGGTGGTGAGCCTCTGTTGTCCGTCAACAACGAGTCGAGATTCCAATTGTTCGTTAGATGAAGTTTGCTTCTGCTGGAGGACGACGGTTCCCAGGAAGTGGGAAGGAGCACGCCGAGCAGGTGTCGCACTACGTTCGGCTTCAAGATAACGCTCTGCGGTATTACGGACATCTGCCCACAGAGGCTCCCACTGTTCATCTTCATCCCACACGTATTGGCGTTGGAACATGGGAATCTCGTACCACACCTGCTTTGCAAACGATGTTTGCAAGTCTAGCTTGCCAACGAACATTGGTAACTGTCCTTTCGGTCTTTGTAGTCAGAACGAGGCGACACGATGTGCTCGGAAGTTCTTAGTAGCATCGGTCGCTACGCAACTGGGACCCACGAAACTGCGATCCGTTAGAAGATTAGCTTCGGCTACCCTCTCGAACGCCCCACCATCGGCGTCAAGTCCAATTAGAATTCACGACGGGCAGCGGTCCCAAGTGGGATAATCAAACTGATACCCCTGTCGGCCCAACTCCTTTGGGCCTGACAAGCCTAGCCAACCAATCAACCGCTAAGACGCGGGACGGAACTTGGGCAGGCTAATATCGTCGTTCAAGTCCTCGAACACCACTTCCACGGGCATCCCAATTTTGATGGTGGTTGGTTCCGGCTCTATCTCCACCAGGTTGGTGGCCATGCGGGCCCCGCTCTCCAGTTCGACCACGGCGGCAATGTACGGAGTCCGATCCCGGAAAGCGGGAATTGGCCCTCGATGCACTATCGCGAAGGAATGCAGCACTCCCCGGCCGCTGCTCTGTATCCAGTCAGTGTCCCGTGAGAAGCACATTGGGCAGATGTCCCGGGGGTAGAAATAGGCCTTGTCGCAAATCTTGCAATGACGCAGCCAGAGCTCGTGGGCCCTGCACTTCTCCCAGTAGAAGTCCGACTCCGGCTGGGGCCTGGGCGCTGGGATAGGGGGCAGGGCCGTTGCTGGTTGAGTCATGTAACGCTCCTTGAAGTACGGCAAATCCGGCCGATTCCGGCGCACCTAGAGGATAAGGACAAATCAACCCAGCGTCAATATAAGTCGTTGGTCCACCAGTCGCTGCCCCGCTGCGCCCGGCGCCTTTGACAAAACCTCGGGCTTCAACCTAGCATTGGCCGCGGGCTACACTGCAGCAAACGGATGACATTGTGAACGCTATTGGAATCCCCTCCATGCTGGAGCTTCCTGGCAGAGCATTCGTGCAATTTGGCGATCGAGGCTGAATGGCAGTGGCGCGAACCCATGCGGATAGCCACGACTTGGACAAGCTCTCCCGCTGGAGCCAAGCTCTGGACAGCGACCAGCCGGGACAATTCCCGGTCTACGCCATGTTCATAGTAGGGCCGCAGGACCGCTCCGCCCACGACGTGTTTAGAGGGTTCCGCTCCACCTTCCAGGAGGCAGGCGCCGAATTCGAACACCTGGTGATTTTCGGGCAACACGGTGTCTCCAGGACTGCCCTGGAATTGCTGGGCCTATTGGGGCAGCCGCTGGAATCGCTGCCCCTGCTAATCCTGTTTCCGGATCTTGCGGCTAAGGAGTATTACTGGGCCCGACTGGAAACGGGCGGCCCCGGCGAGGATCCTGACGAAACGTCTCGAAGCTCCGATAGCGGCTCCGATGAAATCTGTAGAATGCTGCTGGCTCGCATAGAAGACGGCGCAGCGTCGGACTTGCGCTTGGCTTCCGTGCCTGGTCTGGTCGGCGCGCCTCTGGGCATCGGGTCGATGACAGACGTAGTCTCGGAGGCCTTGAGACGGGCGTCGTCGCTTGGATTGACTTGACTCCTTGGCTACGGTTAATATATGTGCGGTGTTGAAGGCGAGACCGGGGGTTGAGCAGGCGGCGGGGCCGCCTTATTAATTGCCAAACCCCGGTGCAGCGCGTCTCCGGCGTTTTATTCCGGTGAGTAATTCCTAGGAGGAGGTGGCCTAATTGGAATGGATTGACTATGTAGCGCCGACTACCGTAGGCGAAGCCGTATCGCTAATGGCTTCCAAGGGTGACCGTGCAAAGGTCATAGCAGGCGGCACCGATATTTTGGTGATGCTCCGGGGACGCCGGCGCAGCGCAGACGTATTGGTCGACGTGAAAGAAATCCCCGAGTTGAATGAAGTGTCCTACGATCCGCAGAACGGCCTGGTGTTAGGAGCTGCGGTCCCATGCTACCGCATTTACCAAAACCAGGATGTGGCCGCAGCCTATCCGGGATTGATTGACGCCGCTTCGCTCATTGGCGGCATCCAGATCCAGGGGCGGGCCAGCATCGGCGGCAACCTGTGCAACGCCGCTCCCAGCGGCGATTCCATACCTCCCGTCATAGTGCTGGGCGGAGTGTGCAACATCGCCGGCCCCGATGGGACCCGCCAGGTTCCCGCCGAAGACTTTTGCACTGCTCCGGGACAGAATGTTCTGAAGGCAGGCGAGATATTGGTCTCCATCAGCCTGCCCGCTCCCCAAGCCAACTCTGGGGCCAAGTACCTGCGGTTCATACCCAGAAACGAGATGGACATAGCGGTTGCCGGCGTCGGCAGTTCGGTGCTCTTGGATGAGGGGGGGCAGAACTTCGTGTCCGCCCGCATCGCCCTGGCCTCGGTTGCGCCGACCCCCGTGCTGGCCAGCGAAGCCGGCGAGAGCCTGGTCGGCAAGCCGGTATCCGAAGAGGCCGTCCAGGAGGCCTCGGAGAAGGCCCAGGCCGCCGCCTCGCCCATCAGCGACATGCGGGGCACCGTTCGCCAGCGTACTCACTTGGTGGGAGTATTGACCAGGCGCACTCTTAATCAAGCCATCCAACGTGCCAGAGGGGAGGAATAATGGCCGGAGTTACTCACGTACAGACGACAATCAACGGCGAACAAGTCAACTTTCTTTGCGAGCCCCGCCAGAGCCTTCTGGAGTGCCTGCGGGACGTGCTGGGCCTGACCGGCACCAAAGAGGGTTGCAACGACGGCAACTGCGGCGCATGCACGGTAATCCTGGATGGCCGGATCGTTGATTCCTGCTTGGTCTTGGGTGTCGAGGTGCAGGGTCGAGAAATCACTACGATAGAAGGCATCGCCAGTCCCGAGGGGCTTCACCCGTTGCAACAATGCTTCTTGGAGCACGCCGCTCTTCAGTGCGGTATCTGCACTCCCGGGTTTATCGTCGCCGCCAAGGGGCTCTTGGACAGCGAGAAGGATGTGGACGAACACAGAGTTCGGGAATGGCTGGCTGGCAATCTGTGCCGATGCACCGGCTATGACAAGATCGTCCGGGCCGTGCTGGACGCCTCAGAAAGAATGAAACAAGCCGGCTAGGCCGCAGGCTGGCCCCACACCGACGGGGCCGCGAATGCCGGCGGGCAGTCGCCGGTACCGCCAGTACAGGGTGAAAGAATCGCCGGGCGTTGATATAGACACAACGTCTGGCGTTGCAAGCTAAGGAGCCGGTTGATGGCTAGGGTATTCATACCCACTATGCTCCAGCCTCTGGCCGGAGGTATAAAGGAAGTACAGGTATACGCCGGTAACGTTCGCCAGGCTGTCGACGAACTGGAACAGTTGTTTCCCGGTATCAAGGCCAGGCTGGTTGAAGAAAACAAGATCAGGTCCAACCTGGCGGTGGCCATCGACGGTGAGGTTGGGAGGTTGGGCCTCCTGGAGAAGCTGGGAGAGAACAGTGAAGTCCATTTCGTCCCTGCCATCAGCGGGGGCGCGTAGCCGCAACCACTTGGACTTGGCCTTTCGAACCCCCGCACATTGTCCCGGTGTTGATTCCACACATGCTGCTTTATATTATTGCCTTAAGCAAAGTATCTTAGGTCAAGTTTTGACCAGACGAATGGCCAGAGGCCGGATTGAGAACGTTGTCTCCGCCGGAGGGGTTGTCCACCGGGAGGTCAACGGCCGCGTTGAGGCCGCGTTGTGCGGGCGGGCGATTGCTGTTGCGGGAGATAAAGGCGTAGAAGCAACCGCCGGGTCGTCGTCCCAGTGGTATAGCTGGAGCCTGGCTAAAGGCACCCCGGAACCGGGGGAGACCCTGGAACAGACGGCCCTGCGGGAAGTCCGGGAAGAGACCGGCCTGGAAGTGGAGATCAACGCCCCGTTAGGCACTATAGACTATTGGTTCACCCGGCGGGACCCGTCCATACGCTATCATAAGACCGTGCATTACTACCTCATGGCGCCCGTTGGCGGCGGCATCGACCTGCATGATCCGGAATTCGACGTAGTGCAGTGGTTTCCGTGTGAAGAGGCCCTCAATGCATTGACCCACGCTAACGAGGCCGAGGTCTTGCGGCGGGCCCTTGAAGTCCTTGCCAAGGGTTAGGGTACCAGTTTATGGTGGAGATCCGAGGCGCCAAGGTCATTTTGCGGGACAAGCGCGAGGAAGACGCCGAGCGCGACTACATCTGGCGCAGCGACCCCGAACTGGCTCAGTTGGACGCCGCTTTCCCTTTGTCGATGACATTCGACCGTTACCTGAAAATTTTCAAGGACCAACTCCGCTATCCCACGCCCGGATCCCGCCATTTTGCGACGACGACCTTGGACGGCAAGTTCATCGGCAACTGCATGTATTACGATCTGGACAGCATCAACAAGCAGGCGGAGTTGGGCATCGTCATCGGAGACCGGGACTATTGGAGCAACTCCTACGGGTACGACGCGGTCACCACGCTGCTGGAGTACCTGTTCACCGAAAAGGGCCTCAAGCGGGTCTATTTGCACACTTTAGAGTGGAACAAACGGGCCCAACGCTGCTTTGAGAAAAGCGGTTTCGCCCCGGTCAAAAAGGTCCGGCGTATTTCCCGGGACTTCATCTTGATGGAAGTATTCCAAGAAGATTGGCTCGCCAGGGCCGAGGAGCGGCTTGCCTTCCGGTCGAGTCTCCTGGACAAGCCCGCGAACGCCCCCGCGTCAGGCTCCGGCTAACGAATCCCCGCCGCCGGTCATTCTTCCAGTGCGTCCTCCGCCCCGGCAGCGGCCAGGGCCTCAGGCATACCGATGACCCCGTCGTACAGGGCGCGGCCCAGAATTGCCCCTTCAACACCCGCGCCGGCCAGCAGCCGGATGTGTTCCACCGACGTGACTCCCCCTGAGGCAAGCACGGCCATTCCGGTGTTCTGCACCAGGGCCGCGTTGGCCTCTACGTTGGGCTGTGTCAGGGTGCCGTCCCTGGAAATATCGGTATAGAGCAGGCGGATCACCCCTATCGAGGCCATCCGCCGCGCCAAATCAAGGGCGCTGACCGGGCGTTGCTCCTTCCATCCTTTTATCGCGACTTGCCCGTCCCGGGCATCGACTGCCACGACAACCCGGTGGGCCCCATGGCTCGAACAAAGAGTCTCGACCAGCGATGGTTGCTCGACCGCGGCGGTGCCCAGCACCACCCTGTCGGCGCCGGCGGCCAGCAGCGCCTGGGCGGTCTCTCCGTCGCGGATGCCCCCTCCTAACTGCACTGGGATCGACAAAGTCTGGACTATCTTCGACAGGACTTCCAGGTTGCCTGGCTTGCCTTCTGCGGCTCCGTCCAAGTCCACAAGGTGCAGCCGGGGGGCGCCCTGCGCCTGCCAGTGCAGGGCCATAGCAACCGGGTCATCGGAATAGACCGTCTCTCGCCGGTAGTCGCCCTGGTACAGCCGTACACAGCGGCCCGACCTGAGGTCGATTGCTGGGATTACTTCCATGGCCTGTCCCAGGCGGAATTGCCGGACGCCGCTTACCGGCCGACAGCCGATTGACGGCTTGGCGGGGCCGCGCGCTCCTCAGCCAAAGCGCAGAAGTTCTTGTAGACGCGCGTTCCAATGTCGCCGCTCTTTTCCGGGTGAAACTGGGTGGCTATGAGATTCCCTCTGGCATACACGCTGCAGAAAGACACGCCGTACTGAGTAGTGCCGACGGAGCCCGCGGGCTCCGTCGGCACGGCGTAATAGCTGTGGACGAAATAGAAGAAGCTGTCCTGGGGAATGCCCTCGAAGACGGGGTGAGGTTCCTGGAACTTTACGCTGTTCCAGCCCATGTGTGGCACCTTGATACCTGGCGGCAGCCGCCGCACCACCCCGGGAATAATTCCCAGGCACTGAGCGTTTCCTTCCTCGGTTCTGTCCATCAGGAGCTGCAGGCCCAAGCACACGCCAAGGAAAAGCCGGCCAGAGGCAACATAATCGCGCAGGGGCTGCACCAAGCCCCGTTTCTGCAGTGCTTCCATTGCGGCGGGTGCTGATCCCACCCCAGGGAACACGACGGCGTCCGCGAAAGCCAGGTCGTCCGGGTTTCCCGTTACCATGGGCTCTACGCCTGCCAACTCCAGCGCCTTGGCCACGCTGCGCAGATTGCCCGAGTCGTAATCTATGACGACTAGGTTAGTCATCAGCCCGCGTACCCTAGCTCTGCGCGCCCGTCGCCCGCTCCAGGGGCAATTCTCGGTCCTGGTAACGGGCTAGCACGAACAGCAGATCGCCTAAGCGGTTCAGGTAGGCGATGATTAGCTTGTTGGTCAGTCGACCGGCCTCGTGCAGCGCCACCACCCGGCGTTCGGAATTTCTGATGATGCACCGGGCCAGGTCGATGGCGGACGACGCCGGAGAACCGCCCGGCAGAATAAAGACCTTGGGCATCTCCACGTCGTCTTCCAGGGAGTCGATCATGGACTCCAGCTTGGTCACCATGGCCTCTGTCACCGGCTCGAAGTGTTGCTGGAATAGTTCGTATTTGTCCGGCTCGGTCGCCAGTTCGGCGGCAACGGTAAAGATCTCCCGCTGCAAGTCCCTGAGTGAGTCCTTTACCCTGTCGTCTTCACTGAGGGCCCGCGCCAGGCCCATGGCTGAAACGGCCTCGTCGGTGATGCCGTAGGCCTCGGTGTGGAGGTCGTTCTTGGATACCCGGCCGCCATAGAGCAGGCTGGTCGACCCCTGGTCTCCAAACTTGGTGTAGAGCCTTTTTCTGTATGAGGACTTTGAGGTCATGGATCAGGTGTGGCGCGGGCGCTAACTGGATTTACATAACTAGGACATTGGGCGCGGGTCAGGCCTGGCACTCAGGTCTGATACCGAAGTCAAGGCGGCTGACGGTTGGCCTGTACAGCCCAGTCCATTGGCAGCCTCGACGGTTGTGCCTTGTTCCGTTTGGATTGTAGCATAGCCGTTGAGCCGGAGTATACTTGAGTGAAACCGCCTCGAGGTTGTAAGCCATGCCGCCAGAACTCAAAATTATCGGCGTCCAGGGGATGCCGGAGGTCAAGCCCGGAGACGACCTGGCCGGATTCTTGATGGACGCCGCCCGGCGACAGGGAACGCCCATAGAGGTCGGCGACGTGGTTGTGGTTACCCAGAAAGTCGTATCCAAGGCCGAGGACCGGGTGATTGGCTTCGAGGGCATTGAGCCGTCTCCGCTGGCGGTTACCATTACGGAAGGCCATCGCCGGGACCCGCGGCATACGGAGATCGTCCTGCGGGAGAGCGAACGGGTGGTGCGTATGGACCGGGGGGTGATTATCAGCGAAACGCGGCACGGCTTTATCTGTGCCAACGCCGGCGTCGACGCCTCCAATATTCCGGGATCGGAAACCGTGGCCTTGTTGCCCGTAGACCCCGACGCCTCCGCCAAACGCATTATGGACGCCATCAAGGCCCGGCTGGCTCTGGACGTGGCAGTCATTGTATCCGACACTTTCGGGCGGCCCTGGCGCAACGGCGCTGCAAACGTAGCCATCGGGGTTGCCGGTCTTGACCCCATGCTCAGCTATGTGGGCCTGGAGGACAGCCATGGCAACATGATGCACACAACGGAAATCGCCGTGGCAGACGAACTGGCCGCCGCCGCTGAACTCGTGACTGGAAAAGTCGATGGCGTACCGGTGACCATCATCCGGGGCTATAGCTACGAGCCAATGCGAGACGCCAGCATACAACGCCTTATCAGGGCGGGGGATAAAGACCTGTTCAGGTGATTTCTTCTCCTTCGGCGTCCTCCCCGAACAGGGATAGCTGCAATTTAGGGCCCTGATCGAACGACGAAACTCCGACGCCCAGCAAGCGAAAGGATCGCTCCGGGGCCAATTCCAACGACAGCAGCCGCCAGGCCTGGGCCAGTATGGTCTCTTCTGATGCGGTGGGTGACGGGATGGTCACTTGCCGCGTGAAGGTCATGAAGTCGGCCAGCCTGGCTTTCAACGTCACGGTCCTTCCCTGAAGTTCGCTGCGGCTCAAGTGGCCGGCCACGTTGCCCGCCAGCTTCGACAGTTCCTGCCTTAACCGTTCCGGCTCAGCTAAGTTCGATGTAAACGTGGTCTCTGCGCTTATCGACTTGGTTTCCCGTTCAGTATGCACCGGCTCCTGGTCCTCTCCCAGGGCCTTGGTGCGCACCGAGGCCGCCCGTTGGCCGAAGTGGCGGATGAACCAGTCCGTGGGCTGGGACGCCAACTGGCCTATGGTGTTGACCCCTCCGTCTTCCAGCCTGGCTGCGGTCTTGGGTCCGATGCCGTAGAGCTTGCCGACCGGCAGGGGAGCGAGAAACTCCGCTTCCTCGCCCGGCGCAACGACCACCAGGCCGTCGGGCTTGCGCAGGTCGGAGGCAATCTTGGCCACCGACTTGTTGGTGGCTACTCCCACCGACAATACCAAGCCCGTCTCTTGCCGCACTTGTTGTTTGAGGTCCAACGCCACCGCCAGCGGCGGCTTTCCCTCTTCCACGGCCTCCGTGACGTCCAGGTAGGCCTCGTCCAGGGACAAGGCCTCAACCATATCGGTTAGTTGCCGGAAAATCCCCATCACCATGGAGGACATCTCCCTGTAACGGCCGAACCGGGGCGGGACGACAACGCCCTGGGGGCAACGCCGCACGGCAGAACGCATGGGCATGGCGGAATGGACGCCAAACTCCCTCGCCTCGTAGGAAGCGGTAGCAACAACGCCCCTGTCCTCCGGGCGGCCGCCGACCAGGACCGGTCGGCCTCGCAACTCCGGATTGTCCAGTTGCTCCACCGCCGCGTAGAAGGCGTCCAAATCGGCGTGTAAGATGTGTCGCATCGAGGACTTCTGCACCCCGGCCGGCGTAACACCGGACCAGTCCATTTTAATACCAAGGTCATAAGCGGCGATACAAGGCCTTGTCCGGGGACAGGGTTTCAAGTAAGCTGGAAAGCGAAAACCCACATTTTTGCGGGTTTCGCCATCCGGAAGGACGGTTTGCCCGAAGATTGCCTTGAATTCGCTGTTTGACAAGCTGGATTCAGTTCTTCGCCGCTATGAAGAAATCGACGAACGCCTAGCCATGCCCGAGGTGGCGGCCGACTTTGCCCAGGTCCAAGAGTTGGCGAAAGAGCGGGCTTCTCTAGAAGAGCTGGTGGAGATTTCCAGGGAGCACCAGACTCTCAACGGCGAGAGAGAGGACCTCGAGGGGTTGATCCATGAAGAAGCCGACCCTGAACTGGCCCGCATGGCCAGGGATGAACTGGAAGCGGTCAACGGGCGCTTGGACCAGTTGCAAAGGGAGTTGAAGCTGGCCCTGCTTCCCAAAGACCCCAACGACGAACGCAGCGTCATCGTGGAGATCCGGGCTGGGACGGGCGGAGCCGAAGCGGGCCTCTTCGCCAGCGACTTGTACCGGGCTTACAGCCGGTACGCCCAGTTGCGCAACTGGAAGGTCGACGTGATGGACTCCAACCCCTCGGATTTAGGGGGCTTCAACAAAATCGTGTTCGAGATACAGGGCGAGGGCGCCTTCAGCCGCCTGAAATACGAACGTGGCGTCCACAGAGTCCAGCGGATTCCCGAAACCGAAGCCCAGGGCCGGATTCACACGTCCACGGCCACCGTCGCGGTCCTCCCCCAGGCTGACGAGGTGGAAGTCAGGATAAGCCCAAACGACTTGCGAATCGACATCTTTCACGCCGGGGGCCATGGAGGCCAAAACGTGAACAAGGTCGCCACGGCGGTGCGCATTGTCCACGAACCCACCGGCCTTACCGTGGTCTGCCAGGACGAGCGGTCCCAACACAAGAACAAGCAGAAGGCGATGGCCATGCTGCGGGCCCGCATTTTCGAGGCCGAACAGGAGCGCCAATCGGCGGAGATCACCCAGAACCGGCGTTCCCAGGTCGGCGGGGCCGAGCGGGCCGAAAAAATACGTACCTACAACTACCCACAGGACCGGATTACCGACCACAGGATCGGCAACAGCTTCCACGGAATGCCCAGGATCATGGACGGCGGGCTGGACGATATTATCGACCGGCTGGCCAGTTGGGAGCAGGAGCAGTTGTTGAAGGCCGGGCAGTTCTAGCCTAGCCGGGTTGCGTCATGGCCTCCATTCGCCAGGCCATCCAGCAGGCCCACAAGCTATTGGACGCTTCAGGCATCGCCGACTCTCGGCTGGAGGCGGAGGTGCTGGTGATTCACCTGCTGCAGATGCCCCGCCAGGACCTCTTCACCCGCCAGGAACTGGAGGTTACCCCCCAGCAGCAAGAAGATCTGGACGCCATGTTGCAACGGCGACTCGCCCGTGAACCGCTGGCCTACGTCGTGGGCCGCCGGGAGTTCTACGGAATAGACCTGCGGGTCGATTCCAACGTGCTGATACCTCGCCCCGAGACCGAAACGCTGGTGGAACGAGCCTTGGCCACCGCGTCCACGATGACCGGAGCCGCCCAGTTGGTAATAGCCGACGTCGGCACGGGCTGCGGCGCCATTGCCGTCAGCTTGGCCTTTCACCTGCCGTCGGCGCTGGTCTACGCCCTCGACGTATCCGGCGGGACGCTGAACGTGGCCGGACGCAACGCCAGGGCCCACGACGTAGCCGACCGGGTCGTTCTGCGCCAGGGCAATCTTCTGGAACCGTTGCCGGAGCCGGCTGACCTGATAGTCGCCAACCTTCCCTACATTCCCTCCGGTCGAATTCCTACACTACAGCCGGAAGTTCAACGAGAACCCCGTCTGGCTCTGGACGGTGGCCCCGACGGCCTGGACTGCATAAGGGGCTTGCTCTCGCAAACGCCGGGCAAGTTAACGGATCGCGGGGCAGTCCTTCTGGAGCTTGACCCGGAGCAGGTCCCAGCGGTAAATGAGACCGCTCGCCGGCATTTCCCTGAAGCCAGGATTTCCGTGGAGAAAGACTTGGCAGGGCTGGACCGGGTCTTAGTAGTCAGTCTCCATTAAGCCCCTACGCCAAGCCCTCCGCCCGTAAGGCCTGCAAAGTGCTTTGGAATGCTTCCAGCGTCAGGTCTATGTGCTCTTCGCCGTGAACGGCCGACACCAGGAAAGATCCCCGGCCCATGATGTCCACCCCCTGGTTCTGCAGGCCTCGCTTCAGCGAGGTGACTGTCGGCGACGCGGTGGTCTCCTTAATCTTGCTGTGGGGCATCGTGCAGGTCTCCCGATCGCAATCGCAGTCGGCCATCACCACGTGGATCATCGACGCTATGCCGTGGGCGTGTCCGGCGACCTCCATCTTGCCGAATATCTCGTTCAGCCCCTGCTTCAGCCGCCCGGCCATGGCGTCGGCCTGCCGGTTTATCGGATAGTTCGCTACCAATTCCAGGCAGACGGACCCGGCCGCCGCGGAAAGAGGGTTAGCGTTGAATGTGCCAGGATGATAGACCCGGTGGTTGTTGTCCCAGTCCGGGTCGCCTTTGGGGCTCATCATGTCCATAATCTCGGCGCTGCCCCCGACGGCGCCCCCGGGCAGGCCTCCGGCGACTATTTTGGCCATGGTCGTCAGGTCAGGGGTTACGCTGTAGCGCACTTGGCTGCCCCCAGGCGACGCCCGGAAGCCGGTGACCACCTCGTCGAATATCAGCACCGCCCCGTGCTGCTCGGTTAATTCCCTGAGTCCCAGCAGGTAGTCCTCAGGGTCGAAGGGCAGTTGGCCGAAGTGGGCCCCGGTGGGCTCGAGGATAAGGCCCGCAATGTCCTGATCATTGGCAAGCGCCTCTTCCGCGGCGTTCAGGTCCCCGGAAGGTACAATCACCATGCTTCCCCAACTGGCTTCCGGGATTCCCGGCGCGGCATGGTCCGACCCGGCCATGGCATAGTCGTGCCAGCCGTGAAAGTGGTCCTGAAGCTTTATTATCTTCGACTTGCCGGTATAGGAGCGGGCAAGCCGCATGGCCATCAGCGTGGCCTCGGTCCCAGAGCTGTGGAACCGCACTTTTTCGACGGAGGGCATCAGGGCCGTTATTGCCTTGGCCCATCGCAGCTCCGCGTCGGTATTAGCCCCCAAGTGGGTGCCCCGCAGCACTTGCTTTGATACCGCTTCAGTTATGGCCGGGTGCGAGTGCCCAAGAAGCAAAGCCCCGTGGCCTGACACGTAGTCCACGTACTCGTTCCCGTCCACGTCCCATTTAAGCGGGCCCTGGCCGTGGGTCATGAACAGGGGAAACGGCTGGGCGTATCTTACATCGTGAGTGACTCCCCCCGGCAACAGCCTCACTGCAGCGGCATAGCGCTGGGCCGAGCCTGGGTGCTTGGAAACGTATTCGTCCAGGATGGCGCTCATCCGGCCTCCAGGGTGGTGCTCCGGTCTTTCGGGATTCCTGTGGGGCGGCCAGCCGCCGATAGCGGGCCGGGCAACTTTGGCCTTATTTTAGCGGCTGGCCGGTTGGGGCGCTATGGGCTGTACGTGGATCAGCCTGCGGGTCGGCGTCCCCAGTGCAGGGCCACTGCGCCGAACCCCAGTCGGCGGTATCCAACGTCGGACAGGCCGGCTTTTCGGAACAACCCGGCAAGCTCCTCGGCTTCCAGGAAAGCGTCTACGGAGTTGGGCAGGTAGGTATAGGCCGTTCTGTCTCTAGCGACCATCTGTCCCATCAGCGGCGTCAGCCGGTGGAAATACCATCGCAAGATCTTGGATAGGAGCCGCGGCGGCATTGGGGTCAACTCCAAGGTAGTTACGCGGCCGCCGGGCTGCACCACCCTCACCATCTCCGCCAACGTCTGCTCTAGATCCGGCATGTTCCTTAAGCTGAAGCCCGCCGTGACGCAAGCAAAGGAGCCATCGGTGAATGGGAGCCGCAGTGCATCGCCCAGCGCCAGGCCTACGCGGTCCCCTTTCCTACCAGCCGCGGCCTTGTTGCGGCCCAGCGCCGCCATCTCCGGCAGCAGGTCTACTCCAACGACGTAATCGATGCCCGGCTCCTGGGACAAGGCCAGCGCCAGATCGCCGGTGCCGGTCGCAACGTCCAGGGCTTTCCCTTTCAGGCCTTCCGCCGTTAGTTGTGCTGTATGACCCTTCCACCGCCGGTGCAGGCCGGCGGTCATCAGGTCGTTCATCAGGTCGTACCGGCCGGCGATGCGGGCGAAGAGGTCGGCTACGTACCGCTGCTTCTCCCCGCCTTGCAGCGTCGCCATCGGTTTACGCCAGCATCATTCGTATTGGCTGGAGGGCGCAGCTACAGGGACTGGCCAATGGGCGATTGATGCCCATCAGTATTCCCGCTCCCCGTATTGCAGGTCTTCCGGCAGAGAGTCTTCCACGTTCAGCGCCACCATTATCCGGCTCACCACGAATCTCGCGATGTCATCGGTATCCTGGGGATGCAGATAGAACGCCGGGTGCGGAGGCAGAATCATGGCTCCCAGGCGGCTCAGGGCCAGCATATTTTCCAGGTGTATGGTGTGCAGCGGCGTCTCCCTTGGCACCAGCACCAGGGGCCGCCTTTCCTTCAGGCATACGTCAGCGGCCCGGTGGACCAGGTGGTGAGTCATCCCGTGGGCGATGGCGGCCACCGTGTTCATGCTGGCCGGGACGATGACCATTCCGCGGGCCGGATATGTGCCGCTGGCGATGGGCGCAGCCATGTCGTTGACCGGGTACCAGGTAAATCCGGGGTGCTCCCGCCACTCTGACAACGTGTCGGTGAACGGAACGCCCAGTTCATCGCGCCACACCAGCCGGGCATTGTTGGAGCACACCAGCGCGGTGGGAACGTCGCGTCTCAGGAGCTCGTCAACGGTCCTGAGAGCCAGGACCGATCCGCTGGCTCCGGTGATTCCAACTATTACTGGTGTTTCCTGCATTACCATGATTATCTCACATCACGGTCCCAGGCCTAGAGCGTCACGGCTAGGACGGTGAAGGCCAGCAGCACCATTGAAATGGCGCTGTTGTACTTGAAGAACGGCGAATGCAGACTGGCCAGATTGTCGGCCCTGACCATGCTGTTTTCCAAGGTCAACAGGACCATCGCAAGACCCCAACCTATGTAGTAGTAGCCATTAAGCCCCAGCCATAGACCGCCGACCAGCAGGGCAATGCCGGAGCAAAGATGCAACCCCCTGCTTACCCAAAGGGCGGTGGCGATGCCGAAGCGGCTGGGAATCGAGTGGACCCCGTATTCCCGGTCAAAGTCGAAGTCGGCGCACCCGTAAATGATGTCGAACCCGGCGGCCCAGGCGGCAACGGCGAAGGACAGCAACACCGGCTCCGGCTCCAGCCGCCCGGCGACTCCGAGCCAGGCCGCCGACGGGGCAATTCCCAGGGCCCATCCCAAGAAGAAGTGGCAGCCCCACGTTTGGTACTTGGTAAAGGAGTACAGAATGATGTAAGCACCGGCCATAGGCGCCAAAATCAAGGCCAGGATGTTCAACTGAGATGCGGCGAAGAAGAAGACCCCGGCGGAAACCGCCACAATGGCCAGTACTTCCCGGGGCTTCATGAGTCCGCCGGGCAGGTGGCGCCCGGCTGTGCGCGGGTTGGCGATGTCCTCCTTGCGGTGAATCAGGCGGTTGGCGGACATGCCCAAGGTGCGGGCGCCAGCCATGGCCGCGGTAATCCAGATGAATGCGCTCCAGCCTGGCCAGCCGTCGGCTGCCAGCACCATGCCCATGTAGGCGAATGGCAAGGCATAAAGGGTTTCCCAGACCCGAATAGACCCCAGGTAGAGGAGTCCCTTGTCGATTACTTTCCGGGGCAGCGCCGCCGCCCGTTGGACCGCAGTATCAGCCATGTTATCCGATGCCGTAGTCGCTCCACTTACGGTCTACCAACTCTTTGACCTCAGGGCTCATGACGATGTCCGGCGGCCATGGGCGTGCGCGGCCTTCGAGGGGGCCCTTTTGGGTTGCGTCTATGCCAACCTTGCTGCCGAATTTCGGCGTGGGTGACGCAAAGTCCAGGTCGTCTATCGGCCCTTTGGTGAACACGAAGTCTTGAGACGGGTCTATGTTGTTGGCGACTCGCCAGGCGACCTCCGAAATATCGTGAACGTCAACGAAATGGTCGACCACGATTATCGTCTTGGCCAGGCTCATTAGTCCGACACCCCACAGGCCATGCATCACCTTGCGGGCTTGTCCCGGGTACTCTTTCTTGATGGACACAATCACCAGGTTGTGGAATACCCCCTCGGCGGGCATGTTCAGGTCCACGATTTCCGGCAGCACCAACTGCAGCGTCGGCAGGAAGAGCCTCTCCGACACCTTCCCCATCCAGTAGTCCTCCATGGGGGGCCGCCCCACCACCGCGGCTGGATAAATCGGGTCCCGGCGCCTGGTTATCGCTTGGACGTGGAACACGGGGTAATTGTCTTCCATGGAGTAATATCCGGTGTGGTCTCCAAAGGGGCCCTCTTCCCGTTCTTCCCCCGGGGTAACGTACCCTTCCAATACAATTTCGGCATGCGCTGGGACCATCACGTCAACGGTTTTGCCCTTGACCAACTCTACCCCTTCTTCCCGCAGAAATCCCGCAACGATCATTTCGTCGATATCCGGAGGCAGCGGCGCCGAACCGCTCCATATCGACGCCGGGTCGCCCCCCAGGGCCACGGCCACCTCCATCCGCTCCCCCTGACCCAGTTGGTTCAGCCTGTAGTGGCGGGCCCCCACCTTGTGGGTCTGCCAGTGCATGCCGGTGGTGTTCCGGTCGTACACCTGCATCCGGTACGTGCCGTAGTTCTGCACGCCGGTCTCCGGGTCCCGGGTGATGACCAGGGGCAGGGTGATGAAGCGGCCGCCGTCCAGCGGCCAGCACTTGAGGATCGGAAACTGGAAGAGGTCCACGTCGCCGCCCTGCAGGAACACCTCCTGACAAGGGGCATTGCGGACCGTCTTGGGCTGGAACGAGCCGATTTGAATTAGTTGACCCAGGGTGCGGAGCTTGTTTTGCAGACCCTCGGGCGGCCCTTGCATGAGTTGCAGCAACCCATGCACTCGCTCCACGGCATCGTCCAGCTTTTCCACTCCCAGCGCCCAGGCCATCCGTTGGTGGGAGCCGAACAGGTTGATGGCCACGGGAGCATCGTAGCCGTCGACGTTTTCGAACAGGAGAGCCGGCCCTCCGCTCTTTATCACCCGGTCAGTGATTTCGGTGATTTCCAGCTCGCAACTGACCGGAGTCTGTATGCGGCGGAGGGCGTCTTTCCGCTCCAAAAAGGATATTAACTCTCGAAGGTCCTTGAACTTCATCGAATCAAATGCCGAGCCTCGTCCCTAATGTGAATGGGCCTGCCAAATGTCTAGGCTACTTGCTCACGGGTTGAAACCTGACTGCACAGGATTGTTCCAGGGCAGTGCAAGGCTGTCCCATTGTAGCGGTTTCGGAGCTGGACGTTCAATGGAAGTCGACCAGGGAGGTCGTCGGGGGCATGAAAGATCTCGGCGGGTGAGTCACCGCACCGGGGCGGCTCAGCCGAATTGCCGGACGAGAAAAAGGGTGATGGGCCGGCTACAGCTGGCCCATCAAGCAATATCACAAATATGGGGCTTTAGAAGTTCGAGGATTCAGCGCGCTGCTTGCTGAAGCAGTCACTGCAGTAAACAGGCCGGTCCCCCCGGGGGCGGAAAGGCACCATGGCGTCGTTGCCGCATTCGGCGCAGACGATGGGGTACATCTCACGAGGGGCGTCCTGGTACATGCCTCCACGCTGTTCTGACCGCCGCACGGCGCGGCAGCTGCGACAGCGCTTGGGCTCGTTGGAAAAACCACGGGCATTAAAGAATTCCTGCTCGCCCGCGGTGAAGATGAACTCACCTCCGCACTCCACACAGACCAAAGTTTTGTCTGATAGGGCCACTGGTTGACCTCCTTGGGCCACACTGGTTTTTTGTTTGGCTCAGTAGGTCAACGGGCGCCAACCAAAGATGAAGGGAGAACGGAGGGATCTAGCTGCCTGAATTAACCTAACTTCAACCTAGCACGCTATTATACCTGCGAATCTGATATATGCAAGCCGGTGATGTCAAGAGGCGGGAATTTTTTTTCTAGAGCCGTTGTGAGCCATTTAGGGCCACAGGCCTCACCGGCGGTAGATTGCCTCGCCGAGTGGGCGCTATTGCCCATAAACAGGATAGACATTAGAAGCGGGATAGGCAAGGGCCAAGTGTCAGTGGTTTGGGGCCGAACGGCCTATGAGCCGGGCGCAAGAACGGCGGCTCAACTAAGGCGGCGGGTCTTGGACGATGAAACATGAGGAGGCTTTGAAGACCGCCCACAGTGTCGCCCCCGGCTCTATGCCCATTTCCTCCAGGGAAGCGCCTGTAATGCGGCACCGCAGAGGTTGGCCGCAATCGAGCGTCACTTCATAGCCGGGAGTTGACGGCTCGACGCTGGTGACGACGCCGGGTAGGCGGTTGCGGGCTGAAGTCCCCGCCGGCTCCCGGTGGGCCAGGATAATGTCCGACGCCCGTATGCCGACCGCCACCTGTTCGCCCCCGGTGTGACCCGGCGCGGGTAACGAAGCGGGTTCGTCCAGGGGGGCTTCGATTCGCAGGCCGCCCCCTACACAGATCATGGTGCCGTCCTGGGGGTTGCGGCTTTCAACCGTCAGCCGGAACAGGTTCTCTACTCCCACCAGACGGGCGATGCGGCCCTGCCCCGGCTGGCCCAACGTCTCCAACGGCCTGCCTTGGGCTATGGTCTTTCCTTCGTCGATGACCTGTACCGAGTCCGCCATGGCCAGGGCTTCTTCCCGGTCGTGGGTCACCAGCATTACGGGAATGGGCGACCGGGTCAGGACCGACCTGAGTTCCCGCCGCAAGACCCTGCGGAGTTCCACGTCCATGGCGGCAAAGGGCTCATCCAACAGTAACACGTCAGGTCCGGGCGCCAGCGCCCGAGCGATGGCCACCCTCTGCTGCTGGCCCCCGGACAGTTCTCCGGGACTGCGCTCTTCCAGCCCTTCGAGTTGCAGCGCGCTCACCAGTCCATTCACCCGTTCCGCGGCCGCAATCTTGGGCCATTTGCGCAGACCGTACCCGATGTTCTGGGCCGCGTTCAGGTGGGGGAAAAGGTGGTATTGCTGGGCTAGGTACCCCACTCGCCGACGGTGGGCCGGTATCCACAAGCTGGTGGCGTCGTCGTAAACGGGGCTTCCCGCGATTTCTATGTGGCCTCGCTGGGGGCGCAACAGTCCGGCTATGGCCCGCAACGTGGTGGTCTTGCCGGCTCCAGAAGGGCCGAACAGCGCCAGCACCTCTCCGGCTTCGATACGCCAGTCGACCTCCAACCGGAAGCTCCCGACCCGGCAGTCTACCCAGCCCTCGGTCATGACCGGCTCACGTACTGGCGCCTGACCAGGAAGTTCAAGGCCAGCAGGATGACTACCGTTCCCACCATCAACATCACCGAAAGCGCCAGCGCGGTGTCCAGGCTGCTCTCCATGGCCGTCATAATGGCCAGGGGCATGGTCTGGGTCTTGCCGGTAAGGTTGCCGGCAAACATGATGGTGGCGCCGAACTCGGACAAGGCCCGGGCCCAGGCAAGGGCAAGGCCGGTGAGCAGGCTGGGCATGGCCAGCGGCAATGTCAGCCGCCAGAAGGTCCACCAGGGAGAGACGCCCAAGGTCTGGGAGACGTCCTCGTAATCCCTCGCCACATTCTGAAACCCCAGCTTGGCGGCCCGCACGTAGAAGGGCACTCCGACGAAGACTTGGGCGAAGACCACCGCCGCGGTCGTAAATGGGAGGGAAACTCCAATGCTCTCCAGCGGAGGGCCGAGGATACCCTGCCGGCCGAAGGCCATGAGCATTGCCACCCCGGCGACCACCGGCGGCAGGACTATGGGAAGCTCCACCAAGCTGTCCAGCACCTTCAAGACCGGGGAGTTGCTCCGGGCCAGCAAGTACGCAAAGGGGGTGCCCACCGCTATCACCGCCGCCATGCTGATCAGGCTGGTAACCAGGGACAGCCGCAAAGCGGTAAGCGCCAGGTCGCTGACGAGGCTGGATAGAAAACTCTCCTGCTGCGCAGCCCTCACCAACAGGGCCAAAACAGGCAGGACGATGAACAGGGTGTATAGGACCGCCGCCGTCGTTCCCAGGCCCCGGCCCGGCCCGGCCTCACCAAGGATTCGCCGTACTGAAGGGGGCGTCACCGGGGCCCTCCATCGGTCCCATGGCCTGACAATGGGCTTAGTCGCGCCGCACCTTCCTGCGCCGGCGGCTCAAAACCATGGCGGCGCAAGATATCCTGCCCATCGCCGGACATGACATAATCGATGAAGTCTTTCGCGGCCTCAGGTGAGTTCGAGTTGTCGAGAACGGCGATGGTGTAGACGGCCGCGACGGCAGCCTCAGCGGGGACCGATATCACCGAAACGTCTGATGCAACCCGGGCGTCGGAATAATAGACGAACCCGGCGTCCACTTCTCCCAGGGCAACCTTTTGAAGCACGTTCCTGACGTTGGGCTCCTCAGTTGCCACGTTAGCCAGAACACTATCTGCATACCCGGGCCCCAGGATTGGGTCGGCAGTCATTCGCCCGATCACTTCCCTGGCGTATCTGCCCGCCGGTACTTCCTCTTGGGCTAGAGCCAGCTTAACCCCCTTGCCGGACAGGTCGGCGACGGACTGCACCGAGGGTACATCGACCGTTGCCCCTGGCTTGGGCGCGATAATCACCAGTCGGTTGCTCGCGAAATTCACGGCCTCACCGGCTAGTACGCCGGAGTCTTGAGCCAGGTCCATCTGCCGTTGATCTGCCGAAGCGAAGACATCGGCCTCCGCCCCGTGCTCCAACTGGAACCGGAGGCGTTGACTGCCGTCGAAGTTCAACGCTACCGTCGATTCAGGGTTTTCTTCCTGGAAACCTGCTGCCAGTTCCGTAAAGGCCTCGGTTAGCGATGAAGCGGCAAACACCGTGATCTGTTTGCCTTCCTGGCCGCCGCCGCACCCGGTTAACATAACTGCAAGGATTGCGACTGCCGCAATCCGGCCGCCAAGCACAGCCGGCCGGGTCAGCCACCTAAACATTGAGCGACCAAGAGTTTCTGCGTTGCCTCTATTCTGGAGTACCGTTGGACGATTCCGGTGACGAGGGACGCGACCAGTTCGGTCATTGTATCGGTGACCAGCCGGGACGGTCAAAATGGAGGCCTCCATAATCTGGCCGCCTGCGGCGGTATTGGCAGACCTTCGTAGGTATCTCCCCCTGTCACACAGTCCCTTGACTGGCCCCCCGAATCTGCTGTCTAATGGGCTGACCGAGCGCAACTGCGGTTTCCCGAACCTGGTCCCAGCGGGAGTTGGCCAGTCGGAACAGCGGGGCCAGTGCCCAAGTTCGTGGCCTACTTTGGCTCATTTTGGCCCGCAAATTTTTTGTCGGAGCAGGTCATGGCCCTTGTCAGATGCATCATGGAAATGGGAATGGGCGTGGACATTCATGGCCGGGACTACACGTCGGCGGCCAAGCGGGCGGTGTTTGACGCAATCCATCACAGCAGCCTGGGGTTCCAGCGCCTGCTGGGCAAGACTGCGGATGAGATGCGCGTCGACGTCACCATCGGCGTGCCCAGCCCCGATGCGGTGGACCGGGACGCCGTGGCAGCCGTACTGCCCCACGGCACGGCCTACGTGGAGGCGGTGCACGGCGGCCTGGAAATTCCAACCCAGGACGGCAGCGACGCCATGGTCATTGCCAACGCCGCAGTAATCGTCAGCTTTGACGACGGCAATTAGCCGTCCCCGGTAACTGCAGCCGACCGCCGCAGCAGGAAGCACCCTGCACGAAACTAATGTCTCTATGAGGAGGAAAACCGATGTCGATTATCGACAACAATGCCAAGCCGATGTCCGATCCGGTGGAAGGGCGCAGCGCCCGCCGGTTTATCACCAAAGACGAGGGAGCGGCCAACCTGACTGTGGGCGAGTTGGTGATGGAGGATGGGTCGGCCCTGCGCCTGCACACCCATCCGACGGACGAGGCCATCATCCTGTTGGACGGCCGCATCGAAATGGTCGTTGGGGATGAGCACAGGGAAGTGTCGGCCGGCCATACCCTGCTTGCGCCGCCGGGTGTGCCTCACAGGTTGATCAACAACACCGGCGCCCCTGCCCGCCTATACACGATTTTCCCCACCGACGAGACCGTGACCGAGTTCGTAGACTAGTCTTCCCCACCGTCAGCTCCGGAGAGTCCCGGCAGGCCCACCTGCCGGCACAGGGATCTAGTTCCCGTCCCGAAAACAAATAATGCGCTGGGACTTTCTCCCAGCGCATCTCCATGAGCGTGCACACTACTCGCAATCGGCCAGACAGACCGGCCCCTGGCCGACGATGAAGGTTACCGGCGGGTAGCCTTCATCGCCCCCTTAATGTTCCACTCCAGTTCGTTGGCGTCGACTTCGTGGATGGTGTATAGGTGATTCTTCATGTCGGCGACTGCGCCTTCTTCCGTGTCGGATTTAGCGACGTACCGGCAACCCTCCCCTGCTTCGTTCAAGGCCAATGACAGAATTGCGTTGCACCGACAAAACATTACCACCATACTCATCTCCTCAATTGGCCCGAGGCCGTTTCTGGCCGATGGCTTGGCGCCGTCACAGTCTGTCTGACAATTATAGGCTATTACCCATCAGCCGCCAATATCTGCCGCTGGCCCGCCGCGCCGTCACCGGCCCTCGCGAATGAAGTCTGAGATGCGCTCCCCGATCATCATGGTGGTCACGTTGGTGTTGGCGCGGATGCAGTCAGGCATGATGGACGCATCGGCAACGCGCAGTCCTTCCAGCCCGCGCACCCGCCCGAACTGGTCTACCACGGCCATAGGGTCAGAATCGGGACCCATCTTGCATGTGCAGGAAATGTGGTGGCTGGTGGTGGCCTCCCGCAACAGCCATTCATCCAGGGATTCGTCGGTGGCCAAATCGGCGTCGGTTGGGGACAGCCGCTCCTCTATGATCCCGCGGAATCCCGGGGAGTCTGCCAGCTTCACAGCGGTGCGCACTATCTCGCGCAAGCGCTTCCGGTCGAACTCGCTCTCCATGAAGCGGTAGTCCAAAAAGGGTTGGACGTCGTGGTCGGAAGAGGTTAGCGTTAGCTCGCCGGATCCCACAGCCAGGTCCAGCAGGGCCAACATCGCGACGCCCACTGGCTCCGGGTCCCAGAGGCCCTGGTTCACCGCTCCCGGTGCGTTGGAGATCATTACCAGCATCAGGTCGTTGCGCAGGTCGGAACCCTCCGCGGTCCAGCGCAGGCCCACCTGGTGCCAGGGCTCCAGCCTACTGAGGGGATGTTCTTTTTTGGTCCGCCAACCCACGATCACGTGGGGATGGTCTCTCAGGTTCTGGCCCACTCCGGGCAAATCGCGCACTACTGGTATACCCACGCTGCGAAGGTTGTCGGCCGGCCCCACCCCAGACAGCATCAGGATGTGGGGCGACCCGATGGCTCCCGCGCTGAGGATGATTTCCCCTCCCTCCACTACAAATCTCTCGCCTCCGCTCTCCACCTCTACTCCGGTCACCCGATTTCCTTCGATGACAAGGCGCCTGACCAGGCACTTGGGCCGTATGGTGAGATTCAAGCGGTGCCGGGCAGGGTCCAGGTACCCCAGGGCGGTGCTCCAACGGACTCCGTTGGGGTTGTTGTTTGGTATGGGACCCACGCCGGAGGCGTCCGGAGCATTGTGGTCCGGGCTGTCGGGAAAGCCTGCGGCCCGGCAGGCGTCGTAAAAGGCCCGCTGGTCCGGGAACCATTCTTCTGGTTGGAACCGCTTGACGATGATTGGCCCGTCTGAATTGTGGAAGTCGCCGTGGCCGTACTCGGTGTCGCTTTCAATCCTGCGGAGGCACTCCAAAACCTTCTGGAAACTCCACTGGTCATTCCCCATGGCCGCCCAGGAATCGTAGTCCTCGGGAACGCCCCGCAGGAACATCTGGCCGTTGATGGCGCTGGAACCTCCGGTGACCTTGCCCCTCGGCACCTGCATTTCGATGGCGGTTGGCGTGGCCTTTCCCACATACTTCCAGTCGTGGTCCGTGGCCACGGCATAGGTGGCCGTCCCGTACCCGTACTTGATCTCGTCGGGCAGGCGCTCGAAGTCCGGATAGTCCGGCCCCGCCTCGATCAGCAGCACCGAGGTCTGCGGGTCCTCGCTGAGCCGCGTTGCCACAATCGACCCTGCGGACCCTGCGCCCAGAACTATATAGTCGTACCTCATTGCTCCCCCGAATTGCGCTGGTCTTTATCAGCCGATGCCCTGGTAGCCGTTCCCGACCATAGGACGAAGAACCGGCGGCGGCTCCGACACCTCAATATAGCACAGTCCCAAAGCAAAGGCCGGGGTGATTGGGTATAATGGCCTTGCGGACCTGTCGGGGGTCCCGCTAAACGCACAGGAGATCGGTCACATGCCCGACGAATTGGTGAGATTTGATCAAAAGCCCGCCGATGCGCGGTTCCTGATTGCCGGATGGAGGCGCCAATGGTCCGACGGCGGGAATATTTCCGGGGGACTGCCCAGGTACCTGATAGAGAAGTTAGGCGCCAAGAAGATCGGGGAACTGGGGACTGAGGTGTCGGATTTGTGCTACCCGTTCCAAGTGGCCGGAACCCACGACACCTTCAGGCCATTGGCGTCCTACCAGGACGGCCTGCCCAGCAAGCCGATGTACCGGGAGAACAACTTCTATGACGCCGGCGGCGGCCTCATCATCTTTCGGGGCCAGGAGCCGTGGTTCCGGGTCGATATTTTCGCCGAAGCCTTTTGCAAGGCTATCATGGAGTTGGGCGTCAAGCAGACCGCAGCCGTCGAGGGCGTGAACGGGCCCGTCCCCCCGGAGAAAGAAAGGCGAATCACCTGTGTTTACAGCAAAGCGGACATGAGGGAGAACCTGGAAAAGTTCGGCATGCAGTTCTCCAGCTACGGCAGTGACGGCAGGAGGGGGCCGACAATCGCCATGGCCCTGGTCACTCTTGCTCATTACGACCACCCGGACCTGGAGATTTTCCGCATCGGCGCCATGGCGCCGATGTTCCCATTCGTTACCTCCAACAACGAACAGATCGGAATCAACAGGGACCACCGGTCGTTCTACGACATCATGAGGAGACTCAAGGCCATGTTCAACCTGAACGTGGACTTGTCCGAGCTCCGGGACCGCGGCGACAAAGAATCGAACGAGCTTAAGGAACGGTTGGACAAGATCGCATCGTCCAACCCGGACGCCAAGCAGCTGATAGACGGGGCGGTTTCCGACTATACCTTTACGCCCTTCGTTGAGCACGTGGAGTTGGACCCGTCGCTTGACAGGACGTTGGAGGATATCCTGCGGAACGCTCCAGAGCAGCCGGACTCTGAATGACTGGCGCAGGCTGCCCGGCCGGGGCAATCGTCCAAGGCATTTAGTCCCCGCCGGTCCCAACGCTCCAGTCCGCCATGCAATCTACCGGAGGAGTGCTATGACTACGGAAAGCCGCCTGTCCATGAAATTGGGCGAGGCCATCTTCAGCCAGCGGGCCATCCGCCGGTTCAGGCCCGACCCCATTCCCGAAGCCGACGTGCAGGACATCCTGGAAGCGGCCATCCACGCTCCCAACGGAGGCAATGCCCAGCCCTGGCATTTCCTGGTGATCAGAGACCCACAGACCCGGGCAGCGTTTGCAGAATTGTATCGTGAAGCCTGGTGGGCCAAGAGGCGGGACGAAGGCATCATGGGGCCTGAAGACATACCGCCCGGCAAGAACACCCGCAGGTCGGCCATGAAGCTGGCCGATGAAATCGGGCAGGCTCCGGTCTTAGTGTTGCTTTGCGCCACCTCCCGGGGCCGCGGTACCGGTTCTTCGGTAATCCCCGCCGCCCAGAACCTGCTGTTGGCCGCTCGCTCGCTGGGCATAGGCGGCACCATAACTACCCTGCACGCCCAGGTGGAAGAACGGGTGCACGCGCTGTTGGGCATCCCGGACTCGGCCCAGGTGGTCTACTGCCTGCCGCTGGGCTATCCCAGGGGTAGCTTTGGGCCCACCTCACGGAAGCCTCTTGCAGAAGTGACCTCCTATGAACGCTGGGGGCAGGACGCCCCGTAACCGCCTCCGGCCTGTAAGCCTTCCCGCCGCTTAGTGCTGCTCCGCGTCCGTAACCCGGCCGCTAGCCGGTCGTGTTTTCGTTCTACCGCGGCTGTCTTCTAGCTTGCTTTGGGCCAAGCCTCCATTGTCGCCTCTTTCAGGACTTCCTTGACAATCATTTGCAATGCGCTAAAATGCGTAAGCGCAACCAGTTGCAACGGCAGAAAGTCGCATATGGGTCATGATCAGGCAGTAGAGACTCTCAGGAGCAAGGGGTACCGGCTCACGCCCCAGCGTCTCATCGTGTTGTCGATCGTCTCACAGGGCGACGGGCACATGGGGGTCGACCAGGTGTTCCAACAGGCCAAAGAAGCCTACCCATACATGGATATCGCTACGGTATACCGCACCCTCCATTTGTTCCGTAACCTGGGGGTGGTGACTGAAGTGGCGATAGGAGACCGCCTGCACTATGAGTTGACCGATGTCATGGGGGGGCATCAACACATGGTGTGCCGCCGGTGCAACGGCGCATATAACCTTAGCCCCCATTACCTGGAGGAGTTCCGGGAAACCCTTATCTCGGAATTCGGGTTCGAGCCCGACGTAGAGCACTTTGCCATCAGCGGCGTTTGCGCCGGGTGCCGGGAAACCAACGGCCAGGGCGAAGACCCGGCGCAATGACGCAGCATCCCCAGCGCTCCCCGGCGCACATTGCCGCCCGCACCGGCCCCGGCGCTTTCCTGGCCGGCGCAATGGTGTTGGCGCTCCTGGCGTTAGCCGGGTGCGGCTCTTCTGGTCCCTCGGAAACCGGGGCGTTGAGAGTGGTCAGCACCGTATCCCCCATCACCAGCATTGTGGAAAATATCGGCGGGACCCGCATCGAGTTGGAGGGGGTGGTGCCTGAGGGAGTCAACTCTCACACATTCGCGCCCGCTCCTTCGGTTGCCAAGCTGCTCTCCGAGGCTGACCTGATAGTGTTCAATGGCCTGTTCCTCGAGGAGCCTACGCTGGAAATGGCCCAGGCCAACAAGAAGTCCGAAGCGGTGATCCTGTCACTGGGTGACCTGGCCATCTCCCCGGAGGACTGGCGCTTCGACTTCTCCTTCCCTGAATCTGGGGGGCATCCCAACCCTCATTTATGGACCGACCCGCTGCTGGCGCTGCGCTACGCCGAACTTACCACAGACCAATTGTCCCAGATGGACCCGGACAATGCCGACTACTACTCGGGCAATCTGGGCAGGTTCCGTACTCGCATCATGGCGCTGCATGACGGGGTGATCGCCGCGGTGTCTTCAATCCCGCCAGCCAACCGCAAGCTGCTAACCTATCACGACTCGTGGGCCTACTTCGCCGAGCGATATGGCATGGAGGTCATCGGAGCGGCTCAGCCGTCCGACTTTTCCGAGCCGTCGGTCAGAGATGTGGTTCAGCTAATCAGCCAAATCGAAGAGCTTGCTATACCGGCTGTCTTCGGTTCCGAGGTCTTTCCCAGCGACGTCCTGGAAACTATCGCAGGGGAGGCCGGCGCCCGGTTCATAGACGAGCTGGCCGATGACGACCTGCCCGGAGGACCCGGAGACCCACGCCACAGCTACCTGGGCTTGATGCTACGAAACATGGAGATTATGGTGCCGTCCCTGGGCGGCGAGGTTGGGGGCCTCAAGGACCTGGACACCAGTCCCGTGTTCCAGGGGCAGAGCGGCGCGGTTTACCCGCAGTAGAGGAGCGCATAGATGTACCTTCATCCCAGGCTGTTGGCGCTAACCGACGGCGTGCGGCTGCGGATATTCGCCACTGCCCTGATTGGGCTATTGGCGGTAGCTGCCGGCATAGGGCGCTTGGTAGTTGCCGCGGTGGTCATCGTGAAGGTCATACACGAAGGCGCCGGCGCGTCGTATTCCACCCTGATTTGGGCCTTGGTTGCCATGGGTGCCCTGGTCGTCTTGCGGGGCGCATTGCTGTACCTGCAGGAGGTCATAAGCCATCACACGGCAAGCATCGTGAAAATACGGCTGCGCGAGTGCCTATATCAACACGCGCTGGCGTTGGGGCCGGGGCATTTCGACCGGAGCCGCACCGGCGACGTAATGCTGTCCATGGCCGACGGGGTGGAAAACCTGGAGGCTTTCTTCGGCAAGTATCTGCCTCAATTTATCGTGTCCGCCGCCGCACCGGTTTTCATATTCATCTTCATGGCGGTCATCGACCTCCAGATCAGCTTCATTTTCCTGGGTTTCGCACTCTTCACCCTGTTTGTGCCATACCTCTTCTACCGCTGGTCGCGAGACAAGAGCACGGGCAGACGGCGGGCCTATGGGAATTTGGCCGCAGAGTTCCTGGACATGGTGCAGGGTCTGGCCACGCTAAAGGCCTTCGGTCAAAGCAAGGCCAGGGGGCTGCAACTAGCCGAACGGGCCAGGCGTTTGTACCGGACCACCATGGGTGTAGTCGCCGCAGACTCCGCCACCAACGCCATCACCCTGTTGGGCATTTCGGCCGGGACCACGGCGGCCCTGGTCTCGGGTGCGCTGCGGGTGGAAGACGGGACGCTGGAACTGCGGCCGTTGTTGATTGTGCTCATGCTGGGTGCCGAGCTATTTCGGCCGCTTCAGGAACTGGCCAGGCAGTACCACTCGGGCTTGATGGCGATGGCGGCCGCCGACGGTATTTTCAATATCCTGGACGCCCCGGTCGAGATTAGAGAGCCAGCCCAGTCTCCGGAAGATCGGGCAGAGGAACCAGGCGAACTGGCTCCGGAGATACGCTTCGAGAACGTAGAATTCGCCTACAACCAGGGGCACCGGCCGGCGTTGCGGGGAGTGTCGTTCGTACTGGAAGCCGGCGAGACCCTAGGGTTGGTCGGGGCCAGCGGCGCGGGAAAGTCTACGGTGTTGTCGCTAATCCTGCGGTTTTACGACCCGCAGCAGGGACGGGTGCTCCTTGGCGGTCGCGACATCAGGGAAATACCGCTGGAATTGCTGCGGGGCCAGGTAGCGGTGGTGACCCAGGACACCTACCTGTTCCATGGCACTGTTGCGGACAATCTGCGATTCGGCAATCCTGGCGCCACCCAGGAACAGTTGGAGTCCGCGGCCCGGGCCGCCAATGCCCACCAGTTTATCCTCGACTTGCCTGCCGGATACGACACCATGGTCGGGGAACGGGCCGTGCGGCTGTCAGGAGGCCAAAAACAGCGCATCGCCATCGCCCGGGCCCTGCTGAAAGACGCTCCCATCCTCGTGTTGGACGAGGCCCTTTCCAGCGTGGACGCCGAGAATGAGGCGGTGATTCAAGAAGCGTTGGAGCGGCTCATGGAGGGCCGCACGACGATGATTATTGCCCATCGGCTGTCCAGCGTGGTCAACGCCGACCGCATCCTGGTCCTTGAAGAGGGGAGGCTGGTCGAGTCAGGCAACCACCAAGAGTTGGCGGCGGCCGGAGGGACCTACGCCGCGCTCATGGCCCAGCAGCAGGAGTCTGCGGCCCATCGCAGCATTGTCGCCATACTGGACAGGCAAGCCGCTGACGGCGGCGGGCAGGATGGGCTTGCCGAGGCCGACGGTGTGCAGCACGCAGACCGTGCCACCGCCGGCCGCTCAGAGGAGGTTGCGCCCGCCTCCCGGCTGGGCATGTTCACTGTTTGGGCGCGCCTGCTTGGACTAGTGAAGCCGTGGTGGACGCAACTGGTCCTTAGCTTCTTGCTGGGCCTGGGTCATCACGGCTCCATCATCGGCTTGGCGGTCATCAGCGCACTGCTGGTCGGCCAGGTCATTACCGGGGGCAGCCTGACCCTGTTGCTGGTGTTGCTGGGCGTTTTTGTCCCCCTCGTTGCGTTCTTCACCTGGGCCGAGTCGTGGATATGCCACGACCTTGCCTATAGGTTGTTGGCCGAAATGCGGCTGGGCCTGTACAGCAAGCTGGACCCCCTTGCGCCGGCCTACCTGGTGCGTAGGAAATCGGGCGACTTGGTCAGCGTCGTCGGGAGCGACCTAGAAACGCTGGAGTTCTTCTTTGGCCATACCATCACGCCCATTGTCGTCGCGACCTTGATCCCCACGGCGGTATTTGTCACCCTGCTGATTATCGCCTGGCCATTGGCCCTGGTGTTGGCCCCGTTCCTCCTGGCCGTGGCCCTGAGCCCGTTCTTTGCCCAGAAAAGGTCGGAGCGTCTAGGCGATGAAGTCCGGGGGCAGATCGGCGACTTGCATGCCTACGTGGTGGCCAGCATCCAGGGTATGCGAGAGATATTGGCCTTTGGACAGGGCAAATCCCGCACCGGCGAGATGGTGCGTAACGGTTGGCGGTTTGCCCAAGTGCAGCTCCGGTTCCTGAAAGAACGGGCCTTCCAGTTGGGGTTCATCGAGGCCATGACCGCCCTAGGCGGTTTGACAGTCTTGGCCCTGAGCCTCTGGTTCAGAATCCAAGGTGACATAAGCCGTCCCCAACTGATTCTGGCCGTGGTGCTTTCCATCGCAGCTTTTGCCCCCGTTGCCGACATTTCCAGGACGATGAAGCAGTTAATGGAGACGCTGGCCGCCTCCCGCCGCCTGTTCGCTATCCATGACGAACCGGTCCCGGTCGAAGACGGCCCCGGGGTTCCCGGCGGGGACAACGGCCGGATTGCCGCCGCGCCGGCGATTCATTTCGAGGCCGTGGACTTTTCTTACGGCCCTGGAGAGCCGCAAGCGGTGAGCAGAGTGAGCTTCACCGCTGAACCAGGAAATACCGTGGCCCTGGTGGGAAGGTCAGGGGCCGGCAAGACGACCTGCGTTAATCTGCTCATGCGATTCTGGGACCCTACCCAGGGCCGCATCCTGTTGGATGACAACGACCTGCGCGACTTCCGTTTGGACCATCTCAGGAAACATATCGCCCTGGTTACCCAGGACACATACCTGTTCAACACCAGCATCATGGAGAACCTCAGGCTTGGACGGCAGGATGCCGGAGACGCCGCCATCGAAGACGCGGCCAGGCAGGCCAATGCCCATGACTTCATAACGTCGTTCCCCGATGGCTACGATACCCTGGTGGGCGAGCGGGGAATGCAGCTTTCCGGTGGGCAGCGGCAACGGATATCCATTGCCCGGGCGCTGCTGAAGAACGCCCCGGTGTTGGTGCTGGACGAGGCCACGTCCCACCTGGATGCGGTCAACGAACAGCAGGTGCGCCAGGCCCTGTCACGGTTGATGGAAGGGCGCACCACATTGGTCATCGCCCACCGTTTGTCGACTATTCGGGATGCCCACAGGATCGTCGTCTTGGACGACGGACGCCTGATTGACCAGGGAAACCATCAGGAGCTCCTGGACCGCCAGGGGCTATACGCCCAACTCGTGGCCACCCAGCTGGTGTCGGCGCAGGGTTCTAATGGCCAGGTAGGGGACGACGGCTCCTTGCCCGGGTCCGGTTCGCAGACCAGGAGTCAGCGATCGAGCCATCGCAAAGACCAATAGGCCAATCCATGCGTAAAGGGGAACCATGTTACATCCACTGCCCCATCACAGGGACCAAGGAGAAGCAATAGTCCGGTTGCAGGATGTCTCCTGCGGCTACGGCAAGCAGGAAGTGCTTTCCGGGGTCAGCCTGGACATCATGCCGGGGGATTTCGTGGGACTTCTCGGCCCTAGCGGGTCGGGCAAGACTACCCTGCTTAGGACCGTACTGGGGGCCGTAGACGTCTACCGTGGCCAGGTGCTGGTCGAGGGGACGTCCACGGGCCGGAGGCGGCCCAAAGTCGGATACGTGCCCCAGTTGGAGACCATAGACTGGAACTTCCCTGTGACGGTGCGGGAAGCGGTGATGATGGGCCGCACCATGGACAACCGCTTCCTTCCCTGGTATCGGAGGCAGGACCGTATGCTGGCCGACGAGATGATGGAGCGGTTGGGCATATCCCACCTGGCGCCCCGGCACATCAGGGAGTTGTCCGGTGGGCAGCAGCAGCGGGTGTTCCTGGCCAGGGCCCTGGTTAGCGGGCCTCGAATCCTGCTGCTGGACGAGCCAACGTCAGGGGTCGATATGAAGACCCGGGACGACGTGATGCACCTGCTCCACGAGATAAATCACCAGGGCATCACCATCATCATGACCACCCACGAAATTAACGCGGTGGCGGTCCATCTGCCCTGGGTTATCTGCATGAACGGCAAAGTCCTGGCCGAGGGGCCTCCTTCCAGCGTCATAACATCGGAGACCCTCAAGCGCACCTATGGCGCCGAGATGCCGGTGATTCACTACCGGGGCATGACCCTGGTGGCGGAAAGCCCGCATTCTTTCACCCGCATCAGCGAGCCGCCGTCGGGCGCGGATGTTGGAGCCGACGGCGAGCCGGAACCGGAGAAAGAAGTTGAGCTTGTTTGAACCCTTCGAGTTCCCCTTCATTGTCCGGGGGCTGGCCGCAGCCACATTAGTTGGCGGCCTGTGCGGGCTCATAGGCGTGTACATCGTCCTGCGCAGGATGGCCTATATCGGCCACGGTCTGTCCCACGCCGTCTTGGGCGGCGCAGTGACCAGCTATGTAATGTCCTTCAACTTTTATGCCGGGGCGACTGTCTGGGGATTCCTGTGCGCTCAACTTATCGCTCTGACCACGCGCAAGAGGAAAATCGGGGCCGACGCTGCCATCGGAGTGATTACCACGGCCAGCTTTGCCGTGGGCATCGTCCTCATAAGCCGCTACAAGTCCTTCACCCGGGACTTCGACGCCGCATTGTTCGGCAACATCCTGGGAGTAACTGGCGGAGACCTTGTGGCCATCTCCGTGGTGACGGCGGCTGCGGCCTTGATACTGTTCATCGGCTACAAGCATTTCCTGTTTGCCACCTTCGACGTAGAAGCGGCGCGCTTCTACGGTGTGCCCACCGGCTGGATAGAAACCCTGTTCTCCCTGGTGCTGGCGGGCACCATAGTCGTTTCCATGCAGGTGTTGGGGGTGCTGCTCATAGCCGGAGCCACCGTCATACCGCCCATCGTCGCACGGTTGCTCAGCGACAGCTTCAAAAACGTGGTGCTCCTGTCGACGGCCATAGGAGCGGTGTGCGGTTTCGTGGGGATATACGTGAGCTATTACGTGGACATTTCTTCCGGGGCCACCGTGGTGCTGGTGGAAGCGGCGTTATTCACCCTCGTCATGGCCTACGTCAATCTCAGGGGTCAGTTGTCTTTGGCCGTCCGGCAGAGGGCGGCGACGTCCCCCGACGCTGGTGGCCCTGGGACGGTGGACTGACGAACAAACCGGCCGAGACTTCGGCCCGTCCCAAGCCCCGAAGACCAAGGAATACACCGGCAATGCAAAAGGGCGCCGTCTAGACGGCGCCCTCGTCTATCTAGGGACAGCTTGGGGCTACGGCTCGGTCTGGTCGGTGACGCTGTCGGCCTTGGTGATGGTGATGTGGGCCATGGAGGTGTCGTCCGGCGCGCCGTGCCAGTGGTTCTCCCCGGCTGGAATGAGGATCACGTCGCCCTCGGTGACGTTGAGAGTCTCGGTGTCATTCGCCACTTTTCCGGTCCCCTGGGTGATTACCAGGATCTGGTCGCCGGAGTGCTTGTGGAACTTGTTTCGGGATCCCGCGTCGAAATGGACAATGCCAAAGCTAAAGTTCTGGCTGTCGCCGGGGTTGAAGATGCGCTGTCTGTAGACCTGCGTGCCGGTCATAAGGCCGCCGGTCATCGGGGTAGGCTCCTTGGGCATGTCGTTGATGGTTACCTTCTTCACTGGGTCCCTCCTTGAGAATTAGTGGTGAAACAGCCTGGAATATGCTGGGGAACCGACTGGCTCGCCCCTTTTGTTCACCCTGAAATTACCGCCACGCGGGCCGACGCTGAAACCGTAGACTATAATACTTGGCCTCGTTTGGCAAGTCAACCGGCCACAGTGGTGGAGCAGCCGCTACCGGCGTTCCTGCAGCATCAGAAAGCCCAGCGGAATGGACGAGGCGAGAATCAAGAGCAGCGCGGGCGCGGCGGATCGGGCAAAGAATGCTTCCGAAGCCGCGGCCCAGATTGACGTGGCCAGCGTATCGAATCCGACGGGGGCCAGTATTAGTGTCGCCGGGAGCTCCTTCATTGTCAGGAGAAATACCAACGCCGCGCCGGCGACGATCCCCGGAGTCGTCAACGGCAGTATTACCGATGCGAATACGCCCACGGGCCCTCGTCCCAAGCTCCGAGCGGCGTCCTCCATGCGGGGGCTGACTTGCAGTAGAGACGT
The DNA here is from genome assembly GCA_963668505.2 of Dehalococcoidia bacterium. Taxonomy (GTDB): domain Bacteria; phylum Chloroflexota; class Dehalococcoidia; order Lucifugimonadales; family UBA3495. Next base: position 129,009 of record CAXXWY010000023.1, on the reverse strand, counting down.
CCTGGCCGCGCCGATAGCAGGAGAAATAAACAGAACGACGTAGGCGAATACCAGCATCCCCACTGTCTGATACACCGACGGGAGGTAATTGACGCCGAAGAACACCAGCGACAGGCCAACGGCGATTCCAGGAAGGGCAAAGGCGATGTAGGTTGCCCTTTCCAGCAGGCTGCTGAAAATACCCGGGTAGCGGACCGACAGCGCGGCCAGCGGCAAAGCCGCGGCCACCGCGACGCCGGCTGCCAGGGCTGAAATGTACAGCGAGTTCCAAGCGGCCCCCCACTGTATTAACAATGGTTCTCCCGCCGAGACGCCCCTGAATAACCAGTAACCTAGTATTGAAATGGGGAACACCAGCCCCGCGGAGACTATTGTTCCGCAGAATATCAGCGACGGCCAGCGCCAACGGCCAAGTTGGACCGGCGTAGCGGGCCTTGGCGTCCCCGAGCCGCTGGTGAAGTACCGGGCGCCGCCCCCGCGGGACAGGGCCTCGGTCGCCACGATGCCCAGCGCCAGGGCCACCAGGACCAGAGACATCGCGGCTCCAATAATCCGGTCCAGGGCCGATTCGTACTGCACAAAGATTGCCCAGGTAAAGGTCTCATAGCGCAACAGCGACACTGCGCCGAAATCGCTGAGGGTATACAGGCCCACCAGCAATGCTCCCGCCGCGATGGACGGCCGCAGTTGGGGCAGCACCACCCTGAAAAAAGTGGACCACGGGTTATGCCCCAGGCCGCGGGAACTCTCCTCCAGAGACTTGTCCATGCGCCTCAGTCCCGCCCTCACCGTTATCAGCAAGTAGGGGTAGCTCAGGAAGACGAGAGTCAGCAATGCTCCGGGAAAGCCATAGATTGAGGGCAGGCGGTCTATCCCCAGCGGATCTTCCAGCAGCCGCTGTAGCATCCCCTTGGGCCCCAGGGCGGATACGACGATAAAGCCGCCTATATAACTAGGTATCACCAGCGGAAGGGCGGTCAGCACCGCCCAAAGGTTCCGGAGCGGGAGATTAGTGCGGACGGTCAACCAACCCAGCGGGACGGCCAGCGCAATGGACCCCGCTGCTACTACCGCCACCAGCAGCACGGTGCGCCCTAGAATTTCCAGCACCCGCAGCCGGAACAGGACGTCCCATGTTTCCGAGCCGCCTCCCAATGTGCGCACCACCAGGTACACCAATGGCAGCAATGCCGCCACGGCCACCGCAATGGCAGGGACCCAGACAACCGCCGGAGCCCTAACTCCTCGGATAAACAGTCGCAGATTGGAAAGGACAGCCTTGTATGTCGATATCGATGGCGTAGCTAAGTCCTGCCGGTTTCCCGGTCCGTGAGGGTCCTGTTGCCCGGCAGCATCACCATGGCGTGGGCTGGCGGGCAACCCGACGCTGATGCGATTGACACCGGGGTTTGTACTGCTTCATTGCCCAATAGTCATCGAATAGCTGTGAGATTGCCGCCGTAATTGTGTGGAAAGGGCTGAACGCCGGCTCAAAGATGCGATAGTCCTTGATTGGTATGGCTACGACAGTGTATGCCTCAAACAATTCTGTGTAAACGTTGACATAAAACATGCTATGTTTTCCGATAAATATGCGTGTACACTAATCTGGAAAAACAACCGACGTCAATCACGCTGTTAACAAACAGGTCAACGGTTGCTGCGCCTTGGGATGATGGGTGCCAGCGAAATAACCGCGTCGGTCTGTCCCGGAGCCGGTGGGTCTACTTGCAGCGCCCTATTGTGAAAGTATTGACAATGTGGTCACATGTGTCTACACTACTGCCCGGATTAGCCACAGTTAGGTTGACGGAGTGTACAGGCGAAGAGCATCGGTTAGCTAAGCCTGCCGACTGCTTGCCGGCGCAAATAGGACCAACTCTACTGCATAAGGTAGCTAGTCATTGATGCAGACCCATCTGAACGTCTCCCCGGACCACGGCAATCCGCCTTCGGCAACCACCGGCAGTCACCCCGCTCTGGAGTGCCGCGACCTCTCCAAGCGTTTCGGCGAAGTCCAGGCTTTACATAAGCTAGACCTTACGGTGCCCGCGGGCCACGTGTTGGCCCTGTTGGGCCCCAGCGGCTGTGGCAAGACCACGGCGCTCCGCCTCATTGCCGGGTTCGAGCAGCCGGACGACGGCACGATTTCCCTGACAGGCCGGGTAGTCAGCGGCGCAGGCAGCTTCGTAGTCCCCGAAAAGCGCCGGGTGGGCACGGTGTTCCAGGAAGGAGCGCTTTTCCCCCATCTAAACGTGGAGCGAAACGTCGCATTTGGCCTGACCCGGAAGGACCAGCACAACGGCAGGGTTGACGATGTCCTCGACCTGATAGGTCTGGCCGATCTGCGCCACCGAATGCCCCACGAGCTATCGGGGGGCCAGCAGCAACGCGTGGCCCTGGGACGTGCCCTGGCCCCCCAGCCTGATCTGCTTCTTCTGGATGAACCATTTGCCAACCTGGACGCCAAGTTGCGCGACCAGGTGCGCCGCGACGTTCTGGCCATTATTCGCGCCAGCCATTCCACCACCGTGTTCGTTACCCACGACCAGGAAGAAGCCCTGTTTGTCGGAGATACTGTCGCCGTGATGAACCAGGGGCAGTTGGAACAGATAGGCTCTCCCCAGGAAATGTTTGGCAGCCCTTCCTCGCGGTTCGTGGCCCAATTCATCGGCATGGTGGACTTCCTGCCCGCTTGGAAGGCCAACGGCAGGCTGATGACCGAGGTCGGTTCGGTGGACTGGCAGCCCCACTGGGGGCCTGGCCCCAAAGAACACGCCAATGAACCCTCGGATTCAATATTGGAAGTGATGGTCCGCCCCGATTGCCTGGGCTGCTACCAGTCCGACAAGGAGCAGGGTATAATTATGGAGAGAGAATTCCGGGGTGCCTTTTTCATCTATCGGGTGGGGCTTCCGTCAGGGAACACGGTGCGTTGCTTGATGCCGCATACGGCGGAATATCAGGTGGGTGATACCGTGGGCGTGAAGGTGCGCTATGACCATATGTTGAAACCCTTCTTGGATGGGGGAGCGCCAGACTTTCAGGACATGTAATGCCTACTCGAACAAGAAACGCGAGACAAACCAAGGTAGCTGCAGCGGACCAACCCTACGAACGGTTGTCGTCCGGCACCGAAAACTACCTGTTGTCCCTTTACAAGATGTGGGAAGACGACCCCGAAATGCCTCCCACCATTACCCAACTGACTGACACCCTCAGAAAGCTGCCGTCGGCGGAAGGCTTGGGCACCTCGGTGCCGTCGGTGACCGGCATGGTGCGTCGAATGCAGCGGCAGGCATTGGTGGAGGTCGGCCAGGACAAGTGCATCAGGTTGACCAAGAAAGGCGTCAAGGGTGCAGAAGACATCGCCCGCAGGCACCGGTTGGCCGAATGGCTGGTGGTGCGGCTGCTGGGCATGGAACTCTACCAGGCACACACCCAGGCCCACCGGCTGGAACATGGAATGTCGCTGGAGTTGGAGGAGAAGCTGGCCGAGCGCCTGAACCACCCCGCCCGATCACCCTTCGGCCGCCCTATTCCAGGCTCAGGCGAGCCCCGGGTGCCCGCCAATTCCTTGACCTTGGACGAGGCAACGCCCGACATGACTTACATCGTAGCCCGGGTGCCGGAGGAAGACACGAAGCTCCTGCACTTTCTGGTTGACGCCTTGATAGTTCCCGACCAGAAAATCAAGGTCGTGGAAGCCGCTCCGTACCTGGGAGTGTTGCGGGTTTCCACCCAACGCGACACCATGTCCATCGGCTACAACGTAGCCCACCAGATACTGGTCCGCACCGGCGCCGAAGGCTAGTTAGCCTCTCCCCGCCAAGGCGTTCCGCACCTCGTTCCAGCCCTCTGCCATGCTTCGTTCAGGCATGGGCGGCGCGTCGCCGTCCCGGCTCACCTTGACCAAGACAAACACCGGGCCTTCCTGCGCCATCGCATCCTCCAAGCCAAGGAGCAGTTCCTCCAATTGGTCAAACCGGTAGGTCTTGGCGTAGCCCGCCCCGCTGGCCATGGTTTGGAAGTCCAGGTTGTCCACTTCTTTGATGGGGATGCCCTGTGTGGACTGGTGCGAGCCGTCGTCGAACACCAAATGCACCAGGTTGCCAGGCCTGGACTCGCCTATCGTAGCCAGGCCGCCAAGGTCTGTCCGAAGAGTGGCGTCGCAGTCCAGCACCAGGACTTTGCTGCCGGGTTGGGCCAGGGCCAGCCCCAAGCCCACCGCCGGCGCCCGGTCCATGCAGTCCTTCAGGTCCACGTCCAGGTCCCTGCGTTGTGAGATCAGGCACCACTCCCGCAGAGCCGACGACGTGGCAACCACCACCGCGTCTTTCCGGTGGAAGTTGACTGCCCTGGTTGCGTCCATAGACGGAATCAAGCTGGACCATCCCCCTCGTTGTCGGTTGAACGGGGCGCATTCGCTGCCGGGCCTTGCCTGCGGCTGACGACGATCAGGTACATGGATGCCAGTATTGCCGCACCTCCCAGCAGGCCCAATGCAGGGTTGGCCTTGGAAAAGGCCTGGTACAGCAGCCAGAACCCCAAGAGAATACCGCCGTAACCCAGGATCCTGCCGAAAATCCCCTTTGCCAGTGAGCTTAACATACGACTGAGGGGCGGGCCGACCTTGCCGGGACATGGCCGATATAGACACAGGTGAAAAGCCGGGACTGCAAGGAGACCATGGGCTGGAGAGACGCGGCCTTCCGGATGAGCGCGGCCCTCTAGGCCTGGTTCAGGGTCTTAGGCAATTCCCTGACGCCGTCAAACATGGTCCGGCGAGGCTTGGGACGATGATGCGGATGCCGGTTCTCCGGCTCCGGCGTGATCGCCAGGTGCACAAACACCGGGCCCTCGCTGGCCAGCACCTCGTCTATTCCAACGGTCAAGTCTTCCAGGTTGTCGAAGGAGAACGATGAGGCGTAGCCGGCGGCGGCGGCGGCATTCTTCCAGTTGACCCGCTCGGCGCCCGGCACCGGCTGCCCTCCGGTGATGGCGTAGATTCCGTTGTCGAACACAAAGTGGATGAGGTTGTCCGGGGCCTGTTCGGAAATCGTCACCATGGTGCCCAGGTTCATCAGCAGGCTGCCGTCCCCGTCCAGTACCATCACCCTGCGCTCGGGATGAGACAGGGCCACCCCAAGGGCAAAGGATGACGACTTGCCCATGCAGTTCGACATCGGGAAGTCCAGGTGCGGGTTCTTGGAAACGCCCACCAGTCCAAACTGGGAGTGGTTGGCGTTCATCGTGGCCACTATCACCGCCCCATCGCGTTTGTCGTCCAATAGCCTGACGGCGTCGGCGTTGTCTATCATGAGTCTCTGCTCCGTCTCCAGCTTTCGCTAAGTTCCATACTCGGTGCCTATCAGGACCGCCACCGGCTGCTTTTTTTGCTCGGCTTCCTCGGCGGCGATGCTAATCAAATTTGCGTCTTCATCTGTCTCAATCAGGTAGAAATTGATTCCCCAGGCGTGCAGTATATGCTCGATATAACGCGCCGCCGAATCTGGGGTCACCCCGTGGCGACTCCATCCCCGGTAGCCGATCAGCATCACCAGCGGCTGGTTGATGTCCAGACTAAGCCCTCGTATGGAGTCTCCGGACTCCATGATTCCAGTGTTCTGTATCAGCACCACGGGCTTCTTGCCGCCCACCCATAGCCCGGCGGCGATGGCCATGGTCTCCCCTTCCCGGCAGACGGGGACCAGGTGCAACGACTCCTCGCTGGTCAATAGCTGGAACATGAAATTGGTCTCGCTGTCGGGAAGCCAAACCACGTGGGTGAAATTGTTTTTCTTGATTTCGGCTACTAACGATGCTGGATGTAGGACAACCTCTGGTGTAGTCATTCAGGCTCCTTGCTCAGGGTGATCCCTTCGTCAGGCGGGGACATTATATTCAGCGGCCCGCTGGCGCGTCAAATTGACAGAACACGCGCCGGAGTAAACAGGGCTAGAATTCGGCGTTTCTGGGCGTCCTGGGAAAGGGAATTACATCGCGGATATTGGGCACGCCCGTGATGAATTGCACCGTGCGTTCGAATCCCAAGCCGAACCCGGCGTGGGGTACGGTGCCGTAGCGGCGCAGGTCCAGGTACCACCAGTAGCTGTCCCGGTCGATGCCGGCTTCCTGCATTCGTTGGCTTAGGATATCCCGCCGTTCCTCCCGCTGGCTGCCGCCGATAATTTCGCCGATCCTGGGGGCCAGGGTGTCCATGGCCCTAACCGTCTTGCCGTCGTCGTTCAGCCGCATGTAGAAGGCCTTGATGTCCTTTGGATAGTCGGTGACGATAACCGGCCGGCCTATCTTCTTCTCCGTCAGGTACCGTTCGTGCTCCGACTGGAGGTCCAACCCCCACTCCACCGGGTACTCGAAGTCTTCCGTCGACGCTTTGAGCAGGTCGACCGCCTCTGTGTAGGTCAATCTCTCGAAGCTGGACTTCACTATGCCCTCCAGCGTGGAGATGGCGGTCTCGTCGTACCAGCGGTTGAAGAAGGCCATGTCCTCTTCGCAGTTGTGCAGCACGTAGCTGAAAATATACTTCAGGAAGTCCTCGGCCATGTCCGCCAGGCCGTCCAGGTCGCAATAGGCCACCTCAGGCTCGACCATCCAGAACTCGGCAAGGTGCCTGGCGGTGTTCGAGTTCTCGGCGCGGAAGGTCGGCCCGAAAGTATAGACGTCGCCCAGGGCCAGCGCGAACACCTCCGCCTCCAGTTGGCCGCTAACGGTGAGAAAGGTCGGCCTCCCGAAGAAGTCCTGCTCGTGGCCCGCCGGGCCGTCGCTGACCGGCGGATGCTCCGGGTCCAGAGTCGTGACCCGGAACATGGACCCCGCTCCCTCGGCGTCGCTGGCGGTGATGATGGGAGTCTGGATGTACTGAAAGCCACGTTCCTGGAAGAACCGGTGTATGGCAAAGGACACCGCGTTCCTGACCCTGGCCATTGCGCCGAAAGTGTTGGTCCTGGGCCTGAGGTGCGCAATTTCCCGCAGGAACTCCGGTGTGTGCCGCTTCTTCTGCAGGGGATATGTCTCCGGGTCGGCGGCGCCGATCAAGTCGATTTGCTTGGCTTGGATCTCGTACCTCTGGCCTTTGCCCGGCGACTCTACCAACTCACCAACGACGCTTACGCTGCACCCGGTGGAGAGAGATTGAACCACGTTGTAGCAATCGAGTCCCTCGTCCGCCACCACCTGCATGTCTGACAGCGTTGAGCCGTCGCTGACGTGAATAAACGACACGGACTTGGACGCGCGCTTGGTCTTCACCCAACCCTGCACCAGCACGTCGCCGCCGGCCTCGGGGCGGGCCAGCAGGTCTTTGACTTTGCTGCGACGCATCAGCCTCCTTTAGTCCAGGCGGAAAGTAGATTCAGAACAGGCAGGCTTTAAAGATAAGTGATCCAATTCTAAATCGGCGGCCGCGCCAAATGCCAGTCGGTTGACTGTTCATAGGCGTAGGCAACCCGCAACAAGGTCTGCTCCGACAGGTGGGGGCCGATAAGCTGCAGTCCCACCGGGAGCCCTTGGTCGAACCCGCAGGGCACGGACATGCAGGGCAGTCCGGCGATGCTGGGAGGCAGGGTGCATACGTCGCTCAGGTACATCTGCACCGGGTCCCCAGTCTTCTCTCCCAGGGGAAAAGCCGCGGTGGGAGACACCGGGGCCACCATGGCGTCCACTTCCTGGAAAACGCGGGCAAAGTCCCGTTGTATCAGGGTCCGGGCCTGTTGCGCCTTGAGATAGTAGGCGTCGTAGTACCCGGCAGACAGGGCATGGGCGCCCAGCATGACCCGGCGGGTGACCTCGGGCCCGAATCCGTGCTGCCGGGTCTTTGCCATGTCTCCCCACATGTTTTCGGCGTCTCGGGACGCGAACCCGTACTTGACCCCGTCGTACCGGGCCAGGTTGGCTGAACACTCCGACGGGGCGATGATGTAGTAGCAGGAAAGGGCATACTCGGTGGTGGGCAGAGAGACCGGGCTTACCGACGCTCCCAGGCCCTCCAGGACTTGAATCGCCGCCTCCACCGCCTCGCGGGATCCCGGGTCCATGCCGTCTACGAAATACTCCTGGGGCACCCCCAGCCGCACTCCCTTGATTTCTCCAGTCAGCCCGTCCGCATAGTCCGGGCGCTCCACCGGCAGGCAGGTCGAGTCCCTGGGGTCATGGCCCGCTATGGCGTTCAAGACCGTGGCGCAATCAGTCACGTCTCTGGTCATGGGGCCAATCTGGTCCAGGGACGAGGCGAAGGCCACCAGGCCGTACCTGCTGACCAGGCCGTAGGTCGGCTTGAGTCCCACGATGCCGCAGAAGGCCGCCGGCTGGCGGATGCTGCCCCCCGTGTCTGACCCCAGGGAAAACAATGCCTCGCCGGCGGCGGTGGAGGCCGCAGGGCCGCCGCTGCTGCCTCCCGGCACCCGCTGCTGGTCCCAGGGATTATGGGTGGCAAAAAAAGCCGAGTTCTCCGTAGACGACCCCATGGCGAATTCGTCCATGTTGCCCTTGCCCAAAAGCACCGCCCCTTGCTCCAACAGCTTGGCCGTTGCGGTGGCGTCGTACACCGGTACATAGTCTTCCAGCATCCGGGAAGAGCAGGTGGTCGGGACGCCATTGGTGCACATAACGTCCTTGATTTGCATGGGTATCCCGGTAAGGGGCTGCCCGTTACCCCTGGCGATGCGCCGGTCGGCCTCCGCGGCCTGCTGGAGCGCCAGGTCGCCCGTTACGGTCACGAAAGCCTTCAACCGGTCTTCGACGGCGCTAATGCGCTCCAGGCAGGCCCGCGTAAGTTCCAACGAGCTGATGTCCCCATTCGTCAGCCTGTCGCGAGCTTCCTGAATGGTCAAGAATTCCGGAGAAGCTAAGTTGCTCACTCTTCCAGCACCGGCTTGACCCGGAACAGGTCTCCGTCCCGCCGGGGTGCGTTGCGCAGGACTTCCTCCGGCTCCAGGGAGCCGGAGGCGTCGTCGTCCCGCATGACCGACTGCAGGTGGACTGGGTGGGCGGTGGGCGGAACGCCTGACGTATCCAACTCGCTGAGAATCTGGAACTGTTCCAGTATGTCCGAAAGCTCCTCGCCCAGCGTTTCCATCTGTTCATCGGTCAAGGAGATTCGGACCAGCGCGGCGATGCGCTCAACTTCCTTGCGATCGAGGGCCATTGCCCGGCCTCCGGGAGTCAATTTCGTGGGTCAGTATAGCCCCAACGTAGTTGCGATGCCACCGCCTCCAGGCCGGCGGAGCATTGGGTAAGACCTTTAATCATGGTGACAGGTATCGTCTTCCCAGCGGTGGTCTTCGGCCGGTTGGTGGTACTCCTCCCCCGACGATCCCACGGGGCACACATGCACGATGGCGTTGGCCAGGTACTGCAGGTGGTGCATGAGTTGGTGACGCGCTTCCAGGGCTATTTCGTGCCCCTTGGCCACGGACAAGCCCGGTTGTACCGACAGGTTGACTTCGGCAAGCATGGTGTGGCCCTGCCACCGCATCCGTACCTCGGTAACCTCTTCCACGCCCTGGGTAGCTCCCACGACCTCTCGGACCTCGTCGATTGCCTCCGGCTCCACGCCGTCCAGCAGGCGGGAGAAGACCGCCTTGCCCGCTTCGAACACTATGCGGAAGATGGCCGCTGTAATCACCAGGCCGGCGATGGGGTCGGCCAGCGGCCAGCCCAGCCAGACGCCGATAGCCCCGGCCAGCACCGCCAGGCTGGTCAGGCCGTCCACCCGGGCATGCAGCCCGTCGGCCACCAGGGCGGCGCTGCCGATTTCCCTGCCGATCTTTACCCTGAAGAGGGCCACTGCTTCGTTGCCCAAAAAACCCACAATCGCCGCACCGGCTACCGCCCATAAGAAGTCAATCTCCGGCGGGTCGAACAACCGGCTGATAGACGTGTACCCCGCAAGAACCCCGGAGACCAGTATGAGCACCACTACTACGAGCCCCGCCAGGTCCTCGACCCGCCCCAGTCCGTAGGTGAACCGGCGGGTGGGCCTGCGCCGGGCCAGGGTAAACGCCGCCCACAAAGGCAGGGCCGTGGCGGCGTCGCCGAAATTGTGAATCGTATCGGCCAGCAGGGCCACGCTCCCGGTGAAAACGACAACCACCACTTGTATACCGGCGGTGGCCAGAAGCCCCACCAGGGAGACCTTGGTGGCCCAGATTCCCCGGCTGCTGCCCAGCACAGCCCGGTCTATGGCGCCTTGGCTGTGGCCGTGCTCCGGCGACCCGTTTCCAGTGGGCCCGTCGTTACCGGTGGCTTGGGGTTCGTCGTCGGTGTGATTCTGACCGTACATCAGCCTTCGGTTCCTGGCTTTGGGTTATCAGGCGATTCCCGTTGTCGCTCTGCCTCGACTAAGAATACCGCTGGCGGGCGGCGCCGGTTCATCCCGAGGCCGCCGGCGCATCGGCGGCATGGTATCAGGCGTGGGCTTGGCTGGGCAACGCCAAGACTGCCTTGGCGGTGACAAAACGCTCGCCCTGGGTTCCCGTCATGAGAACGTCGCACTCGACCAGGTTCTCCCCGTCTTCCCGGCGGGTGTCGATGATGGTTCCGGCGATAGTAATGGACTGGTTATGGGGCACCGGCTGCCGAAAGACCGCGTCCAGGTCCTTAATCGACCCGACTCCGGCCCATTCCGTCAACACCCGGGACATCATCGCCAGGGCCATAACGCCGGGTACTATCGGCTCCGCTTGCCCATTCTCTCGCGCGATCTTCGGGTCGGTAAAGCGGTTGGGGATGCGGTGCATGCCGCCCCACGCCCGGCAAAAAGCCAGGACAGCCTCGTCCGTGGCCTCGGTCTCCACCGGACCGATCTCGTCGCCTAGTTCAACCTCGTCAAAGCTTAGCAAAGTCATGTCCGTTAGTCCAGCGCATTTTCCCCTGGGAGCTGCTAAACCCGTGGAAGTCGCTGCTGAGCATAACCCAGGGGCTGTCATCCGGGTGAAGGGACAAATCATTCCCGGCGGGCGAAAGACTGGGTGATCTCGGCGACGACCTGCCCGTCCTGGTTCCGGAACGTATGCTCCCACAGGCAGAAAACCATCGCTCCGCTGCGCCCTGTCTTTGGGTATACGTCTTTCAAGCGCGAGGACGCGGTCAAATGGTCGCCGGCCACAACTGTGGCCAGAAGACGTACCCGTGATCCCGCCTGGGCCTGCAGTCGGCCGAACTTCAAGCCAATGTCCGGCAGCGCCAACCCGTCTATAAGCAGCGTGCAAAATGTTGGAGGCGCAGCCACGTTCCTGTAACCCGCGTCCCTGGCCGCCGTTTCGTCCAGGAACACAGGGTTGGTTTCCCCAACGCTCTTGGCAAAGGCCCGGACCTGTTGCTTGGTGACCTCGAATGGCCCTGCCGGGAATTCTTTGTCGTGAAGAGACCGGTCGTATTTCAGTTCCATTACCATTTGACCTGCCATTGCCAAAGTCCCAGCGGTCTGGACTCCCTGATAGAGACTTGGCGGGCTTACCCGGCTCCGTTGGTGGCAGTGGCAGCCTCCAACCACACCGGCTCGTACCGGCCGTGCAAGATGGCCTCTACCAGCTCTCGCTCGTTTGAAATGCTGTCCTCGAAACGGGTCAAACAAGCGCCGATGTGGCTGGTCAAGTGTGCATCGCTGCCGCCGATGCCTCGATAGCCGTACTCCTCGCAAAGCTGCGCCGCACGTTCGTTTTCCCCCTTGCGGCTGCCGCCGTTCAGCACCTCTATGATATCGACGTCATCGAATGTCTCACCCTGATCTACATAGCCGGCCAGGCCTACGCCAGGGCGGCCTGGATGGGCGGGTATAGCCACCGCTCCGTGGTGGGCTGAAGCCTTCACAAGCTCCCGGGCGTCCATGACCACGTCCGCGAAGTCGATGTCCTGGGCCAGCTTCTCGGTCACGCCGTAAACGAGAAAATGCCCGTACCGCGTGTCCAATTCAGATCCCTTCAGCACCAGCACGTCATACAGATCAGCCAGGCTGCTGTAGTCCTTGTCGAAGTCGAACTTCCGGTGCTCGGTGAGCACGATGCCGTCCACAACGTGGCCGCGCTTTCGCAGCACTTGGATCCATTTCAAGTATTGCTCTACCGTGGAACGGGAATCGTCGGACGAGACCGAATGGCTGTGGAGGTCGAGGTACATGCTCGCGGAGGAGTCTCCTCATGGAGGCGGCGCCTGCCGGCCAACCAGTCAGGGGCCAAGATTAATGGATAGCAGGCGTCCGTTCGGCGTCAATCATAGCTAGAGCGTGGATATTCGTCAACTGGAGCTGGGCACGCTTCCGCCTCAGTGAACGATTAGCCGCCGTTGGAAAACAACGCCGGGCCAGCCCTGGGACCGGGCATTGTAGGCGAAAATTGGGAGACACCTGCGCAATGGGATGAGACGGAGAGCCACGCAGGCCTGTAAGCCGGGTTTTGTATCCCTGTCCCTGAATCGGAACAAGGACGGTGACCATCTATCTAGCCTGCCCAGCGGCCCAAAGGCCCCTGGACTCCCGCCGGCGGGCGGGACGGTGTTGCCACCGAGGTCGAGCGGCCAACCCGGGGGCGGGCCGGGCGCCCACTGCCCCCCTATTTGGCCTTGCTCCAGGTGGGGTTTGGCCGTCGCTGCGTCACCGTAGACGACCGGACGCTCTTACCGTCCGATTTCACCCTTATCCTCCCATTGCTGGAAGGACGGTATGTTTCTGTGCCACTTTCCGTCCCCCACAGCGGCCCCGACGAATCGGAGACCCGCTGTGGAAGCCTGGGCGTTACCCAGCACCCTGCCCGGAGGAGCCCGGACTTTCCTCCCCGACGCCCCCGACGAATCGGAGGCCTCGCGGCGGTCACCCGGCCTGCCTGGCTCTCCCCAGCAATCTAGCACAGGGCAATTGGAGGGTCAACTTTGGCGAGCGAGAGGGCCGGCTATTGACTGGCCGGCGCGGCGGGTGTTAGATTCGCCCAACCTTCCCCTGGGAACGCTTCGACCCTAGTCAATTAGGCTGCCGGAGAGAACTGCATGGCTGGGCGAGTCTGGGACCCCTATCTCACGGGCCAGGACCGGGCCCATCTGGCCAAGAGCGAGCATCGGCCCATTGGCTTCGGCGAGAAGCCGGCCCTGTTGCTTATCGATCTTTATCGGTGGGTATTCGGAGACAAGCCCCAACCGGTCATAGACGCCATGGATGACTGGCCGGCCAGTTGTGGTCTCGCCGCCTGGGACGCCATACCCCACATTCAAGCCCTGCTAGAGGCAGCCAGGGACTCCGACATCCCAATTGTCCATGTCACCGGCCGAGAAGATGACGGCTTGGCCGGGCCCAGGAACCGGCGGGAAATATACGGCTCCAGCGACCGCAGCCCAGGTGCCATGGAGCGGCGGTCCCGGCGCTGGGACATCATCGACGAGGTAGCGCCGCTCCCCGGTGAGCCGGTGGTACGCAAGGCCTCGGCCAGCGCTTTCTGGGGCACCCCCTTGGTCAGTCACCTCAACTACCACAAGGTCGATACCGTAGTCACCTGCGGCGAGGCGACCAGCGGCTGCGTCAGGGCCAGCGTAGTCGACGGATGCACCGAGGGCTACCGCATGATGGTGGTGGAAGAGTGCGTCTTCGACCGCCACCAGGCAGCCCACGCCATGAATCTGTTCGACATGCACTACAAATACGCCGACGTTATTTCTCTGGCCGACGTGCTGGAGTACCTGGCGGAATGCCGGGCCGGGCGCACCGCAAGCTAGCCGCCCCTGGCAACCCGAGGTCCAGTTCCATGCAGTCGGGCCGCAGCCCCACGCGATACCGTAGCTGTATCCCCCTGTCACTCTTGTAGCCTCTTTCATTCCTGTGGCCCTTATCATTCCGAGCGAAGCCGCGGAATCTAGAGTCCATGCCTCCAAATAGTGGTGCTGGACTCCCCACCACGCACCGCATCGCCCAACGTTACATAACGTCGAAAACCGGCGTGAGGTTGCCCAAAGCTATCATCTAGCAACTAAAACAGTGGCATGATGCCGAGCCGCCTCGGCCCAATCCAGCCGGTTTCCTGCTACCATTCTCTTTGGTCTCCACTCGAGGTGATATGCTCCGCCTGGGCACGCCATGATAAAGCGCCTGCAAGACGATCTCTACTACCGTTGGGTGGTAGTGGGACTGTACTACGTCAACATCACCTCAGGAGCCATGTTGTCCTCCGCCCTGGGGGTGATGCTGCCCTTTATAACCGACGACCTGAACCTTGCCCCTTATCAGCAGGGCATAGTGGGGTCCGCTGCCTTCTGGCCCAGCCTGGCCCTGGGAATCCCTGCAACCTGGTGGTTTGCCAGGTACCCGGTGAGGGCAGTGACTACCATCTCGTTCTTCCTGAGCGGGCTGTTTTTCTTCGTCCAGGGTTGGGCCCCCGTCTTTGGCGTGCTGCTTGCCGGCCGCCTGTTGTTCGGCATGTGCAGGCTTCCTTCCCAACCGGCAAGGGCCATCCTGATACGCCAGTGGTTCCCTGGCCGGGACGCGGTCCTGGCTACCACTTTAGACAATGCCCTCTTCGGAGTGCTCTTTGGAGGCGGACTGGTAGCCGCACAGTCCTTTTTCAGGGCCCTGGGCGAAGACTGGAGGATGACGCTGCATATATTCGGCGCGCTGTTGCTGGCGTTGACCCTCGTCTGGTTCCTGCTGGGTAGAGAGCGGACCGCTGCCGGGGACCAGGGACCGGCCGTCTCCAGGGAAGCCGGCGACCTGCTGGGCGGCCTTATGCATCGTGACCTGTGGCTGACGGGGTTGGGATTCCTGGGCCCTTCCATGTGTCTTGCCGCCTTCGTCAATTTCTATCCAACGTTGCTTGATGAGGAATACGGCTTCTCGTTGTGGAAGTGGTCGGGGGTGATCCTCGCCATGGCTACCGCAGTCGGCGGCGCAACGGGCATAGGATTCGGCTACGTAGTATTCGTCACCGGCAAGCGAAATTTACTGCTGGGAATCCTTGGCCTTGTTATGGCCGGCACCTATGCAGGCATGACCCTTACAGGTTCCCTGCCGTTGTTGTTGGGCCTTGCGTTGCTCAATGGCGTCACCTGGGGCCACTGGCCGGTGCTGGCGGCGGTGCCGCTTCAGCTTCCCAACCTGCGGCCCAGGGAGGCCGCTGTGGCCGCCTCCTTCAGCCAGACCTTCGGTTTGGGTGGCCTGGCCCTTGGCTCGCTGCTGGCCGGATTCCTCTATGAGGTGTTGGGCGACCTGCGCCAGGCCCTGTTCATAGTCAGCTTCCTGGGATTGTTATTGGCCGTGGGCGGGATATTGCTCAGGCCGCCGCCGCCCGACGTCCTGGCTGAAGTGGCGGCAGCCAGGCAGGCTCGCCAGGCCTAAGAGTCCGTCTGATCGGGGCAACAAATAACCCCGGCTTGTCACCGGGGTCATGTAGTCGGATTGCTGCGCCATGACCTTGTCAACGGGGCCAGGCGCTCACGCTAAGCCACCAGCCCCTTATACGCCCCTTCCCTGGTCAGCGTCTCCCGGTTGGTCAGTATCGCTTCGGTGCTTTTCTGGTATATCTGCAGCCGCTTGCGCGCGGTGTCAACTATTATCAGCCGCCGCCGCTTCTCATCGAACTTCACCGCCATCGGCGCCCACAGCGTCTTCTCCTGGCCCGAGTCCATCTGCAATGACAGGTTGCGCTGGCGGATCATGTCGGGGGCCGGCGCCAGCTGCTCGGCGCCCATTTTGGACAGTCCGGCGTCCCCGGTTATCTCGGTGATGAACCTGCCGTCCGAGGTCAGTACCTGCACGCGGTTGTTTAACCAGTCGGCAACGTAAATGTCCCCGTCGTTATCCACGCAGACGCCCGAAGGCCGGTTGAACACTCCAAGCGGCAGGGGAGTCTTTCTGATGCCCCCGTTTACCCGGGCTATCGACGTGTCCCCTCCGGTCCCCGGCGTTCCAAAGCTGGCCAGCCACTCGCCGTCGGCGGTGAAGGACTGGATGCGGTCGTTGCGCCAGTCGGCGATAAACACGTTGCCGTCCTTGTCCAGGCCGATGCCCCAAGGGTTGTTCAGTTCCCCATGGCCGTCCCCGAAGCTGCCGAACTGCCCGAGGTACTTGCCGTCCAGGGTGAACTTCTGAATCCGGTGGTTCTGGCTGTCCACCAGGAACATGACGTCGTCCCGAATGGCCAGACCTGAGGGCCCGTTGATCTCGCCGTCGCCGGACCCGAGCGTGCCCCAATGGCCGAGGTATTCGCCCTCTTTGTCCCAGATGGTGACCCGGTGCAGATATTCGTCGCACACGTACACGTTGGTGTCTTTGTCCAGGGCTATGGATGTGGGCCACCGGAACTGCCCTGGCTCCGCTCCGTAGGCCCCGAACCGGGTGATTGGCTCTTCCCCGTCGTCGTCCAGCTTGAAGACCTTGATATGACAGTTATTGGCGTTTCCTATGGGATGTTCGTAGCCCCGGTTCACCGCATAGATAACGTCGTCCGGCGCCAGGACCATGTCTATCGGGATGCGCAAAAACTGGGCGGGCCCGCCAGCGGTGAAGCTGTATGTGTAGAACCGGTCGGTGACTCCTAGCAATACGCTCGCCACGATTTCCTCCTACGCCGTCCTTAGCCGAACTGGTATGCCGACGTGCTGGCAATCAGTTGGAAAACCTGGGCCGCGCGCCGGGCGAATTCCGCCTGCTCCTCTTCCGTGCCGTGGCGCATTTCCCCGCCGGTGGTCACGTGGTCGACAATCTCCTGGCGGGTAGCCCCGTCCACGGTCATGGGGCCCATCAGGTCCAGGGAGCCGTCAACCACCTGCTCGGCGGTTGGGACCTCCCCTATGGCCATCAGGCGGCCGATCATCGACTTGATCCCTGGAAGCTCGGCGTCTCCGAACACTTTAGTAGCGTAGTTGACCCGGTCGACGAGGCTGCCGCTGTTCATCCATTCCTGGCCCATTTGCCAGCCTTCCACTGTGGGCGGCTGTAGAAACTCCATCCCCATGTACTTGATTTCCAAGTGGGTGGCCAGCATACCGTCCTCGACTCCCGGCGGAGTGCCTCCTTCGCCTCGTTCCCTCCGCTGGGCGGTGAGCAGGCCGGCACGGGGTTGTTGGTACAGGGCCTGCGCCATGCGAATGGTGCCCACCACCAATTCGGCGGGGTTCTTCACCTTGGCGAAGTGGGCAGACTCGTCCTTGAAGAAGTCCGATGTGAACAGGACCCGCAGCATCTCTTTTATTTCGTAGCCGGAGTCAAAGTAGGCCTTTTCCAGGGCCTCTAACGCCTTTCGGTCCCGGGGCTCCGACAGGCGCCAGGTCCGCGTCGGCGTCTCGTCGGCCACAAACCAGTCGTAAAGCTTGCGCGAAACAAAGCGGGCCGTGGCCGGCTGCTTGCAGATCATCTCGATGATGTCGTCGCCGTTCCAGTTGCCCGTCTGTCCCAGGAACGTCTTTTCGCCGTCGTCATGGTCCCCAGGGTCATAGCGGAACTGGAAAGGGGTCCTGCCGTAGGGGAACAGGGGAGCGTTGGGGGCCATGCCCCAGCCGGTGAAGGCCCGGGCGCAGGCCTTGACGTCGTCTTCGGTGTAGTTGAACTCGCCGTCCATTCCCACGCCCATGGAGAACAGTTCCAGCAGCTCACGGCCGAAGTTCTCGTTGATGGCGTCTTTGTGGTTCTCCTGGTTGTCCAGGTAGTAGAGCATGCACGGGTCTCTGGCAATAAACTTCAACAGGTCCTTGAAGTTGCCCATCCCGTGGTCCCGGAAATAGTCGATTTGGAAGATGTTGTTCCGCTCGTTGCACACCTTGCTGTCCGCCGCGCAGAGTACGGTGTGCCAGAACAGCGCGATTTTCTCTTTCAGCTGCGTCCGGCTGTTTATCATCCGGTAGGTAAGTTCGCTGGCGGCATAGGCAAAGTCTGCGCTTTCAACGTAGTCTGGGAAGTACCGGAACAGCTCGTCTACTTCGATGCCCGGGTCGTCGCCGGGGTTCAATAGCTCTTCCACTACGTTGTTGTAGCCTTGCTTTACGCGGGCCTCCAGGTCGTCCCTGCTCGCGCCGAAGCCGGCGCGCCGCATAAGGTGGGCCATCAGTGCCAGGTCTTTGTCGGCCATGCGTGCCTCCTGTTCCGGTGATACTGTTCCAGCAAACTCCCAAAAAGAATCGCCGGTGGCTCGGAAATGTCTTCCCGGCCCACCGGCGATGCCAGCAGTTAAGCTGTAGTTCCCAATCTGTCTGTCAACATCCGGCGATGCGTCGGCCGGGAATTCCCGCCCGAGCCGTTGACGGTGGTCTATCCCTTAGGCCACCAGCCCTTGGATGGCGCCTTCCAGGGTAAGCGTTTCCAGGTTGTTCAGCACCGACTCGGTATTCTTCTGGTATATCTGGAAACGGTGCCGGTTGGAGTCGGAGATCCACAGCCTGTTGCGTTCCTGTTCGAACGCAACATTGTTGGGGCTCCACAGCAGCTTTTCCTGGATTGACGATTCCTGCAGCGCCAGGTTGCGCTGCCGGATCAAGTCCGGAGCGGGTGCCAACTGCTCTTTAGCCGACTTGGACAGACCGGCGTTCCCGGTTATCTGGGTGATGTATTTGCCGTCGGGCGTCAATACCTGCACCCGGTTGTTGAGCCAGTCGGCCACGTAGATGTCTCCGTCATCGTCGACGCAGACGCCTGAGGGTCGGTTGAATTCTCCTGGCGTGCGTTCCACCAGCTTCAGTCCGCCGTGATGCCGGACTATGTTGGTGTCGCCGCCGGTGCCGGGCCTTCCGAAGGTGGCCAGCCACTCGCCGTCGGCAGTGAAGGACTGGATGCGGTCGTTGCGCCAGTCGGCAATAAAGACGTTGCCGTCCTTGTCCAGCCCGATTCCCCATGGCGAGTCCAACTGTCCGTTGTCCGAGCCATGGGTTCCGAACTGGCCTATGTACTTGCCGTCCAGGCTGAATTTTTGGACCCGGTGGTTCTTGCTGTCGACGATGAACAGGACGTCATCCCGCCGGGCCATGCCCGAAGGCCTGTTCATTTCGCCGTCGCCGGACCCATATACGTCGCCCCAATGGCCGAGCAACTCGCCGTCCTTATTGAATTTGGTCACCCTGGCCAGGTACTCGTCCAGGACGTAGACGTTGATGTCATCGTCCAGGGCGATGGAGGCGGGCCAGACAAATTTCCCCGGCTCCGACCCAAGTTCTCCAAAGTGGGTGATTAACTCTTCGCCTTCGTTGGTCATGCCCATCATCTTGACCCGGCAGTTGAGGTTCCTCCTCGGCGGGTGTTCGTAGCCCCGGGTCAGCGAGTAGAAAATGTCGCCGGGCGCAAAGGCGATGTCCACTGGAATTCGGAAACCGGCGCCGCCGACGGTGAAAGCGTAGCTGTAATACCGGTCGGTGACACCTACAAGAACACTAGCCACGATTTGCCTCCTAATGACATAGCTTGTTTACGGGTTTAAACGGACCGGGAATTTTTTCTAGAGAGCTGCGATGATCGCAACGCTGCCCGATTATAGAGGGCCGAAATCACGGTTGCGCTGCTCCACGTTCCCGCGGGGCAGCGCAACTTTCCCTGGTCTTGGTTTAGTCCAGGAACTGCCTCCGGCTTGCCGGTAGGCAGTGGGCCGGCTTATAGAAAAGCCAGCTGCTCGTAGGTCCCGCCGACTATGGGTTTGGCGTCTACGCCCAGCCAGCGCTCCAGCAGGGTGGCGTAGATGGACCGGAAGTCGACTGACCACGCCAGGTTGCCGTCGTCGTCCAACTCCTCCATCTTCAGGGACGGGTACTCGCCGTACAGGCCGCCCTTGACGTGCTCGCCTATGACGAAAGCCGCTCCGCCTGCGCCGTGGTCGGTGCCGGAGCCGTTGTCCTGGGCCCGCCGGCCGAACTCGGAGTAGATCAACGTCGTGACGTTGTCGCTGATGTCAAGGTTGCGCAGGTCGGTGATGAAGGCGTCGGTATTGTTGGCCTGGTTGGCCAGCAACGCCCCGTGACCCCGCGCTAGCAGGTTGGCGCCAAGCTGGTTGGCGTGGGTGTCCCACTGGTTGTACGGGGACTGGGTGAACATTACCTGGGTGCCGAATCCAGCGTTGTGGACCTGCACCATGTCTTTCAGGTATTCGCCCACGTTGCCCTGCTCGTATTCGATGTCGGACTGGTACTTGGAAGGGGCAGTGGCGAGAATGTCTGCGCCTTTCAGCGCCGCTGTGCCCAGGCTTCGGATGAAGCCGTCCACCGGGCCCGTGCCGACGCGCGGCGCATACATGCGGCCGAACAGGTCGAGGGCCTCCTTGCGCTCCTCTTCCTTTTCGAAGTCCGTCATGAGACCGTACATGCTGAGGTCTCCCACGGACGCCACCGGCACTCCCTCTTTGGCCATCGCCCTGGGAAGGCCGCGGCCGAAGTTGACGCCGGTGAGCACGTTCTCCACGTTGGGGTCCAGGGCCTGGATTGTTCGGCCCAGCCAACCGTCCATCAGGAGTTCCACGGGCTCGCACGTGGCCCAGATGTCCGAAGAGCGGAAGTGGGACATGGTGCCGTGGGGATACCCCGTGCCCAATATGATGGCCATCTTGCCCTCGTCCCAGAATTTCTTCATCGGGGCAAAGGCCGGGTGAAAGCCCAGGTTGTCCGTAAAGGGAACGATCTGGTCTTCCGGGACCCTCACGTTGGGACGGCGGTCCCAGTAGTTGGGGTCGTTATAGGGGATTAACGTGTTCATCACGTCGTTGCCGCCCGACAGGAACACTACGGCCAGCGTCGGGTCCTTTACTGTTGATACCATCTTCTCTACCTCCGTTACTAGTTGGATGTCGCTCGATAGGTTTCGGACTAACCGAACTGGTAGGCCGACGTGCTGGCGATCAATTGGAAGACCTGTGACGCACGCCGGGTAAATTCAGCTTTTTCTGCTTCGGTGCCGTGGGGCATCGGCCCGCCCTTGGCCACGTGATCGATCATTTCCTGGCGGGTGTTGTCGTCCACGGTTAAGGGACCCATCAGGTCCAGTGAGCCGTCAACCACCTGCTCGGCGGTCAACGCCTCGCCCTTGGCCATCAGCCGGCCGACCATCGACTGGACGCCGGGAAGAGCGGTGTCCCCGAAGACCCTGGTGGCGTAGTTGACCCGGTCAACCAGGCTGCCGCTGTTCATCCATTCCTGGCCCATTTGCCAGCCTTCCACCGTGGGCGGTTGCAGCAGTTCCATGCCCATGTACTTGATTTCCATGTGTGTGGTCAGCAGACCTTCCTCCAGCCCTGACGGAGCGGCGCCTTCGCCTCGTTGCCTGGACTGTGTGGCCATGATGCTGGCGTCCGAGTCGTCATATATTGCCTGCGCCAGGCGAACGGTCCCAGCCACCAACTCTGCCGGGTTCTTCACCTTGGCGAAGTGTACCGACTCGTCCTTGAAGAAGTCCGAGGTGAACAAGACCCGGAGCATCTCTTTTATCTCATAGCCGGAGTCGAAGTACGCCTTCTCCAGCGCCTCCAGCGCCTTTCGGTCCCTGGGCTCCGACAGCCGCCAGGTCCTGGTGGGCGTCTCGTCGGCAACGAACCAGTCGTACAGCTTTCTGGAGATGAACCGGGCTGTAGCAGGCTGCTTGCAGATGATGTCGACCACCTCTTCGCCGTTCCAGTTGCCCGTCTCGCCCAGGAAAGTCTTTTCGCTGGCGTCATGGTCGGTGGCGTCGTAGCGGAATTGGAACGGCGTCCGGCCGTAGGGGAACAGGGGGTAGTTGGGTGCGATTTGCCATCCGGTGAAGGCCCTGGCGCAGGCCTTGACGTCGTCCTCGGTGTAGTTGAAGTCGCCGTCCATGCCCACGCCCATCGAGAACAACTCCAGCAGTTCCCGGCCGAAGTTCTCGTTGGGGGCGTCTTTGTGGTTCTCCTGGTTGTCCAGGTAATAGAGCATGCAGGGGTCTTGGCAGATGAACATCAACATGTCCTTGAAGTTGCCCAGGCCATGCTCTCTGAAGTATTCGTACTGCAGGATGTTGTTCCGCTCGTTGCACACCTTGCTGTCGGCGGAACAGAGAATCGTATGCCAGAACAAGGCAATCTTTTCCTTGAGCTGGTGCTTGCTGTTGATCATCCGGTAGGTGATTTCGCTGGCTGCGAATGCGAAGTCCGCCCCTTCGATGAAGTTGGGGTGGGCCCGGAACAGCTCGTCGGTGTCGACACCGTAGCCTTCGCCCGGATCCAGCAACTCTGCAACCACGTTGTCATAGCCTTGGGCTACTCTGGCCTCGAGCTCGTCGCGGCTGGCGCCGAAACCGGCCCGGCGCATCAAGTGAGCCATCAATGCTAAGTCCTTGTCAGCCATTTAAGCCTCCTTTGTCTGCATCATCAATAAAGTTAACCTCCCAGCCACTCACTAACTCCCACCTATGGGGCGCCCAACACACTATCGCGCAGTTCCTTCGGGAACCCCACTTGCCTGATATTAAATATCTTTGCCCCTTTTGCCGTCAATAGCATATTGAGAATACTAATTATGGCTTAATATCAACGATTGCCATGTTTGCTGATACGACGGCAGCGCATCAAGCCGGTGCGCTTGCGGTTAGGGAGGACCAGTGAATTCCCAGCCCAATATCCACGCACCTGGTTCACATAACCAATTATATGGCAGTGAAATGCAAAACTCAATTAACGATAACCCGGCTCCTTGCAGGCGTCGATTGATGCCTGCCCCCCGCCGGTAGTATATTGGGCCGCATCCCGCCGCCGGAGGACGCCCCATGTACAACAAGCCTATGCTCAGCCTGGGCCAAGCCCAGGCCGCTATACAGGCGATGCTCGACGAATTCAACAAGGACCCCGACCGCCGCAAGGTCGACATGGCGGTGGTCGACGACTTGGGCAACCTGCTGGCCTACGCCCGCATGGACGGCTGCCGCAGGCCGACCTTCGCCATCCGCAAGGCCTACACCGCCGCCATCAGGGGAGTGGACACCGCAGTCTTCGCCGAGCAACTCAGGAGCCAGGGCCGGTCGCTGGACTTCTGGCAGGACCCTCAGCTTCTCAACTTCGCCGGGGGAGTAGCGGCGGTTAAAGACGGCGCAGTGCTTGGCGGCATCGGCGTCGGCGGGCTGCCCAGCGGGCAGGACGATGAAGCCATCGCCAAGGCAGGCCTGCAGGCCCTGGGACTCTAGCCGCCGCCTTGTGCCAACCCGTTGTCCTTGTATCTTGGCTTTAACCGTTCGCCCTGAGGGAAATCGAAGGGCCTGTCCCGAGCTTGTCGAAGGACACCAACGGCGCAGTCCCGCCATGCCGCACCGCTTACCCTTCCTTTATATATGCAAGGCTGCCATGGAGGCGCGGCCCGCTGGCTTTCCCCTCTATCCGTTCCTGAAATGGGGAATGACCTCCCTTGCCAGCGCCTCGTACTCTCCCATTACCCGCTCCGGAGGGCACGCGGGGAAGAGTATGATGTGGTTGACGCCCAAATCGGCGTACTGTTCTATTGCCTCGATGATGTCTCCGGGAGTTCCCAGTCCGTAACCGTTTTCAGGGTGCAACTCCGCCGAGAACATTGGCCGCTCTTTCATCTCGGCAGCTAGCTTATTTACGGCTTGGTCTTTGCTATCGTCCAAATACGTATATATATCGGTAGCCCACTCGAACCCGTCCATGGCCCGTCCATAGGACTCGGCGTACTCCTTAATCTTTGCCTGCGCTTGCCGGTAACCCTCCAAGGGAGTGTCGTGGGTCAAGAACCCGTTCCCGAATCGACCTGCCCTTCGCAGCACTCCATCGGCTATACCGTCATGCCAGCTGCCGCCTATCCAGATAGGAAATGGAGGCCCTTGGACCGAGTCGGGCTTCATGGTGACGTCGGTGAACCGGTGGTATCTCCCTTCATAGCTGACGTTGCTCTCGGACAGCAGCCTGTGGAGGATCTCCAGGTGTTCGTCGGCCATCCTCCCCCGTTGCCGTATATCCACCCCCTCCACCTCGAAGTCCTTGGGGGCTGGGCCTCCCGCCGCTGCGCCCAGGGTAAAGCGTCCGTTGGATAACGCGTGGACGGAGAGAGAGGACTTCGTTAAGTTGAACGGGCTGCGAATGGGGAGGACGAGCACCGCCGTGCCCAGCCTGATCCTCTGCGTCCGCTGGGCAATGGCCGCCAGCAGCACCAGCGGGTCCATTTGGGGCTTGGTCAGGCTCTCCGGAACCCAGAAAGAGTCGTAACCCCACTCCTCGGCTTGTATACCCGCTTCCATCGGACTGGTCCGCCCGTCCCTCGTGATGGGCGCATATTGGACTCCGAATTGAATCGCGCTCATGTCGGCTGGACCCTCCAACATTAGTGTACAATACGGCAACTCACCCCGGCCCCTGGCTTCGTATATCCCATTTGATTGGAGGTGGCAAGCCAATGGAATACCGCAAATTTGGGTCCACTGACCTGACGGTTTCAGCCCTGGGCATGGGCTGCTGGGATGCGGCCGCCTCGGTGTATTGGGGGCCGGAGTACAGCAACAGAATGAGCGCCGTGGTCAATCGCGCCATAGACCAGGGCATTACCTGCTTCGATACCGCGCCCAACTACGGGGGCGGAGATTCCGAGCGCATGCTGGGCAAAACCCTGGGCCCCCGCCGCAAAGACGTAGTTTTGGTGACCAAGTGCGGCTTCGGCTTTCCTGAAAGGCCCAGGTACCGCGACAGCCGCCGGGACGCCATCCTGCCCCTGGTCGACCAGAGCCTTGAGAGGCTCCAAACCGACTACATCGACGTGCTGTTGATTCACTTCCCCGACACCAACGCCTCCTTCGAAGAGACCATGGACACCCTGGACAGCGTGGTCCGGCAGGGCAAGGTTCGGTACGTCGGGGTTGGCAATTTCACCGTGGCCCAGCTCGAGCAATGCCAGGCGGTCCGGCGGATCGATGTGGTGCAGTACCAGCACAACCTGTTCGACCGCAGGATGGAGCAGGAAATATTTCCCTACTGCCGGCAGCACGGCATCGGCGTGATGGCCTGGGGACCGTTGGCCTCGGGACTGCTGGGCGGTGTATTCACCGAGGAGACCAAGTTCGGCGAAAAAGACTGGAGGTCTATAGGCGACACCGTACCTGAAGTGATCGTAGGGCAGTATGCCGACGAGGTCTTTGGGCGAAACATACAACTGGTCAACGAGTTGAAGCCCATCGCCGCCAGCCTGGGCAAGACCGTGCCCCAGTTGGCGCTGAACTGGTCCCTGGACAACCCTACGGTCAGCGTCGCTGTCGCTGGCATCCTCAGCCTCGACGAACTGGAGGAAGACTTGGGGGCTGTGGGCTGGTCCATACCCCCCGATGCCATGCGCCAGGTCGACGACGTCTTCGCTAAGTACGGCGTGGACACCAACTTCGAAATGTTCGTCAACCCCTAAGGCGCAAAGCCCTGCGCGGCCATCAACGAACACCGCAGGCCCGACGACGGCGGCATCCAGTGTCCGACGCCACCTATATATAAGGAGGCCCTATGTCCGGTTATGACCTGCCCAGCGTAGAAGTGGATATTTTCGTCGAGGCTCCGCCGCAGCGCGTTTGGGCGTTGGTGACCGACATCGTCCTGCTTGGCGAGTGGAGCCCGGAATACAACGGCGGCGACTGGCTCGACGGCGCGTCCGGCCCAGCAGTTGGGGCCCGGTTCAAGGGGCGCAACAGCCGGGAAGGCCGGAATTGGGAGACCACGTCAACCGTCGTAGCGGCCGAGTCAGGCACGTCATTCGCCTGGGCCGTAGGCGACCCCGCCAATGCCGTGGCAACCTGGCGGTTCGACCTAGCGGCCGGGGGGAATGGAACCCGGGTGCGGCAAACTGTCCAGCTGGGCCCCGGCCCGTCTGGCCTCACCCGCCGCATAGACGAGCTTCCCGACCGCCGGGATGACATAATCGCCGCCCGCACCGGCGAGCACCGCCGCAACATGCAGGCCACGCTGCAGGGCCTCAAGTCCGCCGCTGAGCGGGGCGGCTAGAGCCAGCAATAACTACGCCAAATAGGGATCCAAGCTGATGTTGGGATGATTGTTTATCCCGTTGCCTGTGTTCCAGGTCCAGGAACCCCCAGGTATAGCCCGGATAGCCTCACTCCTCGACTGTCGCTCACGTTACGCGTGGGATATCCCGCTGGAAAGCAACATCACCACGTACTGGTTGAGGCTGACACCGTCGTTGGCGGCGGCATCCGCCAACGCGCGGTGCAAAGACTTAGGTAGTCGCACATTGAATTTGCCGCTGTATTCCTGAAAAGAAGGCTCAGGGATGTTTCGCCCTTCTTCATACTCCGTTTCAATCCACCCCGTCCGGGCTTCCTCCGCCATGGCGGGGATTTCCTCAAGGGTCTCAGCTTGGGAGAGACAGCCCGGCAAGTCTGGGTAAACAACAACGTATCCTCCATCCGGGTCCGCGTGGGCCGCGAACGGATACTGAAGGCCCAGATAGTGCTCCAACGGCTTCCGAGTAGTGGATGCAACCATTTCGCTCGTCCAATCCAAGTCGTTCAATAATTTGGTCCAGGATGTAGCGTTTCACGGAGTGGCCCTTGACTAGCGGCACAGTTAAAGGCGTCGTGAACTACGCCAAATAGGGGTCCAGGCTGATGTCCGGATGATGGTCTATGCCGTGCTTGGCGAAGACCGCATCTATTTTCTTGAGTTCGTCCGAGGATAGGTTCCAACCCAGCAGCCCCAGGTTGTCCTCCACTTCCTGCGGTCGAAGCATGCCCACCAGGGCGGTGCTGACGGTGGGATTGCACAACACCCAGCGCAACGCAAGCTGGGCGATGGTCTTGCCCCGCTCCGCGGCGATGGCTCTCAACTCCTCGACAAGCTCCAGGTTC
This sequence comes from Dehalococcoidia bacterium, assembly GCA_963668505.2. GTDB lineage: Bacteria > Chloroflexota > Dehalococcoidia > Lucifugimonadales > UBA3495. The sequence continues at coordinate 102,248 of CAXXWY010000023.1, read as the reverse complement.
CGTCGCCTGTCTTCCAGGTCCAACAGTCCCCCCGTGTAGCCCCGGTAGCCGCCGGTGCCGCGCATGTCGTGGTCGTCAAACTTGCTGTCCACGGTGATGGCCCCGGACAGCAGCCCGTAGCCCATTGAGCCGTAGGTCATCACTCCGATGCCTTGGTCCAGGCAGCGCGGGAATATCGCTTGCTCCGGCCGCCGGTCGAACATGTTGTAAACGTATTGGGCGATGTCGATCCGGCGGGCCTTTTCACATTCCGTGAATTGCTCAGGGGTGTGATTGGATACGCCGACTGCTCGCACCTTTCCCTGCTGCACCATGTCGTCCAAGGCCCCCATGGTCTCCTCGAAAGGGGTGTTGGGGTCGGGGACGTGCACCAGCATTACGTCCAGGTAGTCCGTCTGCAACCGCTGCAGGCTCTGTTCGACCAGCGGCGGGATTGACGCAGCGCTGCCGTCCCGGGCTCCTACGTCTTCCGGAAAACCGAAGCCGCACTTGGTCACAATTACCACGTCTTTACGGCTGGACCCCAGGGCCAGGCCCAGCATCCGCTCGGAAGCCCCTTTGCCGTAGTGGGGCGCAGTGTCGAAACAGGTGACGCCCGCGTCGATGGCCCGGTGGATCGCGGCGACCATGTCATCGCCGTACTCGAAGTCCCCGTATCCGTAACAGCCAAATCCCAACACGGACACGGTCAGGTCGGTTGGCCCGAATTTACGGTATTCCATGGTCTGCCACCTCCAGTCAGCTTGAATAATGTTATGCTCAGGGCTTGGTAGGGCAGCATTGTACACTACCGGCCATCCAGTAATCCAAAGTATTCCAGCTATTGCAGGCCCTGCCCAAAGCAGGTCGAAATCCAGCCTTCTCCCCTTCCGTCTTAGCACTGGGCTATCGAACTGGCCCATGGCCCCCATCTTGCGGCGCCTGACGTTGGGCCTTAGGATTCATCCCATACCCCGGTTAATGCCCTCGACCGTCGCCTTGTGGCGCTCCGACTAAGTCCGCAGCTACCCGCAGTGTGAGAGGAATCGCATGGAAGAGTTGATTTACTCCTCAGCTAGGTCCATCGCCGCCGCCATCCGTGATAGGCAGGTCTCCTGCCAAGAAGTGCTGGAAGCCCATCTGCGGCGCATCGACGAGGTGAACCCCCGGTTGAACGCCGTGGTGCAGTTGGCATTGGACCGGGCCCGGGCTGAGGCGGAACGAGCCGATGCCGCGCTGGCCAGGGGCGAGGCCGTTGGGCCTCTCCACGGTGTGCCTATGACGATAAAGGACTCCCTGGACACGGAGGGAGTCGTTTCCACCGGCGGAACCCAGGGACGCGTCGCATATGTTCCAAATGAGGACGCGACGGTCGTGGCCCGCGTGCGCTCTGCCGGGGCCATACTGATGGGGAAGACCAACACCCCCGAGCTGACCCTGGCCGGTGAGACCAACAACCTGGTCTACGGCCGCACCAACAACCCTTACGACCTTGCCAGGACTTCCGGCGGCAGCAGCGGAGGAGCCGGAGCCATCATCGCCGCCGGCGGCTCGCCCTTGGACCTGGGCAGCGACACCGGCGGAAGCGTCCGGCTGCCTTCCCATTTCTGCGGCATCGCCGGCCTGAAGCCCACCGCCGGAAGGGTTCCCAGGACGGGCCACGTCGTCCCCTTCGGCATGGGCGCCATGGACTCATTGACCGTGAACGGGCCCCTGGCCAGGTACGTCGAGGACCTGGAACTCGTACTTCCCATCATCTCCGGGGTGGACTGGCGAGATCCCTACGTTGTCCCTATGCCATTGGGCGACCCCGCGGCCGTGGACGTCGCCGGCCTGACGGTGGCAGTCTACACCGACAACGGCATAGTCACTCCCACCCCTGAGACCATCCAGACCGTGTTAGGCGCTGCGGCGTCCCTCAGGGACTTGGGCGCCAGGGTGGAAGAAGACCATCCTGCCGTACTGGACCAGAGCGGCCGCCTCTTTGTTAAGCTGAGCGCTTCCGACGGCCGCACCTGGATACGCCGCCTTCTTGACAAGGCCGGCACCACTGAGGTCCACCCCTGGCTGCTCCAGAGGCTCGAAGCGGCCAGGCCCCTGCCCGTCGGCGAATTCACCGGAGTCCTGGAAGAAGTCGACGCCTTCCGCAGCGCCATGCTGGGCTTTATTGAGCGGTACGACGCAATCTTGTGCCCGGCTGCCGCCTTCCCCGCCCCAGAGCACCGGGGCCTACACGAAGAGGAAACGACCCCGTTGGCCAGTTACACCAACACCTACAACCTCACCGGTTGGCCCGGCGCAGTAGTGCGTGGAGGCTCCTCCCCCGATGGGCTGCCCATCGGCGTCCAGGTAGTCGCCAGGCCCTGGCGGGAAGACGTGGCCCTAGCCGTGGCCCGGAAGCTCGAGCAAGCCTTGGGAGGTTGGCAGCCTCCGGCGCTGTAGCCGGGGATTGAACAAGGAGTATAGCGCCTGGGCCAACTGCCGGTGGCCCAGCCTAACTGCGCCAGCTATTTCCCCACCGTTCGTCAAAAACGACTTCGTCGAGAGGCTTGCGGCTGGTCGGACCATAGCGGGTTCCTTCGGCGGGATAGCCTATGGGCAGCAGGGCCGCCGTGTCCATGTCCTCGGGAATGTCTAGAAGTTGTTTCAATTCCTGCTCATGCCGGCTTTGCCGGACCGTCAACACAGAGCCCAGCCCTAGGCCGCGGGCCGCCAGCAGGATGTTCTGTACGGCGGGGAACACCATGGCCCCCGGATTGGGTTCCCCTGGGTAGGGCTTGGTCAATACGAGGATGAATGCGGGTACGTCCTCGATGTGGTCCTCCAATTGCTGCGCCGCGGTGTAAATCCGCCGCCGCTGGGCCGGCCAGCTTGGGTCGATCTTGGACCGGGTCCCGGTGCGGTACAACTCGCCGATCTTGCGCTTGATCTCCCGGTCCCGGATGACGATGAACCTCCAGTCCTGGACGTTCCCACCGTTGGGCGCCTTGACGGCAGCTTCCAGCAACGTGGTAATCAGATGGTCCGGGACGGGGTCGGGCCTGAAAGACCTGATGGCCCGCTGGGTGTGTATAGCCTCGAACAGGTCCATTCCCTCCGGCATGCCGCCTCCTTAGCGTGGCTCGTTGCAATTGCACTGGATTGGTCGGCCCCAGCCGACTGGGTCTTTTCCAACCTAGCGTGGGCTGGGGAGTGTACCCTAGCTCTGAAAGTTCAGTTGAGCCGGGCGTTGCTTTCCTGGCAAACGAGGACTCAGGATTCGTTCAAACGATCCCGTCTGAACAGACTATGCGAATAATCTGCGGCTCGGCGGCCTGGGACCGGTCGCCGTCGTCCGGCGGGTTGAGGCGGTACCGCTCGCGGAGAGCTTCAAGCCGTGTTATCAGGACGGAGCCTTCGAGTCTCAGGTTCCTTATCTCGCCAAGGGCGCTTTCGACCGCCGGCGAGACCTCTCCCAGGAATATCCGCCTTAGCGTTTCAATCCGGCTTGCCATGCCTGCGTCCTCGCGGGCCTGGCGCATGGCGATGCCAAGGTGCCGCGAAATGTAGCGGCGGGCCCTGGTGTCGCGCGGCCTTCTGGCTCTGCCCAGCCGTCGCTGGAAGTCCGTCCTGAATGCTTCGAACACCGACATCACCCGTTCGTTCGTGTCTTCCGGCAACGGTTGAGCAGGGGTGTCGGGGCTGCACTCCGCCGCCGCGATGAAATGGGCCGGGCTGATGGCCCGCGGCTGCAGGTCGCTGTCTACCGCGTAGCAGCCCCTCACGCCTCCTGAGCTCATCAAGACCAGCGTCTCCCCCTGTCTGGGGTCGTCGAATGGGGAACTTACGGACGCCATCGCAGATTTTGACATGAGCGGGGCCTGGGCGCCCTCCACCGCAAACACGCCCTGGGCGTATTGGTCATTCGACGCTGAGGGTTGTTCTGCGCGGGACTGCAATGCCGACCGTATGCCGTCGGGCAAGCCGGTGATGGTCTGCCACAATTCCGGGTCTTCGTCCTGGATGCGCTGCAGCAGCGTGATGGCCCGCTGGTTGGCGGCTACCTCGTCCAGCCCGTCGTCCATCTCGGGCAGGGCCTTGCTTTCATAGATGCGGTACATCGCGTTGGCGTTCAACCGCTCGGAGTCCGAGAGCAGCTTGCTGTCCAAGCCGATGAGGTCGTGGAACGACTGGATGCGCCGGTGCAGCCGCTCGGTCAACGTCAGTTCTGCGTCCACGTCCGTGTCGGGCCACATGTTGTGCAGGTTGATTACCTCGTGCTCGGTCCCAATTCGGTCGACGCGCCCGAAGCGCTGGATGAGCCGCACCGGGTTCCAGTGCAGGTCGTAGTTCAGCACGCAGGCGCAGTCCTGCAGGTTCTGGCCCTCGGACACGACGTCCGTGGCCAGCAGCACCCGTATTTCAGGGCCGGGCATGGCCTCGCGTTCCTTCAAGTTCCACGTCGGTGAGAACCGCTTCACCACTCTCTCGGCGTCGTGGTTCGTGCTGCCGGTCAACCGCGCGATTTCGGCCTGCTTGCCGTCAGGGTTCAGTTCCTGGTAGAGATACTCCACCGTCGTCTCGGCCTCGGAGAATATCAGGACCTTGCCCGCCTGCACTTCCGGCCCCTCCAGGAAGCCCCGCAGCGCCCGCAGCTTGTCGTCGTCTTCCGGCCCGATGTCCTTGACGCGTTCCAGGATGCCCTCCAGCACGTCGTAGTCCGCATCCAGGTCTTGCACCCACTCTTCGGCGCGAAAGTCGGCTATGGCATGGACCAGCTTGTCGCGCCCGCTGCCCGTCTCCCTGCGGCGTTGCTCTTCCTGCTCGAGTACTTCCAGCAGGTCGTCCACGTCGAACGACTGCCCGGCCAGCAGGCGGGCTGCCGTGTCACCTATGGGAACGAAGCCGGAGTCAAGGGCCCCTCGAAAGTTCCGGTTGCTGGCCATCAGGGAGGTCAACGTAGAGCGGAAGGCAGCGATGCTGGACTCCAGCCGCTTGAGCAGCAACACGCCCATAAGCCGGGCGATCCGGTCTCCCGCTCGGAAGAGGTCCCGGTATTCCGACTTCGTCCTGGCCTCTTCCTTTATATACTCCGTCGCCCGGTACCGGGCCGCCTGATGTTCACCCAGCGACTCCTGCAAGTCTTCCAGCGACCCAGCCTTGGCGTACACCTTGTCCAACCGGTACTCCACGTTGTCCAGGACCGGCTCCGGAAAGCGCACCGGCTTGCCGTCCACGAGCGCTGTGTCTCCGTACTGGTCACGTATGTCCTTGCGCCGGCGGCGAATGAACACCGGCGTCAGCACCTCGGTTATATCCGCCCTGGGGACTGCCGGCTTGGCCGGCGGCAACGGCGGCGGTCCGGCTGATCTCGATGCCTCCCACGAACGGTACTCCGACCTGTAGTTTTCGTCCTCCGCTTGATAGGCCAGCCACCGCTGGGCGTTGTTGAAATAGGACTCCAGGCTGATTGGCTCGATGTTCAAGCCGTGCTCGGTGTCGTGGAGAAACAGCCGCAGTTGCCGGTAGATGTCCATGGGACCCAGGTTCTGCGGCGTGGCGCTGAGGAGAACCAGCTTGTGCTCGCCCGATTCCAGGTAGTCGATGAGTCCCCTGGACCGCTGGTTGATATTTCGGAAATTATGGGCCTCGTCCACCAGCACCGGCCCCCGGTTGCGGTATGCCTGCTCCAGCACGATGCCGTGCCCCGGGGGCTCGGCGTCCACGTAGCGGCCCAGTTCCTCGTCGAACTCAGCTTCGGCCGGTGCGGCAATCATGCTGTGGGAGACGACCGCGGCCCCCAGTCCGAAGCGTTCGTTGAACACCTCCCACATGGGTTTCAGCCTGGCGGGGCAAAGAATCAGCGGATGCCCGTCGCTGGGGTAGCTCACTCTCATCTGGCGCAGCAATTCCGCCCCGATGAAGGTCTTGCCCAGCCCCACCACGTCGCCGACGTAGCAGCCTCCGTGGGCCTCTATCATGGCCAGTCCCCAGCGCACGGCGTCGACTTGGAAGTTGGCCAGTTCCCGGTCGCGCGGCGGAACCGTCAGTTGCCCGCCCCCGACGTCGGTGTAGTAAAGCTCGTAGAGGGCCTTCAAATAGACGTGATACGGCGGCGTCTTGGCCAGGACCCACGACCGCTCCAGTTCCGTCACCAGGGCCGCGCCGATGTCCTCCGAGTCTCCCCATAGGTCATCGAACCACTCCCGCAGCGCGGCCATTTCCGCATCGCCGGTGACCCGCACGTTGAGCTCGGTGTTGCCGGCGAACCCGGCCAGCGTCAGGTTGGACGAGCCGACCACCGCCGCTCCGGGTTCGGCGTGGTTGTCGTACCAGCACAGGTACGCCTTGGCGTGGAGGGGACTGCGCAGGTAGGCCCGGACCTCCACCTTGCCCAGGGCCACCATATCCCGCAGCTTGGACACCGCATCTTCCGTTCCCTTCTCCTGGGGGAGCGCGGCCACCCCCTCGGCGACCCGGGAGACGGTCTCCTGTGCTATCCGGCTTCGCTGGCTGCGCCGCACCAGGGCGTCCTCGTCCAGCCGGGCTTGCAGAGCCTGTTGCTGCTGGAGACCCACGGCCACCTCTTCCAGCACCTGCCGGTCGGTGCGCCCCACCAGGATGCGCACCTTGCCCAGCCGCGCTAGGTCGTCGGCCACCGCCTCGAACCCGCTGATGAAGAAGTAGCCGACAGCGATGTCGGCCCGGGCCGAACTGCCCAGCATCTCCTTCAGCCGGGCCAGCAGCGTCGGGTCGGTGGTGGAGTGGAGGATATTGCTTGGAGGCATAATGTTACTCGCGCAAAATCAAGGCCAAGTGGGAAGGGGGACTCCACCATACACGAGGCAAGCGCAAGACTCTATGCGTGGCTCACCACTGGCCGGGATTGACTCACCATTGGCCGGGATTAGCTCACCATTGGCCGAGATTGGCTCACCATTGGCCCGGATTGGCTCACCACGCGCCGGGATTGGCTTGGGTTGGGAACGCCAAAGGCCAGTAGGCTACGCCTGGGTTACTTTTGTCTTCTGAGCCATTTTGAGCCATTTTGTGACGTCTTGAGAGCGAGGCGGCGGCGACCCGATATTGGCTGAGACGCCGGATAGGGCATGGTTCAACAAGCTCACCATGAGCGGACCGAAAGGCATGAGCGGGTGGCTGGGATGGAGTCGTCCGGCCGGAATGAAGCGGGCCGGATGGGATGGATTGTTTTGGGCGAGGAACGATCAAGGTTCAATCCGGTCACCGGCCGCGGGCTATCGATGAAGTGTTTTGCTGTTGGCTCTTGTGCAACATGGTACAAGTTTAGGTATTGGATTTCGGGACTGTCAATGGCCGGATGACATTGCCTGGTCTTGCACCTGCCTTACCCTTCACTGCTGCGCATTGACAGCAAGAGAATTGATTGTTACGCTAGCGGGGTAAGCACGGAGTGGCCGGGGAACGTCGTCCCGCTTCGGGGATGGACGCCGGACATAGCCGTGCCTCTTTTTATTTCTGGCCCAGCGGTCTGCCAAGCGCCGCGATAAACCGTAAATCTGGAAGGCGATTCTCCGCCATAACATTTTTGCCTATGCCGAGATGATACTCAGGCCGCCTATACGCTCGAAATGCCTGCGGTTATTGCTTATCAGGGTCAGACCGTGGCGTAGGGCCGTGGACCCTATCATGAGGTCAAAGTCTCCAATAGTTTTTCCGGCAGCTTTAAGTCTGCCCCTTTCTCGGGCGAATATCCGGCAAATCTCATCGTCCACGCCGATGATGGGAATGCCCCGCATGAAGCTTTGCAGGGCCAGTTCGTTGGTCTTAAGATCACTGGAATAGAAAACGCCCTGATATAGTTCCGCAAGAGAAATGATGCTTAGGCCCAGGCCATCACCGGCCAGTTCGTCAAGTCGTGAGACCACCCGATGGACGCCGTGCATGTGGTCAATTGCCCAATCGCTGTCCACCAGGTATTTCATCCGGCTACGGCCTGGTTTCCGGACGGGAATTCAGCAGCCGGTCGGCGTAAATGTTCCGCTTCAGTTCCTCCGGGTCCATGCTTCCTTTCCATGCCCCGGCCGTCTCCCGCAGCGCCTTTCGGGCCGTCTCGACCGCCGGTTCCGGTTTGACGGCGGACCCGTAGGCCACATTTCCCTCCTTCAAACCCGCTGGAGGATTCTCATCCACCCGCACAACCACCTCGGCGCCCTCCTCCAAGTCGAGGGGCTCCAGCAGCGTGAGAACGCCGTTTTCATATTTTGCTCGCACAGTGCTCATCTGATCGCCTCCATAATGAGTGTTAGCCGTTGGATCAGTCGTCTTCTTTGGGATGACCGTAAATGTTCCGCTTCAGTTCCTCATCGAAAAGCCGAGTTTCGCCACGATAAATATAATCGGCGCTGGCCGGGGAATAGGCCAGCGCCTCGATGACTTCGTTCAGCCCTTGATTTTGAGGCCCGTCTCCGTCTTCCACGTCCACTAGGTGTTGCCCGTGATGATTATTCAGCTATGGATAAGACGGCTACGGAAGGAGCAATGGCATCCCCATCAGGCGTAGTAGCCCCTGGTCCTGCTCTGGCGCCCCTCGACCCGGCGCGCGCCGCCCCGGGTTTTGGCGCGGCCGTCCACCGTCAGCTTGCCGCCGGGACGCGCCCGCTGGTGCTCCCGTTCTCGGCGGCCGGGATTATTGGTGACACCGCGATGGGAAATTCTGCGGCCCACGCGATAGGTTGTAGTTGTAGGTATCTCTCGTCGCCATCACCACGACCCTCCCTTTCTATTGCTGCGATTATAGCATAGAGCCGACTATTTGCCTCTTCCAAATCCAGGGGCTCCAACAGCGTGAGGACGCCGTTCTCATATTTAGCCCTTACGTTGGCTATCACACAAGACCTCCCTGCCACTCATAAGACGTTACCATGTCACCCACAGGATAGCGTACAACACTAACAACCCGCCGCCTACTACTCCGGCGGCCTTGTTCATCAGGCTCCATCGGTAGTCGCTCCGAAGCCGCTCCGGATCCTTTCCCTCCTTGGCGCGCTTGTACACCTCGTCTAGCCGCCCGTCTTTTCTCCAGAACTCCGTATCCCATTCACTACCTGGGTCGTGGGTAATGACTACCGCTTCGCCCTTCCGGATCGGAGGTGCACCCTCGACCCGAAGTTCATACATAGGAACCGGGGCTTGGTACGGGACCATCATTTCATGCTTGTTGCTCATAATCCATTTGCCGTCCCTCTCGGCTCGTTTGTCCTTTAGTAACCCTCGGTCTCGCGTCATAATCTGGAGATATAAGAACTCACGTTTGGGCGGCTTTTCCGTTCTTCTCGGCCTTTCGGCTCTTTCAGTGATTGTCCTGATGTCTTGCCATGTAATAGGAAGCTCGCTCATTATCGAGTCCAGCTTCACACTTCCTGACGCTATTTGTTTCTTCACCAACGTGTAGTCTGTCCTGGGAGTGTCCGTCTCAAGGTCGCGCGCAATGCTTCTGACTGCTTCGGTCTCGTGGCGTTTTTGTTGCGCATAGATTTGAGCCTCCGGCGACAGGTCTCTGTATTGCGCCTGAGCCAACCCTTCTTCTTCTTCGCAGTCTTGACTTCTCGCCAAGGCTTTTCCTATTCTTTCGGCTTCAGATATTTCGGTCTGGCTCAGACTGCTGGCTAGGCTGGCCATCTGGTTGCGCGACTCTTCTATAACCCCGTCCCTGTTGTTGACGTAACGGTTGAACTGGGCCAACCCGCTTTCATATAGATGTCCGCGCGACGCCCAACTCTTTTGAATCTAAATCCATGTCTTCTATCAACTGTGGCAGGGTAGGAACACCATTGGTCGCATGGATGACATGGAACTCCTTGCCTTGGTATGACTCGAATCTCTTGATCTCCCTAGAGGAATCGTTCTTGGTGTGCCTTGGTCTAAGCCAGGCAAGTAGAGCTATGGTCACTCCTATTGTGGCTACCACTACTCCGGTCACAAGGATGACAAGTTGCACCCATTCGTATAGAGTCCAGTCCCCCATATCACCGCCCTCTACGCCCGCCGCGGCCGCGCCGCCTGCTTCTTCAGCCCCCAGTACACCCAACCGTTCTGGCTGATGCCGGCCGCTGCCTTGGCCGCAGCCGACAGGGAGCCGTATTCTTTGCCTTCCATGCGGACCCTCACCGACCGGCGCTCAGCGTCGACGCTGACCACCTCGGCCAGGACTTCACCTGGTCGTTTCCGAAACCGGTGGATAAGCACTTCTCCTACTGCGGGCATCCTGGCGCCCATTTTGGCCCCCTGGGTGCTAGTCATCCCAACCGTCCCTCGACTGCCTTGCTCTCCTCTTTATTGAGTCCGTACAACTCATAAACCAGCCGGTCTATCTCCGCCTCCAATCCGCTCGTATCCGCCTTCGGGTCGGCGTCCTTGGCTTTCAGAATGCCGTCCACCAAGCGGACAAAGGGCCGCTGCTTGGCGGCTGTGATCTTGGGAATGGGGATACGTTCGACGGCAAATTTTTCCCACTGGATTAGCCCCATTCCAGTCGTCCGAGCGGTACTTTTGGTAAACCAAGTGATCAACGAACTGTTGAGAACAGCGCAAAGGTACTTTAGGGCATCACCTGTCATGATGAAGCCTTTGTTGTTACAGTATGTCTCTGTATCAGAGTAGGCGAACCTGGCTTCAGGCGACATATCCATCCAGAACAGCTTTTCCTTGGCGAATTGATGGTAGTAAACACAGTTGCGTAGGTTATAGGGTGTACTGCCCTTATCTTGCCGTTTCTCTAGTTGATTGTAGAATTGGTCCAAATATCGCTTGATTGCTGGATACGCAGTTGCATCGATGCTTGGAGTATCACCGTATCCGTTGTGGGTAGCCAGCAGCCACTTGCCCGCCCACCGTGCTCGATAGCGCTGGATGTCTCTGCCGCGGAGTATCGGTTTGATGATCTCCTCAGACTTTGGGTCCGAGGCCACCAGCGCATCTTTGACGTCATCGGCAATGATGAACGCCTCATTGTATCCCGTCTTGATGCCCAAATTTATCCGGACATCCCAATCTTTGAGGGGCGTTCCTTTCGCCCGCATTTTGTCTAGGATGCCGTGCTCAGTAGATGACATCACGGCCCAAGCTGCATCGCCATCGGGCCGCACACGGCCCCACAGCGATTTCTCCGGCGGGAACTCCGTTGCAGCCAGACGGTCCATGTCGACCGCCGGAAACCCGTCGGCGGTTCCCCCAGTCCGCAGCGCCAGCACCCCGGAATCCACGATGGCCGACTCGAAAACGTCCTTGCCCAACTCCAGCAGACGCAGGGGCGTATGCCTCTCGGAGAAGTACTTGCGGGTGCTCTTGCCGTATTCCGCCTTCAGCCAGCTATTTGACGTAATGTAAGCCAGCAAGCCGTTGGCCGGCTTCAACGCCTGGCAGCCCCGCTCGTAGAAAAGCTGGTAGACGTCTCCGGTACGAGCGAACGTCGCATAGCCCGCATCCTTGTACTGGTTGGCCAGTTGGCCGCCGTTGCTCTGCAACTGGACGTAGGGCGGGTTGGCGACGGCGATGTCGAATCCTCCCCGTTTGGCAAAGACCTCGGCGAACTCCACTCGCCAGTCCGCAGCCCCGGCGGGCGCAGGCGAGTCGGAAAGCGCCTCCCGGAGTGTGCCCTCCAAGCTCGCTATCTCTTGCCTAAGCGCATCCTTGCCCGTCGTGGCCTCCATGTATTGAGCTTTGAGGACGGAGAGTTGGGCCGCGACGCTCTCTGCTCTATGACGAAACAGGTCCCCGTAGTTGCTTGGGCTGGGGTCCGGCCCCAGCAGGCTGTCGCCGCAGAGCACCTTGAAGTCCAGGTTCGGCAGGGGCTCCGGCACGTCGCCTTCGTAGTCGATGGCCAGGGAAAGCCACAGCCGCAGCATGGCGATGTTGACGGCAAAGCCGTCGATGTCCACGCCGTACAGGTTGCGCTGGATGATTTCCAGTTTCAGGTCGTACAATTCCTTGGCGTCCGCCCCGGCGTTGAACAGGGCCGTTTGCAGGTCGATTAGTTCCTGCATCATGCCCAGCAGGTAGGCCCCCGAACCGCAGGCCGGGTCCACCACCGTCACTGCGGTCAGGGCCTCGGCCAGCCGCCGGGCCAGGGCCACCCCGATGCCCGACGTGTCTCTCTCGTCCACGAACCCGGCGATGCTCTCGGACGTCAGGCCGGTTTCGCAGCCCTCCAGGTAGCCCTTCAGCGCCTCCCGGCACATGAACGACACCACCGGGCGCGGCGTGTAGTAGGAGCCGGTGTCGTGCCTGCCGGTGACCAGTTCCTCGAACACCTTGCCCAGCATCTCCGGGTCCACCGCCACCTCGATGTCGAAGGGCGTCGATTCCAGCACGGTGAAGTTGAAGCGGTCGAACAAGTCGGTAAGGATAGGCTCGATGGCCTCGTCGGGCACGGTGACGCCTTTGCGCTTGTCCAGGTCGGTCTTATCGAACAGCCCGCCGTTGAGAAATGGCACGTCGCCGAAGATCGAGGCCATGTAGCTGTTTTTGAAGTTCAGGTCGCGGGACTGGGGGTTGTTCAGTCCAAAGAAGAATAGGTGTTCGAGCCGGTCACGGTAGAAGTTGTCCTGGCTGGAGTCGGAGCCGTAGTCGTTCCACAAGGCGTTGAGGTAGTCCCTGTCGTCCTTGAACGCGAGCCACCCCTTGCGGGACAGGAAATAGACGAACATCAGCCGGTTGAACAGCGTCTGGACGAACAGCTTCTTGCTTTCCTGCTCCTCCTCGTCCTCGCCGAAACCCTGGACTGCGCCCATCGCCAGGTCGAACACCCGCTTGTATTCCTTGAAGAACTCCTTGGTGACCGCCTCGACGTCGAAAGCGCTGTCCAGCGCTGACCGGATGCCGCCCCTGTCCTGGAGGTTCCAATAGATGCCCGCTACCTGCTGCACCGCGGTGCGCCGGGGCAAGTCCCGCTCCACGACCATGCGGCGCAGGGTCTGCCGCTTGCCCTCGTAGCTGGGCAGGACCAGGTGAAGCTGGCTGGCGGGGGTGTTGGTGAAGACCAGGAGCAGGTCGCCGGCCAGTTGGTCTTCAACTTTCTTGACCGCGGCAAAGGCCTCCCCCTTGCGCACCCGGTCAGTCGCCTTAGTGTCCAGGGCCACGTACACGACCTGGACGCCGTCCAACTCGGCGACCCGCTGGGCGTAGGGCGGAAGCTCGACATTGCCCGGCGCGCCGGTGAAGTCCACCTGCCCGGACGCAGGGGCGAAGTCCAGTTCCTCGACGAACAAGGCCCTGATTGCGGCGGCCCGTTCATCCGCCGAGGCGGAGAAGATGCGCCGGATGCGGTTTTCGACTTCGACAGCGTCTTCGCGGTTCTTGATGGGCATGTGCTAGTCCACCTCGGGGACGTTGGGCCAGGGACAAGCGACGCTTGGGGGCCGCCGCCCGCGCCGGCCTTTCTGCATCATACTTTAGAGGAATGTTGAAAACAACTTGAACCGGTCAGCGGTTCGGCGTGGGCGACGGCATGGGCCAGCGTCCAGGCTAGTTCCATCGACGCCCGCAACGGAGACTTGACATTACATAACAACAGCCCGGCTCCTGCTTGGAACCGGGCTTGGTTGCCGAAAATTTATTTAAATTTTGGCGGGAGTGCGAGGGAGTCGAACCCACCTACCCCGCTCGTCACGAGGCATAACGGATTTGAAGTCCGCAAGGGCCACCGGGCCCCATCCACTCCCCCGACAAAGACCCTGCGTTGTGTTAGCCGGTCAACACCGAGTCCACTTTCTTCTTGAGCACTCCCTTGGGCACCGCCCCTACGATCTGGTCCACCGGCTCCCCGTTCTTGAAGAAAATCAAGGCGGGAATGCTGCGCACGTTGTACTTCATGGCGATGTTGGGGTTGGAGTCCACGTCCACCTTGCCGACGTTTAGCTGCCCGTCGTATTCGACGGCCATCTCATGGACGGTGGGAGCAATCATCTTGCAGGGGCCGCACCACTCGGCCCAGAAGTCCACGAGCACCGGCACGTCGGAATTAAGCACCGCATCGTCCCAATTGGATTCATTTACTTCGACGGGTTCCGCCATTTTTGCCTCCAAACCATGTGTCGTCCATTGAAATTTGATTTCCGGCGGATGGGCCGGGCTTCGTAGGACCTTGAAACCAGTGTATACCCCTTCAAATATAGGGTCAACTTGGGCCGGGCGTTGTCGGCGGAGCGGCTCGGGGATAGGCAGTAGGTGGTCGGTATGCGGACGACGGGCACATTCCTTCCCCTTTCGGAGGGGAAGGTTAGGATGGGGTAACTTACCGTCATCCAAACGGAACCTTTGTCATCCCGAATCCCAAAACCGCACCGCGCCACTGTCATTCCGAGCGCAGCCGAGGAATCTCAAACTCCCCGGCTCCAACCAACCCCAAGAACTCCAACCCTCCGCAGTGCCCCGGTCGCGCCCCCTCCGCAATATCCCGTTCGTGCTGAGCTTGTCGAAGCAGACAACGGGGCCGTTGAGCGCCGCGCTCCTTGGCTTGGGCAACGGCTTAAAGTATAGTAGGGCCAAGCTATGCCAACAGCAGTGAGACCGGAAGTCGGCGAAAAGCTCGTCCTGGAATTGACCGCCTGGGGCCGGCTGGGCGAGGCCATGTCCTGCCACGACGGCCGCGACGTGTTCGTTTTCGGCGGCATCCCCGGCGAACGCGTTGTGGCCGAGGTCGTGGACATCCGCCGCCGGCGGCTGGCGGCGCGGGTGGTGGAAGTGCTCGAGCCGTCTCCCCACAGGGTCGAGACCCCATGCTCCTACTTCGGCGACTGCACCGGGTGCCAGTGGCAGCACATGACCTACCGACGCCAGTTGGAGGCCAAGCGGGAAAAGGTGATTGACGCGCTGCAGCGAGTGGGCGGGTTTACCGACCCTCCCGTCGCCGCCGTCATTCCCTCTCCCCGCCAATTCGGGTACCGCAACCACGCCCGGTTCACCGTCAGGGATGGCGGAGTCCTGGGATTCGTCAACCGGGCCTCCCGCCGCTTCGTGGACATTGACCGCTGCATGATCATGCACCAGGCCGTCAACGATTGCCTGGGCCAACTGCAGGGCAAGTGCTGGGAGACTACCCAGCTTTCCGTCCGGGCCGGGCAGGAGACGGGCGACGTCTTGGTCCAACCCGCCTTGTTCAACCCGGAATTATCCATTCCCACCGGACAGAAAAGTTATGCCGACACCGTGGCCGGCAAGACATTCCGGGTCTCGTCTCCCTCGTTTTTCCAGGTGAACGTCGAGCAGGCAGCCCAGGCGGTGGAGGTGGTGCGCCGGGGCTTGCGGCTGACCCGGGAAGACGTGCTGGTGGACGCCTACACCGGTGTCGGCGCTTTCGCCATCCTGCTGGCGCCGCACGTAAAGAAGGTAGTCGCGGTGGAAGAGTCCTCCGCCGCGGTTGCCGACTGCAGGGCCAACGCGGCCGGCGTGTCCAACCTGGAGTTCGTGCTCGGCAGGACCGAAGAAGTCCTGGGCAGCTTGGGCGTAAAACCCGACGCGGTGGTGCTGGACCCGCCCAGGGCCGGTTGCCAGCCCCAGGCCCTGGATAGCCTGTTGCAGCTTGACCCGCCCAGGGTGGCTTACGTTTCCTGCGATTCCGAGACCATGGCCCGTGACCTGAAGCCGCTTTGCGAGAGTCAATACACCCTGAAGCAGGTGGTCCCCCTGGACATGTTCCCCCAGACTCACCACGTGGAGTGCGTCGCGTTCCTGGAGAGCGCCGCGCCGTCCGCTCCCCTCGTGCTGGCCTCGGCGTCCCCCAGGAGGCGTCAACTCCTGGCGGGCCTGGGCCTGAGCTTCCATGTGATGCCCGCAGGGGTGCCGGAAGACATCCGCACTGGCGAATCCCCCAAGGAAATGACGGCCCGCCTGTCCCAGGCCAAGGCCCAGGCCGCGGCGGCCCGGCTGGACGATGGTTATATCATCGCCGCCGACAGCACGGTGATACTGGACGGCCAGTCGCTGGGCAAGCCGGAAGACCCCGATGATGCCCGCCGGATGCTGAGGCTGTTGCGGGGCACGCGCCACCAGGTGACTACGGGAGTAACCGTGATGGACGCGGCCTCCGGGCGCAGCCTGACCGGAGCCCTGACCAGTGACATAACGTTGCGCGACTTCTCCGACGAGGAGTTGGAGGCGTACGTGCTCTCCGGCGCGCCCTTGGACAAGGCCGGCGGCTACGGAGTGCAGGATGAAACCCTGCGCCCGGCGGAGTCGTGGCAGGGGTGCTACAGCAACATAGTCGGCTTGCCCCTGTGCCTTACAGAGCGGCTGCTGGAACAACTTGGGTGCGACACCACGTATTGGAAGACCCTGCCGGCTCCAAGGGAATGCGGGCCCTCGTGCCCCAATAACGGGGGGGGCATCCCGTGAACCTTATGGGCGTCGGCCTCCTGGAGGTCCTGGTCATCTTCCTGGTCGCCTTTCTCGTGCTGGGTCCCAGCCGTTCCATTTCAACGGCCAAGTCGGCCGGCAAGTTCCTGAGCGCCCTCCGCCGCACCTTCAACGACGTCGCGGCGGCGGCCAGTTTGGAGGAAGAAGCCGACCGGCAGCGGCGGGACCCGCCCGATCCCGGCCAGGGGCCCGGACCAGACAGCAAGCCGGTTCCCAAGGCCGGAGATGAGTGACCGCGAACTGACCATCCTCCAGCACTTGGCCGAACTTCGACGCCGGGTGATTATCTCGGTGCTGGCCCTGCTGGCCGGCAGTGCTGCCGCCTGGGCCTTCTGGAAGCAGATAGTCGAGTTGTTGGAGCGCCCCGCCCGGGACCTGGAGTCCAGCGGTGTTGCGCTGATCGCCACCGAGGTCACCGAAACGCTGACCACCAGCATCAAGGTGTCTCTGGTCTCCGGCTTCGTTATGGCGTTCCCCATAGTCCTCTACCAGGTCGTCATGTTCGTTGCGCCGGGGCTTACTCCGAAGGAAAGGCGCTATCTGCTGGCATTCCTGCCGGGCGCTTTGCTGTGCTTCGCAGCCGGCCTGGCCTTTGCCTACTTCGTCTTGATTCCCCCTGCGTTCCGCTTTCTGCTGACCTTCGGAAGCGACGTGGCCGTCCCGATGATTAAGATAAGCAACTTCGTCAATTTGGAGCTTAGATTGCTCTTCTGGATGGGGCTGGCCTTCGAGACGCCGCTGGTGATGTTCCTGCTGGCCAAGTTGGGCATAGTAGACGCCCGCAAACTCAGCCGGTTCCGTCGCTTCTGGCTGGTCATCGCCTTCATCCTGGCGGCCATAATCACCCCCACCTTCGACCCGATAAACCAGGCCCTCGTGGCCGCGCCGCTGATAGCCCTGTACGAACTGGGAATCCTCCTAGTCCGCCTGGCCGGCCGGGGCCGCAACTCCACCGAGGCCATCACCCCCGCAACCCCCACCGACTAAACCCGCCAACGCCCCCCGGCCCCCGCAAGCCCCCCGACTGACCCATCCGACGCGCCATCCCCGCAAGCCCCAACGCGTCATTCCCGCCCTTCGCGCCGATTGAACCCGGGAACGCGTCACCTCCTCCCTGCAAGCCCCAACGCGTCATTCCCGCCCCCGAGCGGGAATCTACACCGCCGCGGCTACCTACACCCTCCCGTTCTCGGGTCCCTTCCCCCCCGTTCAGCCTGAGCTTGTCGAAGGCCCGCCTCCCCCATTGGTATGGTTCGAGGGCCTCACCACGAACGGACTTCCTGTCCTCCGGCGGACGGACCTCAACCTTCCCCCGTGCGGAGCCTCCCCGTGCGCAGGCCCCCGTGCGCAGACCCCCCCGTGCGCAGGCCCCCCCGTGCGCAGGCCCCCCCGTGCGCAGACCCCCCCGTGCGCAGGCCCCCCCGTGCGCAGGCCCCCCCGTGCGCAGGCCCCCCCCGTGCGCAGGCCCCCCCGTGCGCAGGCCCCCGTGCACAGGCCCGCCTACCCCCCCCCGTTCAGCCTGAGCCTGTCGAAGGCCTCTAACCTGTCATTCCGAGGAGCTTGCGACGAGGAATCCTGTGTGATAGGGAAAGTGCTTCCTCCCAATGACAAGCTGGAGGGTGGGCGTAGGGGCGAAAAATCTTTCGTCCCTACGCAGTCGGCTCGGAGGCATACCGCGGGCCGAGATTCGCGCCTGCACTGGCATGACGCCCGTTGGCAGCGAGGAGGACCTCAACCAGGCCCGTCAGTCCGGCCCACTAACCGGATCCCAGGGAGCTACGGCCCTTCGACACGCTCGGGGTGAACGGGGAAATGATAGGCGGGCCAGAACAGTGTGGTGGGCGGCTCATTCCCGGGGGCACACGACCGCCGGGGCGGCCGGAGTATCTGTTGCTGGGCGCAGGGCCGCCGGGGCGCTAGAGCATCCGGTTGAGGATTTTGTCGCTGTCGGATTGGCTGAGGCCCAGAGGCCGCCGGGCCAACGGGCCTCCGTCTTCGAGCACAGGCTCCCGGCGGCGGAGGATGGACACCTCCTGCGTTTGGTAGAACAAGCCGGTGTAGATCACGTCGCCCCAGACCATGGCCTTCTCGCAGGCGGCCTGCCAGTCCGATGGGTCGTGGCCTTCGTCCTCCAACTTGGTGACCCGCTCTTTGAAGAAGGGGTGGCCGTTGTCGTGGTTGAAGGTAACGCAGGGGCTGAAGATGTCCACCAGCGAAAAGCCGCTGTGCTGGATGGCCTGCTTGATGAGCCCGGTCAGGTGCCTCACGTCGCCGCTGTAGCCCCGGGCGATGAAGGTTGCCCCGTTCATAATCGAGGTGGTGATGGGGTTGGCCGGCAGTTCCACGCTGCCAAAGGGCGTGCTCTTGGTCCTCATGCCCAGGCGGCTGGTGGGGGAGGCCTGGCCGGTAGTCAAACCGTAAATCTGGTTGTTCATGACGATGTAGGTGAGGTCCACGTTGCGGCGGGCGGTGTGGCTCAGGTGGTTCCCGCCGATGCCGTAGCCGTCGCCGTCGCCCCCGGTGGCGATGACGGTCAACTCATGGTTGGCCATCTTGGCGCCGGTGGCTATGGGCAATGCCCGCCCGTGCAAGGTGTGCATCCCGTAGGCGTTGAAATAGCCGGGCAAGTTGGACGAACAGCCGATGCCGCTGACCACCAGAATCTCATGGGGTTTGAGGCCCAGTTCGGCGCAGGCCCGCTGCAGGCTGTTCAACACCCCAAAGTCGCCGCAGCCGGGGCACCAGTCCGGGTCCACCGGCCCCTTGAAGTCCCTGGCGGTCAAGTCTACAACCGGTCTGCCGTGGGCCGCATCGAGGGTTGTTGTCATATCGAATCCCCTCCTCAGGTGACGACTTCTTGATAGGGAACGTAGATGTCGGTTTCGCCGGCCAACTGCTCCAGGACACCCTCAACAACGTGGTGGGGGGCGAAGGGCTCGCCGTCGTACTTGCGGATGTGCCCGTCTACGGTGAAGCCGGTCTCGCTGCGCAGGTAGCGGTAGAACTGGCCCGAGTAGTTGTTCTCCACGATGATGGTCCGCTTGCAGTTGGAGAGTATGTCAGTCACGACATCGGCGTGGAAGGGGACCATCCACTTGATGGGCAGGTGGTTGACCATGACGCCTTGGTCCGCCAACTGGGCAATCGCCTCGTTGATCACGCCGTAGGTAGACCCCCAGCCGACGAGGGTAACCTGGGCGTCTTCGGGCCCTTCCAGGCGAGGTGGGGCTATGTCGTCGAGAGCGGCCCTGAACTTGCGCGCCCGCTTCTCCACCATCATCCGGCGCTTGTGGGGGTTGGTGAACTCGTCGCTGAGCAGCGTCCCGTCCTCGTCGTGCTCGTCGGTGGCCACCACGTGTATGCGTCCCTCGACGCCGGGAATGGTCCGGGGCGAGACCCCGCTCTCGGTGTTCTCGTACCTTAGGTAGCCTTCGTTAACGGCCGGGTCAAGGACCAACTCCCCCCGGTCGATCACCGGGTGCATGTCTATCTCGTCCGCATCGACGCTGAACCGGCCCTCGGAAATCAGCAGGTCGGAAATGATGATGCCGGGGCACTGGAACTTGTCCACCAGGTTGAACAACTCGGGGACGGTATTAAAGGCGTCCAGGGCGTTGAAGGGGCCGACGATGAAACGCTCGAAGTCGCCCTGGCTGGCGCCCAGGGCCTGCCACAGGTCTCCCTGCTCGGTCTTGGTGGGGACACCTGTCGACGGCCCGGCCCGCTGCACGTTGACGAACACGGCGGGGATTTCCATTATGCTGGCGCTGCCGATGGCCTCGGTCATCAGGGCGAAGCCGCCGCCGGAGGTGGCGCACATGGCCCGGCAGCCGGCGTGTGCCGCGCCGATGACCATGTTGGCCACGCTGATTTCGTCCTCTGCCTGCCGCACCATGATGCCCAGGCTCCTGGCGTTCTGGGCCATCCAGTGGAGGACTCCGGTGGCCGGACTCATTGGGTAGGCGGCGTAGAACTTTACCCCGGCGGCCGCGCCTCCCATGGCGATGGCCTCGTTGCCGGCCCACACAGCCAGGGGCTTGGGGCCGGTGGGGACGGCGTCGGGGAACGCCTGGAAGTTGTCCATGGCGTAGTCGTAACCAGTTAGGGCTACGGCTACGTTCTCGTCAACCGCGGCTTGGCCTTGACGGCGGAACCTGAGGCTGAGGCTGTCTTCCAAAATTTGGAAGTCCAGGCCCAGGAGGGCCATCGCGGCGCCGATGCCTACAGTGTTCTGAATCAGGCGGTTGCGGCTCTGGGTCAACCGGGACACCGGCAACGGGCAGTAGTCCGGCTCATCGTTGCCGTCCGCTGGCTTGACCGTGTCGCTGTTAAAGACCACCCGGCTGCCGGCGCCCATGAGGCGCTGGTGCCGGTCCATAGTGTCCTGGTTCAGACAAAATAGCAGGTCGAGCTTGTCGCCGTGGGTGGCGATGGGGGTGTCGCTGACGCGGATGGTCAGGAAAATGTGGCCGCCGCGGATTATCGACTGGTAGGAGTTGTAGGTGTTGAGGTGGAGGCCGCGCCTGACGAAAATCCGGGCCAGCACGTCGCCGGGGGTAGCTATCCCCTGGCCCGCCTCTCCCCCGATGGCCATGGAAAAATCGAAGGTCCCGGAAGCCATAGAGTCCCTCCTTTGGTTCAGCGGGGCAATCAGTCCTGTTTCAAGGTTGTGCCGCTGAGGAGATCCCCGGCTTTACTTCAGGCGGAGCGCCGCCAGGCTGCGGACTTGCCAAGACCGCTGCCCGCGGTCCAACCGGTATCTTATTCCAGTGTACCACCGGTGAGGGGCGCAGGATAGGAGGGGGTGGGGCTGGAATGGCGGGATTTGGGAGGGTGGGGACGGCTGTGCAGTGGTGTCAGGCGCATACCAGGCGTACACCCAGACATTCTAAGGAGCCTGCGACGAAAGAATCTAAAGTCTTACGTTGCGACTAAGTTGGCGGGAGGCAAGGATTCCAGATTCCTCGGCTTCGCTTGGAATGACAGTTGGCGGGGTAAGGCGACGGTTTGGGAGTGGCCCTTCGATTTCCCTCAGGGCGAACGGGTGGGGATCTGGGAGCGGCGCCGGGGGATGGGGAATGATGCGCGATGTTGGGGGCAAGGGCTTACATGTGCAGAGCGCGACCCTGGGCGGCCAGGGCTGCCTCTTTGAGCATTTCGGAGAGGGACGGGTGGGGGTGGACCGCCCAGCCCAATTCCAGCGTGGTGCCTTCCAATAGTCGGGTCAGGGCAAGCTCGCCCAGCAGTTCCGTGACCTCAGGGCCGATCATGTGGCCGCCCAATAACTCCCCGGTCTGGTCATCCGTCACCAGCTTGACGATGCCTTCCGACTCGCCCATGGCCAGGGCCTTGCCGTTGGCCTGCACGTTGAAGGTCCCCACCTTGACGCCATAACCCTTTTCCCTGGCCTGGGCCTCGGTCAACCCGAAGCTGCCGACCTGGGGTTGGCAGTAGGTAGCCCTGGGCATCATAGCGTAGTCCAAAGGCTGCGGATCCAGTCCGGCGATGTGTTCCGCCGCCAGAACGGCCTGGGCCGACGCCACGTGGGCCAGGGGCAGCCTGCCGGTCATGTCGCCGATGGCATAGATGCCCGCCACGCCACTCTCCATGTAATCGTTTACCAAGATGCAGTCGCCCCGGGTCGAGATTCCCAATTCTTCCAGACCCAAGTCTTCCACGTTGCCCTGCACGCCGCAGGCCACCAGGACCTTTTCGCATTCCAGGGCCGTTTCCTGGCCGTCCTTGTCGACTTTGACAGACAGGCCGTTGGGCCCGCTTTCGACTCCTGTGACTCCGGTGCCGGTCACCACATTGATGCCCCGGCGGGAGAAACTGCGCTCCAGCAGGCGGCTGATGTCCTCGTCCTCGTTGGGCGCCAATCGGGGCAGGAGTTCCAACAGTGTGACGTCCACGCCGTAGGCGCTGTAGAGGTAGGCGAACTCCACGCCTATGGAACCGCCGCCGACGATTACGATGGACGACGGCAACTTTTCTAAGGTAATGGCCTCCCTGCTGGTGATGACGTTGACGCCGTCTACGGGCAGGGCGGGCAGCGTCCTGGGCCGGGCGCCGGTGGCGATGATGATGCTGCGCGCTTGGACCTCCCGTCCCTCCGGGGATACCTGGACCGTGCTGTTGCCCAGCAGCCTGCCCCGGCCTTGTACGTGGTCAATGTTGTTCTTGCGGAGCAGGTAGGCGATGCCCCGGGTGTTGCGGGCGACCACCTTCCTACTGCGCTGGACGGCGACTGAGTAGTCGGCCCGGAAATTATCGAAGTGAAACCCAAACTCGTCGGCCCGGCGTAGGTAGGAGAGGATTTCGGCGTTCTTGAGCAGCGCCTTGCTGGGGATGCAGCCCCAGTTTAGGCATACTCCTCCCAGGGCCTCCTCCTCGACGATGGCCGTCTTGAGGCCCAACTGGGCGGCGCGGATGGCCGCGACGTACCCGCCGGGGCCTGCGCCGATTATTGCTAGGTCGTAGGTTGGGCTTGTCAAATCTGCTTAACCTGCGTTATCCATGCCATTCATGGCGGCCTGTGGGACGGCCGCCAAGTTGTATTTCGGTCATTATACTTTAAGAATGGGTGTATCTGGATTCCGGACCGAGGCCGGGGTGCCGCGTCGCATCTGCATAGCTCGCGCAACCGCAGTACAATTGGTTGACAATGGGGTAACACAATGATATAGTTGTGTTGTGATACCGCAGTCCGGGGAAAACGGGCTTCTACCGCCGGGAATCCACTGGGCATCTTGGAGCGAATTTCTTGCCAGGTTCGGGGCTAGTCCATGGAGGCGGCTGCTGGCCGACGGCGTCAGGGCCGCGGCAGAGGACCTGAAGAACGCCGGTTGCCAAGCTATATATATCAACGGGAGTTTTGTCACAAACAAGGAGACCCCTAACGACTTTGACGCCTGCTGGGAGGAGGCCGGAGTAGACCCCATTGTGCTCGACCCCGTTCTCCTGACCTTCGACCCTGGCCGGGCTACCCAAAAGGCCAAATACCTGGGGGAGTTGTTCCCGTCGTCTGCAATAGCGAGCGGAGACGGGTTCTCATTCTTGGAGTTTTTCCAAACGGATAAGGAAACGGGAAACCCAAAAGGAATCATCGCCATAGATTTGGGAGACTTGAGATGATAAAGAATGAAAGACAATACAGGATAACCAAAGCCCAGGCGGTGAGATTCTCTGACGCCCTAAACAGCCTCAGGCAACGCCCTGGTGACGACGGGTTACATCCGCTTATTGCCAAGGCCCAGGAGGATGCCCTGAGCAGTCAACTGTCGGACTTGGAGAACGAGTTGCGCGAGTATGATTCGCTGAAAGCCGGAGATTTCCAGGTGGATTCGCTCGGGGTCGTCGCTGACCTGCCTTCAATCCTGATCAAGGCCCGGATAGCGCAAGGTTTGAGCCAGAGAGATTTGGCCGAAAGAGTCGGATTGAAAGAGCAGCAAATACAACGTTACGAGGCCACCGACTACGCCTCCGCAAATCTGGCACGAATCAAGGAGGTGGCAAGCGTCTTCAGGGTGAAAACCGATGGTCCAGAGTCAGCGTCAGAAGGTTGATTGTAGCCATGCCGCCGTTCTGCTATGATGACTCCACTATCACGCGTTCAACTAGAGGGCCGAGATGAGAATAGGGCCGCTGGGCATACCCGAGCTACTGATTATCCTGTTAATCATCATGCTGATTTTCGGCGCCAAGAAGTTGCCGGAGATCGGTTCTTCCTTGGGACGTGGCATCAGGACTTTCAAGAGCGCCGTCACCGGTGAGGACGAAAAGGCGAAGGACGACCAGCAACAGGCGGGGAATGCCTCCGGCGACGATGTGAAGCAGCCTTAGTGCGCTGGCCTTCGGCGATTGTCAGGTTCGATACCGGCCGGGTGTAGGCCGGTCTTTTCTTTTGCCGTTTGGGTCGCTTCGGCTATATTCCCGCTTGGGGATAACAGTAACGTACAAATGACGGCGCACCGCCCCTGGTATCTGCAATAATGACCGCCCCACGGCTTGCACAAGCGGCCCGTGTCAGTAAAACCGACGCGGCGGGTCGGTGAGGCCAGCCCCGACGCCTCAACTTTCACCCAACTTTACATAAACTAACACCGGCCCCAGCAAGGGACGCCTGCCCTGGCGCCGCAACCTCTCCGCGGTGACACTTGCCCCGCCCCAACCCGCCGCCCTATCATGGGCAAATGCAACGCTCCATAATAAAGGGCCGCTTCGTCTGCCTGCTCCTTCTGCTGACTATAGTCGGATTAGCAGCGGTCTTGACCGTCGCTTGCGGCAGCGAGCCGCCGTCTGAAACTCCTACTCCACCCCCTACCGCCGTGGAAGCAACGACTGGCCCCGCCGCGACCCAGGTCCCGCCTGCGACGCCCACGATTTCTCAAACCTCTACTCCGGCGTCGGTCTCTGCACCTACTCCAACACTTACACTTACGCAGACAGCTACTCCCCACCCCACATCTACGGACACTCCGACGCCTCAACCCAAGCCGACTGTGACGCCGATTCCAACGCCAACTCCCACGCCCGAACCTGCGCCAACGGCCACTCCGACGCCGACTGTGACGCCAACCGCCACACCTACGCCAACACCAACGCCTACGCCGACACTTACACCAACACCAACCCCCACACCTACGCCAACCCCCACGCCCTCGCTGTCCGTTTCGCTTGCCGACCGTATCAATGCACTGCCCTGGCTTGCCGACGGCGTTGTCACCTCTGATGAAACCCTCGCCATCAAGTACCTGCGCCTGGCGGTAGGAGAATCCCCGGAGCAGGCCAAGCAGTTGCTGGCAATGGTCTGGGTACAGGACAGTATCACCACAGACGAAGCCATAGCCATCGAGTTTTTGCGCTGGGCTGCTCTGAATGCCCCTACACTGGCTGGCCAGATGCTGGAATTTTCATGGATTCAGGACAGCATTACCACCGATGAAGCGCAGGCTATCGTTGCGCTTTCTTGGATAGCCACTGAGGCCCCCGCCAGTGCGGAGACCCTGCTGGGCTTCCCATGGCTTGCCGACGGCGTGACTGAGGACGAATGGTATGCTGTCCACAACCTGCGCCGGGCGGCGGAAGAAGCTCCTGCCTTGGCCGAGCGTATGCTCGCACTGTCATGGGTCCAGGACGGGATTACCACAGACGAAGCCATAGCCATCGAGTTTTTGCGCCGGGCGGCGGAAGAGGCTCCTGCCTTGGCCGAGCGTATGCTCGCACTGTCATGGGTCCAGGACGGGATTACCACAGACGAAGCCATAGCCATCGAGTTTTTGCGCCGGGCGGCGGAAGAGGCTCCTGCCTTGGCCGAGCGTATGCTGCAAAAACCCTGGGTTCAGGACGGCATCACCCGTGACGAGGGAATCATCATCCGCAGGCTCTACTGGCTTGCTGGAATAACAGACGAAACCACCCAGCAGAAAATGGTCGATGTCGCCATCCGCATTGTGGACATGCCCTTCCTGGACGACGTGACCTTTGGCGAGGCCCAGGCAGTAGTCGCACTCTACAACATTGCCCGCGGGCGCCCTGACCTCTCCCGAACCATCATGTCTCACCCCAAGGTGCAAGACGGCATCACCGATCAGGAAGCCAAAGTCCTCAGTGTGCTCGAAACCCCGGCGAATTACGAGCCGGAAATGATCCCTCAACTGCTGGACGGCCTGGATGGGACAGGCGGCGTTTATCTCGAAGAACGCACCATCCAACTGCCGCTGACCGGCGAAACTCTGCTGACCATCGTTCGCACCCAGGACCAGACCACCGCCAGCATGGGCTACTTGGAACACGCCGTCCGCTTCAACGAGAAATTCATGGCTGCGCCGCTCCCCACCAACTACGTCGCCCTGTACTTCGGCCCCAACACCCGCAAGACCTACACGGCGCATAACTCGTACACCCACATGGCAATGGGGTCAGACAGAGACGGACCCGAAAGGAAAGCCAACGTCTTCGCCCACGAGGTAGGCCACTACTACTTCAGAAACCCCGGCGGCTCCAGATGGATAAGCGAGGGAGCGGCCGAATTGATCACCTTCGTCTCAGAATACGAACGGGCCGGCTACCCGCTGGAAACTCACCTGAACCCACCCTGCGATGACGTCAAAACCCTCCCCGCGTCGGACCCCGACGAACACAAACTATGCGTCTATTTTCTTGGCGGGTCATTCTTCATAGACCTCTACCGCACTCTTGGGGAAGAGGCCTTTCTCCAGGGCTTCCGCGCCCTGTACCATTTGCGCATCGCCGGCAATCCCGACTGTTACTTTTCTGGGGAATGCACCGAAATGAACGTCCATCACGTCCTGGAAGCATTCACGACCAACGTTCCCGACGACGTCGCCGCGAAAGCCAAGGAGGTCCTGGTCAAATGGTATGGGCCGCTGCCTTAACACTACGGCCGCAGAATAATAAGAAGAGGCAGAATTGGGGCAACCGAGCGTTGATGTGGTGACGCGGGTATGCGGCCTAAACACCCTCCAGAACCGGACTCCGCTGCGGCGCAACCCCTTGCTGATGACACTTTGCCCCTTCCCAATCCGCCGACGCCGCCTTACCATAGATAAACGCAAATCCACGTCCGGTTATCAACGGCGCCCGCATTGTCCTGCTGTAGCGGGGTCTCGCGGGCAGGAATTCGTCACTCCCGCGGAGGGAGACCTTTGCATAACTCCCTCTCCCGTGGGAGAGGGTTGGGGTGAGGGCGATGCCCAAACTGGGACTAGGCCGTTGAAACCTTCTTTCGCCGGTAAGTCGAAGGTTATGCAAAGGTCCCCGGAGGCGGGAGTCTAATATCGGGTTGGTCTTCCGACCTCTACAATGGCCGTCAGGGCCCAAGTAGCTGGCCGGGACACCGGAGTGGGCGAAAATGAGCGAAAATGGTGGGGAAACTAAAATCTGCCCCCCGACCTGCCCCGAACCGGCCGGGGCGCAAAAATGGGACGAAATGGGACTCAGTGGGACGGTGATAAAAATTTTGTCGGCCGGGAACGGCTATTAGGACTATCCAGTGGCAATACTCTGGGAAACAGGGTCGCAGCGGAATTGGGAGTAAGGATGTCATCGCTCTGCATAGGCTCAGCGGCATGACCAAAGCCGAAGCAACTGGTGACCCGGTTGCCGGCGGCCGCCGGGTCTACCCTTTGGACGCTCGGGACCTGACCGAAGAGCAGATCGCCGTGGCCTTCGCCATGACCTCCCGGCGTCCCGAGCCCTTCGACGAGATCGCCCGGCAGGTCAGCCAGGAAAAGGCCGCCGATTTCCACGAGCGGTGGGTGCTGGGCTACGGCCACGCTTCCGTCGCCGAGCACGCCGTGGTCCACCTGGCCGTCGAAAACATCTCCCGCTTGGCCTGCGACGGCCTGGAAGACAACCGCCTGGCGTCGTATACCGAGAAGTCGTCCCGCTACCAGGTGATTCCTTCCGGCGACTTCTACTTCCCCCGGGAGCTGGACGCCGAGCCGGAACTGGCAGTCCGCTACAACGATGCCTGCCGCGGGCTCTTTGCGACTTACCGGGAAATCATCGACCGCTCTATAGACCACCTGCGCCGGGTCCATCCCATGCGAGAGCGGGAGAGGGAATCGGGCTACAACCTCAGGTTGCGCCGCATCGCTACCGACGGTTGCCGCGCCCTGCTGCCCGCGTCCACCCTCACCAACGTGGGAGTCACCGCCAACGCCAGGGTGCTGGAACACGCCGTCTCCAAGCTGATGTCCTCAGAGTTGGACGAGGAACGGGAGTTGGGCCTGGAAATCCGCCGCCAAGGCCGGAACATCGCTCCCACGTTAATCAAGTACGCCGACAGTAACCCATACCTGGCCGGAATGCCCGGCGCCCAGAGGGATATGACTGCCAGTCACCTCTCCGGCTCTGCCGGCGGTGCGCTGGATACTGAACAGGGCAGCGTGACTTGGCAGGTGAAGCTGGTGGACTGGGACCGCCGCGCCGAGGAGAAGTTGGCGGCGGCCCTCCTGTATCGCTACTCGGATGAGCCTTTCGACCAGGTGCAGCGGCAGGTCGAGCTAATGACTCCCGAAGGCAGGCTGGAGATTATCGACCGGAGCTTCGCCGGCCTTGGCGACCACGACGCGCCGGCTCGCCGAGTGCGAACTGGTGGACTACACCTTCGAGTTCATCCTAGACTACGGGGCCTACCGGGAACTGAAACGGCACAGGATGATGTCCCACCTACCCCAGCCGTTGACCGTCGGCCTCGGCTACCAGGTGCCGGACCTGCTGGTCGAGGCGGGCCTCGAAAAAGAGTTCCGACAGGCCGTGGACCAGTCAGACTCGGCTTTCCGGGCGGTGCACGACGTCTCGCCTTGGACTGCACAGTACCTGGTGACCCACGCCCACTACCGCCGGCTTTTGTGCAAGATGAACCTGCGGGAGTGCTATCATCTATTCAAGCTGCGGACGTCGGACCTGGCCCACTTTGCCGTCAGGGCCCCGATGCTGGACGCTATGAAGCTGGCCGTAGACGTGCATCCGGGGTTGTTCCGGCACCTGCGTCTGAGGGACTATCCCCACTGGTGGCCATTCCAGCGGCCCGAATAGGCTATCCCAGTTGACCGGAGGCGCTACAGCGTCCCGGGAGTAAGCTCACCGCCAGACCGGCGCTTGCACGGTGTACATGGGGGACCCTCCCCGGCCGGAGATCGCTCCCTCCAGCACCATTATGGACGCCCTGGCGCCCCCATCGGCTCTCATGTCCTCGGTGAGACCCACCCGGTCGAAGCTGAACACAGACTCAGACCCCGGCGGATCGATAGGAACGGTTCCCCATCCCAGAGCGTCCACTTGCAGCGTCCCGACCTGCACTTTGTCATCGCCCCGCATCAGCCAAACGTCGTAGGTGGCGGGGCTGCGGGCTGCCTTCCATCTCAGCCAGCAGCAACATGGCTTGGCTCCCTTCGCTGTCCACCACCAACACGCCGCTGGATGTGCCCGCCCCGTCGGGCGGCGTCAGATTCAACGACACGTTCTCCGGGTTGGCCAGCCATTGGTTCGCCACCCGCAACTCCTGCACCTTCTCGGCCATGTTGGAGTCCTGCTCTGCGGACAGTGCGATCTGGGCCGTGAGGGTCGAGTTCTCCCGTTCCAGGTCTCCCGTGCGGTTCGCCAAGCTGACGTTCATCACGACGGCGAGAGAGAACAGGGCCACCACAACTGCCGCGACGCTGGGCACGAGGAACCTTACCGCTGGAATCCTGGGCCACCACCGCCACACTGGGCGTACCTCACGAGTCCTCGCGGATGTGGACAGGGGTCCCAATGCCCGGCGCAACCTGAGCAGCAAAGCGGGTGAAGGCTGCTGTTGGGCGACTGACTGCCCCAGGAAACTCAAGGCGTGATGTATGTTGGCCACCGCCAGGCGGGAACTCTCGCAGCCCTCAAGGTGAGACTCTACCTGCAGGGCTTCCAAGTCATCCAGCGCATCCAGGGCGTAGGCTTCCAGAGCGTCTTCTGGATTGACCTGATGTTGGGGGTCATTCCTGTCCATCTTGCTCCAACGCCGCCCGCAGCTTTTGCATCGCCAGCCTCACCCTGGTCTTGATGGTCCCCAGGGGTTGGCCGAGCTTTTCCGCCATCTCCGATTGGGAGTACCCCCCGAAGTAGGCCAGCATGACTACTTCCCGCTGCGCCTCTGGCAGCAGGGTCAAGGCTTTGAGAATGCGTTCCCGCTCGACGCCTGCTCCACCTGCTCCTCTATGGACGCCTGGCTGGAGGGCAGTAGTTCCAGGGTCTCGTCGCCGGCGGGGTCGGTCATAGACAACGTCCGACGACGAGACCGGATGAGGTCCACAATCTTGTGGTGGGCGACGCTCATTATCCAGGACTTGGGTTGGCCCCTGTCGGCGTTAAAGCTGGAGGCCTTGAGCCAGATGTTGAGGAAGGTTTCCTGGGTAGCGTCTTCGGCCAGCGCTCCCTGTTTCAACATATACATAGCCAGCGAGTAGACCGCGGTGGAGTACCTGCCGTAGAGTGCCTCCAGTGCAGCTTGGTCGTTGAGGGTTATCTGTTGGATGAGCTGGCGGTCTTCCATCCGCTCGTAGTCCAAGGGATTACGAGCCGTCATGACTGCCGCCATTGGGCCGTCTGTAAGTGTATACGGGGGAAGCTGGTGTTCGGATTGCCGCATATGCTCAGATGACCAAAGAGTCGAAGAGCGCGGTCAGGTCGGGCGCTTGGTCCAGGGCCCAGGCGGCTTCCAACGCCCGGTCGCATTGGGCTTCTGTCAACCTTTCTGCTGAGAGATTGCGAAACTTGGCCTCTACCTCGGCATCGGTCATGGATTCGAGGGGTGGCCCTTGGGATACTTAGTGGCGGCGGAGTAGGTCTCGCCGGACCGGGTTGCTACGTCGACCCGCAGTTGAACTCAGCAGGATACTTCCGGGTGTATTCCTTATCTTCCAGGATGACTACCTTATTGACCAATGCGGCCAGGGACGGGTCTTGCAAGCGCTGGTCGGAGAAGCTGTCGGAGGTCACTGCACCGTCTTGCAAGGCCGTTGCCACGAGGTAGGGGATGCTGTGGTCGGCCGTTTCCCGTGTCTTGGGCGCCCACTTCTCCGGGTTGGAATCCTTGCTCCCAGCGGCGGCCCGGTACACGTGGATGTTAATCGATTCAATGTCTTCGATGGTCAGCCGAGGCCGTAGTTCCAGCGACAGAGCGATGGGGGTCTGCGTGTGAATCTGGGATGGGTAGGACTTGAAAGTAGTCTGGGATATGGCAAATGTCTGGCCCAGCCCCGCGAGACTGTCAAGCTCCACTGGGCGGCCCACCGCCTGTTCCCACAAGCCGCGCCGACCCTCGAAGGGCGCAGCAGGCCCGGTCATGCCTGCTGCAGCCAATTGAGCGGCGAAAACCCCTGCCTTGGCGGCGTTGGCGCCGGCGCATCCCTTCCACATAGACAGTTCTCCGGTTCGAGTGACGCCCAATGGAAGGTGGGGGACCAGGGCCAGGGATATGGCGTGGCCCATTTTTTCCCGGTCTAGTCCCAGCGCCTTCCCGGCGGCGCAGGCGGCCCCTATCACCCCGAACATTCCCTGGTCCCAGCCAAATTCAGAGGCCACCACCTGATCGGACAGGCGGCAGAAGACCTCATAGGCCAGCACGACGCTGGTAATAAAGGTCTGTCCGTCGCATCCGGCAGGGGCGGCGGGCGCCAGCGCCGCGGGAATCATGTCGCTGGGATGGCCTCCTCCCGGCGAAAAGTAGGAGTCGTTACAGTCAAGGTAACGTAACATAACGCCGTTGGCGAAGGCGGCCATGTCCGGGGAACTGAAGCTGTCGGTCCCCAAGATTCGAGATGGGGTGGAACTTGTCACGTTGAGGGCCATGTCCCGGGCGATACCCGTCGGCGCGGAGGAATACCCTCCCATGGCGCAGCCCAACGTATCGATAATGGTCCGCTTGGCCTGGTGCACCGTCTCCGGGCCAAGGTCATTGAACTTCAGCCCCGATGCATAGGAGCATATTAGCTGGGCGGTCTTGTCCATGTTAGTCTGCGCATGCCCTTCGCGGCGGGGTGCAATTCGTCAGGCCCCAGGCGCATTGACGGGCCGCCGGAGAATACTGGCCTAGCGTATTACCTTCTCCGCAATCCGCTCCATCTGTTCGCCGAGTTCAGCGTCGGTGTCGCAGTGTTCAGGGTACACCAGGACCCGGTCTGCGCCGGCGTCAAGAAAGGACTGAATGACATCCCGGTCAGGAGGCTGGCCGGAAACCGATATAGAAATAGAGGAAGGATCGCGACCCCGTTCTGCGGCCATGGCATCGAGTTGCTTGCGGCTGTCTTCTACCAAGGGCGGATTGGCCCGGTTGGGAAGCCATCCGTCGCCCCATCTGATGATGCGTTGCAGCACGTTGGGAGCGTGACCGCCAAGGATGACAGGGGGGTGGGGCTTTTGCGCCGGTTTGGGATAGCAGTAGACAGGCGGGAAATCGAAGTAGCGTCCGTGAAACTCCGCTTCGTCCTTGGTCCAGAGTTCTTTCATTGCCAGTATGGCTTCCCTCGTCTGGGTCCATCGGTGCTCGAAGTCGCCGCCCATCATGGTGGTCTCCTCGCGGTTCCATCCAGCGCCGATGCCGAACAGGAACCTGCCGCCGCTGTAGTGGTCCAACGCAGCGATTTGCTTGGCCAGCACCAAGGGATTGCGTTCGGGGACCAAGGTGATTCCGGTGGCCAGTTTAATCTTGGTTGTGACCGCCGAAGCCCTGGCCAGCGCGATGTATGGGTCGGTAAAATGGCGGTAGCTTTCCGGGATTGGGCCTCCGTCCCTGGGGAATGGAGTGTCGGAGTGCACCGGCAGAATGGGGTGCTCGGCGAACCAGATCGAATCAAAGCCTAATTCCTCAGCCTTGCCGGCCATCAATGCAGGGTCCATGGTGTACGCTGGCAGGGGAGCGGAGATTCCTACGGCCATTGTGGTCTACTCCTCGCTACGTTTTTGAAGCAACTTTCGGCGGGCGACGGTTTCAATGTAACCCGGAAGGGCGCACGGCGCAAGTTGTCCTACCGCCTAAGGATTGCTGTGGCGTAATAGGGGGCGACTAAGCGTCAGAGTCCAAGTCAGTGGGTGGGTCGCCGCCGAATGACCCCTGCCACCACCGGGTAAACTGGTCATTGCCGTACTTGCGCCGCAGCCGGCGGAGATGGGACTTGACCCGATCCAGGAGGGGGAGGTTGTGGCCTACTACGAGGCTATAAGTTCGCCCTGCCCACTCCAGCGCTGCTGTCAGGTTGCCCCGGTCTTCGGCTACGACGGCCATCTGGCCGTAGGTGCTGGCGGTGCGCTGAACATCCCCGGCCTCGTCAAACATATCCTTGGCCCTGAGGTACCATCGTTCGGCTTCATCGAATTTCTGCTGCTCATGAAACAAAACCCCCAGCTGGCGGCACTGGTCTCCGGCGCTTCTGCGGTCGCCCAGGGCCTCGAATTTCTCCAGGGCAAGCAGGTACCAGTTTTCGGCGTCTTCGTAGAATAGGCCGCGGTTCTGGGCTAGGCGACCCAGGTGGTGAAACTCCACCGCCGTTTGGTGCGGCTTGTCCAGTCGCTCACTTAGGTAGAGGGCTTGTCGGAACCATGTCTCCGCTTGATCGAACAAGTAACGAGCGTGGTATACCGTGGCCAACTCGTGATACACGAGGATGGCGGTCTCCTCGTCTCGGTGTTCCTCGACTATGGCCCTGGCCTGCTGGTACCAGCTTTCTGCCTCGTCGTATTCTGCCTGGAACTGGGCTGCCAGGCCCAGGGAGCGGTAGTCGTTCACCATCTCATCCGGGTCTTGGAGAGCCTTGTGAATTTCAAGAGACTTCCTGAACCAGCCCTGCGCCTCGGCATAACGCCTCTGGTATCGTTTGACTTGACCTAGGCTATGGTAGTCGTCGGCAACCGCCGCTTTGTCCTCTCCGTATTCAATAATAGCGAGGGACTTGAGGAACCAAACCTCGGCCTCTTCCAGAAGCCACCTTTGTTGGGCGATCACGCCAAGTTGGTGGTTAACGGCCGCAACCCTGGGATCGTCATTGTCGCCTGGCAACGTCGCAAAGTAGGCCAGGAGTTGGAGATTCAAATCCTCGCCGCGGTCCAGTTCGCCAAAGTCGGCGGCTTCGCTGGCTTCTGTGCCCATCAGGTAAAGCCAGAGGTCTATACCTCCGGCAGTTTCAGCCTCGGCCGCGCCGCCGGTTTCAGGGGCGACTTCGGACAGCAGCTTGCGGCGCAACCTCTGCAATTCCGGTCGCCGCTTTTGCATCTTGTATACCTGGGCTAAAGGCTGAACGAGGACTTGCACTTGGTTCCACGCCTTAGCTTCCAGTGCTAGGCCAATTGCCTGGGACAGATTGCCTTCTTCGGCGAGGACTGCTGTTGCGGCCGCATCCTGGTCCTCGTAAAGACTTTCCATAAAGTAGTCGGCGGTATCTGTGTATACCCGGAGGAACTCCTCCTCCAGGCGGCGGCCGCCATCTGCGGCGGCCGCTTGCCTGTGCAACTGCCGTCCGTAGAACCATGGGAAGGCGGGGTGAACCTGGTAGACACTGGGCGTCACCTGCTCGATGAACCCCGAGTCCCGGGCCGAGCGCAGCAGGGTGCGGCAAGCGCCCCAGCCCAATTCTTCGCCCATTACCGAGCGGTAGACCCGCTCTTGGGTCAGGTGGGTTAGTATGTCCAGGAGCACCCGCCTCTGGAAGAGGGCCAGAAACGGAAGGTGGGTACGGCTGCGGCGGGGCATCCTGGAGAAAGAAGCGTCCATGACTGCGGTCAAGAACTGGGGCCTGGCCTCTTCGCCGTCCGACGGGTCCAATTCGCCCGTCCTCTGGGTAATTTCCTGTTCCAGTATCGACGCGGGAGCTTCTTTCAATAGAGGCAGGCCTACGCTCATGGCAAGAGGGTGCCCCTCCATAAGGTCGAGAAGGGTGAAGTAGTCCGGCCCCAGCCTGCGCTCGATGGAGGTCCCCTGAAACAAGTCAAACACCCCGGCTCGGCGCAGCACCTGGGTTCCCAGTTCCAAAGCGTCGGTCTGGGCCAGACCAGCCAGCCTGAACTCCAGGTAGGGTGTGTGAAGCCAGGGTTCCTGTTCTCGTCGGCCGACCAATAGGACCCAGGGTTTGACCACCCTCGGAGACTTCACTTAGGAAGCCGTCCCAGCGCGGACTGTTCGGCCCCGTCCAGCAGACCGGGGACCTGGCGTTGGAAAGCCGGAGACGTTTTTCCAACCTGTCCAATATAAGCAGCGATGGGTTTTCGCCGATGGTACTCTGCCAGCCAGCGGCGCTGCTCTGCAGCCAGCATGTCGGCAAAGTCCAGTCCCCGCTATGGTGGTGCCGACCTCGTGGACTATCCGCTCGACTCCGGCTCTAACGTCAAAGCTAGAATAGAATACGCCTCCCGGCCGTGCCCGGGTGCGGGACGACCACCGGGCCAGCCCCAAAGCCAACTCGGTCTTGCCAACGCCTGTTGGACCTGAAAGCAGCACCACCGGGGCTTGGGAGAAGAGGCGTTCCAGATGGCGGAGTTCGCTGCGACGGCCCACGAGGCCGTAGACGCCTCCTTGGAGGATTTGGTCTTCGCTCTGGGTGGCGTCGGCGGTGGGTAACGCCGAAAAGCCAGTCTTGGGAGAGTCGGGCGGCACTATGGGAGCAGGAGTGTACCGTTGAGACTGGTATACTTGGGCGACAATCCAGTCCCAGAACACGACTTCCCCTGCCGGGGAATACCGGCTGGGCTCGTCCATAAGGGCTTGCCTGGCTTGGGCTACGGCCTGGGGCGCTCCGGCTCCCTGGGCGATGGCCCGGAAAAAGGACTGGAGGAACAGTTGTCCGCCGGGGCTGGGTAATGGGAAAGGGAGGGAGACCACTTGGGGCACACCGTTGGAGGCCAAGATCGTCGCAGCGGCCGCCCAGCCAGGCGGTAGGTCTACATCAGGAGTGCTTGCGGCAGTGAGCATGACTATTGGGACTCCCGCTCCGGCAAGGGCCTCGGATACTTTGGCTGCGGGCGCCGGTTCGCCCCCTCCGTCGGCGCTCTCGAATAGCAAGGAGCCTGTGGCGTCGCAGGGGAACCCGTCAAGAAGCACCAGGTGATAATAGTTTCGAGTGTCCGATAAATGTTGGGACAGGACGGCGAGAGTGGGCGGACGGATGCAGTCCAAGGCCGCGTGCACCTCCAGGGAGTCTAGGACTTCCATTGCCTCCCATGCCAAACCGCTCGTTGCGTACGGGCCCAGTGGCGCCGGCGAGACCAGGAGTACATTTAGTTGCTCCGTTGGTAATGCGCCGTGGAATTCCGAGGGCTGCCGGTTCACTTGTCGCACCAAGGACGAGAACCGGAGAGCTAGATAACCCGCGTTAGGCTCGTTAAGAAGCTCCCAGGGCAATGTCAAAAACGATGGATCGTCTGACACGATAGATAGAGTGTAATTGGCTAACCCTTCTGTGGAAGCGGCGGTGTAATATCCTGAGGCTTCCTCGCTGCTGCGGAAAACGGCGTTGAACATCGCCCGGCCCAGGAGTCGGAAAGAGTCTTCCATTTGCCGGGCCTTGGCCTCTGAAGCTCCGAAAGGGTTGTGGATGTACTCTTGGAAGTACCAGCTCATTTTCCGGACCGAGGCTTGGTCCAAGGTGGTGTGTGAAGGGGTATGGTGGGCTGGTGCGGCTTTCTTCGCCTATGGTCAGACGAAACTGGACCTGATCAAGGCCGGTGAGACCAATCACCTCCAACGCCTTAGACACCGGCCCTCCTCTAGCTGGAGTAAGTTGGGGCCGCCTGGTATGGCGGTTCCCAGCTGGAACCAGCGATGTTCTACTATTGGTCAGCTACTGCAGGGGGAATGGGCTTTTGCTGGTCCTGCCCCCGATTGCAATTATGCCAATTGCGCTTATGCCGCCTATGGCGACAACGCCGACGGCGTTTACGCCTCCGATTGCAACGAGCCCTACGGCATTAACGCCGCCTACGGCGATGAGACCGACCGAGTTTGTTACTCCCAGGGCAACGATGCCTAAAGCGTTGAGAACGCTGAAGACGGCAAGGCCTATCGAATTAAATACACTAGCTGCAGCAAGCCCAATGGCATTGTGTCGGCCTACTGCGACTAAGCCGATAGCGGTATTTCCAGTAGCGATAGAGTCCATCATTGCCCCTCTTTTGGCGTGGTGCCGGCGTGACTAGAGTCCAGTATACCAGTCTGGTATGGGCTTTGGCGCGTTGCCGGTGCGGTGTGAGCTTGGGAGCAGATTATTCTAGTGTGGAGAAACGAATTCTTAGATTAGAATTGTTGGCAAAGCCCTCCATGAGTGATAGCTTCAGGCTCGTCAGCAGAAAAGTTATTGAATAACTCAACGTAATGCCCCCTATTACAAGAAGAGACCCCACCGATACGGTGGGGCCTGTTGACATAAAATTTTGTGGGGAGATTAGCCTAGCCTCAAGATTAGTCAGCGTCCTGAGATATCCAAGCGGTTCTCGTTACCGGTCAACTGATTGATAACTCTTATAGATGATGCCGCCCCAAGTGGATGGCGGCGGATTCCGTGGAAGAGCCGGAGGACCGGTCAGTTAACTTACCCGTTTGACCTCGAGGGTCTCTCCCGGGGCCAGCGCTACTCGGCGTACATTTATGCCGAGCTTGAGCAGCCAGTACCCCAATGTGGCCTTGCTGACTCCCAGTTCTTCGGCAGTGCTGGACAATCCGATTTCGTTGACCATCTCCGGGAGGAGACGCTCCAAGGGCCGCTGGTGCTCCCTTTCTACACGCTGCATTAGCTTAGTCTTTCTAGCCATGGTGTACCTCCTTAAGTGGGTCGTCAAGCTCTCGGAATTTCAAGATGGGACAAGGTTACCATGGGGCCCTGCTCGTGTCAAGGCTTAGTCCCAATAAAACCTTAAATTATTTTAAGAAATAATTAGAACATGAACCTGTGTAACGCTTGTCCAGGCATGTCAAAACTCGTTGCGATTTATAGAAATTTGACGTTTTTTTCATGTAGCAACTGCTCGTTTGATTGTCATAACACGATAATATCGGCGGCTGAACGGGGCTGGCGCTGCCGATCTTGA
Organism: Dehalococcoidia bacterium; assembly: GCA_963668505.2. Lineage (GTDB taxonomy): Bacteria > Chloroflexota > Dehalococcoidia > Lucifugimonadales > UBA3495. The sequence continues at coordinate 64,328 of CAXXWY010000023.1, read as the reverse complement.
AGGTTGTCAGAGGGATGTGCCAAGTAAGACGGAGACCCTGATAAATGTAATAAAAGTGTACAGCCCTGTATTCTCATTTTAGCTGCTTGGGGCAGAAGCGGTACTAGACAGGTACCTAGCCAGCTCGTCCCGAGGGAAGTGGGGCAGAGGGATTTCTCCGTCGGGACCGACAAGGAGCAGGCCTTCTTCCCGGGCTCGCATCTCGCCAATCTCCCAGGCCTGAATGTTGCCTGCGTCCAGCGCCGCCAGCAGTGGGGGCACATCGTCAGCGGGTATAGTAATGATCAGGGCGCCGGATGCGAGCAGGCCCAGAGGGTGCAACCCCAAGGCTTGGCATATCACGCGGCACTCAGGTAGTACAGGAATGCTGCGTTCCTGTACGGATAGGCCCAGTCCCGACGCCTTGGCGATCTCTCGCAGGGCGGAGGCCAAGCCTCCCTCGGTGACGTCGTGCATGGAATGTACCCTGGCCGAGGCGGAAGCGATTTGCGCATCATGCAGTACACTTATACTCGGAGCGGCCAGTAAGCCAGCTGCTTGTGTGATGGTCTCACTGGGGACGTCGGCGCCGCGGAGGTATGAGGCCCTGTCTCGGGCCAGCAACGCGGTTCCCTCAATGGCGACGCCTTTGGTAAGCACTATGCTGTCGCCCATCCGGGCCCCTTCGGTGCGGATGAGGCAGTCCCTTTCTACCTCCCCCAGCATCGTCCCCAAGATGATGGGCCGGTCGATTCCATGGGTTACCTCGCTGTGACCGCCGACCAGGGATGCACCCACCGCAGCGCATGCTTCCAGAATCTGGTCGAACAACAGTTGGGCGTCACTTTCCGAGAAGCTGTCCGGGACCAGCAAGGTGGCCAGGAACCAGCGTGGCTGGGCCCCAGAACAGGCAACGTCGTTGGCGTTAACGTGCACCGAGTACCATCCGGCCCGGTCGACGGCGAAAGTCACGGGGTCGCTGGCGGCCACAAGCAAACGCTCTCCCATGTCCAGCACGGCCGCGTCCTCCCCCACGGCGGGTCCGAGGAGTACTTTGGGGTCGGCCACCGAGATTCTGGCCAGCAACGCCTCCAGAACGTGGGCCGGGAATTTTCCAACTTCCACACTCAACCTCCAGCGGTTCTAGAGCTTATGATAACCGACGGCATTTCCGAGGTTACGGACCATGTCGCCCTCGATGCCGAGGTCGGGCTGATCAGGCCGACCGTAGACCAAGCCTTGGAAATACTGACCGGTGAGCTAGCTGTTCTTGACACCAAAATCCGCTCGTGATAAAAATAACAAACCAGTCTGAAATCTGTTAAGAATTGGGCTGGACACCCCATTCGCACGTGAGAGGGAGCGGTGAAGGCAGCAACCATTATAGCCATTGGACTTCTAAGCGGCCTCATGCTGGCCGCTGCGGCTTGCGGAGGCGATGAATCCTCCACTACCCCGCGGCCCAGGGCAACTCCCGGCCCCACGAATGTCGGCCAAGCTGCCGGGACTCAGTCCCCGGTCGCGGCCGCAGGGCCGACTGATGCCATGATCGCCTTTGAGAATGCAACAGGCCCCCTCGAAGAGCTTCTGATAAGCGCAGAAGGGGACGCGTTGGAGTTCGATGAGGCCAGATTCACCGTACCGGCCGGGTCCCGGGTGACATTGACCTACGACAACGACTCCACTATTTATCAGCACAACTGGGTGCTGGTGACGGACGGCGCTAAGGATACCGTCGCCCAGCGGGGAAATGCCTACGGGGACAACGGTTGGCTACAACCGGGTGACCCCGACGTCATCGCATTTACCGACCTATTCGACACGGAGACTGTGGGTAGCGTCAGCTTCGTGGCGCCGGCTCCCGGGACGTACCAGTTCGTCTGCACCTTTCCCGCCCACAACGTGACCATGTTCGGAACCTTTGAGGTTAGCGGTTAGAAGCTAACGCAGGACCTCGCCGCCAAATGCCCGCAAGTGAGTGGCGGCAGTTCCTGTTTACAATGCTGGTACGCCTCTGGTACGATGAAACGGGACCCTTCCCTCTTTGCGGTTTGCAGTGAAGCGTGGCGCGTTCGTCTAGAGGCCCAGGACACCGCCCTCTCAAGGCGGAGATCGCGGGTTCGAATCCCGCACGCGCTACCAAAAAAGTCAATGGTTCTCTCCGCTCCCAATAACACCAGGTTCAGGCTTGCCCGCTCCAATAACTTCCGATTCCCGGCACCCTTAGCAGGGTGCTATCCGCCTAACATCCAGCATAAAGGTGTTTATACACTTTTACCCCTGGTGTCTTCAACGGGCGTAGTCAATCGCCGACGGAGGCGCGCCGCAGGGGATGTCCCATGAAGAATGCTGGCGAGGTTGTTGTATAATTCGGATCACTCACGGCGGGCGCAATGGCCTGCCAGTCCCTTAGGCGCGAAGCCGGGCAGCCCGTGAACGGGCACGACAATAGTCCAGGTAGGTGGAAATGGTCGATCAAGAAAGACTGGTCAACTCACTGTGCGAGCTTGTTCGGATTGACAGTCCGTCCGGTTTAGAAGAGGACGTATCTAAGCACTTGGAAGAGCGTTTGCGCAAGCTGAACTTTCAGGTCCAGCGCGATGCCCACGGCAACGTTATTGCCTCGGAGCCGGGAGACGACCCGTTGCTCCTGTCCGCCCACATGGACACGGTGGAGCCGGGACGGGGCATCAATCCCCAGGTAAGCGGCGACCGGATCGAGTCCGACGGTACGACCATATTGGGGGCCGACTGTAAGGCTGGAGTTGCGGCAATCATGGAGGCCCTCGAAGCGGCGGCTCAGGAGGGCCGGGACAGGAGCCCAGTTCAGGTGGTGTTCACCAGGGGTGAGGAAATTGGGCTGGTAGGGGCCAGCAACTTGGACTATTCCATGATCCGGGCCAAAAAGTCGGTGGTCTTTGACGGCAACGGTCCGGTCAACCGGATTACCGGGTCCAGCCCGACGTACGTGTCCTTCGACGTGTCGGTCAAGGGCAGAGCCGCCCACGCTGGCGTAGAGCCGGAAAAGGGGCTGTCGGCCATCCGCATAGCTGCGGATATCATCTCCCAATTGCCCCAAGGGCGTCTGGACGAGGAGACCACGTTCAACGTGGGTCTGATTTCAGGCGGTTCGGTCCGCAATGCCGTGCCTTCGGATGTTGCTTTCAGCGGGGAATTCCGCAGCCACAACACCGAGACGGTGGACCTGGTGCGCATGCAGGTCCTTGAGACCCTCCAAGAGGCAAGAAGGCGGTACAAGGACGCCATTATCCAGGAAGAGTTGGAAGTGTTGTTCCAGATGTATGACCTGGACCCCAACGACCCCGTCGTCCGCTTGGTCACCAGGGTAATGGGGGAAATGGGCCTAGACCCCGACATCCGGCCGTCAGGGGGCGGCACCGACGCCAATGCAATGAGGCTCCATGGCATCGACTGCATAGTGGTGGGGATGTCCACCAACGAGATGCACACGGTCAACGAGCACGTGCTCATTCCGGATTTGATAACCACGGCCAGGTTCTGCGAAAGAGTCATGGAAGCCCGTTGATATCAGGCCGCTCTCGGGGTATGAAGCCCCGGCGGAATCACGCGCGCAAGCCCAGACAACCATAAGGCGGACGAAGAGATGAACGGCTCAGAGCTAAAAGCGACACTCAAAGAGGGCGGTCGGGTGTTTGGCACTATGATAGCCACCGGCCGAAACCCCAGGTGGATTCCCGCCCTGGCAGAAGCGGGCTTGGACTACGTCATCATCGACACAGAGCACAACCCCCGCAGCCGCGCCGAGTTGGGCGACTATCTGTTGATGTTCAACACCATCGGGGTTGCTCCCATAGTGAGGATACCGGTTCCCGATTCCCACTACGTAACCATGGCCGTAGACGCTGGAGCCCATGGGGTCCTGGCGCCATATTGCGAGACGGTGGAGGAAGTCAGGGAGGTAGTGGCGGCGGCCAAGTGGCGGCCGCTGAAGGGGGAGGCCGTGAAACGCCTGATGGAAAACGGGGAACACGTCAGCGACGCCAGCCGCGCCTACCTGGAGGAACGCAACAAGAACAGCGTAGCCCTCATCGGGGTCGAAAGCGTGGCAGCGATAAACGTATTGGAGCAGATGCTGGACGTTCCTGGCATTGACGGGATCTTCGTGGGCCCCAACGACCTGAGCATCACCCTTGGGGAGCCAGACCGGTACGACAGCCAGGAATATCAAGCAGCGGTCAAGCACATTATCGACACCGCCGAGGCCCGGGGGATTCCGACGCTGGTGCATCACCAGACGACGGAGCTTTCCAGCTTCTGGATCAGCCAGGGCGCCCGATTTGTGCTCCACGGCACTGATCGCCGGGCGCTGGTCGAGGGGTTCCGCTCCGAGTTTGGGCGGCTGAGGGAATTCGCGAAGGACCTCTGACGAATGGCGCCGTCATCGACTGGAGGCTTGTTCCTGCTAGGTACAGCTGTCCTTGGCAGGGTGGAGTCAGCCGGGGGCGCCGTCAGCCCCAACATGGCCCTCGGGGCATTTCAGAACTCCTTACGTATGTTGCTCACCCCGGCGCCGCCTCAGAGAGTCAAGGTAAATTCGTTCGTAGTCCCCATATCGGGTATCCGCTGGTTGGTCCGCTAACCGTTCGGCCCACATGTACTCGACGTCTTCCCAGATGATGGGAAATGGCGGCTGATTGAAGAAAGCGGCAACCGCCTCCTTAGCGCTCTCAGCGTCGACGTAGCCAAGCATCTGGAAATTGTCGTAGGGGTGGCCGTGGTCCGAGACGAACCTGCCTTTCATGGCGGCCAGCACTATGAACGACGCCATAGACGGGCCTCAGCTACCGTCGGCCGCAGGCATAGGGCTGATAAGCATATGGCATCTCCCTGAGTCGCCGGTTGCCGTGGGACTGTCGACGCAGTTAGCATCGTCCTAATGTCCGCGGCACACCGAGATGGGGCATTCACTCCCATCCGGCTCGCCTGCACTCCTCCCTATCCTATCAATACGGTTGTCTGAGGCTCGGCGACGGAGTGGCTGAGATTCAGGTTAACCTTGGCATATGGGGGTGTCAACTTGAAGAATTGACCCCATTAGGCGTACGTGGTAGGTTTGGGTAGTTTAGCGCACGATGGCGGGATAGCAGCCGGTTAAGGAGCACGATATGGCTGGGAAGAAATATTGGCTGTTCAAGTCGGAACCTACGGAGTTTTCCTTTGCCGACCTGTTGGCCGAACCGGACCAGACCGCCGAATGGGACGGGGTGCGCAACTACCAGGTTCGCAACATGATGCGGGACGACATGAGCATCGGCGACGAGGTCCTATTCTATCATTCCAGCACGAACCCCACGGCCGTCATCGGCACGGCGCGAATCGTCAAAGAGGCGTATCCCGACCATACTGCGTGGACGCCGGGAGACAAGCACTTCGACGCCAGGAGTACTCCCGAGAACCCGGTCTGGCTTATGGTGGACATCCAGGCCCAACGCGAGCTTGCCAGGCCCGTCACGTTGCAGGAGATCAAGGCCCATCCAACACTGCAAAACATGATGGTCGCCCGACGGGGTACGCGTCTGTCCATCCAGCCGGTGACCGAGGACCAGTGGAACGAGGTTCTCAGGCTGAGCGGAGAGGCCTTTTGATCCACGTATAGGCGGTTCGACGGTGACACCACTCAGCCGATGGTCCAGAGGGGTCGCCAGGGTCATTAGAGGCTTTTGTGGGCAACCGAGACACCAGGGCGGCCAACTCTTACCACCAGGCCACCAAGCTATCCTACATCAACCTGGGCGCCAAGCCCCCGATATACAAGTCATATGCCGGTGCGCCACAGGCGTCATTACCCACCGACTTTGACCCGCCCGGCTGTCCTACGTTGCAAGCCGTGGCCGGCGTCCGGGCGTCCGGGCTGGATGACCACCATGGGACCGAGCCACTGGACATTACTAGCCTGGCCCGGCTGTTACACTTTTCCGCCGGAGTAGTTCGCCGCGGTGTGCTGCCTCGGTCCGGGGAAATTCACTACCGGGCGGCCGCATCCGCCGGAGCCCTGTACCCGGTGGAAGTGTACTTGGTAGCCGGCGACATACCTGGCCTGAAAGCCGGGGTATACCACTTCTCCCCCGCCGAGGCTTCTCTGGCATTGCTCCGGGAAGGCGACCACCGCCGGGAGTTGGCGGAGGCCGCTGGCGGGGAGGAGCGGGTGGCAACCGCACGGGTGACTTTGGCTCTCAGCGCGGTGTTTTGGCGCTGCGCTTGGAAGTATAGGGAACGGGGTTACCGGTATTGCCACTGGGATGCTGGCACTATGTTGTCCAACGCCCTGGCCGTAGCGGCAGGAACCGGCTTGCCCATTGGAGTGGTGACCGGGTTCCACGACGGGCGGGTGAACAGGCTGCTGGGCCTTACGCCAAAGAGGGAGGCAGTATTGTGTCTCGCGCCTGTCGGGACCGGCAGCGAGGTCTCTGCTGCCGGTCTTTTGCCAGACGCGCCGCTGTTGGCTGTCCCGGCGGAAGATAGCGCAGGGTCCGAGATTAGTTACCCGGAGATAGTCTCGACCCACGCCGCCACCTGCCTGACTTCTGCCGACCAGGTAACGGCTTGGAGAAGCGCAGAGAACACACTTGCCCATCCAGCAACCGTGGAGGCGGTGGGAGAACTTGAAGCAGCCGGAGACCTTACGTCCGAACCCATTGGCTTGACCATATTGAAGCGGGGATCGACTCGCAGGTTCGAGCGGGGCGCAATCCCCTACTCCCGGTTCGCCGCTATCCTGGACGCCGCCACCAGGCGTATTCCAGTTGACTTTGGCGATCAGGCCCCAGGGACGTTGGTGGACGCCTACATCATCGCGAACGCGGTGGAGGGCTTGGAGGCAGGGGGGGTACTTCTTCTCGCCCGTGGAGCGGAAGCTGGAACTGCTGAAGGAGGGGGACTTTCGAGACGAGGCCGGACACCTGTGCTTCGAGCAGGCCCTGGGCGCAGACTGCAGCGCTGTGATCTACTTCCTGGCCTCGCTGGAGCAGGTGCTGGGCCGGTATGGGAACCGGGGATACCGGGCGGCGCAGTTGGAGGCCGGCGTCAGGATTGGCAACGTTTACCTGTGTGCTCATTCGATGGGGCTGGGCGCAACGGGGATGACCTTCTACGATGACGAGGTGGTGGAGTTCTTCTCGCCCCACGCAGCAGGAAAGAGCGTCATGTCATTGGCGGCGGTCGGTGTACCTCATGCACAGAATCGGGTGCGGCCCTTTCGTTCGAGGACGGCGGTGCGGCTGGACTCCCGGGCCCGGGGGGCCGGGCAAGTCAAGTAGGGGCAGGATGACATAACGCGGGGCCTACAGGGCGGCGGCGATGCTGATGTCAAGCACCGCGGGTTTGCCGCTGTCGAAGGCCTGGCGGACGGACGGGCCGATTTCATCTGGGTCGGTGATTGATTTGCCGGCTACGCCCATGGCCTCTGCGATGCCCGCCAGGTTCAGCGGGTTGGCGAAGTCCATGCCCACGAACTCGCTCTTCCGTTCCTGATCGTCCAGCATCCGGCGCAGGTATATGTCCATGTTGACCTTGAGGACCTGGTAGGAACGGTTGTTGCAGATGGCGTATACCACGGGGATGTTGTAGCGTGATGCGGTCCAGAGGGCCTGGACGGTGTAGAGCGACGAGCCGTCGCCGACGATAGCCAGCACCGGCCGGTCCGGATTGGCAAGCTGGACGCCCAGAGAGCCGGGCATGGCCCAGCCAAGGGCGCCGCCCCGGATTACGTACAGGCTTCCAGGCTGGTCGAAAGTGAAGGCCTTCATCACGGAGGGCCTGGAGGTTATCGACTCGTCAGCCACGATGGTGTCTGGGGGCACTGCCTGTGCCAGTTCGTGCATCATCCGGTCGACGGCCATGGGCTGCCGGTCCTGCGAGGCGTCGAGCTGCCGGCGGTAGTTCTCGTGCTCCTGACGCCGCTCCTCTGCGAATGAGGCGGTCCTGGTGGCGGCGGCTTCCTTGGCTGCAGCCGACATATCCTGGTCCAGAGCGTCGCTAAGCTCCTCAAGCCCTGCCGCGGGGTCGGACAGAATCCCCACCTCGGTGGGATAGATGCGCTCCACCTGCTCGGCGTTGCTGTCCAAATGCACCAGCTTGGTGGATGGGCGCAAGAAGGGCCGGTCGATGTACAGGAAGGAATTGAAGACGTTGGCCCCCACGGCCAGAACGACGTCGGCGCCTTTGAAAAACTCGCTGGTGGCCGGGTTGTTCAGGTTGAGCACGCCGCCGAAGAGGGGGTGGCCGGTGGGGAAGTTGACCTCGGCCATGGCGGCGGCGTAGACCTTGGCCCCCAGTTGCTCGGCCAGGCGGGTCATTTGGGGTACTGCTCCCGACTGGGCGACGCGGTCGCCCACGACGATGACGGGGTTCTCCGCCTGGGACAGCAACTCGGAAGCCCGGGCAACGGCGTCGCGGTCGGGGCGGGTACGGAAGTAGCCGGGGGACGATGCAGCGATATCGACATCGGCGACGTCGTCCATGGAGTTCCAGGGGAAGGACAGGAATACGGGGCCGGCGGGAGGTGTCTTGGCTTCCTTGAAGGCCCGCCGCACCGCTACGGGGACGTCGGAGGCATGGAGAATCTCGGCGCTCCACTTGGTGTACTGGGCCGTCATCGCCACAAGGTCGCCGGAAAGGGTGGGGTCGGCCATGTACATGCGGGTGTCCGAGTTGCCTGCGGTCAGGACCAGGGGAGTGCCGCCGCGGTAGGCGTTGTACAGGGCGCTGATGCCGTTGGCCAGTCCGCCGGCGATGTGGATATTGGCGAAAGCGGGCTTGCCGGTGGCGCGGGCGTAGCCGTCGGCCATGCCCACGGCGGTACCCTCTTGCAAGGCTTGTACGTACTTAAGCTGGGGGTAGTCCTGCAGAACATCCAGCAACGGGCTCTCGCTGGTGCCGGGGTTGCCGAACACGTGGTCCAGCCCCTCGGCGATGAGCATCTGAGCAAGGGCCTCTTTTCCTGTCATCGATGGCATGGCAACCTTGTCCTTTTCGTGATGAGCGGTGGGGATGCGTGGGTCAACTTGGCCTGGAGGGCCAGAGGTCGACGCGCACCAATGTTATCTTCTAGCCCTGTCTATGGCAAGCAGGCGGGCTTGCCTGCGGGCGGGTCGCGAAGGGGCTGAAAAATTTAGTTCCCCTCTCATTCTCTCCCATTTCCTCCCATTCTGGCCATATTCGTAAGATTCAGGTTTCTGCGCGTTGGGACATGGACATGGGAGGGGGATCGGCGGACGGAACGACCAAGCCGCGGGCCACGGCCCAGGGAAGCAGGGCGGCCATGAGATGCTGTACGCCGGGGACGACATTGTCCTTGATGCACTTCTCCAGGTACTTGTGGGCTGCCACGCGGGTGGGGAGCCGATATCCGGCTTGACCTACTTTTCGGATGAAGGAATGCCAGTGAGGGGCGGGCCGGCCTTCGGCGCGGGCGCGGTCCCATTGGAAGCAGAATTCGTCGGCCACGGGTTCGAGGCGGGCAACGGAGATTTCCACGGCGAACTTACGACGGAGGGCATTGATGCGAGACCTTATCTGGCTTAGTCCGTACATTGGTTAATTTCTCCTTTGGCTGAAAATTTTGGATTTCCTCTCATTTCCTCTTGTTTGGGAGGGGGTAGGCGCCCACCTCCCCCAGCCCGTCCGTTCGTCCTGAGGGAAATCGAAGGGGGAACGGACGGGCTACCCTGGGTATGAACGGGCGAGCTGCCCTGGGTATGAACGGGCGAGCTGCCCTGGGTATGAACGGGCGAGCTGCCCTGGGTATGAACAGACGGGCTGGGCCATGGGGACGTGAGATTCCTGCCTTCGCAGGAATGACTGGTGGGAGCGCGGGAATGACGGGTTGGGTGGGAGTGGCGGCGATGATGGGCAGTGCGGACTGTTGGCGGCGGGAGAGGCTGGAATTTTTAGTTCCCCTCTCATTTCCTCCCATTTCCTCCTGTTCTGGGGGTGCTTCGAGAGCCTCAGCACGAACGGAGGTTAGGGATTCCGTTTCTCCCATTTCCCCCTGTTCTGGGGGTGCTTCGAGATCCCCTTTCGACAGGCTCAGGACAGGCTCAGCACGAACGGAGGTGAGGGATTCCGTCTTCGCGGGTGACCGGTTGGGGGAGTTGGTGGGAGGGGCGGCGGGCTTGGAGCGTTTTTTGGTCACAACATGTCACGGGCCACTTCAGAACCCAGGCCAAAGCAATGTAGGGTGGTGGCAGTCGTTGGCCTGGGTCCCCGGTTCAGGGGCTGGTCTTGATTTGGTCCCGTCCTGATGGGGCGGGGGCCTGACCTGGATTTATGATATGGGGAGATTGTGGGGATAGGCAAGGGGGAAATGTCAGTAGTTGGGGAGACCTCCTGGGCACCCACAAGGGGCGCCCCTACGGGCCGGAATACGGGGATGTGTGGAGGGGTGTCGGGCGGCGTTGGCGATGGTTGCGACATATATTCTCGTCTGGCATAATCCCAAGTTGTCATTCGCTTAGCCGTCAGGCGAATCCAGGAAGGGAATAAAGGGGGAGGCCCTTAATGGACTTTGAACCCAGATACACCGAAGAACAGGAACGGTTTCGAGTAGAGGTGCGGGAGTGGCTTAAGGAGAACATGCCCGAGGGCATGTTCCACCCGCCTGATTCTATTGACCTGACCTATGAGCAGTACCAGAAGCGGCGGGAGCTGGGCCGGCGTCTAGGGGACAAGGGCTGGCTATGGGCCACCGCTCCTGTGGAGTACGGCGGCGGCGGGCTGACCGTCGACCAGTCGGTCATATTGGAAGAGGAAATCGACGAGTACGGCTTGACCATTCCGCCTTACTACGACACGGGAGGCAGGCTGGGTGGAGCGTCCATACTGGTGTGGGGAAGCGAAGAGCAAAAGCAGTTCTTTCTTCCCAACATAATGAGAGGCAGGGTGCGCACCTGGCAGCTACTGTCGGAGCCCGAGGCCGGTTCAGACCTGGCCAACGTGAAGGCCACGGCGATACGGGACGGGGAAGATTACATAATCAACGGGCAGAAGATATACGTCGGAAGTTCGTTCGGCGCCGACTACATGTGGACTTTGCTGGTCACCGACCCCGACGCGCCGCGTCACCAGAACCTGGGCTGGTTCATGATTCCCGGCAACCTCCCGGGTATCACGGTCCAACCCATGGAGATGCTGATCTCGGGCGGCGAGGGCGGCGCAGGCAGCGGCGAGAAGAACACGGTGTACTTCGACAACGTGCGAGTGCCCGCTTTCAACCTAGTGGGCGGCGAAAACCAGGGATGGAAGGTCGCAACTACTCACCTGGAGTTGGAGCACGGCGCGGGCGGAAGGGCCGTCCGCCGCAACTGGATGGTGGACCGGCTGTTCGAATATTGCCGCACCCACCAACGACGAGGGCAGCCTATCAGCAAGGACCCGGAGGCACGGGACAGGCTCATAGACGTGTTCGTGGAGTCAGAGATCGCCCGGCTGTTCGGTATGCGCAACTACTGGATGCGCCACAGCAAGACTCCTATGACATACGAAGGCCCCCAGAACTCATACTTCCGCAAGATGTCGAACCTGCGCCAGGCCACGTACATCCTGGACATCCTGGGGCCGGCAGCTTTGACCTACGATCCCGAACGGGGCGCCGAGGACGGGCACATGGAGGCGTTCCAGCGTTCGGCGATCATCGGGGTGCACCCCGCGGGGACGGCGGACATCCAGAAGGTAATCATGGCGCGGCGAATCGGTATCGGTCGGGAGGTCAGGGAGAAAGCCGGAGCTTTGGCCTAAGTGTGACCGGCCGCCGATATTAAGTTTGCCACTATCCGGGGACCATTGCATAATCTTCGTCATACCGGCGAAAGCAGGTATCCATGGGTCTTCTTAGATGGCGGGGGACGCCCTCACCCTAACCCTCTCCCAGGGGGAGCGGGGATTATGCAACGGTCTCCTACTCGGGGGCTGGAATGACGGTTGTGCAAAGGATTCCGAAAGCGGGTATCTATGGGCACTCTTCGATGGTGGGGGATGCCCTCACCCTAGCCCTCTCCCAGGGGGAGAGGGGATTATGCAACGGTCTCCTATCTGCAGAATAATACGGGAGTAAAAATGGACCTAGCCTTGACCCCAGACCAGGAGATGCTGAAGTCGGTCGTACACCGTTTTGTGCAGCAGGAATACCCCAAGGAGACGCTACTGGACTTAGCGGCCTCCGGCAATCCCACACCATCGGAATCGTGGAGCAAGCTGGCTGAGACCGGCTGGCTGGGGATAGCGGTGCCTCTCGAATACGGAGGAGAAGGCGGAACGCTGACCGATGCGGGCGTATTGTTCGAGGAACTGGGCAAGGGACCGGTGCCGGGGCCGCACATTTCCTCGGGGATACTGGGGGTGTTCACGGTGCTGGCCGGAGGCACTGAAGAGCAGAAAAGGGAATGGCTGCCGCTGCTGGCCCGAGGGGAACGGACGTTGGCGCCGGCGGTGACCGAGGCCGACTACGGCTGGGAGCAGGAGGACGTGCGGCTAGTCGCCCATCGTAGCGGAGCAGGCTTCCGGCTCAACGGGTCCAAGGTCTACGTATTCGACGCCAACTCCGCCAGCCATTTGCTGTGCGCCGTGCGCTCTGAAGACGGCGGCAAAGTCGGGCTGGTCATGGTCTCGTCTTCAGCGCCGGGAGTGGAAGTCCGGTCGCTGCCGGGCTTTTCCTGGAACATGTCGGAAGTGGAGCTGACCGACGTGGCGGTGGCGGAATCGGACGTGCTGGGGCTGTCCTTGGACGGCGGGTGGGAGGCCCTGCAGTGGGCTATCTCCCGCACAATTCCCGTGCTGGGGGCTTTCCAAGTGGGAGGCTGCCAGGCGGTGTACGAGATGTCGGTGGACTACAGCCGCACCAGGGTGCAGTTCGGCACGCCGATAGGCCGGTTCCAGCGGGTGCAGGACCACATCATCAACTTGGTCAACCAACTGGACGCGGCCCGTTGGACCACCTACGAGGCCCTGTGGAAGCTGGACACGGACAGGCCGGCACAGGAAAGCGTACACCTGGCGAAGGCCGTGGGCTCGGAAGCATACCACCAGGCATGCAACTACGCCCACGAGGTACACGCCGGACTGGGCGGGATGACCGAGTACGGGCTGACGCTGCACACCACTGCATCCCGCACGCTGTACCACTACCTGGGCAATCCTAGGTTCCACCGCCTGCGGCTGGCCGACGCCCTGGGGCTTTAGGCGGGGGCGGCGTTCCAGTTGGCTGGCGGATCATTGGCCCTCACGTACGTGCTGAGACCTTTGCAGCACTCCTCAGGGAGCAGCCGTTGTGGAGACCGTGCGGCCATTAGCTAGCCTGGTCACCCACGCTTAGATTCCGGCTCGGGGGCCGGAATGACGGTTATACCCATGTGTCAACGCTGGCAGGACGAGGCCTGTTCAGGTCCTATGAGAGGGCTGTGTGACAGAGGTTGTAGATTCCTCGGCTGGACTTCGTTTGCTTTTAGTGTCTGGTACCCCTGAGTGGACTCCGCAACACCTCCTTAGCACTGAACCGCCCCAACGTGTCGGAATTTCTCCAACGAATTATCCGCAGTCTTGCGAGGCAAGTCCAACGCAGTTGAAGGAGTTCTGAATCAACAAATGAAAATACTATTAGTAGCCATTGTCTTAGCCGTCTTCAGCATATTGGGATGTGCTGAGAAGACCACAGTCCCCCCTGAAGTGGAAACCATCGGTGCATCGGGAACAGGAATTTTTAGGACCGTCCCCGGTGATGCAGTGCCAGCAATACAGCGTGGGTTAGAACACTTGGGGAACCAAAACTTCGACGCTGCCCTTGCCGAGTTCCTAACTGCCAAACAGATTGCGGGAGAGCCGGGGAGTTCTGCTATCGAGGGCTATATCGGTCTGACATACCGCCGATTGGGGCAGCCCGATCTTGCCATCCAACACTACACGGCCGCTATCTCATTAGACGATGACATCCCACTCTATATCAACCGCGCTGCGGCTTATCTCGACGCTGGCATACCTGCCGAAGCAATTGAGGATGCTGAGGTAGTTCTGGCACGCGAGCCCCTGACGAAGGAGAGCGGCTCGCACTCCCACGCCGAGGCATATTTCTTGATGGCCTACAGCTTGGAGTTCTTGGGGCAGATGCCTGAGGCTCTGGACGCTTGGGATAACGCTCTCCGAATTGCTAATGAGTACGGCGGATACAGCGACGCCGCGATGGCCAACCTAAATGCCGAGAGAGACCGGATTGCAGCGTCATTGGCAGCAGAGTGATAATCGCCGTAATCGGTTCCGTTTGCTTAAGGGTTTGCCACTCCCAAGACTAGATGTGACGGCCACTAAAACAAAGCGGAACCCTCGGCTGCGCTCGGAATTGTAGATGTCAGGGAGGAGCAGGAATGATAGGGAGGGGCTGAGATGACAGTGGATGCTGCCGGATGTCTTGGGAGGGGCTAGAGGCGGTCAGCCGATGCTCCAGCCGAAGGCCCGACCCCGGGCGTAGACGGGGTGCCACAGGGTATCGAAGGGAGCAGAGCAGCGCTCTCCCAATTTCACCTTCGCCCTAGCCATGCGCTCAAAGGCGTCTATGGCCGGGTCCAAGGGCCACTGCGAGTCGTCAAAGCCGTAGACGATGACGGCTTTGCTCTCTCCCAACGTTGAATTGGCCAGATCGACGCAGCCTGCGACCGCGGAGCGGTGGCTGGCCAGGATGTTGTCGCTCAACCTTCCTTCCTCGTCGACATAGCGCAGCATTCTCACTTCCGCCACAAAGGTCCAGACGGGCGGGGAGCCGATGCATAGGCTGCAGGTGCGGCCTGGGGAATCGGGATAGGGGACATCGAGGGCGATGCGGCCGGCGTAGGTTTCGGGGTCCGCCTGCGCTAGTTCCAGTGCAATGAGGCGCAGAGCGTCTGCTTCGGGGAGGGTGCCGATTCCCGGCCTCAAAAGGACAGCATCCACGGCTTTCGGACGCGTATGGTCTGCGGCAATCACCGCGTTGGCGAAGTCTCGGATGAATTGTTCTAGTGAAGTCACAGCGTTAGCTCCAGAGCGACGCATCGGTCTGCAGCCAGGAGGTCAGGGAGTCAGGGCACCAGCACGGCCCGGGTGATCGAGGTCTGGCGGTCGGCCCATTCGGCCTGGGCGAAAGCCTGGTTGATGTCGGCCAGGGGGAAGGTGTTGGAGATAATCTTTTCGAAGGGCAGGCGGTCCATGTTCTGCTGAATCATTTCCATCATCATGGGGATACGGATGGGGGGGTACATGGACGACGCCATAATCTTCTTGCCGGCCAGCAGGGTGGAGGGGTCGAAGTCGACGCTGGGCCCGGAGGATACCTTACCGATTTCGAGGTAAGTGCCGCCGCGGGTGAGGAAGTCGATGCCCTCGACCAGCAAGTCGGGGAGTCCAACGAGGTCCATGCCGATGTTGGCGCCGCGGCCGCCGGTCAACTCCATGACGCGGCTCTTGCGGGTCTCGGGGGTGTTGAACTCCTCGATGTTGATGGTGTGGTCGGCGCCGAACTGCTCGGCCAATTGCAGGCGATTCTCGAGGCGGTCGAGGGCAATCACGCGGTGGGCGCCCATGTTCTTGGCCATGGCAACGGCGTTGAGGCCCAGGCCGCCGGCGCCCTGGATGACCACGTAGTCGCCCTCCTTGCATCCGGCCTGCATAAGCCCCTCGGTGACGGTGCCCATAGCGCAGTTGATGAAGCCCAGGACGTTGTCGGGCAGTTCGTCGGGGACGAGAAAGACGGGCTGGTTGGGGCGGACGTAGAAGTAGTCGGCGAAGGTGCCGGTGAAGTAAGGCCAGTCGCCGGCCTTACCCTGGGCGCCGCGACTGGGGCACCAGTTGGGGTTGCCGCTGAGGCACTGGTAACAGCGATAGCAGGAGGGAAAGGCGGTGTGTATGACCCGGTCGCCCTCCTTGATGGTCCTGCCCAGGCCATCGGTGGTGACGCCGGGGCCCAGCTTGTAGACAGTGCCCGTGCCCTCGTGGCCTGTGGCCAGGCCTTCTGGCGGCACGGGCCGCAGGTCCGGGTCCTGGTCCCCGCGCCAGCGGTGGAGGTCGGAGCCGCAGATGCCGGCCTGGGACATCTTCAGCACGATTGCTCCGGGGTCGGGGTCGGGTACATCGTACTCCTGGATGTCGAAGGGCTCGGTGTACTGCTTCAGGATGACGACGCGGCCTTTCATAACCTCTCCTTGTAACCGGTGTTAGCGCGATTGTTCATGGGTTCGCGGAACTTATTGTCGTTCCCCCTCATCCTAACCTTCTCCCCCAGGGGAGAAGGGATTTGCTACCTTGCCCCCCAGGGGAGAAGGGATTTGCTACCTTGCCCCCAAAGGGGAGAAGGGATTTGCTGCCTTGCCCCCTAGGGGAGAAGGGATTTGGGCGATGCTCATTCAGGCGTTTCCTGGACGCCTGCGGGCGGCTGGGCGTGACTAGGGGACGAGCACTGCCCTGGTCACCTGGGTCTGGCGGTTGACCCATTCGGCCTGCTCGAAGGCGGTGTTGACGTCGTCCAGCGGGAAGACGTTGCTGATAATCTTCTCGTAGGGCCACCTGCCGCGGTTCTTGACCAGCATCTCCATCATGACCGGGAGCAGGCTGGGCCGGAACATGGCGGAGCCGATAATCTTCTTGGCGCGGTTCATGCGGGTGGCGTCGAAGGGGATTTTGCGTCCCCGCATGATGTCGCCGATCTCGACAAAGGTGCCGCCGTTGCCAAGATAGTCCAGGCCTTCGATTAGCAGCCCGGGATGGCCAACGAGCTCCATGACTATGTCGGCCATGCGGCCCTCGGTAATCTCCCGGATGCGTTCCACCCGCGACTCCTGGGTGTCGTACTCTTCTATATTCACGGTGTAGTCGGCCCCGAACTCGCGGGCCAACTCCAGACGCTTCTCAAGGCGGTCCAGCACGATTATCTTGTGGGCGCCCATGTCCTTGGCCATGGCGGTGGCGTTGAGGCCCAGGCCGCCGGCGCCCTGGATGACCACGTAGTCTCCCTCTTTGCAGCCGGCCCGGTCGAGGCCCTCGGTGACGGTGCCCATGGCGCAGTTGACGAAGCTGAGCACGTGGTCGGGCAGCTCGGGCGGCACGGCAAAGACGGCCTGGTTGGGGTCGATGTAATAGTAGTCGGCATAGGTGCCGTGGAAATAGGGCCACTCGCCGGCGATGCGGGGCTTCTGCGGGGTGGAGCACCAATTCTCGTTGCCGTTGATGCACTGGTAGCAGCGGAGGCACGGCTTGATGGAGGTGTACATAAGGCGGTCGCCTTCCTTGATGGGCTGGCCCAGCCAGTCGTGGGTGACGCCGGGGCCCAGCTTGGCGATGACTCCCGCGCCCTCGTGGCCGGCGCAGAAGCCGGAGGGAGGCAGGGGGGTCTGGATGTCGCCCCGCCAGCGGTGCAGGTCCGAGCCGCAGATTCCGGCCTGGGTCATCCTGAGCAGCACCGCGCCCGGCTCGGGGTCAGGCGGATCGTACTCTTCGATGACGAAGGGCTTGGTGTATTCCTTCAAGACTACGACGCGGCCTTTCATGCGTTCTCCTAGTTGGCGATGAAGGGTTCGAATGTGGGGCGATGTTATGCCAGGGTGATTCGAGTGTCAAGGAATGGCGGAGGCGTCGCGAACAGGAGAAGGCAACCGAGGACCGGGTAGTTTTAGACTGGTCTGCCGGAGGGGAGAGAACACGCGGCGGGTGGGCATGACGGCCCCATTTCATGACGATATTCGTAACCTTATAGTCCTAATTCGCAGGCTTTTTTAAGCTGACCGCAGATTCTGAGGCGTCAATTGACAACAAAGTTGACCATGTGATAGCTTTCGAGCCACGCTTGCAAGCAGCATTCGCTTGCCAGGCCGAATAGCGGGGAGGTTCGATCATGTCTGGACGACCCTGGTTGAGTCCCGGATTCTTCTTGTCCCTTCTGGTGGCGCTATCGCTGATGATAGCAACGGCCTGCGGGACCGCGGCGACGCCGACAGCCGCTCCGGATGTGACGGCCGCTCCGGATGCGACGGCCGCTCCGGATGCGACGGCCGCTCCGGATGCAACGGAAGCTCCGGATGCGACGGCCGCTCCGGATGCAACGGAAGCTCCGGATGCGACGGCCACCCCGGCGCCGACGCCGGAGGCTACTGTCGCGGTTGTTACCGAAGCCCCGGAGGCCGGGGCCGAACCCTACGGGACGCTCAGGACCTCCTTTCAAGCGCTCCAGGCCTATGGGCCGCATACCCGTTACCGTCCGGGGACCAGCGGCGGAAACATTGCGATGGTCGGTCATGAGGGCCTGTTCAGACTGGACAAGGACTCGATATACCGGGGCCTGATGGTCAAGGAGTGGTCCGTGGCCCCCGATAACCGGACGTGGACCTTCGAGCTGCACGAGGGGATAGAGTTCCACGGAGACTGGGGGCCGTTGACGCCGGATGACGTCATCAACTCCGTCAGGGAGCTTGGGGGTGATGACGGGACTTGCGGCTGTGCCCAAATTCAAGACATATTCGACAACCCGGAGGGCCATTGGATCGCCCTGGACGACCACACGCTGGAGTTGGACACCTTCGTACCGGCGCCGGACGTGCTGACCTGGATAGACTTCCCTGCCCAGAACTCGGCTTGGATTTTCAGCAAGACGCAATGGGAGTCGATGCTGGCGGACGGACTAAGCCGTGATGAAGCCCTGCCGCAGTTGGTCGGGACGGGGCCGTGGGAACTGACGGACCTTCAACAGAGCGAGTCCATCACGTTTGCGGCGGTGCAGGACCACTGGCGCAAGACCCCCGAGTTCGCCGAGTTGGTACTGTTGGCGATTCCCCAGGAAGCCACCGCGCTGGCAAACTTCCAGACCAACAGGATAGATACGTGGTCGGCAACCCCGGACTCGTTACCCGAAGCGGCGAAGCTGGATACCACCAAGTTCATGTCCCTGAAGGGCGCCGGCGAGATGAACCTGATCGTTTGGCAGAATGGGTACACCTTTGTGGGCACCGACAGGCAGTGGCCGGGTTACGACCCAGACCTGCCTTGGATTGCCAGCGACCCGGAGCTTGGCTCTGCAGGCTGGGAACGGGCGAGGAAAGTGCGCGAGGCCATAGGGCTGGCCATAGACAGGCAGAAGCTGGTAGACGAGTTGCTGCATGGCGAGGGAGAGCCTTCGTCCAGCTATGGATGGGTACCGTTCAAGAGCCAGTGGCCTGAGGGTTGGGAGTGGCCCTATGACCCGGAGAAGTCCAGGCAACTGCTAGAAGAGGCGGGCTACGGGGACGGCTTCGACATATCGATTTCGACGGCCTCCAGTACCGCCGCGGCTATTACCGAAGCGGCCTGCGTAGCCATCGCAGGAATGCTGCAGGACGTGGGCATCAACGCCGTGTATAAGAACGTTCCCATAGGCGAATTGTATGACGCCTATAAGGCGCGGACTCAAGAGGGTATCACCTGCCAGCACATCAACAACTTCGGCGGTGAGCCGCTGTCGCTGCACCGGATCTCTTACGACCCGGAATTGCTCTGGGGCGTCGGCTGGGACCACCCGTGGTTTACCGAGCGGATGAATGCGGCCTACGACACGTTTGACTTCGACGACCGCTGGGAGATCCAGTTGGAGATGGGCCAGTGGATGCGGGACAACGGCATGGGGATAGGGGTGTACGGGGCAAACCAGGTGTTCCCATTGGGGCCCCAGCTGGATAGCTGGGAAGAACACCTATCCCTGGGTATGGCCCAGTCCATAAGCGCACTGGAGTACGCTCCTCACCGTAAGTAGCGTGAGCCGCAGCCAGCGGCCAGCACAGAAGGGCCTAGTTACGGATAAGCCCCGCCGGAAACTCCGGCGGGGCTTTACTTTAGCGGTCAGGCCTGCCCTAACGCAGCGCGGTGACGGGGAGTCTATATCGGAGGCCGGCGGGTTTGCCAATCGGTGTTTTGCTCGTAGGCGTAGGCGGTGTTGAGAATAGCCTGCTCGTTGAAGGGCCTGGCGGCCAATTGCAGGCCGATGGGGAGATTGGCGGAGGTGAAGCCGCAGCAGATGCTGAGGGCCGGCGCGCCGGTCAGGCTGTAGGTGGTGGTGAGGCCGGACCGGTTGCGCTGGGCGTTGGCCTTGGAGTCGATTAGCGGGTCCGGCCTGACGTCGGGAGGAGAGGCGCCAACGGTGGGGGACAGGAGGACGTCGAACTGGGTGAAGACTTCCAGCACCTGCTGCCGAAGCAGGGAGCGGAGTTTCAAGCCCTTGTAGTAGGCCAGGGCGGGAAGCAAGCTCCACGTCTGGTACGCAATGCGGTTGTCGTGGTTGATCTCCTGTATACGATTGCGAATCAGGTCCCGGTGATTCGTGGGGGCTTCCACACGCAAGACCGTGGAAATGACGTTGGAATGGGCCGCGAGGGGAATGGAGATTTCCTCGACATGAGCGCCCAAGGCGGCCAAAGATTCGGCGGCCTTGGACACGGCGTCTCCGACCTCCGGTTCGACCACGTCGCTGTAGAGCAGCTCCTTGACGACGCCGATCCTGGCGCCCGCCAAGTCGACGTTCAAAGCTTGGCGATAGTCTGGGACCGGGACGTCCCAGGTGTAGGGGTCATTGGGGTCGCGTCCGGCAACGGCCTGGAGGGTCATGGCGCAGTCTTCCATGGTGCGGCTGATGGGGCCGATGGTATCCATGGACCACATGCCGGGCCTGAGGCCGTGGCGGCTGACCCGGCCCCAGGTGGGCCTGAGACCGACCAGCCCGCACCAGGCGGCGGGGGCCCTTATGGACCCGCCGGTGTCCTCGCCCAGGGAAATGGCGCACAGGAATGCCGCCGTGGCGCCCCCTGAGCCGCTGCTGGAGCCTCCGGGGTGCTTTCCCAGGTCCCAGGGGGTTGCGGGCGGTCTCAAAGGCGTGAGAGAAGCCCGTGGTGCCAAATTCGGTCATATTGAGCTTGCCGAGCAGTACGGCCCCGGCGGCTTTGAGCCTGGCGACGACGGTGGCGTCCTCGTCGGGCACGAAGTCGTTGAAAATCGGCGTACCTGAGGTGGTGCGGATGCCGGCAGTGTTTAGCTGGTCCTTGACGGCGAAGGGGATGCCGTGCAGGGGGCCGCGGCTTTCTCCGCGGGCGAGGGCCAACTCCGCGTTCTGGGCGGCGGCCAGGGCTTCGTCACGGCAGACAGTCAGGTAGGCGTACAGCTTGCCGTTCAGGCGGTCTATGCGGTCGAGGTAGGCTTCAACAGCCTCGACGGGAGATACGGTGCGGTCATGGATAAGTTGGGAAAGCTGCGACGCGGGCAGAAAGGGGATGTCGGCCTTGTCCATGCAGAAACTCCTGGGCCGGATGTCAAGCTGGATTGGGCGTATGGGTCAAGCCGGGATTGCCTATTGTGGTTGACCCGGCGGCCATGCCGTTGTCGTGGACCGCACTTGCTATTCTACCCGGTTTGCGGGGAAATTGGAGGCGAGGCTATGGAGATAAGACGTTGCCGGGTCGTTCCAGAGAGGACAAAGACAGGAGTGGGTGGATGTGCTAGATTGTGGAACGGTTGAGGTGGTCTGAATCATCATTCCCAAGGAGGGGCAGCGTGCCTGACAACGACGCCAACGGAGGGCCGGAAGCTCGAGAGTATACCGTGGTGGGCACCCGGCCGATACGCCACGACGGCCCGGACAAGGTCACCGGGCGGGCCCGGTACGCCGCCGACGTCTTTCCGGCTGGGCTGCTGCACGGCAAGTTGCTGCGCAGTCCGCATCCGCATGCGGCCATCAAACGCATTGACATAACGCGCGCCATGGCGCTGCCGGGTGTAAAGGCGGTGGTGACGGCTGCAGACTTTCCCGACGTGTCGGCCAACGTGGCGGACCAGGAAGAGGGCGCGAACGTGAACTACGGCTTCTACAGCCGGTGGGTGATGGCGCGGGAGAAGGCCCTTCATCGAGGCCACGCAGTGGCGGCGGTGGCGGCCATTTCCGCCCCGATTGCGGAAGAGGCCGTTTCGCTGATTGACGTGGAGTACGAGGTATTACCTCCAGTACTGGATGCCTACGAGGCGATGAAGGACGATGCCCCGATACTCCACGACCGGCTGCAGACCCTGGCGAATCCCCGGTACCGGCTCGGCGGGTACGGCGACAACCCCGACGGGAAGAAGAGCAATGTTGCCAGCCACATCGAGTTCCGGGTCGGCGACACGGCCGAAGGATTCGAGGAGGCGGACGCGGTGGCGGAGCGGGAGTTCCACACCAAGCCGGTGCACCAGGGGTACATCGAGCCGCACTCGGCGACGGCGCTGTGGCAGTCCGACGACAGCGTGACGATATGGTGCAGCACCCAGGGGCACTTCGGCCTGAGAGACCGTACCGCCAAGCTCCTGGGTTTGAGCGCGGCCAAGGTCAGGGTGGTGCCCATGGAGATAGGCGGCGGATTCGGCGGAAAGGGACTGGTGGGGTACCTGGAGTCGGTGGCGGCCGTATTGTCCCGCAAGTCGGGGCAGCCGGTGAAGCTGACCATGACCAGGGCCGAGGTGTTTGAGGGCACCGGGCCCACAGCGGCCACGCACATCAAGGTGAAGCTGGGGGCGACCAAAGAGGGCAAGCTCACCGCCGCCGAATGCCGGCTGGTGTACGAGGCGGGGGCCTTTCCGGGTTCGCCGGTGTTTGCGGGGTGCCGGACGATATTGATGGCATACGAGATCGCCAACGCCCACATAGAAGGCTTCGACGTGGTGGTGAACGCTCCGAAGGCAACGGCATACCGAGCCCCCGGCTCGCCGGCGGCGGCGTTCGCCGTGGAGTCGGTCATCGACGAATTGTGCCGGCAGCTATCCGTTGACCGGGTGGAGTTCCGGCTGCGCAACGCAGCCAAAGAGGGGACGCGGGAGCCTGCCGGGCCGGTGTTCCGGAGGATTGGATTTGTAGAGGTCCTGCAGGCGGCCAAGGACCATCCGCACCTTGCTACGCCGGTTGCCGGACCCAACCGGGGCAGGGGAGTGGCCGCGGGCGCGTGGTACAACGACTCGGGACCGGCCAGCGCGGTGGCCAGCGTGAACCCCGACGGCACGGTGAGCCTCGTGGAAGGATCGCCGGACATTGGGGGATCGAGGGCGGTGATGGCGATGCAACTGGCGGAAGTGCTGGGGATCTCCGCGGAGGAGGTCAAACCGTCGATTGGGGACACCGATTCCATAGGGTTCAGCTCAGGGGCCGGCGGCAGCGGAGTAACTTTCAAGATGGGCACCGCTTGTTACGAGGCCGGTTTGGACATCAGGCGGCAGATGGTCGAGCGGGCGGCCCGCATCTGGGAGGTCGACCCGGCCGACGTGGAGTACGACGGGGGAGTGATCGCCCACAAGAGCGATCCGGCGTTGAGGACGACTCTCAAGGAGCTGGCGCCGAGGCTGAACGGTACAGGAGGCCCCATCGTAGGACGGGCCGCAGTGAATCCGGGAGGCGTGGGCAACGCCTTCGCCCTGCACGCGGTGGACGTGGAGGTGGACCCGGAGACGGGGAAGGTGGACATACTGCGCTACACGGCTATCCAGGACGCTGGCAAGGCTATTCATCCCGGCTACGTGGAAGGGCAGATACAGGGCGGGGCGGTCCAGGGCATCGGCTGGGCGTTGAACGAGGAGTACTACCTGAACGACGAGGGGCACATGATGAACTCCAGCTTCCTGGACTACCGGATGCCCACCAGCCTGGACGTGCCCATGGTAGAGGCGGTGATCGTAGAGGTAGCCAATCCGGGCCATCCCTACGGCGTACGGGGAGTGGGCGAGGCGCCCATCGTGCCGCCCATGGCGGCCATCGCCAACGCGATATACGACGCCGTTGGAGTGCGCATGACGCGGCTACCGATGAATCCGGGAAGCGTCCTGGAAGCTCTGTGGGAGAAGGGATGACGGGGCCGCCGGGCGGGGACAGCCGGGTTAGCCGCCGGTATCGATGTCTATCAACTGCCGCCGGGCCTTTTTACCCAACGCCACCAGGAACATGACGCTCTTGCGCTCGGCGTGGGGTGAAAAGAACTGAGTTACTCCGTCGTCGTAGAAGGTGAGGCCGGTTGCGCCCAGCCTTTGGGCGTAGGCGGCCATGTACATTTTTCCCGCCATTGTGCTGGCTTCCAGTTGGGCCGCCCGGTATCCCCGGTTGCCAAACCGCTGCAGGACAGGCTCCAGGTTGGCGAGGAAGTATACGTTGACGCTGGCGTCGGCCGGAAGCTCCTGATTGAGCCCAAGAAAGCCGGCCTGGTAGCGGAATTCGCCCTCGGCCAGCAACTCCAGGGCACCCAAGTCCCTGTGAAACACGTAGGCCCCCGACTCCAGGCCGTCGACGGCGTTGACGATCAGGTACACGTCGTTGAGGGTGGAGCCGGGAGGGATCAGGAAGTCGGCAGGGAGTCCCCGGGTAGACGTTTCCAGTATCGTCGACAGTTGCTGCAGGGTTATGGACTCCTGGGCAAATCGGCGAGTGGAACCCCTGCGGCGGATGACTGATTCAATTGAGTTCTGGGGTATTTCGGTTGCCTCTAGTGGACATAACGCGGTGATGGGGCCTTCCGGCTTCGGCAGTTGCCGGGGCGGGTTTGGTACAGGCCAGGCGGCGGCCTCGGCCGGGTCTGCCAACGATGAGGCGTCATGCATCTCACGGATGGCTGGAAAGTCCTTCTCCGTGTCTGAGATGGCGACGGTGTCAAGAGACAATGGGCCGGGCTGAGACGGCGGCGCCGGGGGCTGAGCGGAGCCATTCCCCAGGGACACCAGGGCGACGGCGACCTCGCGCTGGGACTCCAGGTCCAGCAGCCGGTTGACCGAGGAGTCGACAAAGCCGGCCACCACCTGCGCGGGCATGTCCAAGGCGGAGGACACGGCCAAAGTGTTGGCCAGGATGGTGCCGCAGTCCCAGAAGGCGTGGCGGTACTCTCTGGCCTGGTACTTGCAGGCATTGCGCCAGAAGACGTCGGTGAAGACGATTATGGCGGGAGATGCGGCGAGGCTGGGTGAATTACCGGAGGCGTCCACGACAACCCGGCGGTAGTCTCCCCGGCGCAACAGCCGCAGGGCAGAATCGTGGGGTGCGTAGTGATAGACGCCGGCCTCGAGGCCGGGCAGGTCACCGCACACCAGGTACAACTCGATGTGGTACAAGGCGCCCGTGCAGGCGGCGGCCCGAAAGTGCATGGGCCCCCAGGGGTAGTCGATTTTCTTGGTTATTCCTGCGGAATAGTGCAGGATGCGAGTGATTGCGTCGATGTCCGGCATTCGTTCATCTGTGGGAGGCAGCGCCGCGGTGGAGACGGCGGATAAGGCGGGCATGGACAGCGGTTGGGCGATAGGCGGCAGGGGAATGGGATCGAGGTCCGAGTAAATCTTGAAGAGCAATGGCTGCTTTCTGGGGTCGAAGGCGTGCCACCGGTCCATGAGGGGGCCGTGGGGGTGCTTGGTGCCGTTGTGGTAATGCCAGGCGGCTTGTGTGTCTTGGTTTGACATTCGGTTACTTATGAGTGAGGGTTTGATTTGGCGGGGGCTGGGTGCGGGGATGACTTCTCCAGTCGTTGTGGGGTATGGACTCTATGAATTGCCCTCACCCTAACCCTCTCCCAGTGGGAGAGGGGATAATGGGGCCCGCTCCATACGCTAGAGTGTACCATTTGCGGGCTGCCAGCGGTGATTGTGTAAGGCTTTGCGGCGGCGGGAGGCAGAGGCCGAGATTCCCGCCTGCACGGGAATGACGCGTTGGGGGCCGGGGGCCCTTCGACAGGCTCAGGGAGAGCGGGAGGGGTGCGGTTTGGCGGTGGAATGACGCGTTGGGGGCCGTGGCCCTTCGACAGGTTCAGGGTGAGCAGTGGAGCGGGCTGGCATGACGGGGTGTAGAGGTAGGGAAGGCGTGGGCGGGGTGACATAAGATGAGCCGGTTTATGGCAGCATTGACAGCAGGTATGAAACGCCTTACGCTTGCGGCTACGCCGACGGGTTGCCGGAGGCGGCAGGCCGCGCTGGGATGCCGGGAGACGGTTGGTAGGGAATAGACGTTGGCTTCCGAATTCCAAGGCACGGAGATATAGGGGGTGACCCAGATGCCCATGGACTACGGGGCCGAAGCCATTAAGCGGCATAGGGCAAGCCGCGGCAAGGTAAGTATGGCTTCGAAGATGGCGGTGGAGACCCTGGAGGACCTGTCCATCGCTTACACCCCGGGAGTCGGGTCGGTGTGCATGGCCATCGCCGACGACAAGACGGAATCGTTCGAACTTACCAACAGGGGCAACTCCGTAGCGGTGGTGACCGACGGATCGGCGGTGTTGGGCCTGGGCAACATCGGGGCTGAAGCGGCGATGCCGGTAATGGAGGGCAAGGCCATCCTGTTCAAGGGCCTGGCCGACGTGGACGCCATCCCGATTTGCCTGGGAACGCAGGACACCGGCGCCATCATCGAGACCGTGCGGGCCCTGGCCCCGAGCTTCGGCGGCATCAACCTGGAGGACATTTCGGCGCCCCGCTGCTTCGAAATCGAGGAGTCTCTCCAGGACTTGGGCATCCCAGTGTTCCACGACGACCAGCACGGGACGGCAATAGCGGTGCTGGCGGGGGTAATCAACTCCCTGCTGGTGACCGACCGGAAAATCGAGGACACGAAGTTCGTGTTCGCGGGAGCGGGAGCCGGAGGAATCGCCTGCACCAAGTTGCTGTTGGACTACGGGGCCACCAACGTGATACTGGTGGACAGCACCGGGATCATTTCCAGCAGCCGCACGGGCCTGACGCCGATAAAGACGGAGATGCTGGAGATAACCAACCCGGAGGACGTTCAGGGGGGCATAGGAGACGCATTGAAGGGCGCCGACGTGCTTATAGGCCTGTCGGTGGCCAAGTCGGTAACGCCCAAGATGGTCTCATCGATGGCGAAGGACCCGGTGGTGCTGTCGATGGCCAACCCGGTGCCGGAGATAATGCCCGACGACGCCAAGGCCGCGGGCGCGGCGGTAGTGGGGACCGGGCGCAGCGACTTTCCCAACCAGATAAACAACAGCCTGGTCTTCCCCGGGGTGTTCCGGGGGGCCCTGGACTCCCGCGCCAAGAGAGTTACGACGGAAATGAAGCTGGCCGCAGGGAGTGCGCTGGCGGCGATGATACCGGAGCCTACGCCGGGGAAAATTATTCCCTGGTCCTTGGACCGGCAGGTGGCCCGCACAGTGGCCAAGGCGGTGGCGGAGGCGGTGTAAGGGGCGACAGGCTTTGGTGGGCAGGGTGCGGGGGACAGGGCAGCCACAAGGGCTGCCCCTACGTGGCTCGCCGGACCAGAGGCCGGGATCCAGGTGCGGGTTTACATAAAATCCGCGGCGATTATGCAGTAAACAGCGCTCCAGCTACTGAAACCAGGGAGCCGAATTCCTGGTCGGCTGGACAGTGCTGGTACGACACCACGCGCCCCTGGGCCTCCGGCAGCACCGATAGCATGTAGTAGATGGGCGCTGCGCCGCAAATCCTGGTGGGGTCTCTGTGCCGACGGAAGTGGTCCGCCAGCAGGGGGCCGCTGCCGGAACAGGCGACCTCCAGCCATTCGTAGTCAGACTCATGGATGCCGTCCTTGGCCTGTGAGTCCAAGGGCGCCGGATCGCCGAATGCCGGGCCGACGTGGCTGAGGTCGGCAGCGGCAACCACCAAGACCCGGGGGGCGGCGGCCACCTCTTTCAACGCTTGTAGGAAGTCTTGCGAACGCTGCGGCGGGCCTTCATCCCCAGCATTATCTTCCGCATTGGAATCAGGAGGCTTTCTCCCGGTGGGCCCGCACAG
Organism: Dehalococcoidia bacterium; assembly: GCA_963668505.2. Lineage (GTDB taxonomy): Bacteria > Chloroflexota > Dehalococcoidia > Lucifugimonadales > UBA3495. The sequence continues at coordinate 36,587 of CAXXWY010000023.1, read as the reverse complement.
GACGGGGAGTAGGGGTTTGGGCTGCCTACTGGCGGTATAGTGGAGCTACACGGCGGCCAACTCGATGGAGTGCTCGCCGGTGTGGTGGATTTCCTGGGCATAAGCCTGGTCCTCGCCAAGTATGGCCGCCAAATGGTCGACGAGTTCGACGTCGGTAGGCAAGGGTCCCCAGGGAGTGGCGTAGCTCTGGCGGGTGAGAGTAAGGCTGTCCTTGGCCACGGCGTGGTCGGTGCCTAATATGATAACCAGGTCCGCCTCTTCCACGGCCTCCCTGGCCCGGCTCCAGGTCTCGGCGTAGATGCGCCAACCCCGTGGATAGTCGATGTGGGGACTGATGAGACCTACGAGGGCGCCTGGGCCTGTGTGGGTCGCCGTTTCTACGTCGGCGCAGTAGCTGTGGAGGGTTTCGAGCAAGGCGTCGGGGTCTTCTGGATAGGCCCCTCCGGCGAGGGCAGGCTTGCGGAAGGGACCGGAGCGGTAGGCGCCGAGGGCTTCCTGCATGGCGTTGCGGAAACGCCGGTTGTCCAGCAAAAGGGCTTGATCCAGACTGTCTATGAGACCCTGAATCTGGTCGGGCTTCAAGTAGACCTGGGACCTGAGAAGAAAGGCGGAGCGCACGGCATCTGGGTCGCGGGTGCCGTCGAGGAGTGCCAGCAGAGGGGCCATGGCGGGGGGAACTATGATGGTCTTGTCGCTGAGACGCAGCGGGTCCTGGATATGGAGCAACTGCTGGCCCTGCCACTGGACCCAGCGGAGGTCTACGGGCCTGAGTTTAGGCAGTTGTTCGTCCAACATAGTGTGAGCGTTCCTACGGCGCTGTTTTGGGGTTAATTAACATAACCGCGGTCATGGCGGTGGCTTGCGGCCGGTGGGGGCATTATGGGACCCGTGAGGCCCAGGGAGTGGCGTTTGCGGGTTCGAGGGACAGTCCGTTCATACTTCGAGAGCCTCAGTACGAACGGACTGGGAAGTGCTTCCGGACAATACAAGCCCCTACGAACGGATTGAGTTAGGTGCCTGCGCAATTGAGGCCCCTGCGAATAAATTGAGTTGGGTATCTCGGCAATTGGAGGCCTGCGAGAGTAATGAGATAGGAGTCCAGGCAATTGAAGGACGCTACGAATTGAGTTGGGTGTCTGGACAATTGAAGGCCTCACGAACGGACTGAATCGGGACTTCTGCGCAATCTATTGACTTTATCTATGGACTGAGTTGGGGGTCTAGTCAATTGAAGGCCCTACGGTCGATTGATGAGGGTGGCTAGACAATTGAACGCCCCTACCCACGGATTAAGATTGGCTGGGCAATCGAAGGTCCCTGATGCGTAGGACGGGAGATATTGGCGGGGCACCGGAGGCCAACGCAAATATGGAGAGGGTGGCGCGCTTGGCGGGATTCGAACCCACGGCCTCTGCCTCCGCAGGGCAGCGCTCTATCCACTGAGCTACAAGCGCGTGTTTTAGCTTGCTGATATTAACATCCAGTGCAAGAAGCGGGCTGACGGACGACCTCCTATGAGGCTGAGGTCCCGATTTGTGGTGCCGAGGGAGGGATTTGAACCCACACATCCGTAAGGACACTGCGCCCTGAACGCAGCGCGTCTGCCATTTCGCCACCTCGGCACACAATAGACCGGGAATCTCGGCGACGAGCCCGTGGTGGGCGATGGAGGATTTGAACCTCCGGCCTCCTCGGTGTGAACGAGGCGCTCTAACCACTGAGCTAACCGCCCGTCCCGTTGAGTTAGATTATAGGGAGACGCTATGGGCGGTGCAAGTGCGGAGCGCTCCGCTTCGGGAGTTGGCGGCGGATATATGCGATTGGTGCGACCTAGGCCGGGAGGGTCGTAAAACCGCTTATGTTAACTGGACTTCCTTCGTGTAATTACATAACGTATCTTGTGCGAACCAACTTGTATCTGAAAGGGCATGGGCTGGCGGGTGTCTTGCGGGTGTCCCGTCATGGTCCGATAAGTATTGCACGCGTCGCGCGGTCCGAGTCGCGGCGTAGCCGACGCTGCCGGACGGGGCGGGTCCTACGCGTTGTTGGGCGCAGCGGGGAGAGCGGCGCACTGTGGGGCGATTTACGGCGGTCTAAGGCCGCTGGGCGGAGTTAGGGCTGGCGCGGGCTGGTGGAAGCCTGGTGTCCCAGCGGGAAGCGCGTGCCAGCTGATGGCGGGTTAAGCGTTGCGCAGCGGGGCGATGACTTGCTCGGCGAAGCGGCGGCCGGTTCGTCCTTCGGCTGGGGGCAGGAAAGGCCCTTCGATTTCCCTTGCGGCTAGGTTGCGAGATTCCCGCCTGCGCGGGAATGACGGGTTTAGGGGCGGGCAAGACGGGCTTGGGGCCTTCAAGTTTCCCCTGACGTCCATGTTTAAGATTCAAGCATGAACGGCCGATACCAAGTCATGCAAGGTCTCCGGTGTTTGGGACGGTGCTGATTTAGCGGGCGCCGGGGCCACTGCCGGACACGGTCATGGGTCGGTCCAGGGCCATCAGCAGGGACTCGGTCTTTCGCAATAGCCGGTCCAGGTTCCAACCCTTGGCGGCGGAGACGGGTACGGCGGCCCGGGGCCTGAACCCGCCGGGATCGGCTACGGGGTTGGTTTCTTCTCCATTCGGCAGCAGGTCGGTCTTGTTGGCAACCAACAGCCTGGGGCAGCCGCCCAGGCCCAGGTCTTCAAGAATTCCTTCCACGACAGAGGTCTGTTCTTGGACCTTGGGATGCGTTATGTCAACAACGTGCAGCAGCAGGTCGGACTGGGACAACTCCTCCAGAGTGGCCCTGAACGAGGCTACTACCATGGGGGAAAGCTTCTGGATAAAGCCTACGGTGTCGGTCAGCAATAGCTGGTCGCCGGAAGGCAGCCTGATGCGGCGGGTTACAGGGTCAAGGGTGGAAAACAACTGGTTCCGGGCGTCGACGGAGGCGCCGCTAAGAGCGTTGAACAGGGTGCTCTTTCCGGCGTTGGTGTAGCCCACCAGGCTGGCGATGGGGACGCTGGAGCGCTTTCTACGCCCGATGTACAGGCTGCGACGCCGCCTGACGCCTTCCAGGTCTTTTTCGATGCGCTGGATCCGGCGGCGCACCAAACGGCGGTCGGTCTCAAGCTGGGTCTCGCCTGGGCCCCGTGTGCCGATGCCGCCGCCTAGCCGTTCCAAGTGGGACCACTGTCCGGCCAGCCGGGGCAAGAGGTACTGGTGCTGGGCCAGTTCGACCTGCAGCTTGCCCTCGTGGGTGCGGGCGTGGCGTCCGAATACGTCCAGGATCAGGGCAGTGCGGTCGATGACCTTGACCGCCAGAAAATCTTCCAGCTTGCGTTGCTGGCTGGGGGTCAACTCGTCGTCGAAGATGGCCAGGGAGGCGTGGCATTGGGCCACCCGGTTGCGGAGTTCACTGAGCTTGCCGGTTCCCAAATAGGTGGGGCTGAACCGCTCGGCGTACTGGGTGACCCGGGCCACCACCTGGGCGCCGGCGGTCTCAGCCAGGTATTCCAACTCGGCAAGGGTGTCTTGCAGACTCCACCCGGTGTCCTGGCCGCGCACCTCGACTCCAACCAGGACTGCTTGTTCCGGACCAGAGTCGGTGGGTATGGAGTTCCTCGCTATGCCTTTAATCTCCCCGAGGAGGCGGTATTCGCCAGCTTTCCAGGCGTTGGCAGCCTGTTTCTACACGCTCGTCGGGGGTGGTCAGGGAGAGCCTGATATAGCCCTCGCCGTAGGTCCCGTAGCTGGAGCCAGGAGTGACCACGATGTCGACGTCCTCCAGCAAGCGGGCGGCGAACTCGGCGGAGGTGTACCCCTCCGGCACGGCGGCCCAGATGTAGAGGCTGGCCTTAGGCGACGACGCCCGCAGGCCCAGTTCGGTAAGCGCGGCGACTACACGGTCGCGGCGCTTTTGATAGATGCTGACGTTGTCGGCCACGCTGTCCTGGGGGCCGGTGAGGGCCTCCATGGCCATTTCCTGCACCGCCTGGGGGATGCCGGAGTCCAGGTTGGCCTTGATCTGGAACAGGGCCTGAATCATCTCGGCGTTGCCCACGGCCATGCCGATGCGCCAGCCGGTCATGTTGTAGGTCTTAGACAGGGAATGGAACTCGATGCCCACTTCTTTGGAGCCTTCGAGTTGCAGGAAGCTGGCGGGTTGGTAACCGTCGTATCCGACCTCGCTGTAAGCCGCGTCGTGGAGGAGAGCGATTTCGTGCTTGCGACAGAAGGCGGCGGCGGCGGCTAGATCGTCCTCGGAAGCGACGGCGCTGGTGGGATTGTTGGGGTAGTTGAGCCACATGACCTTGGCTTGCCTGGCGGTGTCATCGGAGATGGCGGCCAAGTCCGGCAGCCAGCCGTCGCGCTCCCGCAGGGGCATGACGCTGCTCTGGGCGCCGGCGAACATGGTCCCCACGGCATAGACTGGGTAGGCCGGGTCGGGAACCAGGGCAACGTCGCCGGGGTCCAGGAAACAGAAGGCGGCGTGGCCGATGCCTTCTTTGGCGCCGATGAGGGGCAGCACCTCTTTATCGGGGTCCAGCTTGACGCCGAACCGCTGGTCGTACCAGTGGGCGATGGCGCGGCGCAGTTCCGGCAACCCATCGGTCTCGGGGTAGCGGTGGTTGGGCGGGTCCAGCGACGCCTGGCGGAGCCTGTCGACGATGGGCCCGGGCGTGGGTATATCAGGGTCGCCGATGCCGAAGGTAACAACGTCCGCTCCGGCGGCTCGTTTCTCGGCGATGATGCGGGATATCTCTACGAAGGGGTAAGGGGCCAGTTTGCCCAGCCGCTTGGATAAGTTCATTTAGGTGATCCCTGTAAATTGAGTGTGTGGGCTACGTGATATTTTCATGCCCGGTCGAAGTCCTGGCGGTAATTCACGCTGCAACCATGATTTCTCCAAGAACAACTGCGCCATTGGTTTCGACCCTCAGCGACTCAACGGCTTCAGGCAGTGGGGTGCCCCTGTCCTGATATGACTCGATAAACGATTCGGCGACCCCTTGCACGTATTCCAATACTTGGGAGGGAGTCTCTCCCCAAGCGCGGCAACCCGGCAAAACAGGCACTTCTGCCATGTACAGGTCGTTGGTGTCCTCGGAAGGCTCGTGGAGCACTATCGGCAGCTTGTATAGTTTCATGGCTTGTTCTGCATCGCGTCGCCGAATTAGATCCATTGCACGATTCTTGGGGAAAAGGCATTAAAGCAGCGCGAAGACTAAAGCAACGATAGCGATGACACTTGCCACGCCGCTGATTAATAGAAGGGTTTGGGACCGCAACGCCATTTGTGAGATAAGTTCTTCTTGCCTAGCGTTATTAGCCGTCAACTCCATATCGAGGTGTGCTAAAGCATCAGCTACGTGTTGGCCTTGTTTAGCTAGCTCGGAGTTTAGCTCGTCTTGTTCTTGGGCGCGGGCCTCCAGTTCTTCAACTTGTGCCCTAAGGGCAGCGATAACCTCGTGAGTATTATCCTCCTTGGTCACTTTCTTGACCGCTTCCCCTGCGACCACTTTGACAACGGTTTCCGCCGCCTTCTGTACTACTGCTTTACCCAGTATCGCCTTTGCGCCTGTCACTATCGCTGCTAATCCCGGAATTGGCACATCGAACCTCCATCTGCCTCTAGACACTATTGCTGACAAATATTTGTTAGCTGTGGCTATACTATATCTGTTGTGCGAAGGAGCCGCAACTTTCAGTGTAGATACAATGGCATGAGGGAAGGGGCTGTGAGCGGTAACGGCGGCTGAAGGCCATTTTCAAGGAGAATCGTAGTAGAGGTGCCTAGTTCGGGGGATTTTGACAAACAGAGGGCAGCATCGAGGTAGCTCAGTCGGAATTCCACTCTCCGCTGAAGACCTCTACCGCGTCGCCTTGCAGCAAGACATCGCCGTGGCCGTCCCAATCGATGGTCAGAGTGCCGCCGGGCAATATTATGTCAATCGGCCCGCGGCTCATAGCGTGCAGGTCAGCGGCCACCGCTATGGCGCAGGCGCCGGTGCCGCAGGCCATTGTCTCCCCCGAACCCCGTTCCCAAATCCTGGCGGATGCGGTTACGTCGCCGTTCATGTGCACTATCTCGAAGTTGACCCGGTTGGGGAATATGGGCAGATGCTCCACCTTGGGGCCAATGGTGTGCAGGGGGAATGACTCGACTGGCTGGTCCAGAAACGCCACGGCGTGGGGATTGCCCATGGAGACGAATGTGAGTTCCAGGTCTATGCCGTCGACATTGCAGGGGTAGTCGAGCACAGGCCCTCGTTGGTAGTCCTCGGCAGGTTCCAGGACGACCGGGATGTCCGGCGGGTCCAGGACTGGAATGCCCATGGACACAATGGCGCCGGTGACTGTACCGCCCTCATAGACGGGCTCTATGGTGCGCACCCCGGCCAGGGTTTCAACGTCGATGGACCGAGACCCGGCCGGCACCAGGCCGCGCTCTATGGCGTACTTGGCGAAGCAGCGGATGCCGTTGCCGCACATTTCGCCCTCTGACCCGTCGGCGTTGAACATGCGCATCCTCAAATCGGCTTGGTCGGACTCGAGGACCAGGATGATCCCGTCGCTGCCCACGCCGAAATGCCGATCGCTCATGCGCCGCGACAGGCTCGGCCAGTCTTCGTCCATGCTGCGCGCGTCAATGTAGATATAGTCGTTGCCTGTGCCGTGCATCTTGGTGAATTTCATGAGCCAGTCTCCGGGTAAGTGTGCGGGGCTATTTTACCATAGCGGCCATGACTGGATAGGCAGTTACGGACTAAGGCTTCCGCCTGGGTCTCCAGGCTAGAGCCTGAGGCGTCGAGCCAGTTTATCCTGGGGTCTTGGAGCTTGAACCAGGTGTACTGACGCCGCGCCAGGCGGTGCGTCTGAAACTTGGTGCGCTGGACTGCTTCGTCCAAGCTAACCTCGCCCGTTAGGTACTGCCCCAATTCCCGATAACCGGGGCTGGACAGCGGCCCCTGGCCCATCGTATGCCCCTGAGCGGCCAACGCCTTGACCTCTTCCACAAACCCTGATGCGAGCATGGAGTCCACACGCCGGTCTATGCGCCGGTAAAGCTCTTCCCGCGGCATGGTCAGCCCCATAACGAGGCAGTTTTCCATGGGACGGCGCTCTTGTTGAGGGGTGGAGCCAGACGGTTGCCGGAAGTGATGCACTTCCAGAGCACGGATCACGCGACGCAGGTTGCGCGGGTCTAGCTGTGCTGCCCTATCGGGGTCGGCCTGCTGTAGTTGTTGGTAGACCGACATGGGGCCGTTGCGTTGGGCCTCCTCCAGCATGTCCCGGCGAAACTGGGGCTGGGGAGCGGCGGCCGGAACTTGCCAGCCTTCGAGCAATCCCCACACGTATTGGCCGCTGCCGCCGGCGGCGATGGGCAGGCGACCCCGCCCCCGGATTCCGTGGATGGCTGTCCGGGACATGGAGAGGAACGAGGCGAGGTTAAATTCATCGCCCACGTCGCAAATGTCTACCAGGTGATGTGGGACCTGCTCTTGGTCGCTGGGAGACGGCTTGGCCGTTCCTATGTCCATGAGCCTGTATACCTGGCGGCTGTCGGCGTTGATTATTTCGCCGTCGAACCGGCGGGCCAAGGCCAAGGCGAGGCGGGACTTACCGGACGCGGTGGGGCCTACGATGAATATTACCGGATAGGCGGCCGTTGGGGGGGCGCAATTTGGGGGGGGCATAGGTTTTGGTTGAGCCTGTTTATTTCTTGGTTTGGGCCATGAGCCTGGCAATCTCAACGAACTGGTCCGCTTGGAGGCTGGCCCCGCCGACGAGGGCGCCGTGAACGCTGTCCAATGCGGCGAACGCGGCGATGTTCTCCGGGTTGACGCTGCCGCCATAGAGCAGGGGCGTGTTGCCGGCGGCATCGGGGTGCAGGGAACGCAGGGTTTCTGAGATCACGTCTCCCATCATTTCGGCGGCGATATCAGGTGTTGCAGCCCTGCCGGCGCCTATGGCCCAGACTGGCTCGTAGGCGACGACCAGGCCGTTTATGTCAAGTGCCCCGTCCAAGCCGGCGCTCAACTGGCGACTGACGACCGATTCTGCTTGGCCCACCTCCCGCTGGTCCAGGGTCTCTCCTACGCAAAGGATGGGCCTGAGGCCGTGCTGGAAGGCTGCGTGTACTTTGCGGTTAATCATCTGGTCGTCTTCGCCGAAGAGTTGTCGTCGTTCGGAGTGTCCCAGGATGACGTACTCGCACAGGCCCTGCATCATGGTGGGGGCGATTTCGCCGGTAAAGGCCCCGGACGGCTGGTGATGCATGTTCTGGGCGCCTAGCTTGATGGGCGAGCCCGCTATCGCATCCCTGACCGCGGCCAAGGAGATAAAGGGGGGGCAAAGGAGGATTTCCACGCCGGAAATTCGGCTGGCAGCGTCTCGGATGCCGGCAGCCAGGGCCGCGGCCTCGGCCAAGTCGGTGTTCATCTTCCAGTTGCCGGCAATCAGGGGGGTTGGCACTGGTCGTTCCTCAGCCGGTGGAATACGGGAAGGTCTTCAGGGGCCGAACTTGGTGAGTTTGCCGGCGTGGGCAAGGGCCAGCAGCATGATCTGGGTGGCCGGAATGCGGCCGACGGAGCCCTGGGCGCATGCCTTTTCGTCGAACGTGGAAACGCCCTCGCCCCCGGTCCAGCGGGAGTGAAGCATAAATGGGACGGGATGCCAGCTATGACCCGCAATAATCGCCGGCGTCGAGTGATCTCCGGCGACCATCAGCACGTCGGGCCCCAGGTCCAATATCTGTGGAATGAAGGGGTCCAGCGCTTCCAGGGTCTTGACCTTGGCGTCGAAGTTTCCGTCTTCCCCGGCGGCGTCGGCGGGCTTGTAGTGAATGAAAAAGAAGTCGTGGCCGGCGAAGGATTGACGCAGCGTTTCTACCTCGTCGGCGAAGGTGCGGCCGGTGGGAATCACCTTCATGCCGACCACGGTGGCCAGTCCCCGGTACATGGGATAGGCGGCGATGGCGGCGGGGTCTAGAGCGTACACCTCACCCATGGGCGGCAGGCTGGGCAGCTGGGCAAAGCCCCGGAGGAGGACCATGTTGGCCGCGTCTTCCTCGGCCAAGAGCAGCCGCGCTTGGTCTACGAATTGGTTGACTATATCAGCGGCGTGCTGTGCCTGGGGTTCCAGGGGATTGACAGGCAACGGCGCCACTCCCAATTTCTGAGGGTCGGTCTCGGACAGCGCCTCGGACAGGCTGTCCCCGCGTAGGCGCAGTACAAACCGGTAGTCCTGAACGGGATAAACGTCCAAGTCCACGCCGTCGATTTCGATGCGGTCCAGCCGGCGGCACAGGGGAGCGCTCAGCTCGGTGGCTATGCGCCCGGCCCTGCGGTCCTGCAGAGCCCCCGCAGCGTCAACGGTGCAGAAATTGCCCCTGGCGGCCAGGTCCCCCTCCCTCAAGTCTACGTCTATGCCCAGGGCCTCCAGCACCCCGCGGCCGATGAGATTCTTGAGCGGGTCGTAGCCGAAAAGGGCCAGGTGTCCAGGGCCGCTGCCCGGGGTGACGCCGGGCAGAACTGGGGTGGTGAGGCCGCAGGCGCTCTCCCGGGCCAGTGCATCCAGGTTGGGAGTCTGGGCCGTTTCCAGTTCAGATTTGCCGGTGTCAGGATGCGGGAGTCCTCCCAGACCGTCGACCACCAGCATGACAATCTTCGATGGCGTCGAGGTGTAGGAGTCCCGTAACACGTCCAGGTCGATCATAACTTGTCCTTAGTCAAATAATTTCGCCAGTCCAAAACTTTGTTGGCATGGACTGAGGGTTTCTCAATCAAGCATCCGGCAAGGCTGCTATGCCGGGCAGATCCTTACCTTCCAGGAACTCCAGGGAAGCGCCGCCTCCGGTGGAGACGTGGGTCATATCGCTGGCAAGGCCCAGTTTCTCCACGGCGTCGGCGGTGGAGCCGCCGCCTACCACGGTGACCGTGTTGTTGAGACGGGCAACCGCCTCGGCTACCGTGCGGGTGCCCTGGCTAAACCTGGGCATTTCGAACACTCCCATCGGCCCGTTCCAGATGACCGTCTTGCACTCTCCCAAGGCCTGGGAGAACCGTTCCGCCGTCGAATCCCCTATATCCATTATGAACCATTCGTTGGGGACCTTGTCCACTGACACTGTCCTCACGCCAGCCGCATCGGGGTCGAACGCGTCGGCAATGACGACGTCCCGGGGCAGGTGGACTTGGATGCCCCGCTGCTGGGCCCGGTCCAAGATTTCCTTCGCGAATTCCAGGTTATCTTGTTCCACGCGGGAGGCCCCGGTGGGGTGGCCGATGGCGTGCAGAAAGGTGACCGACATGCCGCCGCCGATGAATAGGTGGTCCAGTTTATCCAGCAAGTTTTCCAACACCAAGATTTTATCACTGACCTTGGCTCCTCCCATCAAGGCGGCCAGGGGGGTTCCCTCCTCTCTGACGGCCAGCGCTTGGCCCAGGGCCTCGACTTCCTTTTGGACGAGCAGGCCCATGGCCGAGGGAAGCAGGCACGCCACGCCGGCGGTAGATGCGTGGGCCCGGTGGGCCGCGCCGAAGGCGTCCATGACGAAGCAGTCGGCCAGCGAGGCCAGGGTTTTGGCGAAGGCCGGTGCGTTCAATTCCTCGTCGGCATGGAATCGCAGGTTTTCAAGCAACATGACCTCGCCGGGCATCAAAGAGGCGGCGGCGGCTTCTACGTCAGGGCCTATGCAGGCTGGAAGGCTGCGGACCGGCTGGCCCAAGAGAGCGGACAGCCGGTCGCCCACGGGGGCCAACCTGAGGGACTCGACGACGTTGCCGCCGGGCCGTCCAAGGTGGGAACAGAGGATGATCCGGCAGTTTCTATCGATCAAGTAGCGCAGGGTGGGCAGGGTAGCTCGGAGGCGTTGGTCGTAGGCTGCTATCCCTTCTACGCCCAGTTCGATGGGAACGTTGAAGTCGGCCCTGACCAGGACCCGCTTGCCCTGGACGCCCAACCCGGAGAGAGGCCGCTTAGCCACGGGAAGCATTCATCATTCTGGCGCTCCCAGGGCCGGATTCATAGCGCTCCCTCCAGAGCCGATTGCCCCAGGTTGCGCAGTATTTCCTCACCCTGGACGTCCAGATTGACCTCATCCATGCGGTGCAGGGCCTGGTCTACCAAGTCCCCGGCTTTGCCGGTAGCGAACTCGCGGGAGTCCGTCTGGTCCAGGAGTTGCACCAAGCGGGCAGCGTCGTCGGGTTCGAGGACCCGTTTCATGTAGATGTTGCCCAACTCCCGCTTGGCCGCCAGCGGAGCGGTCGCCAAAGCGTGAATCAGGGGCAGGCTTTTCTTCTTTTGCAGCACGTTGCCGGCGGTCATGCCGTCGCCTTGGCGTCCCCAAAGGTCTTGGATGTCCCGGCTTATCTGCCAGGCCATGCCCAGGTTAGCGCCAATCTCCCGGAACCTGGAACAACCGTCTTCATCGGCCCCTGCGGCCAGGGCCCCGGATTCCGCCGAGCATCCGGTCAGGGATCCGGTCTTGCGGCGCACCATGTCGAAATAGTCATCGGCGGTGACCAACAGGCGGTCCTGAAACTCCAGGTCCATGTACTGCCCCTCGCACAGGACCAGGCAAGCCCTGTCCAGGGACTGGACGGCCTGCAGCACCTGCCGGTGCGGGATGCCTCGCTGGGCCAGCCGCATGGTAGTGGTGCGGCCCAAAGCGTGCAGGCCGTCGCCGGCGTTGATGGCCTGGGCCGGGCCCCATAGCCACCAGATGCTGGGACGGTCTCCCCCATCGGGCCGGCCCGACTGAACGTCGCCGTGCACCAGGGTAAAGTTGTAGACCAACTCGACCCCGGCGGCGGCGGGCAGAGCGGAACGGAAGTCTCCGGACAACGCGTGGCAGGAGGCCAGGGCCAAGACGCTGGGAAAATGCAGAGGGGCCAGGCTCTCCTGCGGGTTCCCCTGCTCGTCGGTCCAGCCAAGGTGGTAGCGCAGCACGTCGTAGAGGAACCCCTGGCGGGACGAGAAAACGTCCCTTAGTTCTTTATCCAGGGCTTCTCTGTATGACTCGTAGTTGGGGAACACGGTGTTTCCAGAGATCAATCTTTCAGTCCACCGTTAACAAAAATTCTGAGTGATGAATACGACTTCGTCTCTGCCCATAGCCGCTCCGATGCCGGTTCGGTCGTATTCGGATTTTAGTATATTCTCGTGGTGGCCGGGGCTGTTCATCCAATTATCTACTATCGCGGCGGCTAATTCATCCAATGAGTAATAGTTGGTCTTCACCGTTATACCACCCAACTGTTGCTTCGAACTCCATATGGAAGTGTAAAGGATGTTCTCTGCCAGGCCGTAAGTATAGTATGTTCCGTAATCCTTCCGACAATCGTATCCGGCCGCCTCTCCCCGCTCGGTAGCTGACTCGCCCCGTCGATTGGTATGGGAAAAATAGTGATGAGCCGCCATATCCGCGCTGTGGGAACGGGCAATGTCGGCTATTTCTAAATCCCAGAGCAGCGGCGTAGACCTCTGCCGGTTGATAAGCGTGTGAATCTTGCCCTCCAAAGCGGCCAGCCATTCAGCACTTCCACGCTGAGGCGTGGGCGTCGGAGCAGGGGTGGGTTTCGGAGTATGTATGGGTGCCGGAGTGGCGATGGGGGTGGTCGTGGCCGTGGGTGCTGGAGTGGCGATGGGGATGGTCGTGGCCGTGGGTGCCGGAGTGGCGATGGGGGTGGTCGTGGCCGTGGGTGCCGGAGTAGCTATGGGTGTTGGAGCAGCGGTGGAAGTGGCTGTTGGGATCGGAGTAGTTGTGGGATGGGGAGTGTAAATTGGGAATTGCGTGGCTGTCGGGAACGGAGTGTCGGTTGGCACATTAGGGGTTGGCGTTGTTGAGGGTGTTTCTGATGAAGGACTCGGTCGTATGGTGGCTGGCGGAAGTGTTCTGGTTGGGGAGGCAACTAGCGGATCACGTGTTGCCTGAGTATCGTCATCCCCTTTTGGTAGAATATAGATCAATGTACCGGCGGCAATGGCGACCCCGACCACAACCACTATCCATAGGAGAGAGCACCCGCAGCCGCCGGAACCACTTTCGATGTTTGGTGGTATCCTCGCACCGCCAGGGGGCCTGTGTGTACCATCAGGATCTCTTGCTTCACTTACACCGCGGCGCCTTCGGTCACAACTGACACAGGTGCAGGCTGGCGGGTGTTGGTTATACCAGTTGGGACGATTGGCCATGTTTATTCCAGGGCTGACAAGACGCTTTCCAGGCTTATCGCTCCCTCTCGAATTAGCTGCGGAGAATCTCCGGTAACGTCAACCACGGTGGAAGCCGTTCCCTTGGGAGGCGGCCCGGTGCGCATTATGTAATGTACCCGGCCACCCAATTGAACCTGCAACGCGTCCAGCGAGTGCAGGTCGGGGCCTCCGCTGAGGTTGGCGCTGGTGCCGGTTACGGGGCCGCTCAACTCTCGGGTTAGAGCCAATGGAACCGTATGGTCGGGCATCCGCACCGCCACGGTGTCCCTTCCGCCGGTGACCAACCCGGAAAGACGGTCCAGCTTGGGCAATACCAAGGTCAATGGGCCGGGCCAGAACCGCTCCGCCAACCGGCTGCCGATGTCGGTGAAGCGGGCGACCATCCGGGCCTGCTCCGCAGAGTTCACTAACACCGGGAGAGCCAAGTCCGCGGGCCGCCCCTTGACGGCAAAGAGCCGTTCCAATGCCGGCGCGGAGAATACGTCGGCGCCCAGGCCGTATAGCGTGTCGGTGGGAAATACCACCACACCGCCGGCTTTCAGGAACCTTACCGCTTGTTCTATGTCCTGGCCGGCCCGGCCGTCGGCGGCTGGAACGATTTCTGGCATCCGGCTCCGGCGTCTCCACGCCTATTTCTCGGAGGCGAGTATAACACAGCGGGCCCGCCGGGGAGATAAAGACGAGGTCGAAACGGCGGTATACTCACCGTTACATCCCGGCTATAATACGCCCAATTCCACGGACGCCGGCAATGCCGCCGATGATGGCGGTTTTATGGATTCCGGCAATTCCACGGACGACGGACGACTGCTGTTGCAGGGAGGTATGTCACGCCTGAAGAAAAGCTAGACCAAGGACGACGAGTTGCCACCAGCGACGACCTGGAGGTGTCGGCGTATTTAGAGATCGCCAAGAGCCTGGAAGGCTTGGGTTCGGAAGCCGCCGACGGCCTGCAGACGGTCAACGAAGGCATAGCGATAGTAGACTTCGGGTCCCAGTACAGCCACCTGATCGCCCGCCGGGTCAGGGAGCTAAAGGTCTATTCGGAGATAGTGCCGGCTTCCGCCTCTTGGGAGTCGGTGGAGCGGATGAACCCCCGGGGCGTTATCCTATCGGGCGGTCCGGCCAGCGTCTACGAGGGCGGCGCGCCTCTGGCTCCCGGCTGGGTGTTCGAGCGGGGGCTGCCCGTATTGGGCATCTGCTACGGGATGCAGGCGCTGGTGCACCAACTGGGCGGCAAGGTAGCGCCGGGGATCAAGCAGGAGTTCGGGTCGGCGATCCTGCACCAAGAGACCGCCGAGGCCCCGATTTTCCAGGGGCTGCCGCCATCGCTGCAAGTATGGATGAGTCACGGCGACCGGGTGGAGCAGCTTCCCCACGGCTTCACGTCGTTGGCGTACACCGAGAACTCCCCGGTGGCGGCCATCGGCGACGGCAAAAAGATATTCGGCTTGCAGTTCCACCCGGAAGTGCGCCATACGCCCATGGGACAGAACGTCCTGGAGAATTTCCTGTTCCAGGTGTGCGGCTGCACCGGCTCGTGGACTCCCGGCAACTTTGTGAACGACTCCATAAACAGCGTCCGCGAGCAGGTGGGCGACGGGCGGGTGATATGCGCCCTTTCGGGGGGAGTGGACTCGGCGGTGACGGCCGTCTTGCTGCACAAGGCGATTGGCGATCAACTGACTTGCATATTCGTGAACAACGGGCTGTTGCGGCTGGAAGAGGCGGAGCGAGTGCAGGCCACGTTCAACCGCAACCTAGGATTGAACCTGGTGTACACCGACGCGTCCCACCGGTTCCTGGAGCAGCTTGCGGGGGTCACGGACCCTGAGATGAAGCGCAAGGCCATCGGAGAAGAGTTCATCCGGGTGTTCGAGGACGTTGCTTCGGAACTCGGCAAGCCGGACTTCCTGGCCCAGGGGACTCTGTATTCCGACGTCATAGAGAGCGCCGCATCGGACAACCGGGCTTCGGCGCGTATCAAGACCCACCACAACGTGGGCGGGTTACCCGAGCACATGAAGCTCAAGCTGGTCGAGCCCTTGCGCTACTTGTTCAAGGACGAGGTCAGGGAAGTGGGCATGGAGTTGGGGTTGCCGGCGGAGATGGTGCACCGCCAACCCTTCCCCGGTCCGGGACTGGCGATCCGGGTGATTGGAGACGTAACCCAAGAGCGGCTGGATATGCTGAGGCGGTGCGACTGGATAGTCATCGATGAAATCAAGGCGGCCAACCTGTACGACCAGCTTTGGCAGAGCTTTGCCGTGCTCAGCGACAGCAGGACTGTCGGGGTGATGGGCGACTACAGGACATACGGCAATGTGTGCGCCGTCCGGGCGGTGACCAGCGACGACGCCATGACGGCGGACTGGGTGCGGCTCCCATACGAGGTGCTGGCGCGCATCTCCAACCGGATCGTGAACGAGGTTTCCGGGGTCAACCGGGTGGTCTACGACATCACCAGCAAGCCTCCGGGAACCATTGAGTGGGAATAGCCGTTAATATCGGCGGGACGAAAGTGGCCGCCGATGCTGGAAGATACTCCCCGGATTTCCCGATGTGCGATACAATATCGCTGCGCTGCCGCTCCCAGGACTCTCCTGCGAGGACGGCAGCGTCCTTGAGCCAGCCGGAGCCTCACAGGGAGGCAGCGGCCTTCAAGGCGTGCCAATGAAGCCGGGATACCGGCAGGCATTGGGAATTTTGATTGGGGATGACGTCCCGGAGAACTATGGTCATGCGCGTTGGCTGCGCCGGAAGGCTGGGGGAGTCCCAGGCCGTTCGGTCACAGGGTGACCTTACACGTTTCCGGGCTGTTGTCAGAGTCTATTTGAACGTTGAGCAGCCCAACCGGCGGGAGGTCGGATGATGCAGTGGCGGGAATCGCTGTCCGCGTTGAAGCAAGAGTTGGCGCCAGTGCGGGCCAAGCGACAGAGAGAAGCGGCGGAGGCCGAGGAAAAACTGGGCCGGGACCGCCGGGAACTGAAGCGCCTGGCGGACTCGCTGGGAATCGCAGGTTTGCTTTCGGATATCAACAACAGTTTGCTAGACGGCCGGGGTGAGACAGACAGTTTCGTTTCCTGGGAGCCGGACGAGGACGCCGGGGACGATGAAGATGCCCTGGACTTGCTGGATGAGGACGATGAGGACCAGTACGACGCAATTGCCCACTCGCTGTCGTGGGAAGAATCGGGAGACCGGGGAATCGAAGTCGAAATGGTCTTGGCGGAAGACGGCGCTTCCATTCTCGTAAATGGGGTAGAGGTCCGCCCCGAGCGGGAGGCCCTGGAGCGTGCGTTGCTGGAGGCGGTTCGAGACGAGTTGGAACTCTAGGACGTAACACAGAGGAGGTAAAGCCAATGCCCTTAGTCGGTCTGGTAATGGGGAGCGCCACGGATGAACCGTTGATCCAGGACACCATCAAAACCCTGGAGCAGATGAAGATAGACTATGAAGTGCGGGCCCTGTCGGCGCACCGCACCCCGGAGCGGGTCCGGGAGTACGCCCTGTCAGCCCGCGAGCGGGGGATCGAGGTGTTCATTGCGGCCGCCGGCGGTTCGGCGGCCCTGGGGGGAACGCTGGCAGCCTGGACGACGCTTCCGGTCATCGGAATCCCGTTGCCTTCCAGCGACCTCAACGGGATTGACTCTTTGCTGAGCACGGCCCAGATGCCGCCCGGAATCCCCGTGGCCTGCGTGGCCATCGGTAACTGGGGGGCCCGCAACGCGGCCTATTTGGCGGCGGAGATACTGGGCCTAAAATACGACGAAATCAGGCAGGCGTATGAAGACTACCGGCAACAATTGCGGGAACGGTAGCCTGCCTCCCGCGGTGCTGCTGGACTTCGACGACACCTCTGCGGACCAAAATGTCGCCGAGTTGCTGCTGAAACGGTTCGGCGACTCCGCCTGGCAGGACGTTCGTGAGGGGTTGCTCTCCCGGCAACTGACGCTCAAGGAGTACCAGGAGAGGGTCTTTCGCAACATCCAGGCCGACCGCGCCACAATGCAGGGTTATGTAAAGGAAAACGCTTCGTTACGGCCCTATTTCGGCGAGTTGTGGTCGTATTGCCGGTCAAATGATTTTCCCATGGCCATAGTGAGTCTGGGCCTCGACTTTTACATCGAGGCGCTATTGGAAAAAGAAGGCTTTGACCAAGTGCCGGTTTACTCAGTCAACACCGACTTCACTCCGCAGGGCATCCGGTTCGAATACCGCCATGCCCGCCCGGGCCGCGAGAAGCAAGGAATTTCCAAGGGCATGGTAGTGGACCGGTTCCGTGAACAGGGGCATTTCGTGTTCTATGCTGGCGATGGTATGTCGGATTTCGAGGCCGCGACCCGGGCCGACGTGTTGTTCGCCCACCGCATTCTGGCCAGGGAATGCTCGCGGCGGGACATACCGTTCCATCCGTTCACCGACTTCGAGGATGTGCTTGCAGCCGTGCAGGCTCATGCCTCCAATGGGTTGAAGCCGGACCCAGCTTCAGCGTCGACCGGATTGACGAAGCCGAGGCGGGCCAGCCGTGATTGATAGATATTCCAAGCCGGCCATGAAGAAGGTGTGGTCCGACGAGAACAAATACCAGAAGTGGCTGCAGGTGGAACTGGCTGCGTGCGAGGCCTGGACCGAAGAGGGAGTCATCCCGGAGGAGGACATGGCCGGGTTGCGGCGGGCTGAGTACAACCACGAGCGCATGATGGAGGTCTTCGAGCAGACCCGCCACGACGTGACTGCCTTCCTCACTTCCGTAACCGAAGGGCTGGGGCCCGAGGGCCGGTGGCTGCACCTGGGCCTTACGTCCTCAGACGTGCTGGATACCGCCACGGGCCTCCAACTGACCGAGGCCGGGGCCCTGCTTTTGCAAGACCTGGACGGCGTCCTGAACTCGCTGCGGGCCCGGGCCGTGGAACACAAAGACACCATCATGATGGGGCGCACCCACGGGGTACACGCCGAGCCGGTCACTTTTGGGTTGAAGGTTGCCCTGTGGTGGGAGGAGTTGCGGCGTCAGCGGGCCAGGTTGGCGGAGGCTTTGGAAAGCGTGCGGGTGGGCAAGATTTCCGGAGCGGTGGGCACCCACGCCACCGTGCCGCCGTCGGTGGAGGAGCGGGCCGGAGAGATACTGGGTCTCCAGATGGACCCGGTGTCCAACCAGGTGGTGCAGCGGGACCGGCATGCCCACTTCGTGACGACGCTGGCCCTTATAGCGGCGTCCCTGGAGAAGTTCGCCACCGAGATTCGCACCCTGCAGCGCACCGAACTGCACGAGGTTGAGGAGCCCTTCGGCCAGGGACAGACGGGGTCGTCGGCCATGCCGCACAAGCGCAATCCCGAGCTTACGGAACGCATCTGCGGCCTGGCGCGGTTAATCCGCGGCCACAGCGTCACCGCGCTGGAAAACGTGGCTCTTTGGGGCGAACGGGACATCAGCCACTCCTCCGCCGAGAGAATAGTCTTTCCCGACTCCTGCCTGGCCCTGGACTACATCCTGAACATCTTCGACCGGGTCGTCAGCGGCCTGAGGGTCTTCCCTGACAGGATGTGGGCCAACATGGAAAGCAGCCGCGGCGTAATCTTCAGCCAGCGGCTGCTGCTGGCCCTGGTCGACCGGGGCCTGGCCCGGGAAGAGGCGTACAAAATCGTGCAAAAGAACGCGGCGGCCAGTTGGGACCAGGGCCGGGACTTCCGGGACCTGGTCAAATCCGACGGCGAAGCCCTGGCGTACCTGTCCCAGGAACAAATCGACGAAATATTCGACTACGGCTACTACACTCGTTACGTCGACGACACCTTCCGGCGGCTGGGACTGTTGGAGACGCCTGTCACGGCGTGATGTGGCAGCTACGACAATTGCAGACCGTTAGAGCACATCAGTAGGCGGAGGAACTACACTTGCCCGAATCGAGACGCCGTCGGAGGGGCGGCCAAGTCATCCCCAGGGGGGCCAGGTCCGGCGGATCGTTGTCGGAATCCAGGCCCCGCAGGAAAAAGACCAACAAGCTGTACCTGGCGGCATCGGCCATTGTGGCGATCCTGGTGATAGCCGGATTCGCCGTTGGGGGAATTCCCTTGGGCGGCGGAAGCCAGGGGGTTGACGTCGGACGCTACAGCGAGTACCAAGAAGGGATCGGAGTCCAACAAGACCTGATGCCCACCGTGAACCACGTTCCTGAGAACCAGACCGTAGACTACAGCACCACGCCGCCTACGTCCGGCGACCACTGGGACTTATGGGCCCGCTGCGGCTTCTACGAGAACGGCCTGCCCGACGAGCGCATAGTGCACAACCTGGAGCACGGCAACATCGTGGTCAGTTACAACCTGCCCGACCCGGCCGACGTGGAGCAACTCAGGGAGTTCATGGACGGCTTCGACATGGCGCCCGCATGGGCGGTTACCCGGTCCTACGACCGGATATCCGAGGGCGCGGTAGCCCTTTCCGCCTGGGGCGTCCTGGACACAATGCAGGGGGTGGACGAGGAGCGGATAGAGCGATTCTTCGAAGCCTATGCCGGCAAGTTGGGCCCCGAGTTCCCCAACGGCGCTCCCTGCATGGTCACGGGAGTCATGAGCTAGCCTGGCAAAGGCGGCGCGTTCGTGGGGCGACGGGGCCTGGCATTAGTCTCGGTCAGGCCGGATGGTGCTCCATCATTCCATACCCAGGGCAGCTAGCAGATGTACTTGGCGAAGATATACGTGACTCTCAAACCGGCGGTCAACGACCCCCAGGGACAGACTGTGCTGGGGAGTCTCAAGCAAATGGGTTTCGCTTCAGTTGAGGACGTCCGGATAGGCAAGTACTTGGAAGTGACGATTGACGAAAGCGACCAAGCCAAAGCCCGCGAGGTGGCTGACGGTATCTGCGACAAGCTGCTGGCCAATCCGGTGATAGAAGAGTACCGCTTCGACCTACAAGAGGTCCCGGCTACGCAAGGCCCCTGAAACGCCTCACGCCGGGACCCATCAGTTCAACCTATCCAACCTGCTCTTGTTATAATCAAAGGGCGCGTTCCTCTTGTTGCGCGTAATGCCGTGGGGGTGTAGCTCAGAGGGAGAGCACCTGCTTTGCACGCAGGGGGCCAGGGGTTCAATTCCCCTCACCTCCACCACGTTCTATCTGGATTCATGCCCTGGAAACTCTATTATGTAAACTAGGTATACATGGTAGAGGTTTGCTACGAGGTGCGGTGTGAGCCTGAACATCAAGAATGCTGAGACCTGCCGCTTGGCCGAGGAGTTGGCAGAGTTGACCCATGAAAGCAAGACGGAGGCAATCACCGTCGCGCTGCGGGAACGTCTGGAACGGGAGCGCGGCCGCCGCCACTTGGCCGCCGACCTGCACGCCATAGGGCAACTATGCGCCGCGCTAATACGGCCGGGACCTTCCGCCGCAGAGATCGGCGCATTCCTCTATGACGAGCGGGGAGTCCCAAGGTGATTATCGACTTTTCGGCGGTCTGCGCCATCTTGTTTGAAGAATCGGATGCTCTACGCTGCGAGGAAGCTATAGCCGCGCCGCTGGAAGACATACGGGCCAGAAACAACCCTGCTTTGGCGAATGGAGGATAGACCTTATGAAGTCGACCGAAATCATATTCGAGGTCAGTGAAGACGAAGTAGACGGCGGGTACACAGCCAGCGCGCTGGGATACGGCATACACACCGAAGGCGAAACCATCGAGGAACTTCGGCAGAACGTCAAGGAGGCGGTGGAGTGTTACTTTGACAATGCAGCGGCGCGCCCCGGACTGGTTCGTCTTCACGTTGAAGATGCTTGAATTGTAATCACGCCTTCCGGTGTCGCGTCGTGAATGACAAGCCCCAGCCCACGTGCTGCCACCGGTGGAATACGGACAGGGGTGATGGGTTTGGATGGGGGTGACGGAGAGATTTGTGGGGTAGATTGTGAGTGCAGGCGAGATAGCATAATGCCCGACAATCCGGAATTAGGAGCCGAATCCTCAGCCGTGCAGAAACATCTTGAGATAATGCAGAGCGTTATTGCGCGCATGGCGGAGAACAGCCGGTCCTGCAAGGTGTGGTGCGTTACGCTCGTCTCCGCGGTCTTGGTCCTGGTGGCGAGGACCGGGGAGGCAGACCATGCCTTGATAGCGTTGGCGCCTGGTCTCTTGTTTTACGTGTTGGATGCCTACTACCTGTCGCTGGAGCGTGGTTTCCGGCAATCATACGGCGCCTTCGTGAGCAAAATACACGACGGACGGGCATCAATCTCAGATCTCTATACTGTAGTTCCCACTGGTTCGATCAAGTGTGGACTTCTTTGGGCAATGTTCCAATCTTCCTCGGTGCTGCCTTTCTACCTTGTGGTACTAGCCACGATCCTGCTGGCTTGGCTGCTGATATTCTAGGTGGAGAAGAACCATGGCCTCAAACATTCACAGGCATAGGGTGTTCATTAGCCACCACGATGCTGACCGAGAGTTCAAAAAGAGGTTCATTCAGATGATGGGTGATTTCATCGTGGATGCTTCTGTTGAAGAAGACGATATAGACGATACTGATTTGGCTACGGAGACCATTCGACGGGAGATAAGAGACGGATACATTCGTCAGGCGTCGGTGACTATAGTGTTGATAGGGCCAGGCACCTGGCAGCGGATGCACGTGGACTGGGAGATTCATTCCAGCATAAGGCACACGGACTACAACCAAAGGTGCGGCCTCTTGGGAATCTGGCTGCCCAATCATCCAGATTACTGTTCCGAGGAATACAACGAGAGATTGATTCCTCCCCGCCTGTGGGATAACTGCCAAGGCGACGACCCATATGCTTTGCTTCATGACTGGCCTAAAAAGCGGCCGCGCAGACGGGAGAGAGTTCGGCAGTGGATTGACGATGCCTTCAAAAGGCGAAGAAGCGTCTCTCCCAACAGTGGCAGGCCATTGTTGCAAGGGAATGTAGGTGGTAGGTATTCAGATGGGTGGTAACTAGGTGAAGGACTTGGGCGAAAACCATGCAGTCTTGTTTAGATTATCCACTTGCTGACGTGTATTTGAACAGACGTGGTTCCACACTTGAGTGAAGGCTTAAGGAAGATTTTCAATGAACCAAGAAGTTACCTGTAATGACTCTAATGTGTTCCTCTTTGACCGTTACAAGCGTACGGACCGTTCGGTCGGGCTCCAGACGGAGTCTGCTTTCGAGTTTTTCAATCGCTCTGCATGGCAGTGTGCTGAAGCCGCCAGGGCCACGTTGGAGTTATGGTTTGCCAACGTACCCAATGAGAAAAAAGCTGACTTACGGGGACGATTCAGAGGTAATGACAGACGACACCCATCCGCACTTCTCGAGTTGGTCACTCATGAGATTCTTCGCTCTGTTGCTAGTGACGTTCAAGTAGAGCCGCACTTTCATGGGGGACAGCCAGACTTCTCTGCCTTTTACAAAGATACAAAGTTCGTAACTGAGTGCACCGTTGTTCAGGAATCTGACGTGAAGTTCGGTGCTCTGCAAAGAGAAAAGGTTGTGTTGGATGTTATAGATTCCATAGATGCAGGTTCCTTCCGATTGATGGTTCACCCATTGTCGACCGGTAACGCTCAGCCTTCAGGCTCGGCCCTTCGGGGCTTTTTGCAAAATTGGTTAGTGTCTGTCAATAGCCTCGGCCAACCTATTTCTGACCGATGGGAACGTCCTCTAGAGTCGACCGTTTGGGAGTGGCAGGATTGGAAATTGCGCTTCGATGCCATTCCTATGAACTCTCAAGTCGATGGTGGTGCGATCGGAGGCAGAGTGAGTGAGCCCCAAAGTGTAGTGGGCGACAGCGCCATCAGCCGGGCACTGAAAAAGAAGGCTGAGAAGTACGGGAACCCTGGTATACCGTATCTTGTGGTTGTGGCTGAAAAGGCAAGCCTCGCTGAACCGACGGTTATTCGCGATGTTTTATTTGGTCCGAAGCGTTGGTTACCAAGTGATGTAGAATTGTCAGTCCAACCGAGACAATTCTACGGATTCTTTGGCGCACCATCTCAACCCAGAAACCAGCATGTTTCCGCCGTCCTTTACAAGCGGAGTTTAAGGAATGCGTGGGACATTTGCGGTCAAATGATCGGGGGCCATGGCGATTATCAGTGGCAACCAATACCCGAATGGTATTTGCTACACAATCCCTTTACAAATTTGCCTCTGCCAGAAGGTATATTGCCATTCGCCACCGAATTTGTTTGGCGTTCAGGAAAAATGGAACTACAGAAACCGACTCGGACTCTGAACGACGTTTTGGGGTTGCCAGACCCATGGCCAGGTGAGGAACATTAGCGGGGGAGGCATTCGAAAGACTGTAATCAAGCAGGTCTGGCAAGAACTAAGATGCGATGGTGCCCTTCAGTAGCAAACCTAATGTTCCTACGCCCTTAACCACCTTAGCACCTCCGGCCTATAGCCAATGTGGTGGTGGGCAAGATGGTCAAGCCTACTAATACTCCCAACCAACCCCCCGCCGTTGTGACATTTGCTTGTTGAAACCTGGCGGGTATGCTCTTAGGATAGGGGTATGCCGGGTTCTACTCACGAGCAGACGATTAACGTCGCCCTGGGCGAGGCGCTGGACGGGCTGCGCCGCAGTTGGCGCGCCCGGTCGGAGCAGACCGGCTCCATAATGGAAGGCGGCGGCAGGCCCGACATCCTCGTCGAGGACGCCAGCGGCTGGCCGGTGGTCATCGAGGCGGAACGGGCCAACCACGCCAGCGCCGAGCAGGACGCCATCGCCCGCCTGGGCCGCATCGTCGCCGACAGCGGACGCGCAATAGAGACTGCCGTGGCCCTGGTGTACCCGGACCCGCTTACTTACCTGGACGGCAGGCGATTGCGCAACGCAATACGCCGTACCGACGCCTTGGAATACGCCCTCTACACCCGCCAGTCAGTAGGATCGCCGGAGCGCCTTCCCGAAAGCGGCTGGATACGGGGCAGCGTGCTTGACCTGGCGATGCTGGTGCACCGGGCGGCTGCCCCGGCATCCCGCGTGGAGTCCCTGGCCAGGGAGTTCGAGAACGGAGTGACCCGCGCCGCCAACGAGTTCACCCGGCGTCATCCCCACGGCAGGGCCCTTGGCCGCGATATTGGGCGCGTGTTGGGCCAAGACGATGATGAAGATGGCCAGACTAGGCGGATGGCCATGACGGTGATAACCAACGCCCTCATCTTCCACGAGTCTCTTGCCCAAGCGAACTTTGAGGCGGAGGGATCAGATGGCAAAGCTGCCGGCATTCGTCCGCCGTCATTCTTCCGAGAAAACGGCGTATTCGCCCCGGATGAGCTCTATGACGAATGGGACCGCATACTGACTGTCAACTATTGGCCCATCTTCTGGTCCGCCAGGCAGATGCTGAGTCAAATGCCCACTGCAACCGGCAACCGCGTCCTTCAACTGCTCTGGCCCACGGCTCGCGGTCTGGTTGCAGGCGGAGTTACCCAGTCCCACGACCTGACGGGCATCGTATTCCAGAAGCTAATCGCCGACCGGAAGTTCCTGGCCACCTACTACACCCGGCCCGAGGCCGCCGCCCTTCTCGCGGGGCTGGCCCTCCCCGCCGGACGAGCGCCCGCCGGGGCAGACTGGAGCGACGGCGAGACCCTGGCAAGCCTGCAGGTTGGCGACTTCGCCTGCGGCACCGGCACATTGCTTTCCGCCGCCTACCAGCGTCTGTCCCTGCTCCACGAGCTACACGGCGGCAACCCGCGGGAACTGCACGGTCCGATGATGAAACACGGATTGGTTGGCCTGGACGTGGTCAACATCGCCGTTCACCTGACTGCGGCTATGCTGGCCGGCAGCCATCCCGATACGCCATTCGACGGCGAATGTCTCCTCACCATGCCCTACGGCAACCGCTACCTGCGTCCCACGCCAAAAGCCAATGGAAAGGGCAACGGCAAGCCCAGGGAGGCGGTGACGGTAGGCTCCCTGGACCTGCTGGCCGAGAGCGTGCAACCGGGCCTGCTGGGAGAGGCCGCCGCCGTGACCTCCGGCGGGCGCAAACCGGAGGAGGTCCGGGACTTGGTTTCCCGGGTCGGCCACGGCAAATTCGACCTGGTGATAATGAACCCGCCCTTTGTTCGCCCCACCGGCATGGAAGGCGAGAAACTCGGTGTGGGAAACCCCGCTTTCGCGGCTTTCAATACCAGCCGGGAAGTGCAAAGGAAGATGCAAGGCTCCCTGGTCCAACTTAGGGGCGACGCTCCTATCGCTACGGGCAACGCCGGCCTTGCCGCCGATTTCCTTGACCTTTCCCTGCGGAAGGCTCGACCGGACGGAACGCTTGCCCTGGTCATGCCGCTCAGTACGCTCAGCGGCGTTGAATGGGAGGCCGCACGCAAGGCTGTAAGCGACAGTTGCTCAGACGTGCTTGTGGTGACTATCGCCGGAGCCGGTTCTTACGATGCTTCGTTCTCTGCCGACACAGGCATGGCGGAGTGCTTGCTCGTCGCGCAGCTAGGCGTCGCCCACGGCGAAAAGCGCGCGACGTTTGTAGTGCTTCGCCGCCAAGTCAGGTCGGCCCAGGAGGCGGAGCTACTGGCCGCCGAAATACTGCGCATCCGCGAACTTAATCGCTCGGCTGCTGCGGGACGAACCGGCAGGCATACTGCGGTTGCCATCGGAGACCGGGAATACGGCCTTATCCTTGACTTCCCTCTCCCCGAATCCGGCCCTTGGCCGGTAGTGGGCATTGGTGATGAGGAACTGGCGCAAGTGGCCTGGGACCTGGAGCGCGGGCGCCTCTTGCAGTTGGGAGGGCCCGGCCTCGACCCCATAGAGTTGCCGGTAGCGCCGATTCGACAGGTTGCTGGTAGAGGCCCGTATCATGCGGACATCTACTGGGACCAGCCGGACGGAAAGCCGCGGGGTCCGTTCGCCCTGATAAAGCCGCCCCGGAGGGCGTATCCGACTTATCCCATGCTGTGGGCCCACGCCGCCAAAAGGGAACGGCAGTTGGTTATGTCTCCCGATTCGGAAGGTGAGATTAAGCAGGGAATGGACGATAAAGCGGCCGAGGTCTGGGGTACCGCCACCCGGGCCCACTACAACCGCGACCTGCGATTCAACTCCCAGTCCCTAATCGTTGCCATGACTGAGCGTCCCAGTCTCGGCGGCCGGGCATGGCCGTCGGTCATCTTCGAGGACCGCGAGCACGAGTACGCCTTTGCCCTGTGGTGCAACTCGACCCTGGGCCTGCTGCTCCACTGGTGGGTATCCAATAAGACCCAGTCGGGGCGGGGCACGACGACCGTTACCGGCATCCCCAACATCCCGGCGCTGGATACCCGGTCGTTGACCCCGGAGCAGCACGTTGCGGCAAAAGAGGCTTTCGAGGCCATGCGCGGCCTGCGGTTCCTGCCCTTCGACCAGATAGACGAGGACCCGGCCCGGGCGGAGCTGGACCGGCGGCTGCTGGTGGACGTGCTGGGCCTGCCGGAGCCGCTGTGCGCCCAGGGCGGGCCGGTAGACCTGTTGCGGCGTAAGCTGGCCCAGGAGCCTCAAATCCACGGCGGGAAGAAGACCCGCGTCGTGTTCTCGAGTACCCGGGATGACCAAGGCAACACCGTGGCCGCGGAACACAGCGAGAGGCGGACTGACCGTTGACTCCAGTTCATGGCTTTCAATCGGCTGTATACCTCAGTCCTGGGCGCTCCGGGATGAAAAATGGGCGGAAATGGGCGGAAATGGTAGGGAATCTAAAATTTTCTCGCTACTAGAGTTAAGCGTCCTCATTATGTCTACCTGCGCCCTGTGGCGCCGGCGGGGTCATGCCGCCGGAACTGCCGGGACTTTGTATAATGGGGGCCAACCGGCCATATCCTGGAGTCTGACTTGTTGGAACAGACAATCTTAATAGTCGAAGACGAGGAAAACCTCCTGGAGGCGCTGAGGTACAACCTGGAACACGCCGGGTACCAGGTTGTTACGGCCGCCGACGGCGGGAAGGGACTGGAGATTGCCCGGGAAGCGGACCCGGCGCTGGTCATCCTGGACATCATGCTCCCGACCCTGGACGGCTTGGAGGTCTGCAGGATGCTGCGGCGGACCAGCGACGTGCCGGTGCTGATGCTGACGGCCAAGACCGAAGAAGTGGACAAGGTGCTGGGACTGGAGACGGGCGCCGACGACTACGTGGTCAAGCCTTTCAGCATGCGGGAATTGCTCTCTAGAGTGCGGGCGATACTCCGCCGGTCCAGCGGCGGCCGCGCAGAATCCCCCGTCGCAAGCGTCGTCAAAACGGGCGATTTGGAACTGGACCCCGGGGGGCACGTGGTTACTCTCAAGGGGCGGCAGATTGACATGAAGCCAAGGGAGTTCGAACTCCTGGCCCTGCTGATGGCCAATAAGGGAAGGGTCTACACCAGGCGCCAGATACTGGACCAGGTTTGGGAGCAGGACTACATCGGCGATACCCGGACCGTCGACGTCCACGTCCGTTGGCTAAGGGAAAAGATAGAAGACGACCCCAGCAGTCCGCAGATGATTCTCACTATTCGAGGCGTGGGCTACAAGTTTCAGGCATGAGGTTGCCCCGGTCTCTGCGGCGGCGCGGGGCTCATGCCGCAGGTGCAGTCTAAGATGGACATTGCCGCCATTGCCTTGTCTGTACTCAGCGCAGCCTTGCTCTGTGCGCTATTGGGCTACTTTCTAGCCCAACGCACTTCCCGCTCCGTCCGTTCGGTTACCGAGGGAGCGCGGCGAATCGCTCAAGGCGACCTAGGCCACAGGGTGTCTGCCATATCCAGGGACGAGACCCGGGAATTGGCAGAGTCCTTCAACCTGATGGCGGCGGCCCTTCAGGCTACTATCCAGGAGCTGTCCACCGAGCGGAACAGGCTGTCTACCGTGCTGGAGGTCATGGCCGACGGCGTGGTAATGATCGGGCCGGAAGGGGAAACGCACCTGCTCAACCCGGTGGCCAGGGAACTCCTCGACATAGAGGGCCGGGACTTGCAGGGACGCCGGTTCATTGAACTGTCCAGAAACCACGAGTTGCACCGGATGATTTCCCAGGCCTTCGAGACGGGCGAGCCCCAGTACGGAGAAGTCGAATTGTCCCGGCGGCGTTTCCTGAGCGCCGTGGCTACGCCGCTTACGGACAGCAGTTCTCTTCTGGGTGTGCTGCTGACCCTTCAGGACCTGTCCCGCCTCCGGCAACTGGACACCGCTCGCCGGGAGTTCATAAGCAACGTCTCGCATGAGTTTCGCAGTCCCCTGGCCTCGGTCAAGGCCGCGGTGGACACCCTGGAGAACGGGGCCCTGGGCGAACCGGAGGTTGCCCGGGACTTCATCAGGCGCATCAACGAGGATGTGGGCCGGATGATCAGCATGGCCGGCGACCTGCTGGAGCTTTCCCGGTTGGAGAGCGGCCAGGAGCCGATGAACCTTTTTCCCATGGACCTGCGGCCATTGCTGGAGGACGTGAGGGCCGGCTTTGCGGCGCGGGCAGACGCCAGGGGTATATCTATGGACGCCAGTTACGATGGCAACGTCCCTCCGGTAATGGCCGACCAGGACAAGCTGCGGCAGGCCCTGGTCAACCTGTTGGACAACGCCGTGAAGTTCACTCCCGACGCCGGCAGCATAACCCTGGCGTCGGAGGAAGATGGTGACGGCGTGCGAGTCCACGTAAGCAATACGGGACGGGGAATTGCGCCGGAACACCTGCCCCACGTATTCGAGCGCTTCTACAAGGCGGACCGGTCGCGCCGGGACGGGGGCACCGGGCTGGGCTTGGCCATCGTCAAACACATAGTGCAACTGCACGGCGGCGAGGTCACGGTGCAGAGCCGTGAGGGAGAGGGCGCCACTTTTACGTTCAGGATCCCCACGGGCTAGGGGGCAGAAGGCCGAGCCTAGCTTTCGATGACAATCTTGCCGTAGAAGTCCCGGTCCTCCATGGCTTGGTGCGCGGCGGCTACGTCGGCCAATGGGAAGACCCGGCCCGGTATGCCCCGCAGTGACCCGTGATGCACCACCTTCATGAAGTCGGCGAAGGTGCGGTTGCTGCGGCCTCCGCTGCCCATCAGGTGAAGCGGCTTGCCCTGCAACAGTGACAGGTCCAGCATTGCAGAGGCGCCGGAGGTCACGCCCGTTATCACCAGGCGTCCGCCGGCCGTCAGCGACAACAGGTTCTGCTCCCAGACGTCGGCCCCGACACAGTCGAAGACCAGGTCGACGCCCCGGCCGTCGGTCAACTCCTTCACCCGGTCGCTGAAGTTAGGCGTCTCCCGGTAATTGATTCCCTCGTCCGCGCCCCATTCTTTCGCCTTGTCCAGCTTCCACCGGCTGCCGGCGGTGGTGATGACGCGGGCGCCGATCATCTTTGCGATCTGTATGGCCATGCTGCCGACGCCGCTGCCCGCCGCCTGCACCAGGACGTCGTCCCAAGGCTTGACCTGCCCCTGGGTCACCATGCAGTGCCAGGCGGTGTGGGCGGCGATGGGCAGGGCCGCCGCCTCGGTG
Source organism: Dehalococcoidia bacterium (assembly GCA_963668505.2). GTDB lineage: Bacteria > Chloroflexota > Dehalococcoidia > Lucifugimonadales > UBA3495. Next base: position 6,919 of record CAXXWY010000023.1, on the reverse strand, counting down.
AAGTCCATCCAGTCGGGGATGACGTGGGCGTTGGCGGCGGGCGCGGTTATGTACTCGGCATGACCGCCGTCCAGGTCGACGCCCAACCGCTTCTGGTTGGCGCACCGCTGGTCGTTGCCCATGCGGCAGTGTTCGCAGGCGCGGCAGGGGATGCGGTTGTTGAGAATGACCCGGTCGCCGGGTTGCAGCGACGTCGAAGCGGCGGGGCTGACCGTGACCACTTCGCCGGCGATGTCGCAGCCGAGGATGCGGGGCAGCGGCCCCCGGTAGTGAGCGCCGGTCCGCAAAGGCAGGTCGAGGTGGTTCAAGGCGCTGGCGCGCACCCGGAGCATGATCTCACCGGGGGCCACTTCCGGCTCCGGGCGGTCGCCGTAGATAAGCTTCTCGGGGCCGCCGTGTTCCTCGATGAATACCGCTTTCATGGAGTGGGCCTCCTTGGTTGGCGGGCGGTTGGCGTGACGGGCACGGCAATATTACGCGGGACTGGAGAGGGCCGTCAAAGAGGAATACGCGACCATTGACGGGACACGCGGAAATTCCACCAGACAATTAGCGGCGTTATCGTCAGGGTGGGCAGTGTCCAGGCCAGCCAGACAGGGTTGGTGTCGACGTTGACCACCAGCACGGCGGTGACGGTGGCGATAGTCCCGGCCAACATGTTGGTGAGATGGCGGGAGATGCGGCGGTGGGGGGCGGCTCGCAGCGAACGGAAGAAGAGGGCGTCGGCTCCGCTTAGGCCCAGGGCGATAGCCCCGAAAAGGGTGAGCGTGACCCATTGGGAGTTTCCATCGCGTGACAAAAGGACGGCGTAAATCCACATGCCAACTCCGGTCAGCGCCATTATCACTATGGCGGTCCAGTCCGCCAGTATGGGGCGGCCTTGGCGGTTGCGAGCGAAACGCCAACCGGCGAAGACCATGTAGAAGGTGAAGAAGGCTATGAAAAGCAGGAAGACATTGGCATCCAGCAATGCGAGAGGCAGGGCAGTCAGGAACAAGACGGTCATTCCCAGTGTGTAGACCCGCCCGGCTTTGACGTGGTTGGCCCTACCTTTGGCCGTGACCAGGGCGACTGCGGCAGCCAACAGGGCCGTGGACCCGGCTGCGATATGTATGGTCAGCAGGACGACTTCGATCACAGAACGACTTAGCTCAATGGACTATCTTATTGTGCGAGTCAGGAGCTTCAGAATATCACATTCACCCTTCCGGCCATTCGCTCCACGCGAATTCCTCAGGGGCACGTTGGCAGCCCAAAAAATACTTAATCGAGCCATAACCTGCCCTTAACGAGGCATTAAAGTCCCGTTAATGTCCTTCCGATACTCTCCCCGTAATCCCACAAGGTAAGGAGAACGATGCAGGTGAGTAGCTTAAGGACCAAACTCTTTGGAACCCTTGTCGTGGCCGCACTGCCATTGATATTAGTCTTATTGGCAGCGTGCGGCGGCGGTGACCCCACGGCGACCCCCGTATCTCCTGGCGCCGCAGACTCCTCTCAGACAGGTACGGCTACTGAAACCGCGGCGCCGACTGCTGAGGCAGGAACCATGGCGCCGACTGCTGAGGCGGGCCTCAGCGGCGACGTCGCCATAGCCGGCTCCAGCACGGTGTTCCCCATAAGCGAGGCCATGGCCGAGGAATTCAGCAAGGCCAATTCTGGAGTCCGGGTGAACGTGGCGTCCACCGGCACGGGCGCAGGCTTCCGGGCCATTTGCGCGGGGGAGACTCAGGTCTCTAACGCCTCCCGCCCGGTCAAGCAGAGCGAGATTGATACCTGCGCCGAAAATGGTATAGAGTTAATCGAGATTCCGGTGGCCTTCGATGCCCTGTCGGTGGTGGTCAACCCTGACAACGATTGGGCCGGGTGTCTCACCGTAGGCGACCTAAAGACCATCTTCGGGCCAGAGGCCGACGGCGTAATCAACAACTGGAGCCAGGTGAATTCGGATTACCCGGACGTGCGGATGCGGCTGTACGGGCCGAGCACGGCATCGGGGACGTTCGACTACTTCACCGAGGCAATCATGGATGAGGGCGGGGCCCACCGAGGGGACATGGACCTGGCCACTGAAGACGACCCGCTCATAGCCCAGGGAGTGAACGGCACCCAGGGTGGGATCGGGTACTTCGGGCTGGCGTACCTGGCCCAATACAGCGACCTCGTAACGGCGGTAGCGATAGAAAACCCGGCGACCGGGGAGTGCGTAGCGCCGTCCACGGAGTCGGTGGAGGCCGGAAGCTACCAGCCCCTGGCCCGACCCATCTTCATCTACGTAAATTCTGGCCTGCTGGACGAGAGGCCGGAACTGGAATCCTTCGTGGAGTACTACCTGACAGAGGCCACGAAGCTGGTGCCTGAGGTAGGGTACGTAGCGTTGCCGCAGGCGGCCTACACCTGGAGCCAGGGCCGGGTTGACGCCCGGACTACCGGGTCGGTGTTCAAGGACGTTGCCCCCGGAACGCCTCTGGGAGAAGTCTTGGGCAGGCTGGGGACAAGCACGGCGCCCGCCGCGACCCCTGAGCCGCAGGAGACTGAGGTCGAGTTGAGCGGCGACGTCGCCATAGCCGGCTCCAGCACGGTGTTCCCCATAAGCGAGGCCATGGCGGAGGAGTTCAGCAAGGCGAACTCGGGAGTGCGGGTGAACGTGGCGTCCACCGGGACGGGCGCAGGCTTCCGGGCTATATGCGCCGGGGAGACCCAAGTATCCAACGCCTCCCGCCCGGTCAAGCAGTCGGAGATAGATACCTGCGCCGAGAATGGTATAGAATTGGTTGAGATTCCGGTGGCCTTCGATGCCCTGTCGGTGGTGGTCAACCCTGACAACGATTGGGCCGGGTGTCTCACGGTAGGCGACCTAAAGACCATCTTCGGACCAGAGGCCGATGGCGTAATCAACAACTGGAGCCAGGTGAAGGCGGGATTCCCGGACGTGCGCATGCGGCTGTACGGGCCCAGCACGGCATCGGGGACGTTCGACTACTTCACCGAGGCAATCATGGATGAGGGCGGGGCCCACCGAGGGGACATGGACCTGGCCACTGAAGACGACCCGCTTATAGCCCAGGGAGTGAACGGCACCCAGGGCGGGATCGGGTACTTTGGGTTGGCCTACCTGGCGCAGTACAGCGACCTCGTGAGTGCGGTAGCAGTAGAAAACCCAGCGACCGGGGAGTGCGTGGCGCCGTCCACGGAGTCGGTGGAGGCTGGAAGCTACCAGCCCCTGGCCCGACCCATCTTCATCTACGTAAATTCTGGCCTGCTGGACGAGAGGCCGGAGTTAGAAGCCTTTGTGGAGTTCTACCTGGCCGAGGCGACCACGCTGGTGCCTGAAGTAGGGTACGTAGCGCTGCCGCAGGCGGCCTACACCTGGAGCCAGGGCCGGGTTGACGCCCGGACCACCGGATCGGTGTTCAAGGACGTTGCCCCCGGGACGCCTCTGGGAGAAGTCCTGGGCAGGCTGCAATAGTGCAAAGAAGGGTCACACACCTCAACCGGAAGCGCCTCCCGCCGCGTGTCGTGCGGGAGGCGCCCATCATGTTGGCCCTTGCCCTATGTGCGGTCATGTCCATCGTGACCACATTGGGAATAGTCATCGTCCTCTTGTCAGAGGCGGTGCCTTTCTTCACCGAGGTTTCGGTCTGGAAGTTCGTGTCCGGCAAGGACTGGTCCCCGTTGTTCTCACCCCAAAGCTTTGGGTCTCTCCCATTGCTCTCCGCAACGGCGTTTATCGGGGCCATGGCAATGGCGGTAGCGTTCCCCATTGGCCTATTGACCGCCATCTATCTCAGCGAGTACGCGCCGGAGGGCTTAAGGGCAGTCGTAAAGCCGGTGCTGGAAGTGCTGGCTGGGATACCAACGGTGGTCTTCGGGTTCTTTGCAGTGTATTTCATCAGCCCCAACATCATAAAGACCCTGTTCAGCACCGATGCTACCTACAACGCAATCACCGCCGCCTGCGCCATGGGAGTGATGCTCATACCCATGGTGGTCTCTTTATCCGACGACGCCATGCGGGCCGTTCCCTCGGCTCTGCGAGAGGGCGCCCACGCTCTGGGGGCCAACCGTTTCCAGGTGGCTGTCAGGGTGGTGGTGCCGGCGGCCCTATCCGGCATCGTCGCGGCGGGGCTGCTGGCCATGGCCAGGGCCGTGGGAGAGACGATGATCGTAACGATAGCGGCTGGAAACGCAGCTAATCTCTCCGGCAATCCCTTCGAGGCCATGCAGACCATGACGGCATTTATCATCGATGTGGTGCGGGGAGATACAGCCCGCGGCACCATTGAATACCAAAGCGCCTTCGCCGTGGGCCTGTGGCTGTTCGTGTTTACCCTGGCCATCAACCTGCTGGCTCAAGCCCTGCTGGCCAAGTTCAGGGAGGTCTACGAATGATCGTCGGCGTACCCTTCAGAGGGCTTCCCACGCCCCAGAAGAAGCAGATTCGGAAGGCAACAGACCATGGGTTCGTCGGACTGGGAATGTTGGCTACCGCGTTCGGGGTCTTCGCAGTGGGTGTGCTCCTCTTCGACGTGGCTACCGACGGAGTCGGTGTCCTTAACTGGGACTTCCTCAACAGCTTTCCCTCCCGCACGGCGGAAGAGGCCGGCGTCAAGCCTGCTTTGTTGGGGACGCTGTGGGTAATGGCGTTCACGGCGCTGTTCGCGGTCCCGGTTGGCATCGGCGCAGCGATTTACCTGGAAGAGTTCGCCGGCAAGAACCTGTTTACCAAGATCATCGAAATCAACATCAACAACCTGGCCGGCGTACCGTCGGTGGTATATGGGCTGTTGGGGCTGGCGCTCTTCTACTACTGGTTCAACCTTGGCCCCAGCATCGTCACCGGCGCTCTCACGCTAGGCCTCTTGATTCTTCCCATTATCATCGTGGCGGCGAGAGAGGGGTTGCGGTCAGTGCCCCCGTCGATACGGGAGGCGGCCATAGCCCTGGGGTCCACTAAATGGCAGGCGGTGCGTTTCCAGGTGCTGCCGGTGGCCATGCCGACGGTATTGACGGGCGTGATTCTCGCCTTGGCGCGGGCAATCGGTGAAACTGCTCCGCTGATCGTCATAGGAGCGTTCACGTCGGTCTTCTTCGTGCCTACGAGCCCCACAGACGCGTTTACGGTGTTGCCAATTCAGATTTACAGTTGGATTAGCCGGCCGCTGGCCGGGTTCCAAGAGAATGCCGCGGCGGGAATGATTGTTCTCTTGGTGGTGTTGCTGTCGATGAGCAGCGTAGCGGTGGCGTTGCGGCACATGCTTGCGAAGAGGAGAATGTGGTGATTAACCAGATTGGGAACTTCAGAGACGCGTTGAAGTTGAGCAATACTCGCGGCGGCGACTCGAACCACGTGGCCTCTACGCTGGACCGGCCTGATGGCTATGCGCTTGAAATACAGGCCCTGAACGCCTTCTATGGAGATTTCCTGGCAGTCAGGGATATCACGCTGCCGGTGTCCCGGAAGGGCGTCACCGCCGTTATCGGGCCGTCGGGGTGCGGCAAGAGCACCTTGGTGCGCTGCCTGAACCGCATGCACGAGCTGGCTGGCGGGCGAGTGGAGGGCCATGTGCTGTTCGAAGGGCAGGATATCTATGCCCGGGGCGTGGACGCGGTGGAGCTGCGCAGCCGTATCGGCATGGTCTTCCAGAAGCCGAACCCGTTCCCCAAGTCGATCTTCGAGAACCTGGCCTTTGGTCTGAGAATCAACGGGTATCCCCGCCGCGAGTTGGCGGATATCGTAGAGCGGAGCCTGCGCCGGGCGGCCCTGTGGGACGAGGTGAAGGACCGGCTGAACAAGAACGCCCTGGCCCTGTCAGGCGGGCAGCAGCAGCGCCTTTGCATCGCTCGAGCCCTAGCTGTCGAACCGGAGTTGATACTTATGGACGAGCCATGCTCGGCATTGGACCCCATGGCCACCCTGGCTATCGAGGACCTGATCCGTTCCCTGGCTGAAGAGTACACTATCGTCATCGTGACCCATAACATGCAGCAGGCCGCCAGGGTCTCCGACGAGACGGTGTTCTTGACCATGGGAGAAGACAGGGCGGGGTTCATGGTGGAGCACGGCCAAACGCAGCAGATATTCACCAACCCGGCCGATAAGCGCACCGAAGACTACATCACCGGACGGTTCGGCTGATGGTGGAGGAGGGCCGGATGCAAGTAAGAACTGGCTTCGACCGGGAATTGCGAAGGCTGCAGGACGAGGTCCTGATTCTGGGCAGCATGGTGGAGAATTCCATCTATCGAGCCTTGGACGCCTTGAACCGGCGGGACTTGGACGCCGCCAGCCGGGTGGTGGAAGAAGACGACGCCATCGACAGGAAACGGTTCGAAATCGAAGACAAATGCATCAACCTGATGGCCACGCAGCAGCCCATCGCCGGGGACCTGCGGGTCCTGGTGACCATGCTGCACATCACTGTCGAGTTGGAGCGGATGGGGGACTACGCGGAAGGAATCGCCAAAATCAGCCTGATGATGGGCGACGAGCCGCCGTTGAAACCGCTGATAGACATTCCATTGATGGCCGATCGGGCCACCGACATGCTGCGGCGCGGCCTGGATGCCTTGGTCCAACGGGACACGGCGGCAGCCTTTAAGATCTGCGACGATGACGACGAGGTCGATTCACTATACGACCAGGTGTACCGGGACCTGCTTGCCTACATGATAGACGACCCGAGGACCATCCAGCGGGCAACCTACCTGCTGTGGGTGGCCCACGACCTGGAGCGTATCGCCGACCGGGCCACCAACGTGGCGGAAAGGGTCATCTTCCTGGTCACCGGCAAGATGTCGGAAATCAACGTGTCCAAGTACTAGGCAGCAGTGGAGTGGATAGCAGGGTCAGCGTCCCGAGGCGCTGCGTAGCGGAACTGGTCGGCACCTTCGGTCTCGTCTTCGCCGGGACTGGCGC
>CAXXWY010000022.1:0-164295 GCA_963668505.2 Dehalococcoidia bacterium | reverse complement strand
GCTTGACTTCACGTACTCGCAGCGGCCCTCGGGCATGAAGGGTTACCGGTTCCAGGACGGAGCATTGCCCAGCGACTTCTTCCACCGCCAGGTGTTCCTCGGCTTCCAGGAGGATGCCCTGGGCATCCAGTTGAGGGACATTATCGGCATAGACCAGATGCAGTGGGGCTCGGACTATCCCCACGGAGAAGGGACGTTCCCCAGGAGCCGGGAGATAATCGAGGCGATCCTGGAGGACTGCACCGAAGAGGAGAAGGCGAAGATCGTCGGCGGCAACGCCACCAGGGTCTACAATCTGGACTAGAGGCTCGGCGGCAGCCGGGCCTGATCGGCAAATCTAAACAGGCGCCCCTATCGGGGCGCCTGTTTTTTTGTTGGCGGGTGCCCTTCGATTTCCCTCAGGGCGAACGGACAGCCTAGGCCCAGGCTATGCGACGAACGGGTGGCGGCCGTTGTGTGTAGTGACGGTGCCGCCGTCCTCGAGAGCCGCGCTTGACTCCCTGCCCGGTTCGGCCCATTGACAGGTATTGGGTGATTCTGGACAATTGGCGGTGCCGCGGGCGTTGACCAACTAGACGGGTCAAAGCGTCTCGGCGCAATGCGACTAGAGAAACTCCCGGGAGAGCTAGGAGATTGAGCATGGGCGATTACAGGGTCGTATCGTCGGACAACCACGTTTTCGAACCTGCCGACCTTTGGAGCAGCAGGACGCCGGCCAAGTACAAGGACAGGGCGCCGCGCGTGGTCTTCGATGGAGCGGGAGACTATTGGTACTATGACGGCCACAGGGTAATCGGCGCCACGGCGGCTTCGCAGGCAGGCCAGAGGTTCGAAGACCCGTCAAAGCTGGGCGGGCCTTCGACGATGGAAGACGTGAGGCCCGGCAGCTACATCCCGGAAGAGCACGTCAAGGACCTGGACATCGACGGCGTAGACGTCAGCATCATCTACCCCACGGTGGGCGGGGTGCTGTACAGCGTGCCGGACAGTGAACTGCTGACGGCGGTGACGGCAATATACAACGACTGGCTTGCGGAGTTCTGCCAGGCTAATCCCAGGCGGCTGAAAGGCATCGCCATGCTCAACGTGGACGACGTAACTACCAGCGTGAAGGAACTGGAACGCTCCGCCAAGCTGGGGCTGGCGGGAGGCTTCATTACAGTGTACCCGCCTGAGGGAAGGGGTTACGATTTGCCGGAGTACGAGCCGCTGTGGGCCGCGGCCCAGGACTTGGGAACACCCCTGAGCCTGCACATAGCCAGCAACCGCCCAGGCCCGGGACAGGAGTTCGCTTCATCGGAAAAGAGCGCTCTGGTCAAGCCGTCTACGCTGGCCAATGCGGACCACTGGGTGCGAGTGTCCCTCGGCGACATGATCTATAGCGGAGTGTTCGAGCGGTATCCATGTCTGCAGGTGGGATCGATTGAGCATGAGCTGTCCTGGGTGCCCCACTTCCTGGACAGGATTGACTTCACGTACTCCCAGCGACCCTCGGGGATAAGGGGATTCCGGTTCCAGGAGGGCGCGCTGCCCAGCGATTTCTTCCACAGCAACGTTTTCCTGGGGTTCCAAGAGGATGCCCTGGGCATACAGCTACGGGACATCATCGGCGTGGACCAGTTGCAGTGGGGGGCGGACTATCCCCACGGAGAGGGGACATTCCCCAGGAGCCGGGAGATAATCGATCAAATCCTGGAGGACTGCACGGAAGAGGAGAAGGCGAAGATAGTGGGGGGCAACGCCACCAGGGTTTACAACCTGGACTAGGGGCCCGGGGGACATTTGGTCTCGGATCGAGTGCATGTGGGAGAAGAATGAGGATGCCTGTTCAGCGTTACTCGGTAAACCAGTACCCAGTCGAGACACTGCTAACGTGGATCAAATCCGATGAAATCGCCATTCCTGATATCCAGCGTCCTTTCGTCTGGAACGCGGCCAAGGTGCGTGACTTTGTAGATTCGCTTTATCGAGGCTATCCCGTAGGATATCTCATCGCCTGGCGAAACCCGGACGTTCGTCTGAAGGATGGGACCCAATCCACCGGGAAGCGTATTTTGGTTGACGGTCAGCAACGGCGTGACGGCCCTCTTGGCGGCTCTGCTCAATCAACAGGTCGTCACCAAAGACTATAAACGGACTCATATTTCTATAGCTTTTCATCCAGTAGAAGAACGTTTCGAGGTAACGAACGCCGCCATCCGCAAGGATCCGTCATGGATTGTCGACATCTCCACCGTCTTTGCACCAGAGTCATGGATGGGCGAAATCGTGGACAAGTACTGCGAAATGAATCATAGCGCCACCAAACGTCAAATCGACCAATGCATGCGACAGCTAGAGGGTATCAAGAACAATTCCCTAGGCGTCATCGAATTGAATGCTGATCTTGATGTTGAGACGGTCACCGAGATCTTCGTTCGCATCAACTCCCAAGGTGTCACACTTAACGCTGCGGATTTCGCCATGTCCAAGATGGCCGCCAGCGAACAGTACAGCGGCCACTTGCTAAGAAAGTGCATCGACTATTTCTGTCATCTGGCTATCGCACCACAGGAATATGAGACTTTGGCCAAGGACGACGATTTCGCCTCTACCGACTACTTCCGCGCCCTCAGATGGCTGAAGGATGAAAAGGACGACCTCTACGACCCGTCCTACACTGACATGCTTCGGGTAGCTTTTACTTCGGAGTTCAAGCGTGGCCGCTTGGAGGACTTGGTCGCTCTGCTGTCAGGGCGTAATTTCGAGACTCGAACTCATGAGGAGGCTATTGCGGAAGAATCCTTCCGGAGGCTTAAAGACGGGGTTTCGCGCTACATCAATGAGTATAATTTCAAACAGTTTGTCACGATTTTACGCTCGGCCGGATTTGAAGATTCGTCGCTAGTCAGGTCCCAGAACACCGTTAATTTCGCTTATATACTCTTTTTGACGCTGCGGGCCCAAAGGGTGCCATCTGCTGAAATCGAAACCCTAGTGCGCCGATGGTTCGTGATGTCGGTCCTGACTGGGAGATACACCGGCAATCCAGAGACAACTTTCAGCGTGGACATTCGGAGTATTGACCAACAAGGAGCGCGCAGCTATCTAGACACGATAGAGAAGGCGCAGCTTTCGGACGCCTTCTGGAATGTGGGGCTTCCTCAGCAAATGGACACGCCAGTTGCCAGTAGTCCCTACTTTAACGTATTTTTGGCAAGCCAGGTTGTTGGCCCTGATAAGGGATTCCTTTCCAGCCATATCACCGTGCCTAACCTGCTCAACGGCCAGTGGCACATTCACCACGTATTCCCCAAGAGCCACCTCATTGATGAGAAGGGAATGAAGCGTAACCAATACAACCAGATTGCCAACTACGTGGCGATGGAGCCCTCGATAAACATCGCCATCGGGAACACACCCCCTGCAACCTACTTTTCTCGATTGCGAGAGCAGTGTAGAAACGGGAAGCCCTTTTACGGTGGGATAACCGATGCAGATCAACTGCGATGCAATTTGGAGGCCCACTGCATCCCTCATGACGTAGAAACTGACAACTACGAGGGATTCCTACAGAAACGCAGAATACTTATGGCAGCGAAGATACGGGATTACTACAAAGGGCTGTAGCATTTCTGAATTGCCCTAGTTGTTGAAAGCGGTGTGCCCACCTCGGATTGAAGTCAAGGCCAAGGCGGTCGTCGGACCCAACGGCGTATTGCTCTTGGTTATGAGTTGACGACGGCTGACCAGCAGGTTCCGCAATAGTACTGAGGGAGGATAGTCGCTCTGACAGGAAACCCGCTCTTGGGTCGTCCTAGGGGTCGTTGACGCTTTTGGTGGCGACGGCTCCTATGTCGACCAGGCGCTGGTAGTCGTCGCCCATGCCGTGCTCTTTGAGTATCTCGCGGGCCTGCCGTCCGGGCCTGGGGCGCAGGACTTCCGGGGCGGACGGGAGTGCGGGACAACCGGAACGCAGGGCCGCAGGTGGTGACCAGGCCGATATCCTCGTGGTCGCGGGTAAGGCTCAGGCTGTGGGCTTTGGCCCAGGGATCGGTCATTAGTTCGGCGAAGTCGGAGACCACGGCGTGAGCCCCGACGCCGGCGGCAGTGAGCAGGCTGACCCAATCCTGGACGGGCTTGGCCTGGAAGCGTTCCTGCAAGGCATCGTCCAAGGCCTGGCCGCGCAGGTCCTGGATTGCCGCCGAGGCCATCGACTTCGCAGATGCGCTGGAGGTCAGATTCACGGGCGCCCAGGAAGAACCATCCGTCGTTGGCTTGGTAGGCCCGGTGCAAGGGGCCGGTGCCCAAGGGCATGGCGGCCCTGTGGCTCGTCCCAGACCTTGCCCTCATACGACTGCATGAAGAGGGACTGCATGGTCATGGTCGTGTAGGCCAGCGCGGTGTCGAGGTACTGCCCCTCGCCGGTGCGCTGCCGGTGGAGCAGGGCCAAGGCTACTCCGTAGGCGGCCATGAAGCCGGTGCCGTAGTCGCTGGTGGGGCTGGCCTGCAGCAGGGGAGGGCCGTCGCCGCCGAAGCGGAGGGACATGCCGGTGGACGGACTGGGCGCAGGGGTCGTGGGGCGGGCGTTGGGCCCAGGGGCCGACGTGGCCGTAGGCGTTGAGGGAGGCGTAGATGATGTTGGGGTTGAGCTTGCGAACGTCATCGTAGCCGATGCCCAGCTTCTTCAGCTTGCCGGTACGGTAGCTCTGAATCACCACGTCGGCGTTCTTTAGCAGTTTTCGCAGGACTTTGCGGCCTTCCTCTGTCTTGAGGTCCAGGAAGATGCTGCGTTTGCCCTGGTTGACGTCGTTGTGCAGGACCATGGTGAAATTGCGCTCTTTGCGCGTGGGGTTGTCGACCCTGATCACGTCTGCGCCGAACTCGGCCAAAGTGCGGCCCAGGGTAGGACCGGCAAGCTCTATGCACAGGTCAACTACGCGGATACCCTGCAAGGCGGAGCGCAGGGCCGCCTCGGGTGCAGGCAAGGGGTTGGTAGTGCTGGGAGCAGTCAACTGGGACAGAATCTGCTGTCGGTGCTGGTCCGGGGCGGGGGCGGGGCCGCGTACCTGGCCGGGTGTGCGGGACATGCGGACGTTGATGCCGGGTTGGAGCATTTTCCCGTATTTCGGGTCGTCGACCTGGATTACCATCTTGGACTCCCGGGCGTGGGGATGGTCAAGCCACTCCCGGCTGGTGCGGCAAACTACAGCCTCGCTGCCCGAGGCGGCGACCAGGTCTTCCCACTCCTGGGCGGTGCGGGTCATGAACAACGCCTGGGCGCGCTTGAGTGTCTCGGCCAACAGCGTGGGGTCGGCATCGAGGGCGTCGAAGTCGAGCGCGGTCCGGGGCTGCCAGTCGGCGATGCCGGCGGCCTCCAGGAAGTTTGGCCAGTTCAGGTTGGTATAGCCGCTGAAATAGAGCCAGCGGTCGTCCTTGCAACGGTAGAACCCGTCCCAGGCCCCGCGATATTGGGTGGGGCCGAAACTCCCGGCGGCGTAGGGAAAATTGGGGCCTTCCACCGGGTCATGGAAGCTGATTCCCCGGTAGGCGTTGGTGGCGAACATGCCGTCGTACAAGGGAGTCTCGATGTGCTGGCCCAACCCGTCCCGCTCGCGGGCGGTGAGGGCCATGGCGACGGCAACGGCGGCGTGGAATGCGCCAAAGACGGAGGCGGTGGGTATGGCGGAATAGACGGGCTCGTCGACGCCGTCGTCCCTGGGATCCAGCAGGAAGGTGGCGGCGGCGGCGCCGATGACGCCTTCCCAGGCGGGCAAGGCGGCCCTGGGGTCGTCCGAGGCGAAGCCGGGTAGGGAACAGTACACCAGGCGGGGGTTGGTGTTGAGCATTTCCTCGGGCCCAATGCCCAGCCGCTTGGCCACGCCGGGGCGGAAGTTTTCCACCACAACGTCGGCGTCGTGCACCAGGGCCCGGGCGGTGGCGAGGCCGTCCTTTTGCTTGAGGTCGAGGAGGATACTGCGCTTGCCCCTGTCCCAGGTAGCGTTAGCCGGGGTCTTCCAGCGGGGTCCTCCGGGCGGGTCGACCTTGATAACGTCGGCGCCGTAGTCCGCCAGGAGCATGCCGGTCAAGGGGCCGGCGATGTAGTGTCCGAAGTCGATTACGCGGATTCCCTCCAGGGCGCCGGGCATGTATGCCTCCTAAGTGCTAGGTCCAAAGGGCATTGGGGCGAAAAATCCCCGGCTCTGTCGACTTGCGTTGGGGCATGACGCGGGAGCCAGGATGTGGGATGACCACGGAGTATCATACCCACGGCGCTGGTGGTTGACAAGGACTGGGATGGGCTGGACAATTCGCACCAATCGCTGGTTTCTCCCAAGAGCCTGCGGCAACAACGATTCTGCTAGCGACGGCTGACCAGCTCGCTGCGCATCTGAGTTTATCGAAGGGCTTGCTCGAATGAAGCAGACGGGGCAACCCTCTGATATCTCTGCCCGCAACTAGTTCTTGGAAATAAACGACCCCATCTCCCCAGACTGCTCGTTCACCAGGAACGCCGCCCGGTCTTGCCCTAGAGGAGTCTCCAGCTTGGCGTCGAACCGCTGCCCGCCCAACGTTCCAATCACTTCGTACTTCCGCTCGGTGTACAGCTTACCCTCGAAGCCGTCGCCCTTTATCTCCCGCTCCTCGTCCCCTGCCAAGTACATTTCCACCGCCTGGACCATCAAGTCCCGGGTTTCCTCTTCATTTATGTAGGCGGCGCCGTGGAGAAACACGTACCCCCACCGTACTCCCATGTGCTCCAGCATGGCGCCCTTGAACTCCTAACCCCGGTATCGGCTTGGCCGCTACCCGGCGGCAGCCTGGCCGGGTGACATTGTAAGGATTCCCCATTACCAAGACAACTTCCGGCTGCCAAGTCCAGGGGCCGCGCCAATACCGTCGCCCCCGGCAACCGTCCCCGGTGAAGATTGATATAATCCGGCTACCACGACCTGCATGGCAGGTCCCGGCTAACAGCAATTCCCACCACAAGGAGGAAAGTATGCCAAAAGAGGGCGACAAGGCGCCGGATTTTACCACCGTAGACCACGCCGGCAATGGGGTCCGGCTTTCCGACCTCGCGGGTAAGAAGGTCTGGCTCTGGTTTTTCTCCTCCCCCGGCGGAGGGAATTGAACCCGCCACAGTCGCGGGTACCGCGACAACTATGCCGGCTTCCAGGACAAGGATATCCTCGTCTTTGGAGTGAATGACCGCGACCCGGAATCCAACCGCGACTGGGCCGAGCGGGAGGGACTCCCCTTCCCGATTCTTCTCGACCCCGACAGGGCCATCGCAACGTCCTTCGGCATGTCCAAGCCGGGAGACGAAAGGTATCTAGCCAACCCGGCCGAAGGACGGCGTCCCGCGGTAGTGATAGATGAAACCGGGTATATCCTGAAGCTGCTCCCCGATCTGGCTACCGTCGACGGGCAGTTGGAAGTCCTGAACGGCCTGGCGTGAAGCTAACACTCGAATCTACACGGAGGAATCTCACATGGGAAGGCTAGACGGTAAGGTGGCGATAATCAGCGGCGCAGCCCGGGGTCAGGGGGCCGCAGAGGTCCGAATGTTCACCAACGAGGGCGCCAAGGTGTGCTTTGGCGACATCCTGGACGGCGAGGGGATAAAGCTGGAAGCAGAGGTCAGGGAGTTGGGCGGCGAGGCAACCTACGCCCATCTAGACGTGACCCAGGAACAAGACTGGCGGCAACTGGTCGAATTGACCGAGAGCAAGTACGGCAGGTTGGATATCCTGGTCAACAACGCCGGGATAACCCTGGCCACAGTGGGCATCGAGAACACAGCCTTGGAGGAATGGCAGGGGCTCATGGATATCAACATGACCGGCGTGTTTCTGGGAACCAAGCATGCCATCCCTGCGTTGCGCCGCAGCGGAGGCGGGTCAATCGTTAACATATCCTCCACCGCCGGCATCGTGGGCATCGGACGGTCCGCTGCCTATACCGCCAGTAAAGGTGCGGTGCGCCTGTTCACCAAGGCCACCGCCATCCAGCATGCCAAGGACAATATTCGCTGCAATTCGGTACACCCGGGGCCGGTCAAGACCCCCTTCATCCAGGAACTGCTGGACAATCCCAAACAACTCGAGGAACGCCTGACCCGCGTGCCCCTTGGCAGGCTTGCCTCTCCCGAAGACGTCGCATACGGCGTCCTCTTCCTCGCCTCCGACGAAGCCGCATACATGACCGGCTCCGAGTTGGTCATAGACGGGGGCACTACCGCCGAATAGCTATGGGTCGGGCTTGTCCCACCCCCTGCTCAGGATGGGTCTCCCCAGCTAACGCGGCAAAGCCCATCGGGAATGGTAGGAACATGGAATCGGGTTAGAAGCCGCATCTACCAAGTTGGAGGAGAGGACATGATAGGCCATACAAAGGCGACCATCGCCGGAATGTTGGTCTTGTTAAGCATGGCCGCCGCCGCATGGGGCACTGTGGAGGTAGTAGGCGACTATCGGGCCCGGAGCGCCGCAGAGTCTTTCCACAGCATCGGCGGCCCCTTCGTGTTTGAGGAGGAAAAAGCCGATATCGAGAACACCGGTTTAGTAAGTCCAGGTATAGGCATGGTTTTGATGGTGCTCGGCGCTGGCGGTGCAATTGTGGGCGTCGGTTGGGTCTGGAGTCTAAACCGCAGGCTAAAGGCTAAGCCATCCGTCGATGAGGACAGCTAATGCCCGCCTTTAACTTTCAAAAACCGTCCAGCCCAAAGACGTAGTACCGAAAACCCTGCAAGGCGGAAAGCGACATCACAGGAAGTGTATGAAACGCCGCTAAACTGGCCTAACCCTGGGTCTGGCTAACGGCCCCCGACGTATTTCCGGCCGGGCTCGTGCCCTTGGCGTCGCAGCCGTGGGCGGCTACAAACGCCAGCAAAAGGCCGCCCGTCATAAGGGCGGCCAGCATTACTCTACTCGATGACTTTAAGTACCGTCGCATCTCTACCGTCGTTCCCGCAGGCTTGGGGCCAACCAGTATAACACCTGCCCTCCGCCATTGCTCGCCCTGCAGCTTGCCCGTTTGCCATTCCCGGACAATAAAATCAGCCCACGGCATCCGTCTCGACGCACGTGGACTGAACCTGGGGTATGGGTAACTCCGGCTAATTCCACCGGAGTCGCCGCCTAGAGTCTACTTGTGAAGGAACTTCCGGGGCAAAACCACCCACATTCCGAACAACCCTACGAAAGCCCCTGCTGCTATGATGATTTCCATTTCTCTCTCCCGTTCGATTCCTTGGATACTACTTTCGCAGCCGCGTGTTACATGAATTTTTCAATGTTGTTAAATCTTTGTTACACAATTCACTACTTGGGCAACCCGGATAATAGACAACCGCCCGCCGGTTCAGGCGGGCGGTTGTTCGTTCCAACGACCATCCCATGGTCGAAGAGACCTGGTCTAGTCGCCGCTTCCCTATCCAGTCGGCGCCTCGTCCGGCGTATAGGCCGGAAGGTCGTGCTCCGACAGGTCCAGACCTTCCAGTTCTTCCTCCCGCGTCGCCCGCACTCCCATCGTCGCCTTCAGCACCAGGAACATGGCAAATCCGGTAACCAGGGCCCACGCTAGCACCACGCCCATGCTGATTAGCTGGGACACGATCTGCAGGCCCTCTCCTGCCACCAGGCCCTCGACGCCGTTGTTGCCGTTGGCGAAGATTCCCACCGCCAGTAGGCCCCAGAGCCCGGCCGTCCCGTGCACCGAGACCGCGCTTATCGGGTCGTCGACTTTCAGGACCCTGTCCACGAATACGACCGATAGCATCATCACCGGCGCCGCCACTGCTCCGATTACTACCGCGGACCAGGGCTCGACAAATGCCGCTCCTGCGGTGATGCCCACCAACCCGGCCAGGGCCCCGTTGCAGGCCATCAGGGTATCCGCCTTCCCAGTGCGCATTATTTGAATGTAAAGGGCCACTACCGCGCCGGTGGCTCCGGCCAGCAGCGTGTTGGTGGCGTTAAGCCCTATCGAATCGCCGGTGTTGATGTTGAACCCGAACCATCCGAAGAACAGGATGAAGGTGCCGATAATCACGTAAGGTACGTTGTGGCCCGATATGACGTTCGACGAGCCGTCGGCGTTGTACTTGCCTATGCGAGGCCCCACAACCGCCGCCCCCGCCAGGGCTATGAACCCGCCCACCGCGTGGACAACACCGGAACCCGCATAGTCAGCCGCTCCCGGCAGGTTGATTGCATCCAGCGCCCCCAGCCAGCCGCCGCCCCACACCCAGTGACCGTAGAGCGGGTAGATGATGGCGCCAATCATAAAGCTGTACGCCAGGTACGCCTGGGTCTTGGTTCGCTCTGCCACTGCTCCCGCCACTATGGTGGCGGCGGTTCCGGCGAACACCATCTGGAATATCCAGGTGACGTAGAGATCCCAGTCATTCTCTGCTGCGATAAGGAAGAACAGCCTGTTAGTTGAGTCTGCGACCCCGCCCAAGCCCAGCAAGCCGCCCGCCGCCGGCAGACCAAGCATGATGGCGAAACCAAAGGCCCAGAAGGAC
The DNA here is from genome assembly GCA_963668505.2 of Dehalococcoidia bacterium. Classification (GTDB taxonomy): domain Bacteria; phylum Chloroflexota; class Dehalococcoidia; order Lucifugimonadales; family UBA3495. The sequence goes on along the minus strand of CAXXWY010000022.1, from coordinate 153,785 downwards.
AGCGACGCAATCGCAAAGTCCATGAAACTCTTGGTCATGTAGTTGGTCGTGTTCCTCGAACGTATCAAGCCCGCTCCCAGGAACGCGAACCCCGCCTGCATGAAGAACACCAGGAAAGCGGCAATCATGGTCGTTAGATTGCCGATGTCCGTAGTGTTAGTCTCCACGGCTCCGGCGTCCTGGGCGAAGGCTATGTTGTAGCCCGCCAGGACCCCTGCCGCCACCAGGCCCGCAATGATGAAGGGCAAGACCCTCCTCAAGCTGATTGTCTGCAGCACCCCTAGCAACATGAAGCACCCCCAATAGTTTTCGGGTAGTCAGTAGTCCAGCGTAGTCTAAAAACGCCTTATTAAATTGTTGTTGCCAGCTTGTAAACGATTTGTTACCCAGCCGCACCCACTGTTGACAATTACCAAAAAAACCGTTATCATCCCTCGCCATGAGCAATGCAAGACAAATCATAGAACGTTTCGGCGGCCAGTCCGCCCTCGCCGTCCTCTTGGGCAAACGCCAGAGCACCGTCCAGCACTGGGCCGGGACGGGCAGAATACCCTCCCAATGGCACCAACGGCTCCTCGACCTTGCCCGCCAGCAGGGCATCAGCCTGGAACCCGGCGATTTCGTTTCAACTAGCTCGCCCGGCATCAGCCCGGCAGGAGGAAAGCTGGGAGTCCTCATGGTCGGCTTGGGAGCCGTGTCCTCCACCTTCGTCGCCGGCGTCGAGCATGTCCGCCGCGGCACCGGGATGCCGGTAGGGTCCGTTTCCCAGATGGCAACTATTCGACTCGGCAAGCGTACCGACGGCCGAACACCTCTCGTAAGAGACTTCGTCCCCTTGGCCGACCTCGGCCAGTTGGCGTTCGGGGCCTGGGACCCCATCCCCGACAACGCCTATGACGCTGCCGTCAAGGCCGGTGTCCTGGACCGCCATAACCAAGTGGAGCCCATCGCCGATTTCCTCAAGTCCGTCGAACCCATGCCCGCCGTTTTCGACAACGATTACGTCCGCCGCATCAACGGGACTAACGTCAACGCCTCCGGTTCCAGGCTCGCTTCCGTGGAGGCCATCAGGAACGACATACGCCGCTTCAAGCAAGACAACGGCTGCGACCGGCTGGTCATGGTCTGGTGCGCCTCTACCGAAAAATTCATTACCGAGACCGACGTTCACCAGGACATTGAAAATTTCGTTGGCGGGCTCCACGACGAAAACGAAAGCATCGCCCCGTCCATGCTCTACGCCTACGCCGCGCTTATGGAAGGCGTCCCCTTCGTCAACGGCGCGCCCAACCTCACCGTGGACATACCGGCCTTGGAGAAACTGGCCAGGGACCAGGGCGTCCCCGTATGCGGCAAGGACTTCAAGACCGGCCAGACCCTCGTCAAGACCGTCCTTGGCCCCATGCTGAAGGCCCGGATGTTGGGCCTGAACGGCTGGTTTTCCACCAACATCCTCGGAAACCGCGACGGCGAGGTGCTAGACGAGCCCGAAAACTTCAGGACTAAAGAAGAGTCCAAGCTCGGCGTATTGGAGTACATTCTCCAGCCCGACGTGTACCCCGATCTATACTCCGACGCTTATCACAAGGTCAGAATAAACTACTACCCGCCCAGGGGAGACGCCAAAGAAGGCTGGGACAACATCGACCTCTTCGGCTGGCTTGGCCGCCGGATGCAGATTAAAGTCGACTTCCTGTGCTCCGATTCGGTCCTCGCCGCTCCCCTGGTTCTGGACCTCGTCCTGTTCATGGACCTGGCCCAACGCGCCGGCTTGTCCGGCATCCAGGAGTGGCTCTCCTTCTACTTCAAGAGCCCTCATCACGCCCCGTCCGTCTATCCCGAGCACGACCTGTTCATACAGCAGACCAAGCTCAAGAACACCCTAAGATGGTTGATGGGCGAGGAGCAGATAACCCACCTAGGTATGGAATACTACCGGGGCGATTAGATGCCGAGCGGGCGCTGCGCCGTTCCATTCCCCGCCGTCTAGTCCTGCCCGGCCTTCAATTCAACAGCCGGGATACGATGCCCAGAGGGCAGCAAAGAGCGCTTGTAGGGAGGTTGGGCCCCCACAGAAAGATCTCCGGAAAAGTTGAGTGCGGGGGACAAGAACATTTACGGATACATCCGCCGGGAATCGTATACCTATGTGCCACAATTCACAGGCTATATTTCTGGCGGCCGCCTTCCTTGCATCGGCACAGCCGTTGCTGTATGTTGGGGAGCGTCCACACTGGGTTGGAAAGCTCCGTACGATGAGAGACTTGGCAGACTTACACCGCAGAATCAGAAGCTAAATGAGAACGACAAATGGCAGTTAGGCAACTATTTATTGCGGTAACCCTAGCCTTGGCGTTGTCACTGATGGCGTGCAACTCAGACGAACCGTCGGCGACGGCCACGCCTAGCCCGACAGCCGCGCCCACAGCCACGGCCACGCCTAGCCCGACAGCCGCGCCCGCAGCGACGGCCACGCCTAGCCCGACGACCGCGCCCGCAGCGACGGCCACGCCTAGCCCGACGACCGCGCCCGCGGCGACAACTGCTCCTGACGATGATGTTGTCAGCCGGGAAAACCCCGGCCTGGAGCCGGTGCGCTTCGACGATAGCCGGAGTCCCGGATTGGTCGACCTAGCCCCTCTCGGCGTGGTGCAGTGGACCGTTAACCCCCAGGTCGGCGGCGGCGAACTGGTGGCGGCTGGTGTCCTTGAGGAAGGCTTTAGATTATTCAGCCCCTGGGAAGGGGAGGGCAGCGCCTTCTCCGTCTACTACGTCGGCCAACAGGAGCCGCTGGTGGAGGTGTTGCCCGACCTGGGTCCGATGCACATCTGGGAAACCTGGCACACGGTAGCGTCCGCCGCAATGGAGATTGAGGGCCAGAGGTTCAGTTTAGAGGCGTATTCGCCGCTTTTCATGGACGTTGGGGACGCGTCTGACCTCGTGCTTCGGGTGTTCGGCGTAGGTCCTGACGGCGAAGATGTCCAATTGGATGTCCGGCCCCTCGGCGCAATGGAGTAGGCGCCTACTCCCATAACAACTTGTTCATTCTGCCGCGCCGCATGGTGCTCTGCCGGCCTTCAAAGACCCTTCAACCGGCTTATCAGGTCGCGTACGTCCTCCGCGTCGGCGTTGGACGGCGCCCCCGACAGGTAAAACTCCAAATCGCTCAGGGCTTCCTGGCGTTGTCCCAACCGCAAGCGCATCAACCCCCGGTCCCGCCTTTCCTGGGCCGAATCCGGGTATAGCGCCACCAGGTGTTCGCTCATCCCAAGGCCCCGCTGGTGGTCTTGGGATTGCCAGTAAATGCCCTTCAAGTTGCGCAATATCCGCGCAACGTACTGCCGGTTGTTTAGCGGGGTCAAGAACCTCGAGTCCCATGCTATGTTCGCCCCCGTCGCCTGCCTCATCCTCTCCGCGCATTCCTCTTCCGAAAGCAAAACACCCCGGTGGAATGGGTCTATGTACCATCCCTCCACCTCCGGGTGCGTTACCAGCAGATGCCCCGGCATTCCCACGCCCGACAGGGGTATTCCCAGGCGCTTGCCCACCTCGATGAACACCAGCGCCAGCGTGATGGGAATGCCCAACCGGCGGCTCAATACCTCGTTCAGGAAGCTGTTCCGGGGATCGTAGTAGCCTTCCGTATTGCCCCGGAACCCCATGTCGTCGAACAGGTGCTCGCTCAGCGTGTTGAGTTGGTGCAAGGGTTCCCGGTCTGGGGTTAGGCGCCGGGCCGCTCCAGCGGACAGAGAGTCCAACACCTCTAGCTGACGGCTTATATCCAGCTCATGGTACTCCGTCGATGCAATCAGCAGGGCCGCCGTGGCCGGGTCGACCTCTTCATCCCGCCGGCTGGCCAGTTCGACGAACGCTGCCCATTCGTCCGGGTTGGCCGGCCCGTTCATCCCAAGTACCTCCGGGCCCGCCCCGGCCTCACGGTCATCCCCTGGGTCGGCGTTCCCAAGCCGGCAGACAGCAGCGGGGGCATCACGAATCTATCTCAGGCCATGCCTGGCTACTTCTCCAAGTCCTCTACCGTCATGTCGCCCGGCAGGACTCCCTCGTAGGAAATTAGGCCGCCGAAACGCACCCACCTTCCCCCCTCGGCGCGTACCAGAAATGCTCCTTGGAGGGGGTCGTGGTCCGTGGGGCTCATGTTGACCGGCCCCAGGCAGATAGAGCACCAGAAATCGGATATTGACTCTACGGCCTCAATCAAGCCCTCGCGAGTGAGGTCTCTGCCAGCCCTATTGAGGGCCTCCTCCACCAACTCGCCGATGTACTGGCCGTACAGGGTCAAGGTGTTGCCGCCTTCCACGCCCATAGACTCTATGACCAGTTGATGGTGTTTAGCGACATTGGGGTTTTCGAGTTCATAAGGCGAGGCGAGATATGCCAGGGACACTGTGCCTTCCATGACCTCTGGCCCGCTCAATAACACGGTTAATTCGTTGGAACTGACTATGCTCAATACAAAGGGAACGTCCCAGTTTAGGTTCAACCGGGCGTGTTTGACCGCCGAGGCGAAATGGTTGGGAGTAGCCCAGATGGCGATTACGTCGGCCCCCGACGCCCGGAGCCGGTCTACCTGAGAGGACAGGTCCACGTCCAGCACCTCGTGGATCTCCTCGCCCACGATCTCCAGTGCGTCGCCCACTCCCCGCCGGATGCCTTCCATTCCGTCCACGCCGAAATCGTCGTTCTGCCGCATCAACCCCAACTTCTGTCCGGGATAAGTCTCTGCGATATATTGCCCCAGTATGACCCCCTCGGCGACGTAGTTGGGGATCGAGCCAAACACCGTTGGCCTGGCCTCTGGGTCCTTTACCCACTCGATGGCGCCGGTCGCCACGAAGAGGTCGGGCACGCCCCTCTCCTGCAGGTAGTCGACGACTTGCAGATGGGTAGGCGTGCCGAAGCCGTTGACCAGGGCGAATATCTGGTCCTGCTCCACCAGCTTGCGGACCAGTTCCACCGTCTTGGGTGGAGAGTAGGCGTCGTCCTCTATTATGAGCTTGATTGTCCGGCCGTTGACTCCTCCCTTGGTGTCGTTGACGTAGTCGAAGTAGGCCTTCATTGCGCCGGCGATCTGGGCGTACACGGCTACAGGTCCCGTCAGCGCGGTGTGCGTCCCCAGCACTATCTCATCATCAGTAACCCCGGGGACCATCGCATCCTCGCCGGGCATCGGTGTCTCCGCTTCTTCGGTCGCAGGCGGAGCCGTAGCTTCCGCTGTGGCTACCGGCGTCTCCGCTTCCTCGGTCGCGGGCGGAGCCGTGGCTTCCTCGGTGACTGCCGGTGTCTCCGCTTCCTCGGTCGCGGGCAGCGCCGTAACTTCCTCGGTGGCTGTCGGCGCTCCCCCGTTGCCGTCTCCGCAAGCTGCCAACAGGAACAGCGCGGTCATTAACGCGGCAAGAAACAAGGCCCAATATCTGATCGAGAACCTCATGCCTTCATCCTTTTCAACTGGTGTATTTCCATGAATTCAGAGTCCTACCCAGTGCATCAACGGCGGATTATACCACACGCTTCGGTATCCTTCGGAGGACCTTCGCAGCTTCATCGCTTTGCCTGGTCGGCAAAGGCTGCATGGCCCTTTTACCCCAGCCGCGAAACCCACCGCCACGGACGCGACGCCCGTATATCGCCAAGGATCCAACCCCTCAGCCTCGGCCATCTTGGTCTTTGGATAAATCCCGCAATGCCCCGAGGGAACAAGATTACGGCCCCTATCAGCGCCCCCCCGAATATCACGTTCCGCAGGTTGTCTGCCCCTGGAATTACTTTCGATAATTCGCTGACTGCTTCAGACTGAAACGTCAAGAACAGCGCCGCTATTATCGACCCCAATACGCTGCCCAATCCTCCAATGACGATCGCCACCAGGAAGAATATCGAATCTATGAAACTAAGGCTGTCGGGCGACACAAATCCCTGCACTGCAAAAAACAGGCCTCCCCCCAGGCCCGCATACAGCGAACTGATGCCAAAGGCCATCGCCTTGTGTTTGCGCACGTCCACCCCCATCTGCTCCGCGCCTATCTCGCTGTCCCGCAAGGCTATAAGGGCACGGCCTATACGGCTCCGCGTAAGGTTTACAAACACCACCGTCATCACCGCTGCCGCCGCTATTGCTGCGTAGTACAGCCACTCCCGGCTGTCCAGAGCAGACGCCAATACGCCGGGCGGCTCCACGATGCCGCCTCCAATGCCCAATGCGCCGTTGGTCCACTGTGTCAATGCCTGCAGCTTGAGAATCTGGGGCAAGGCCAGCATCAGCCCGAAAGTGGCGATTGCCAGGTAGGGGCCCCTCAGCCGCACCGCGGGGATCCCTATCACCACCCAGCCCGCGACGGCCGTCGCCGCCGTCGCTGTGACGATGGCCCCCCACAGCGGAAACCCGTATTGCTGCGAGAGCACCGCCGTCATGTAGGCGCTCACCAGCACCAGCGCCGCGTGTCCCAGCGAGACCTGTCCGCTGTACCCGGTCAGCAGGTTCATGCCAAGGAGAATCAGCAGCCAGACGGCGAACATCGTCGCGTTGAACGTCCGGAATTCCCCCAGGAACATCCCGAAGAAAGGCCACTCGTGAAGGAACGGGAACACCGCCAGCAGCACGGCCAGCAGCAGCAACCCGGCCGCTTTCGGTCTCAGCAGGGCGGCTCGCATGGCTACACCCGCCTCTGGCTGGTCCGCCCGAATATGCCAGTCGGTCGCACCATCAGCACCAACACTATCACTAGGAAAGCCACGGTCAAGTCGATGCCCCCTATGCTTGAGGGCGCGTATGTGCCCGCCATGTTCTTGACCACTCCGATTACCAGTCCGCCGGCCACGGCCCCCGCCGGGCTGTCCAGGCCTCCCAGCACCGCCGCCGCTAGGGCGAAAAGCAAAACGGAAAACATGGTGTTGATGTCCAGCCCCAGGCTTTGCGCCGCCAGTATCCCGGCTATCGCTCCCACCGCCGTCCCCAGCGCCCAGCCGGTGCTCAACATCCGGCCCACCGGTATGCCCACCAGCCGGCTGGCCAGCCGGTTTTGCGCCGTCGCACGCATCGCCAGGCCAAACTTGGTGCGCTGGAACAGCAGGTACAACAGGGCCACGATGATGCCCGACGCCGCCAGGATTCCCAGGTTCAACCGCCCGATGCAGACGTCTCCGGCGCAGGTCGCTCCGCCGCTGAACACGCTGAACGGGCCGAACCCCCTGGGCAGCGGCCCCCATATATACAGGGCCAGACCGTCGAATACCAGGAACAGCCCCAGGGCCACTATCAGGCTGTTCAGTTCCGTTGTCCCCTCCACCCGTCTCACGATTAGCCACTCCACCAACGCTCCCATAGCCAGGGCCGACAACAATGTCAGGAAGAACGCCGGCCAGAAGCCCATGGCCGTGCTCAACGCCGACCATGCAACGAACGTCGAGAACATGGCCATCTGGCCTTGGGCGAAGTTGAACGTCCTCGTGGAACGGTAAATCAACACCATGCCCAGCGCCAAGATGGCGAACAGGCTGCCGCTGGCGATGCCGCTGATTAGCTGTTGCAGAAAAAGGTCCATAATCCCCGGCGTTTCTCAGGCTGCGTTCCCAGGCCCCGCTTATAGCCCCAAATAGGCGCTGCGCACCCCTTCGTTGTCCAGCAGGTTCTCGGCAGTGTCCCCCAGCGCCACCTTGCCTCCTTCCAACACGTAGCCGTACCCGGCAATGCCCACCGCCAGGTTCGCCGCCTGCTCGGCCAGCAGCACCGTTATGCCCTCGCCCTCGCTCAGGTCCTTGATTCTGGAAAACATATCCTGGGCCAGCAGCGGCGCCAGCCCCAGCGACGGTTCGTCCAGCATCAGCAGTCGCGGCCGCGCCATGAGCGCCCGCCCGATGGCCAGCATCTGCTGCTCCCCGCCGCTAAGCAGGTGAGACGTTATGGACAGCCGCTCTTCCAACGCGGGGAAGTACGAAAGCGCCATATCCAACTGTCGGCGGAAGTCCCTTCCCTCGCCCCGGGTATAGGCTCCAAGACGCAGGTTTTCCAACACCGTCATCTCGCCGAATAACTGCCGTCCTTCCGGGACCGCGCAGATGCCCAGCCTCACGATGGCCTCGGTAGACAGCCCGGTGATTTCCTTGCCCGCGAACTCAATACCTCCCGCCATGACCGGTATGAGCCCCGCCGCCGCCCTGATTGTCGTGCTCTTCCCCGCCCCGTTGGCCCCCAGAATTGTCACGATTTGCCCTTCCGGCGCTTCCAGCGAAACGCCGTGCAGGGCGGGCGCCTGCCCGTAAGAGACGTGAATGTCCTTAATCTTCAGCATTCGACGCCCCAAGATATGTCTGGATTACTTCCGGGTCATTACGTATCTCTACCGGCGTCCCATCCGCGATCTTCCGGCCGAAATTCAGCACGCACACCCGGTCCGATACCCCCATCACCAGCCCCATCCGGTGCTCCACCAGCAGCACTGCCACTCCCAGTTCGTCCCGTATCTCCCGGATGATGCCCGCTATCGAGTCCACTTGCTGGTGTGTCAGCCCGCCCGCCGGCTCGTCCAGCAGCACCAGCCTAGGCCGGGACACCAGGGCCCGTGCTATCTCCGCCCTCTTCTTTACGTCATAGGGCAGTGCGTGAATGGGTGTGTCCCGCACCTGCTCCAGGTCCAGCAGCCCCAGGGTATCCTCGGCCCTCGCGCGGGCCTCTCGCTCCTGGCGTCTCTGTCGTGGCAGGCGAAACACCGCGTCCAGCGCGTTGTACCGTACGTTCGAGTGTTGCCCCACCAGCAGGTTCTCCAGCACGGACATCGACGAGAACAGCTCCAGGTTCTGGAACGTCCGCGCCACGCCGTTCGATGCCAACTCGTGGGGGCGCATCTTCAGCAGGTCCCGTCCCATGAACCGGATTGACCCATTCATGGGGTCGTAGATTCGGGTGATGCAGTTAAAGACCGTCGTCTTTCCCGCCCCGTTGGGCCCAATAATCGACACAATCTCCGCATCGTCCACCGAGAACCCGACCCCGTCCAGGGCCAATATGCCACCAAACCGGATCGAAAGCTCTTCAACCTCTAAAAGGGCCAACCCAACCCCCTATATGCCGCAATCTAAAACCATACCCCCGTTATAGAACCTCGCCCAGCCGGCATTGCCGCCCCAGCCCGCGACCCCCCTCCAACTTGTCATTCCGAGCGAAGCCGAGGAATCTCAAGTCCCGGATTGCCAGCCACGACCGCCCCTCCGATTCCCCGCTGCCCTCCGCTACGCTTTGAATGGTACGGCAAGCTCAGGCGGGAATCTCGCTCCCTACCTCACCAATCCCCACGCACCAAGCCATAGCCTACCCGGAGCACAGGCTGTCCGTTCGTCCTGAGGCTCTCGAAGGGGGTACTGCCGGGCGGGGGTGGGGTACGCCGCGGCGCCCCCGGCGCCCCATCACCCCCAACCCGTTATTCCGGCCCCCGAGCCGGAATCCAGAGCGCCTGTACACCAACATCGTAGCATTCCCTCCGGCGAGCCCCCCCGTCATCCCAGCCCCTGACATCGATGTACCTGCAGGGTTGTTTCATTTGAGACTCTCTGGATTCCGGCTTCCGCCGGAATGACAGGTGGGGGGCAGGGCGGCAGCCCGTCCGTTCGGCCTGACTCTGTCCTGAGGCTCTCGAAGGGAGAACGGACAACCGGAGTTATGCAGAGGCCTCCCGCGCCGCATCCACGCCCGCCAAAAAGTCCAGCGTCGCCGCGTTAAACGCCTCCGGCTGGTCCCTGTTGGAAAGATGTCCCGCATCGGGTATTACCACCAGCCGGGACCCCCTGATTTTCCCATGAATCCAGCGGCAGGCGGACAAAGCCGGGTCTTGGTCCCCCGCCAGCACAAAAGTCGGCGTTTCAATCCCCTCCAGCAAGCTACTATCGAAAGCGTCCCTGAGCAGCATCCGGCAGGTGTGAGCATACCCCACGGGATTCAACGACATGTACATCCGCCGGATCCGCTCTTCCAGGTTCTTGCCCCTCACCGGGCTGCTCGTCACGTTTGGGTTGTGTTTGATCGAATAATCCGCCACCGCCGCCATCCCTTCCGTATCCGCCAGGCGGATAATCTCCTCCCGGACGCTCCGTGACTCCGCGGTAGGCCCCCTCCCTGACGCTGTTGCTGAGTCGAAGATTAACAGCGCCGCCATCCGCCGCGGATGCAGCGCGGCGAACCGCACGGCAATGCCTGCGCCCATCGACAGGCCCCCGACGTAGGCCTGCTGGATACCCAGGTGATCCAGCAGCCCCTTCAGGTCGTTGGCCGAAATATCCTGCCCGTAGTCGCTGGCCTCCGGGGGAGAGTCCGAACCGCCGTGGCCCTTGGGGTCCCAGAGAATCAGCCGGTACCGCTGCGAGAAAGCGGCAACCTGCGGCTTCCACTGCGCCGTGCTGCCGCCCAACCCATAGGCCAGCGCCAGCGGAAACCCCTCTCCGTGACTCTCGTAGTAAATATTGACCCCGTTGATCGTAACTGTAGGCATGCGTCTCCCGCAGGATAGAGGCTCAAGACGACGCCAGTATGCCGCCCCCATGCTTGTACAGTCAACCTATGGCATGCCTCGTCCAGAGCCATTGTTCTTTTTGCAATAGCCGTACCAACGCCAGAGGGATAGGGGGCATTCACCCATTGCACAAACCCGCATGCGTGCCCTCGTCCGAGAAACTCTGTGAACTCTCCTCACGGTAGTAGACTGTCTCAGGGTACCAAAGTAGAATACAGTTCGAGCCTAGACTAGCGCATAATCTCTTGGCACCCTACCAAATAAGTGACGGGAGCCGAATGGCAGAGACTCGAGACAGAACGCCGCTCCACAGTCAGGCAAGACGCGAGATGTCGGTCGCCTCAGTTACATGGAGAGGGCACGTAAAGAGGCTCCGTCTCGAACCTGGCCCAGTTTGGCTAGATGTGCCACGGTCAGCTTGTCTCACCACCGACGACCTTATTTTGCAAGAAGGCACTAAGGCCTGGGTCCCTTGCGACACTGGTAGGTGTCAGATACTTCCTAGCTTTGCGTCGCCGATTAGCCTCACGTTGGGAGGGTTACGGCTGGATGTGCTTATAAAGGAGATAACCGACGCACATGAGCACTCCGCATATGAGCACTTGTCTGATCTCCACTACAGGGGCAGTACGGTACACGGCCGCACTGCGAGACTAATTGTCCGGACGTTTGACCCTGCTTACCCAATGGTCATAGGCTTTATCGAGCTCGCAACCCCGTTCTTCATGAACAAACCAAGGGCAAGGATACTCGACGCCCCCTTCGACCTGGACGGGGTTCGTTGGGACGCCTGGGATATCCAAACTCTCAGAAAGAACATACATAGGTTAGTCAGAATTTCTAGGACGGTGATCTCTCCCGAATTTAGGGGATTCGGCATTGGCAGGTTATTGGTGGAGCAAGCTGCGATCTTCGCACGTCACCGATGGCAAGTGGCAGGCAAAATGCCGTTCTTCCTCGAAATCTCCGCCGACATGCTGAAGTTTGTTCCGTTCGTGCGTCGTGCGGGAATGGATTACGTTGGAGAAACTGATGGAAATCTGAACCGTGTCGCTAAAGATATGAGTTACCTCATTCAGCGTTTTGGAGAAGGAGAAGAGGATACAACTCAATTTGAGCAAATATCTGGCATCCTCGACCAACAAGTAGCTCGAATGAAAAGGTCCGTGGCCTTGATGAAGGAACAAAACATAAAGGCAAGCGACCTCACGACGAGGCTCCAACGATTGTCAGTTCACTCCGTGCTTAAGGACTTCGACCTTTTTCGTGGTATCGTCTCGCTACCCAAACCTACTTACATGATGGGCCTGAATGAGTATTCGAGTCAGTTCTTGAAGAATCGCCTAGCTACCTTGGCACCAGAGGAACCAGCCTACAATCCAAAGACTCACACTAAGCCCGTTGAGGGCCCTATACATATATCGGGATTGAGCATCACCTACCGGAGCCGAGTTCGCAGGACTTTAGCTACCCATGCAATACAGCAGGCATTCGACATATCGCCGACTGACATTCGCACTACCGTGTTGCACGACCTAAACTGTGACATTTCGCCAGGCGACATAGTGTTGGTTGAAGGGCCATCAGGCTCTGGCAAGACGACGCTGCTAGAATCATTGGTGGGCCAAGTGGATTCCACCAAGGTCGAGGTTGACGGTTGTATCGCCTTACCGGATGGCTTTCGCTCATCATCCTTTCGCCCGATACGATCCCAAAAGTCACTAATAGAGCTCTTTGCGGACGACGGCGTTAGGGAGGGCCTACATTATCTAGGGCTGGCCGGTCTTTCAGAACCATTCCTTTACCTTAAGCGGTTTGAGGAATTGAGCAAGGGTCAACAGTACAGGACATTGCTTGCACGAATGCTGGCGTCGGGAAGCAATGTGTGGATAGTTGACGAGTTTTGTTCCAATCTAGATGAGATTACTGCCAACCTAGTTGCCTACAATGTTCAACGCACTTCGAAGAAGTATGGAGTCACGGTTATCGCTGCCGCCTCTAATCCCCGGCCGTTCATACATTCCCTCCAGCCGGACCTCGTTGTTAGACTTAGCAGTTCAGCGCACAATTCAGTGTCGACCGGGACCGAATATATTCAATTATTGGGAATTCAGAAACGTCGCGGCTCCAGGTTGCAAAGCTTCACTGATAACGGCAGATCTTTGTTTTCTGCACAAGACGGATCAAAACATACGGCGATATACAGAGGCCGCAAGCGTCTTCAGCGAGGGCTAACGTTGCTACATGATGACGATCAACAAAAGCTGGTACGCGTCACCCGTTGCACACAGATGCATCTTCGCAGCCTATATTGCGGCGATACAACTCTCGATGGATTCTCAGATATATCTGAGCTTAAAGGCTTCCTCCAAAGAACCGACCCAAGTCTGAAAGAAGATAGCTTCGTTACGATTGTGGACTTTGTGCATCTTGATGGAGAATTAGCAGATGCCATCTAGCATGCCATCTCTCGGGCACATAACAGGAGTCCGAAAGGTTGAAGTATCTGAGCCTATCGAACGGGCTGCATACATCTCCAACGGACGGCATCTCCTTATGGGTCAGCGCCGAAATCGCGGTGACACTAGTGCCTTAATATTACTAGGGAAATGTATAGAGCAAGCTCGCGTTTCCAATAAATTTGATTCAAACGTCTGGCTTGATGTCCATACTCCACATGTGGTCTTCGTCTGCGGTCGCCGTGGCACCGGAAAAAGTTATGACCTAGGCATTTTGGCCGAAGGGTTAACGTTGGGTTATGACTCCAGCATCGCTACTAAAGATTCGGCAATAACAACCCTCTTTTTCGATACTCAAAGCCAGTTTTGGGCACTCCTAAATGCACCAGACGAAGGCCTCGAGGAGGACAAAGAGCAGCTTATCCAGCTTCAGCAGTGGGGCATTCCTGCTAAACAAGTGCCCTCGGCAAAGCTCTTTGCTCCCTATGGTGACCAATCCGTTCACCCTGAAGCCGTCGAGTTTTCTATTGACCCTGCGGAACTTGACCTTGAGGATTGGTGTGGTCTTTTCAGATTGGAAATCTATTCTCCTCAAGGTCAAGTTATCAGAAATCTTCTAAGGAAGGTTTCCGAAGCTGGCTATACTGTACCCGAGGGAATTGGTAGACAAGGACATCGAAAGGTCGCGGCTCAGGAAGAGTACGACCTTGGCGACCTGATTGCTTGTTTGCAAGAGGATGTCGAGCTCAACGAACACTCACAGCGACAAACACGTGACGCTATCCTTTGGAAACTTGAAGCCTTGCGGGACAGTAAGGTATTCCAAAAGCGTAGTTGGGATGTTCTTGAGGTGCTTAGACCGGGCCAATTGAGCATCTTCCTTCTGCGGAATCTGGACGATGCCACTAAGTCTTTGGTGGTAAGTGTAATTGCCAAAAAAGTCTTCCGCATTATGGGAAGGTACCACACGGAACGGAAAGCTGCTGAACGCTCAAAAAGGCCTCTACCAAAAGAACACGCTTCACTGCCTCTCGGTGTCTGGACCCTTATAGATGAGGCACACCTCATTTGTCCTTCCGACAGTCAGACCGCGGCGAAACCGATCCTTATCGAATACGTCAAACGTGGACGTGATGCGGGTCTTTCGTTGGTACTTGCAACCCAGCAGCCCTCTGCCGTGGACTCGCGAGTCGTTAGCCAAGTTGACTTGCTCATTGCTCATCGACTGGTGGTAGATGCGGATATTTCGGCTGCTCTTGCGCGAGTGCCCGCGGACTTCCCCAGGGATGTTTCCTTCGGCACTGCGAGAATTTCCGATCGTCTGGCACTCATCAGAGCGCTAGAAACAGGAGAAGCATGGATTGCAGATGCAGAAACGAATCGAGCCATCTTGGTAGCCATGAGGCCGAGGGTTACAGCGCACGGTGGCGATGAGCCAAAGGTAGTATAGGCTCATGGCTATGCTTGGGTTAGTTCAGCAGCGTGCTCGAGTCAGGGGGGAACTTTCTCGCAGGATCGGTTACACCAACGGCTTGCACGACATCTTTCGATTCGCCAGACTGGTGACCTATCTTCACAATATTGGACCTGCTTCCGTTACCTCTCTTCGCTCTGTGATACTAGAACGGGAAGCCGTAAACGGGCCTAAATACGCTGACGGGGTTATTGACGTCGGTAGAGCTCTTGGATTCCTTCATAAAGCCGGGAACAAACTTATGCTATCGGACAAAGGGTACGCGCTGTACGCCATTCAGCAGACAAATGCCTCTAATGAATCTATCGGGGCGTTGCTGTTGCATGCGGTGCTCGAATCCGATGGAGAAGCAACTCTAAACCTTCTTGACATCCTCGCCAATGCCGACATATCAACTTCACTCGGTGAACTGCTAGTAGGCCGTTTACTGAGCATCTTGACGCTTCGCGAGTCTTGGGCAAACCAAAATATCGAATCGAAGTTGGTCAGGGATATCATCTTGCAGGAACTTTCCGATTCAAAGCGGCGGCTTACGACCGCTGTGGACATGGACCGCAAACAGACCCAGTCTTGGTCGGCCTACAGGGAAGACCGAAGCTTCACCCCAGAGCAGAAGGTAGAGAGGTTTTATTCACACACCGTAAATCCTAGAAGAGGGTGGCTGAAGGATCTCGGCTACATTCGGCAACAGAGTGGGGAAGATTATCGCGTAACTGAGTCAGGACGCCGGCTATTGTCGGCATTCAAGGAGGAGGGCTGCTGTTCAGGATCAGCACTTGTCCTGCCCTTTTCCGCCGAAGTCACCCAATTGCTCGGCCTTGCGCCTTCAGACGACCCGAAGGACTTGTGTTGGCAGGCGATATCATCATCATTCCTAGGGTCAGCATCGCCAGCTCATTTATCGCTTGACGAGTACTTTCGATTTATCGAGGCGATTTACCCTCATGTAAAATTCCATGTTTTCAATGAGGCGGCCATCGAATCCATATATGATGCAATGGCCGCCCAACTAGCGGCTGACGGTAAGTATCTCGACCGGAGTTCATTCAGTGATCTTATGGAATCTACATTCCAAGAGTTTCCAGATAAGATATATAGGATGCGTCAAAGGCACGGCCGCAGTGGCTACATTGCCATGAAGGGCTTTGTCCCGTAGATTGCTGCGATGCAAGCCCAGAGCAACACGCCAGTTGTCATCCCTGCCCTAGGAGACGATGTAGCCCAAGAGGTTCTCCAGTGGATAGGGGCGTTTAGACTCTTGACCAAGGCGACAATTATTTCCTTCAACATGCAAGACTATGATTTCTGGGGAAATGGGGTTCTGTCTGATTTGCTTGTCAGACAACTTGCTTACGGGGCAAAAATAACTGTAATGACAACGCCTCCCCCAGGAAGTAGTGGCAAGAATCAACGCTTTAGAATGAAATTACAATTGCTGGAGGATTTGGACCAAAAGGGGGCCGAGGTCTATCTCCACCCTGATCTTCATGCTAAGGCATATCTATTCCAGGATAGCCACGATTCAGAGATGGTAATCGTTGGATCACCGAATCTCACAAGCAGAGGCTTTGGCACTAAGAGTTCAACCGCACCGGCTCTTCTTGAGTTGGCCTTGTTGACCGGGGATCGACTCGTGTACTCATCCACAGCGAAACTCATTGAAACTGACCTAATCGGCAATCCCGGCACCCAGACCTTTGCCACCTGGGCTTCAAACAATCGTTCTGCGATCGCAGACGCGAAGGGGGCACAGTAGATGAATACTACCCTGGAGATTGCGAAGTTAACCAATAACCCGTTCACTTTGGTTCCGGGTGAGAAAGTTACGATTTGGGCAGGATATAGCCAGCTTAGGTCGCAACTTTTGGACATAGTGCAATCGTGTAGATCAGATCAAGTCGGTCTGTCGGAGTTTGCAATACTTCACGGCGAACTGGGGACTGGCAAATCTCATGCTCTCAGATACCTCAGCTATTTGATTACAGAGGAACGAAAAGAGGAATTTGCTTCGCCTTGTGTCTACCTTGAGACTTTGAAAGTCGCCGCAAACATGAACTTTGTTGCCCTATACAACAAGATCATGGATCTCTTGGTGCCCCACATAAAGGAAACCTCTGAGTGGCTTGATCTTGCTGTTGAAGAAACTGCTAAGAGACAGAACCCGAATGGCACTTTACAAGAACAGCAAAAAGCCATGGACGGAATCTACAATGATCCTGGGCTGACGCCAAGCTATCCTCCGCTTGGACTTCTCTTGAGAGGCATCAAGGGCGAATCTAGCGAAGCACTCGCGCTCCTACTCGGCGGGAAGCTTCCCGGGGCGGGTGCGATGAGCAAATACGCCAAGTACAACATGACTAGTGCAATCGAATCTGAATACGATGCAACCAGGTGTCTGGGTGCATACGTTAACTTGTGCACGAGGGGTACTAGTATTCTTAGTGAGGGGGATGTCATCGGACGCAACAGAGCGTTCCTATTTTTTCTTTGATGAGCTTGAGATCGCAAATGACTTTCGGCCACAGGAAGCTTTGAGTATGAACCAAGGCATCCGTGATCTCATCAACGCTTGTCCAGAGAATTGCTGTTTCATTTTCGGGATGACTGGGGATGTAAGGAGCATATACGGACTGCTAACCCAAGCCGTCATCAGGCGAATGTCTCGCGAGCCACTAGAAATAGAGCCGCTCACCTCAGACGAGGCGGTGGAGTTCCTCAGGCAGGTTTTGAAGGGCTATCGTTATGATGCAGAGGACCCAGATGAGTATCCTTTCGAAGGAAACGCCCTGTTTGCCATCGCAGAGGGGACACAGATCAAGACCTCGTCGGAATTGTTCAGAGCGTGTCGGAGAGTCTTGGAGAAGTCAGTGCTTTCGGGTGCCCTAAAGCCGGGTGGGACGATTGATGTCGACATGGTCAAAAAGGCACTGTGACTATTGTGATACCCCCTAGAAGGCGACGGCTTGTCCCAGGGGCGTTGCCGCCTTGCCCCCCAACACCCCACCCCCTACTGACAAAACCCCATTGACGCGCCCCAACCCCAATGCCTAAACTCAAACCATGTTGTCACCAAGCCGACTGCCCGCGGCGCAGCCTTCCGCCCCGAGGCGGCGCGAACCGTCTGCGCCAATTTCCGCCGTATTCAGCCCCTTCATGGGACATTCTGGATGCCCCAGCTACAAACATCGAGATATTGCTGCACCGCCTGCCAGTGTCTCTCAGCTAGGGAATGTCGCCAAATGGCTCAATATGGCCCAGAAAATGAAAATTTCCCAACGGGGCCTCACTCCCGCCAAATGGGAGATAATGGAAGGGGAACTAAAAATTTGCCGCCCTCTCGCAACGCCCCTCGCCGGGCCGCCAAATTTCTTGACAATGTCTTCGACCGCACCCTACAATCGGCCCATTCACCGTGACTACGCCAACGCAAGAATGTCATAACCCAGACCGACGCCGGTGAAGCGCCCCGACCGCTCCCTGCAAGGAGGAAGCAATGGCTGACTGGCCGAAATTGAAGTACAAAGAAGAAGGCATGCGCGAGGGCATGCAGATTGAAGACGCCGAGATTTCTGTGGACGATAAAGTGGCCTTGCTGGACTCCCTGTCCGATACCGGCCTCAAGAACATCGTCGTCGGCTCCTTTGTCAGCCCCAAGTGGACGCCCCAAATGGCCCGCGTCGACGAGATCGTCACCAGGTTCACCCCCAATCCCAGCGTCACCTACACCGCCCTGGCGTTGAACGCCCGCGGCATCGAGCGCGCCAAGCAGTTCTCCCCGCCGCTCACCATCGAACGAGACCCCTACCCCAGGCTCAACGTCCACATGTGCGACGTCTTTGTCCGCCGCAACGCCAACCGCTCCCAGATGCAGGAAATGGAGCGTTGGCCCCAGGTTGTCGCCCAGGCCCAGGAGTTGAACGTCCAGGCCGCCGGCATCGGCACCAACGCCAGTTGGGGCTCCAACTTCCTCGGCGAGTTCCCCGTCGACTACTTGATGAATATGTTCGAAAAGCAGCACGCCATGTGGGACTCGGTCGGCATCCCCGTGCGTAGCGTCTCTATGGGTGACCCCATGAGCCACTGCACCCCGGCCAAGGTCGAGGAGAGCGTCTACCGCGTCAAGGAACGCTGGCCTGAAATCGACCACGTCCGCCTCCATCTCCACAACGGCCGCAACATGGCCATCGCTTCCGCTTACGCCGCCATGCGCACCCTCACATCCGACGACACCCTGGAGCTAGACGGCTCCATCGGCGGCTTCGGCGGCTGCCCCTACTGCGGCAACGGCAGGGCCACCGGCATGGCCCCCACTGAGGACATCCTTCACATGATGCAAGACATGGGCGTCGAGACCGGCGTCGACATCGATAAGGTCATCGACAGCGTCTGGATGGCCGAGAGCATCATCGGCCGCGACCTCTACGGCCACGTCTCCAAGGCCGGCCCCAGGCCCAACAAGGTGGAGCAGCTTTACGAAATCAACGCCCCCTTCATCGAGACCTTGGAGCAGGCCAAGCACTTCAAGAAGGGCCCGGAGGTCTACGAAGGCGGTATCTATCCCTACAAAGAGCCCATCGCCAGCCCCTACCGGGAGCGCGTCGAACAGGGATTGCCCGCCTACGATCCGGGCAACGGCGACTTCCCCTGGAAGCAAGACTGGTTCCCTTCCGAAGAGTAGCCGCCTCGGCGTCTGCTGGATATTGACCCAGCGCGGAGCCGCTCTACATCGCATGAGTGGCTCCGAATTTTGAAAAACTCTGAAAAACGTCATTCCGGCGCAAGCCGGAATCCAGAAATCCTGGAGCGTAGATGGTGGCTTTCGCTAGAATAGAGGCCAGATAGCGGGCATAATAGCCTATTCAGAGATTCCTAACTAGCGAACTTTAGCCAACTTTAATAAAACGGAGAGCCACATCCCATGACGGCGTCGAATACTATCAGGCCCACCCAAGTCCAACTCACCGGCGAAAACTCATTTATCCGCTTGGCCCAGGAAGAAGGCGGGACCCCACACCACCAGGGTCAGCCACTGGCGGGTCCTCTATTCCCCCGGCGGCGCCGGACACGTCCTCTTTCTCAAGAGCGACCATCATAGACGATGAAATTCGGGTCTACTCCGACAACATCGCCCTGACCCGCTGGCTCCAAGCCGAAATCGAGACCATGCTGTTCCCCGAGTTCGCCGACGAGTCCCTCCCCGTCATCGAGGCCGAGTTCAGCAAGTCCGGCGACGCCCGCCTCCTTTTGGACCGAAACTGTCGAGGCCGACGAGGACGTCATCTCCCTGACTTGGTACGACTTCATCGACCCCTTCATGCTGGTCAATCCTCCCGGCTCCGGTGGCCGGCCCCTCGGCGTCTACTCCTGCTTCATCCCCGCTCTAAGGGCCCAAATAACCCTCAACAACGAGGTCGTCGAAGGCAACGTGTACCGGGAAATGCGCGGAGACAAACCCCACCAGCACCGCCTGCCTGGCCTGGTCCGAAACCTGGGTAAAAGCCACCTAGACCCGCCCCCAACCCCCGTTCACCCTGAGCTTGTCGAAGGGCGAGAGTTTTGAAATTGCTCCTAGCCCTACCGCGCCAGGGCCAACCCCCACACAGACGCCGCTCCCGCCTCTCTTCAACGCCTCGGCGCATGACGACATAGTGGCCCCGGTGGTCACCACGTCGTCGATTAGAAGCGCTTTCAACCCTGCCAGGTCTCCGGCGGCTTGGAAACTTCCATCTACGTTGGTCCGGCGTTGAGACCGGCTAGTGGTTCGCGCCTGGGGCAGGGTATCCTTGACCCGGGTCAACAGGCCCTTCTCCATCGGCAGGCCCGTAAATTTCGACAGTTCCTTGGACAGCAACTCCGACTGGTTATAGCCCCGGTTCCTGAGGCCGCCGCCGGTGCAGCGGCACCGGCACGATTACCTCCCCCGGCACATCACGGCTGGCCAGGTATTGAGCCAACAGCCGGGCCAAGTCCGGGGCCGCAGCCCGTATCCCCCTGAACTTCAGGCTGTATATCGACTCCCGCACCGCTCCCGCCATCAAAAACGGCGCCCGGACTCCATCGACCGACAGAGGGCTTTCTTCACACCAGTGGCACGGGGACTGGCCGTCGGGAGAAGCGCAAATGCGGCAGAACGGCGGCGTCAGCTTGGCCAGTCCGGGCTGGCAGGTTTCACACAGGATGCCGCCCGGGCCCCCACAGCCGGCGCAGTACATCGGAAACAGAAGGTCCACGGCCTCTTTGCCCAGCTTGGCCAGCAGGCCATGGATTGCCGCCATCTTCACCTCGCGGCTCAATCTCCGCCGTATCGGCGGCTCTTCCACCCGTCGAGGATCGATAGGTCCCCGGCAAACGCCAGAGGCGGCAGGTCGTCAAGAGGGAAGAACCCCACGTCCAGGGCTTCCGGACCGGCCTTCAGTACCCCGCCCACTTCCCGGGCGGCGTAGGCAGCTACGATGACCGGATGCTCCGGCTTCGAGAACAACCCCACCAGCCGCTCTACCTTCACTTGCAGGCCCGTCTCCTCCAAGACCTCCCGCACCGCCGCTTCCTCCACGACTTCCCCTCGGTCCACGTATCCGCCGGGCATGCTCCAAAGGCCCGCGCCCGGCTGGTTACCTCGCTTCACCATCAATACCCGCAAGTCCCGTTCCACGATGCATATCGCCGCGACTTTGGGGTCGTCGTAGACAACGTGCCCGCACGCCGGGCAGACTGGCCGCTGGCGGCCGGCAACTTCCCGGACTTCCAACACGGTGGCGCAAACGGCGCAGTATTTGCTGTCTGGCGGCATGGCTTTCACAGGATACCACGATGGGCTATCATGTCCCACACTACGGCATAGAGCAGTGCTTGTTACCCTCACGAACCGCATAAACCCCAAGGTATTCCTGGCCGGAATAGTGGCCTCTTTGGCCGCTGCAGTGCTGATAGTGCTGGCCATGGGCCGTCCTGGGTGAATACACCAAGACCCGGGGCCGGTTGCTGCTTACTGCCTTGTCCCTGTCCGGGTTCTGCCTGCTGGCCCTGGCCCCGGCATTTCTGGCGACCCGCAGCAGATATTCCGTATTGACCGCTGCCGGCGTATTGGCCTCCGCCGTAGGCTTCCTCTTGATGGTTGTCGGTCTGTGGGCACGCCTGATTCCGACGCTTTCTGGAAGGCCGCAGCTATTGCATCCATCGCTGCCGGCTCCGCTGCTTACTGCTGCTGGATACTGCTGTTTACCGCACAAAGGTTGGCGGCCCAAGTCGCTCAATACGCCGCTCTCGCCGTGGCCGCCTTGGTGTTGTTCTTGACCGCCCTTGCCATCATCGCCGAGATACGAGACTCCGCCTTCTGGTGGGCGGTGGTTCTGTTGATCATGGCCCAAGTCATCTGCGGCCCAGTCGCCGCCGCTCCGGGGCGTCAGCCTCCCGCCCAGTCCCCCGACCCGCCCGCCGGCGGCCCCTTAGGCTCGCTGCCCACTTTCCAGCCGGCTCCCATGCTATAATCCCCGTTGGCCTGCCGGACGCGTGAATTTCCACAGTTCTTGAGAGGTGACGATGGCTTCGGCGCTTGAAAACGTCAAGGTGGTGGACCTGACTCGCACTCTCGCCGGGCCTTTTTGCACCCAGATGATGGGTGACATGGGGGCCGAAGTGGTCAAGGTCGAAGAGCCGTCGCTGGGAGACGAGACCCGCCATTGGGTCCCCTTCTGGGACAACCTCAGCACCCAGTTCGCTTCCTTCAACCGCAGCAAGCGCAGCCTGTCGGTAAATCTCAAGGAAAAGGAAGGCGTAGACTTGGTGCTGGGCTTGGCGGCCAAGGCCGACGTCATGATAGAGAGCTTTCGCACCGGCGCATTGGACCGCATGGGCTTGGGTTACGAAGCGGTGCGAAAAGTAAACCCCGGAATCGTCTATTGCTCTATCTCGGGCTACGGCCGCACCGGCCCCATGGCCGATAAGCCGGGCTATGACCTGATAATCCAAGCCTACAGCGGGTTGATGTACCTGACCGGAGAACCCGACGGCCCGCCGGTGAGAGTGGGGTTCTCGATGGTGGACCTCTTCACCGGCATGCTGGCCTACGGCAGCATCATGACCGCCCTCTACCCACCGCGAACGGACTGGCGAGGGACAGTGGATTGACACTTCCCTACTGGACGGCCAGGTGGCGGCCATGAGCTACCATGGCACCGCTTACTTGGCCGACGGCAAGGACCCCCAGCGCATGGGTTCCGCCCACCCCAGCTTGACGCCTTACCAGAGCTTCCCGGCCTCCGATGGCTTTTTCATCCTGGGATGCGGCAACCAAGGCTTGTGGGAACGTATGTGCCGGGTTATTGGACGGCCTGAATTTATCGACGACCCCAGGTTCGTCACCAACACCGACCGCGTGACCCACCGCGTCGAATGCGTGGAGGCCCTTAGCCAGGTGTTCCGGGAGAAGCCGGTGGCCCACTGGGTAAGATTGATTTCCGATGCCGGGGTGCCCTGCGGACCCATCAACAGCGTCTCCCAGGTGATTGGCGACCCACCAGGTGCAGCACCGGAACATGGTGGTGGAAGCCCCCCATCCGGAAGTCCCCCGGCCTAAAGGTCCCCGGGTCTCCTCTGAAGCTGACCGCCACTCCGCCATCCGTCCGGCGCTACCCGCCCCTGCCTGGGCGAGCACAACGAAGAGATACTCGCCGAATCCGGCTACAGCCAGGCCCAAATTGCCGACTTGAGACAGAGGGGCGTAATCGGCCCCCAACCGACCTAGCCCAGCCCCAACCGGCTTAGCCCTGCTCCCATCTGACTTATCCCTCCCCCCAACCCGTCATTCCCGCGCAGGCGGGAATCTCGCGCCTGGGAGCCGCCGCCCGTTAGACCCCCGCCTCCGCGGGGGTGACGGTGGCAATGTGCGGGGGTGACGTGTAACCCCCCACCCCCGCTCTCCCTGAGCTTGTCGAAGGGCTGCCGCGCCTCCAACCCGTCGCCCGTTCGGTTTGGTTCGACAGGCTCACCACGAACGGGCTGGCGCTCCCCACGCTCACCACGAACGGGCTACCAGGCCCACTTTCATTCCGAGCACAGCCGAGGAATCTGGGGCGGGGAAAATTTTAGATCCCCTCCCATTTCCTCCCATTCTCTCCCATTTTGGCGGGTGGGCCGGGGTTTGACTCTGTTCTGACATCGGGTGCCTGGGGCCTCAGTGGCCGATTGGTTTTTTGGGGGCGGCGGCTGGGCCGCGGTTGCCTGTTGTTATGGTAAGACAGCGGGCGGGGGTTTGGGAAGGGGCAAGTTGTCAGTAGCTGGGGCGGCTGTTGCGCCTCCAACCCGCCGCCCGTTCGGTTTGGTTCGACAGGCCCCTTCGACGAGCTCAGGACAGGCTCACCACGAACGGGCTGGCGCGCTTGGCCTCACCACGAACGGGACCTCCGCTCTCCCTGAGCTTGTCGAAGGGCCGCCCCGCGCCCCAACCATGTCATTCCGAGCGTAGCCGAGGAATCTCCCCCCGGACGCGCAACCATCCCCCGGCGGCCAAGATTCTTCGTCGCAGGCTCCTCAGAATGACAGTGGGGGCCGGAATGACGGTTACGCAAAGGTCTCCGCAGGCGGGAATCTCGCGCCCTGGGAGCCGTCGGGCGTTAGACCCCCGCCTCCGCAGGGGTGACGGTAGGGTGCGCGGGGGTGACGGTGGTGGAGTATTGTCATTCCGAGGGGTAGCCGAGGAATCTCAAACCCCCGGCCCGCTTTGATTGTAAATCTCGGCAAAAGGCTATACAATCTCTCGCAGGCAACGTCACGCTGATTTAAGCAGCATATCCTGATGAAATACCCCGATGAATCAGTGTCAATCAGTTCTTAATAAAAATATCCTGTAAATCACTTCTGAATATCAGCAAGAAGTTATCTTAACGAGATAGCGACCGGGGGCCTGGCATGGGTATACGGCATAGACTTTCACAATCTCCATCCATCTGGCTGTTTGCGGCATTGCTGGCGGCCGTAGTCGCCGCATCGGCTTGGGCCGCCACCGCCTCGGCCCAGGGTTCGCTGGACGCTCCCGATGCGGTGTCCTCAGTAAACGTCACCCGCTCCGACGGCCAACTCACCGCAACCTGGGACGCCCCCAGCGGCGCAACCTCCTACCACGTAACCTATAGCTCCACCGGCGGCGCAAGCTGGGACTTGGCCGCCCTGGCCCACGCCTCGAACAGCATCGCCATCTCCGCCGACAACGCCAAGACCTACATCGTCGGCGTACGCGCCAAGAACGACAACGGCGGAAGCGGCTGGGTCAACTCGCCGTCCAGCGGCCCGTACACGCCCACGCCTACGCCAACCCCGCCCGATGCGGTCGCATCCGTCACCGTAACCCGCGCCGACGGCTCACTCGCCGCAAGCTGGACAGCCCCCGCGGGCGCGACCAGCTACCACGTAACCTACACCGACGACGGCGCGCAGAGCTGGCAACTCGCCGCCCTCAGCCACACCGGAACGAGCATCACGTTCAGCGCGGACAACGCCAAGACCTACATCGTCGGCGTGCGAGCCAAGAACAGCAGCGGCGGCAGCAACTGGGTCAACTCGCCCGCTGTCGGTCCCTACACGCCCGGGCCCACGCCGCCCGGCGCGGTCGCATCCGTCACCGTAACCCGCTCCGACGGGACGCTGACGGCGTCTTGGGATGCTCCGAGCGGCGCGACCGGCTACCACGTCACCTACACCGACGACGGCGCGCAGAGCTGGCAGCTCGCCGCCCTCGATCACGCCGAGACTAGCATCGAAATCGACGCTGACAACGACTCCACCTACATCGTCGGTGTGCGCGCCAAGAACAGCGCCGGCGGCAGCAACTGGCGCAACTCGCCGTCCATCGGGCCGTACACGCCGCCGCCCACGCTGACCGTCACCGACCCGACGCCGACCGGCGCCACTCTCACCATGGACAACTACAGCGGCGAGTGGTACTACACCACCAGCCAGACCTCCGGCGGCGGGGCGAACACAGGCGGCGCGGGCATCGCATCCGCCCAGTCCGTGACCTGCACCGGGCCGGTCAACGGCTCGGAGGCGACGGTTACCGGCCTCGACTCGGACACCGGCTACACCATCACCGCCTACGGCAACGGCCAGTGCGGCGGCGCGGAGATCGCCTCGGCAACGGCGCAGACCCAGGCCAACCTGTCCCCCGGCAACGTCTCCGTCAGCAACATCGGCCAGCAGTGGAACTACACCTGCTCGGTGGGCGACCGCACCGGCGGCTCCAAGTGCGCCGTCGCCTTCACCACGGGCGGCAGGCTTGGCGGCTACACCCTCAGCAGCGTCAGCGGTTTCTTCCACCAGAAACAAAGCAATCCTCCGGACATCGTGGTGGCCATCCACGCGCCGGACGCCAACAACTCGAACCACCCCGCGGCGACGGCCAAGGTCACGCTGAGCGACGGCCCCGGCCAACCGGGCACCGGCGCCAATAACACCTGGAACTGCTCCGGGACGGACTGTGCGCTCGACCCCAACACCACCTACTTCATCGTCATGAGCACCGCAGCCGGGGGGGTCAGCATCCAGGGCCATAGGCTGCGGACGACGAACTCGGGCAGCGAGGTCAACACTCCCGCCGGCAACGGCTGGTCCATCGCCAACAGCGGTCTAACGAACAACAATGGTCAGCTCCGCTGGCAGTCGGACAGGGTCGGCATGGTGAGCATCGTCGCGGCCAACGCCAACGCAGCGGTCCAGATGAGCGCCAGCGCCGAGACGACAGAGGGGGCGACGCTCACAGTTACGTCCACAGGCGACTGGTGGTACGCGCAGACCTCGCCCAACGACAGCCTCTGCACGTCGGCGGGCGGCGCATCGGTGAACATCACCGGCTTGCTGCCGGGGCGGGCCTACACCTACGCCGCCTACGACAACCGGCAGTGCCTCGGCGACGCCGTCACCACGGCCACCTTCACAACGCTGTACGGGCTGCGCGCGGACGGGGTCACGGACAACTCGGCGACGCTCGTCATCGAGG
This sequence comes from Dehalococcoidia bacterium, assembly GCA_963668505.2. GTDB lineage: Bacteria > Chloroflexota > Dehalococcoidia > Lucifugimonadales > UBA3495. Next base: position 127,346 of record CAXXWY010000022.1, on the reverse strand, counting down.
GCTCCGGCCTGCTGACCAACTGGTGGTACAAGCGCACCGCGCCCAGCGGCGACGACACCTGCTATGCCGTGGGCTACGGGCAGAAGAGCGTGGCGCTCAGCCTGACCCCGGGGGAGAGCTACACCTACACCGCATACGTCGATTCCGGCTGCGCCGCCGCGGTCGGAGCCGTCTCCTTCAAGACCGTCCGCCTGGACGGCAGCGCGGACACGAGCGCGGACACCTTGACGATCAACATCGTCAACTGGACGAAGGCGGATGGGACGACGACGGCGGCGTGGTGGTACCAGCAGACCGCCCCCACCGCCGGGACCTGCACGTCCGTCGCTGAAGGGACCTCGTCGGTGACGCTGACCGGCTTCACCTTCGACCACACCAACAGGAACCAGTACGCCTTCGAGGCGTACAGCAAGGACGGCTGCGACGCCGCGGACGCAATCGCGAGCAAGCACCTCTTCCCCGCATCCTCGTCCAGGGGAGGTGTCGAGAACGTGACCGCGACGACCGCGACCTTCCTCGCCTACAACGTGGGGTCCAACAGCACCTGGGGGTACAAATCGACCGAGACCGGCGCCGCCTGCGTGGGCCACTTCGACGGCTTCGGCAGCCAAGGGGTCGCGAGCGCGCCCGTCACCGGCCTCACACCCGGCACGGAATACACCTTCAAGGCGTACATGTCCACTGAGGCCGCGCCCTGCTCCCCGGCATTCGACACGGACGTGACGTTCACGACCGCAAAGGCGAGCGTGAGCAACCTGGGCCAGCGGCAGGTAGGCTCCACCATGCCCGTGGGCTGGTCGGCCAACGACTGGACGGCGAGCTCCTTCACCACGGGAACGGGCGCGGACAGCTTCACCCTCAATCGCGTAACGCTCCTGTTCGGGGACAGCGGCATCGGAATGCCGGCCCCCGAGTATGACCTGAACGTGCGTCTCTTCAGCGCGGGGAGCGACGGCAACCCTGGGACGGCGATTGCCAACGCCGCGCTCAGCGGCCCGGCGCGGCCGCCGGAGAACTCCCAAGGGATATACACCTGCTCCGGCGACGGCTGCGCCCTTGACTCCGGCGAGACCTACTACGTCGTGCTCAGCGTCCCCGTGCCGCAATGCCGCACCGTCGAGGGAGTGCAGGACTGCAGCGGCACCACGGGGCGGGCCTACTACTGGCAGCGGTCGGGCACGAACAACGAGACGGCGTCGCCCGCCGACAGCGGGTTCAGCATCGCCAACGAGATCCGGCACACGGACGACGGCGGCTCGACGTGGACGCGCCTGGTGCGCGCGGTCATGTTCAGCGTGGAGTACGGCCATGACGCGCCGTCGCTCACCGCCAGCGACATCGCCACGTCGACGGCAACGCTGACGCTGGCCAACGAGGGCGGCGAGAGCGCCTGGCACACGAAGCGGATCACCCCCGCCGGCGGGGCGTGCTCGTCCGCCATTGCCAATGGCTCGACGCTCGCCCTCACGGGCCTGCAACAGAACACGGGGTACACCTACGCGGCTTACCGGGATTCCGCCTGCAAGCAGGTGGTCGCCAGCGGGACGTTCACCACGCTGCGCACGATGACGGCGAGCAGCGTCACGGACACGACGGCGACGCTCACGCTCTCCGGCAGCGGCACGGGCAACTGGTACGCGAAGTACACGACGCCCAGCGGCGGGACGTGCTCGTCCGGCGTGGGCTACGGCGCCGCCCTTGACCTATCGAACCTCAATCGCGGCACGGCGTACACCTACGAGGCGTACAGCGATTCGTCCTGCACGACGGTTATCGGCAGGACGTCGTTCACCACGGAGGCGAACTGGATCGCCGTGAGCGGCATCCACACGACCACGGCGACGCTGACGCTGACGGGGCACACGGGCAGTTGGTGGCTGAAGCGGACATCGCCCGCGCCCGCCGGGACCTGCGAGGCGGGCGAGGCCGACTTCTCCCACGCGCTGAGCAGCCTCACGGCGGGCAGTACTTACGCCTACGCGGCGTACGGCGACGCCACCTGCACGACGGCGCTCCGCAGCGTGACGTTCACAACGGCGGTGACGGTGAGCAACATAGGCGCGACGGGGTCGGGCTCCTACAAAGTCGGCCATTACCAGCAGGGCTCGGTCGCGGCGCAAGGCTTCACCACCGGCTCGAACACGAGCGGCTACACGCTGTCGAGCATCACCATCCGCGTCAACGGGAAGACGGGCAGCCCGGGCGAGTTCACGGTGAAGCTGCACTCGGCTTCGGGGGTGAACATCGGACCGGCGCTGGCCACGCTGAGCGGCAGCGACCCCACCGGGAACGGGAACTACACTTACGCCTGCACGCCCAGCAGCACAAACAACTGCTCGTTGTCGAGGAACACGACCTACTACATCTGGCTGAGCGCGCCCAACGCCCCCGGCGGCTCCAACTACTACGACATCGCCAGGACGGGCTCGACCGGCGAGACGAGGGTCCCCTCGGCCAACGGCTGGTCGCTTGCGGACAACGGCAGGCATCGCCCCGGAAACGTCTGGGACAACAGCGGCGTGCCGCTGAAGCTCGAGGTGGCGGCGGTGCCGCCGGGGCAGTCGCTCGTGGTGAGCGACGTCACCAGCACGACCGCCACGCTGACGCTGACGGGCAAGGCGGGCGGCTGGTGGCTGAAGGAGACCTCGCCGAACACCGGAACGTGCACGGCGGGCGAGTCGGACTACTCCCATGCGCTGAGCAGCCTGGCGGTCAACACGGACTACACCTTCAGGGCGTACAGCGACTCCGCCTGCGCGACGGAGATAGCGTCGGCGGCGTTCACACACGCCGCTCAGCCCGCCCACGGGCCTCTCCGCGACGCGCACCTACAGCGCGACGGCCAACAGCGACAGCGTCGCGCTCTCTTGGCCTGCGCCGTCGTCGAGCACGGGGCGCACGGGCTACGCGGCGGAGTGCAGCACCGACAGCGGCTCCACATGGTCGGCCTGCGGCGGCACGATAGGATCGTCGGCCACCAGCCACAGCGTCACCGGGCTGGACAAGGGCAACGCCTACGTCATTCGCCTGCGCGCCACGGGCAGCGGCAACGCGGCCAGCGCGTGGGCGCAGTCGTCGTCGCTAGCCGCGCTCCAAGCGCCGGGCACGCCGACGGGCCTTAGCATCAACACGAGCAACTGGAATGCAAGCTGGACAGCGCCCAGCAACACGGGCACCGGCCATACCGGGATCAGCAAGTACGGGATAGAGTGTAAGCGGTCGATCAACACCAGCAGCGCGGGCGAGAGCACAACGACCAGCAAGTACGTGGGCGGCAATCAGCATTGCAGGAACTTCTCGAACCACGGCACCTTCTTCCGGGTGCGGGCGTTCAACGTCATCTGGGGCTCCTGGAGCGGCTGGCACCGAATCCAGTAGCGTGCGTGCAGTTGTGACCGGAGAATGGGCGGAGTAGGCGTCCTGATTCTCCGTCATCACCAAGACCATGCCCGGGAGTACGGCCTTCCGGAGTTGCCGCATTACCGGGACCATGCCTGGGAATACGGCCTCCCGGAGTTGCAGCATTAGGAGAGTGCCAGCCCGTTCGTCCCCGTATCAGGTACGGGGCAAGCTCTGAGGCTCTCGAAGGACACGGCCGGGCGACGAGTTGGAGGCGCAACAGCCCTTCGACAAGCTCAGGGAGAGCGGGTGGGCCGGGGACACCAGCCTGCCCCCCTGTCATTCTGAGGAGCCTGCGACGAAGAATCTCGGCCGCCAAGGATGGTTGCACGTCCGGGGGGGATTCCTCGGCTCCGCTCGGAATGACAATACTCCCCCACCCGTCACCCCCGCGCAACACCACCGTCACCCCCGCGGAGGCGGAGGGCCAGCCCGTTCGTCCTGAGGCTCTCGAAGGACACGAACGGGCGACGAGTTGGAGGCGCAACAGCCCTTCGACAAGCTCAGGGTGAGCGGGTGGGGGGGGGCACGTCACCCCCGGCACATTACCACCGTCACTCACGGCACACTACCACCGTCACCCCCGCGAAGGCGGGGGTCTAACAGCCCGCGGCCCCAAGGCGCGAGATTCCCGCCTGCGCGGGACCTTTGCAAAACCCCCTCTCCCTTGAAGGGAGAGGGTTGGGGTGAGGGTGCCGTGATGGGAGAGGGTTGGGGTGAGGGTGCCGTTTCGCCGTCCAACGTCATCCGAATCGACTCCAGTACTTCATTGTTCCAATACCGAATCACTCTGAATCCAAGGGAGCTTAGCCATGCCGTCCTGGATGCGTCGGGCGTTCGTTGTTTCTGGTGGTGGCCCCATCGACCTCTATGACGAGTCTCTTCTCTGGACAAACGAAATCGACGATGTATCTTCCGATAGGGGATTGCCTCCTGAACTTAAGGCCCAGCAGCCTCCGATCGCGAAGTCTCGACCAGAGAAGTCGCTCCGCATCGGTGGACTGGTTTCTTAGCTCTCCCTCACCCCAACCCTCTCCCATCAAGGGAGAGGGAGTTACGCAAAGGTCTCCCTGCGCGGGAATGACGGGTTGGGCGAACGGGCGGCGGGTTGGGGGCGCAACCGGCCCGCTTGCAAACCCCAACCGCCATCGCCTACACTACCATCAAGAGAGACACCCCATGTCCACCAACAACGACCACAACGCCCGCCACGACCGCCTGGAAGACGCCATCCTAAGCATGGAGGCGACGCAGCGGGAAATGGCCGAAACCCAGCGGGAACTGAAAGAGATCCAGCAGCAGCAGGCGGAGACACAGCGGGAACTGAAAGCCGCCGCCCTAAAGCACGATGTGATGCTGGAGATGCTTCAGGCGCTTCAACGGGACCATGCCGCCGACATCCAAGAGAACATAGAGGCCATCAACCGGCTGGTCGATATACAGGACCGGATGTTCACCGTCGTGGAACGTCTGGCCGAAATCCAACAGGCGCACACGACCGACCTCCAGCGCCACGAAGAAGCCCAACAGCGTCACGAAGAGTCCCTCCAGCGCCACCAAGAGTCCCTCCAGCGCCACGAAGAGTCCCAGCAGGCCATGCAGGTCGCCATGCAAACTCTCTCTACAATCCTGCGGCGCCTGATGGAAAACGGGAACAACGGCCAGTAGCCTCCGGGCGCGGCAGCGCGTCCTTGCCAGTACTCGCTCAACAGCACCGTCACCCCCGCACACTCCCTACCGTCACCCCCGCGCAGGCGGGGGTCTAACGGCCCGCGGCCCCAAGGCGCGAGATTCCCGCCTGCGCGGGACCTTTGCAAAACCCCCTCTCCCTTGAAGGGAGAGGGTTGGGGTGAGGGCGCCGTTTCGCCGTCCAACGTCATCCGAATCGACTCCAGTACTTCATTGTTCCAATACCGAATCACTCTGAATCCAAGGGAGCTTAGCCATGCCGTCCTGGATGCGTCGGGCGTTCGTTGTTCCTGGTGGTGGTCCCCATCGATCTCTATGACGAGTCTCTTCTCTGGACAAACGAAATCGACGATGTATCTTCCGATAGGGGATTGCCTCCTGAACTTAAGGCCCAGCAGCCTCCGATCGCGAAGTCTCGACCAGAGAAGTCGCTCCGCATCGGTGGACTGGTTTCTTAGCTCTCCCTCACCCCAACCCCTCTCCCATCAAGGGAGAGGGAGTTTACGCAAAGGTCTCCCTGCGCGGGAATGACGGGTTGGGCGAACGGGCGGCGGGTTGGGGGCGCAACCGGCCCGCTTGCAAACCCCAACCGCCATCGCCTACACTACCATCAAGAGAGACACCCCATGTCCACCAACAACGACCACAACGCCCGCCACGACCGCCTGGAAGACGCCATCCTAAGCATGGAGGCGACGCAGCGGGAAATGGCCGAAACCCAGCGGGAACTGAAAGAGATCCAGCAGCAGCAGGCGGAGACACAGCGGGAACTGAAAGCCGCCGCCCTGAAGCACGATGTGATGCTGGAGATGCTTCAGGCGCTTCAACGGGACCAAGCCGCCGACATCCAAGAGAACAAAGAGGCCATCAACCGGCTGGTCGATATACAGGACCGGATGTTCACCGTCGTGGAACGTCTGGCCGAAATCCAACAGGCGCACACGACCGACCTCCAGCGCCACGAAGAAGCCCAACAGCGTCACGAAGAGTCCCTCCAGCGCCACGAAGAGTCCCAGCAGCGCCACGAAGAGTCCCAGCAGGCCATGCAGGTCGCCATGCAAACTCTCTCTACAATCCTGCGGCGCCTGATGGAAAACGGGAACAACGGCCAGTAGCCTCCGGGCGCGGCAGCGCGTCCTTGCCAGTACTCGCTCAACAGCACCGTCACCCCCGCACACTCCCTACCGTCACCCCCGCGCAGGCGGGGGTCTAACGGGCGACGGGTTGGTGACACGCCGGCCCTTCGACAACCCCCGCCCGAACGCCCCCCCAGATACTGACAACTTGCCCCTTCCCAAACCCCCGCCCGCTGCCCTACCATAACAGCAGGCAACCGCGGCCCAGCCGCCACACAAAAACCCAGTCCGGCCCCCGGGAAAGAGAAGGGGCCCCAGGCATCGTCACCCCCGCGGAGGCGGGGGCAGAACAAGGTCCAACCCCGGCAGCGTCACGCCCGCGGAGGCGGGGGGCAAAATGGGAGAGAATGGGAGGAAATGGGACGGTATCTAAAATTTCCCCGCCTCCGTTCGTGTCCCCTGAGCCAGACGAAGGGCGAGAGCCTCAGAGCTTGCCCCGTACCTGATACGGGGACGAACGGGCGGCGGGTTGTGCGCTTATCGGAGCATTGATATAATCTCGCGGGCAGCAGCATGGGCCCGTAGCTCAGGCGGTTAGAGCGCGGTCCTGATAAGACCGAGGTCGATAGTTCGAGTCTATCCGGGCCCACCAATCCTCGACCAAGGGCTATCGCCGGGAAAGCCACTGGCTCACGGCAAGGCTTTTGGGGATTATTGCAGATAGCCCGTGACCGGCCTCGCCGCCCCGCCGACAGGGGGCGGACGTCTTTCCCGAAGGCGACTCCGACGGTTGGTCGCACCGCCCGCAGCAGTTGCGTTGCAGGCGCATCCGGCCAAGGCGCGTTGCCCCAGCGGCCCGTCAGCCGCGCCCATTGGTCAGATTGGGTTGAAGCGGTGGTGGGACCGAGACGACTTAGGACATGTTTGAAAAGACCATGGGCCGGCGACCTCTAGTTTCTCCAGGCGATGACAGCCGCTGCCGCCTTTGGGGTTCCGCTTGCTGAGCCGCCTTTCCCTCGGCGATACGCAATACGATCTGGCAACCCTGCGGGGGGACATCCTCGGCGGGATAACGGCGGCGGTGGTGAGCCTGCCGGTGGCCTTGGCTTTCGGATTGGCCGTCTTCGGCCCGGAGGAAGGCCCGGCGGCGGGAATGTACGGCGCAATCTCCGTGGGTTTCTTCGCCGCGGTGTTCGGCGGCACCCGCGCTCTCATTTCCGGTCCGACCGGTTCGATGACCGTCGCCATGGCGGTAATCGTCGCCAGCCACGCCGACAACATCGCCGAGGCATTCACCATTGTCATCATGGCCGGGCTGATGCAGATGCTGTTCGGCCTGCTGAGAATCGGCCGCTACGTGACCTACACCCCCTACTCGGTCATATCCGGGTTCATGTCCGGGGTGGGAGTGATAATCATACTGGTGCAGATTCTGCCCTTCCTGGGGGCCCCCCGTCGCCGCCGGCGGACCCATCGGCACCCTGCGCAACTTCTCGGACGTGGTCGAGCACTTCGAGACCAACGCCGTGGCCATAGCCGCGGCGACTCTTGCCGCCGCCCTGATTTGGCCCACGAAATTCGACAAGTACCTGCCGGCGACACTGGTGGCGCTGGCCGTCGGGACCGTCATGAGCGTGCTGTGGCTCACCGACGCGCCGGCCATCGGCGCGGTGGCCCACCGCCCTGCCTTCCTTCCACCTGCCTGACATTTCCCCCAATGTAATAGTGCGCTCCATCGAGCCGGCCATGATCATTGCGTTGGTGGGATCCGTGGACACCCTGCTTACGGCGCTGGTGGGAGACTCGATGGACCCGGGCGCGCCACGACCCCAGCAAAGAGTTGCTGGCCCAGGGCATCGGCAACGTGTTCACCGGGTTTATCCGGGGCCTGCCCGGCTCAGGGGCCACTCCCAGCACCATAGCCAACATCCGGGCGGGCGGCAGCACCATTGTCGCAGGGGTGTTTTCCGTAGCCATCCTGGTGGTGCTGGTGCTGGCGCTGGGCGACTTCGTTGCGCAAATACCCAACGCGGTGCTGGCCGGCATCCTGGTGAAGGTGGCGATAGACACGATAGACTGGCGGTTTTTGACCCGCATCCACCACGTTCAACGCGAGCACATGGTGGTGATGCTGCTGACCTTGGGCCTGACGGTGTTCCTGGACCTGGTGGCCGCCGTGGCCGTAGGGATGATTGCCGCCGCAGTAACCAGCGCACGGCAGTTCGAGCGCCTGGAGATGGACAGCGTTATCTCCACGCCCCTGCTGGACCGGACTTTCTTCGGCCCAGAGATAAATGGGGAAGAGACGGACATGCTTTCCGCCAGGGTCGGCCTGGTGGCGCTGAAGGGGCACCTTCACCGTGGCATCGTCCAGCAAGCTCATCGACACCATCGGGGCTGATATCCGGGACCATGAGGTGGTTATCCTGGACTTTTCCGACACGGTCTACGTGGACGACAGCGCAGCGCTGGTGGTGGAGCGGCTGGTGGAGGCGGCTGTAACCCAGGACACTCACTGCATCGTGATGGGACTGTCGGGGCATACCCGCCCGCAGCCTGCACGCGCTGAACGTCCTCAAGCGCGTCCCGGAAGACCAGATAGTAGACGACTGGGACGGGGCGCGGGAAACCGCGCTAAGGCTGCTGGCAACATAACAAGACTATGGAGGGATGGTTATGGCGGCAATGCTGAATAGATTGGCGGCGGTTTACCTGGTAGGCGTGGGAACGGCGGTGGGCGGCGTACTTCATCATCAACCCGTTCATCAGCGAGGGCTTCGACGATCTGAAGGTCTGGTACGTGCTGGACGTGTTGATGGTCATAGCGCTGGGGCTGGCGCTGGTGTTCAATTTCGCCCGTAAGCTGGAGTCGGAACGGGAGGCGGCGGACGGAGCCTCGGGACGCCCCCCACCTGGAAGCCAAGGTAGCCTTCTATCTGACCGCGGGCGTGACGATCCTGTTCCTGCACAACTGGTTTTCCCTGCTGGCCCTGGGCGGGGACAGCCTGGATAACAACGATCAAGCCTGGGTAATCTGGGCCGTGGTAGACACGCTGCTGCCGCTGGTGATGTGGGGCAACCGGCTACCGGCTGTGGCGCAAGGCCTCCAGCGGCTGAACCGCCGAACCCGCGCAAGTGTCTCCGTAGGCGGGAATGTCGCAACCCCAGCCCTGAACCCGTCACCCCCGCGCAGGCGGGGGTCTTCGCCCTGCGGGCAACGGGGTCGCGGCGAGGTGACATGACCAGGGGGAACGGACGGTATTTTCTATCCCGCCCCACGCCCCCTAGATTCCGGCTCGGGGGGCCGGAGTATCTGTGTTGAATGTCAAGGGTTTAGGCGGCTGGGGCATAGTTCTCCACCCAGGGTGTTCCCCTTCGGGCTACCGCATGCAGTTGCAGCAGCAGTTTGCGCGTCACCGCCACCATGGCTACTTTGCCCGGCTTGCCTCGCTGGCGCAGTTGGCGGTAGAAGCGTCCAATAGCGCTGTCTTGGCGGCGGACCGCCGCCAAGGCAGCCAGATACAGGGCCCGTCGCACTGACCCGCGCCCACCCCTGATAGCCCGGTAGCCCCGCTGCCGCCCGCTGTCCCGGGACCAGGGGGCTAGGCCCACCAGTGAAGCCAACCCCTTAGCGTCCCCTTGCCCCAACTCCGGCAAGTCCGCCACCAGGACCGCTGCGGTGAGTTCCCCGATGCCCCTTACGCTGCGGTACAACTCCGCCTGCTGTGACAGCTCCCGACTGCTTTGCAGCGCCTTCTGGTACTCCCGATCCAGCCGGGATATCTCCTCATCCAGCCAGTGGATGTGCCTTTGGGTCGAGGCCCGGGCCGCCTCGCTCAGACCCTTGTCCAGCCGGTTCAGTTCCTGCACCCGCTGTTCGACCAACTGACGCCGGCGCCGCAGCAACTCCTTTAGCTCAGCCCGTTCCGGCTCCATCTCCCTCTGGGGCGATTGCTCCAGCGCAAAGGCCTGCCCGAACCGGCTCAGCACCAGGGCGTCTATGACGTCGGTCTTGGCCTCATACCCGCAAGCCTTGGCGAAGGCCCGCACCCTGTTGGGATGGGCCAGGTGAACCCCCAACCCGGCTTCTTTCAGCCCCTTGACCAACTGCCTCTCGTATCCCCCGGTGGGTTCACACACTGCCAACTCCACTCCCTGACCTTCCAGCCATTCCTTAAGGGCTGTGATGCCTTCTTCAGTGTTGTCGAAGCGTTGCACCGGCCCCGAAACCAACCCATACATCCAAGCTGGCCTTGCCTACGTCTATACCGGCTACCTTTCCCTCTTCCATTGGCGCCTCCCCTTCCCGTATGATTGCATCGCCGGCCTCCCCACTTGCTGATGCGGGTCCTATGACCCCGGTATCCGTTCGGAGGTTCCGGTTAGGGTGAGGGGTGTCATACTCCGGCCCGGCGCCACGGGGCAACAGCCTCGTCCGCCCAATGACGGTCGACGCGCCCCTCACCCATGCCCCCACAGATTGACCCATCCAGGGGACATCTGCAACATACAAATGACGGTTACAGGAAAGTTTGCGGAGGCGGAGGTCTCCGCCCTGTGTGCAACGGGTCGCGGCTGGTTGGCAGGGCTAGGGCGAGGCAGCCGGGCCCAAGACCTCGTAGCCCAGGTTCTCGTCGGTCCGTTCGTCAACCGGCAGCACCTGGATAAGCACGTTGGACAGCCCCACCACGTCGCCGTTTTCGTCGAAGCTGTAGTTATCGCCGATGGCGCCGCTCCAAGTGAGGTTGTTCAGGCAGTCCCGGAAGCCGTCGGAGTCCTGGTCGTCCCCTGTCTGCTCCAGGCACTCGGCGGCGATGTACACGTCGTCGTAGGCGGAACCCTGGAACCAGGGCAGCGTGGCGACCTCGCCGTACCGGTCCTTGAATTTTTCGAGGAACTCTTTGCCGGCCGAGGTGGTCAGGTCGGGGTTGGGGACGAGGGCTTTCAGGCCCGTGGCGGCTTCGCCGGCTATGTTCAGGGCCTCCTGGCCGGTGGGCACGATTTCCGAGTAAATCGGGCCATCGTACCCCAACTCCCGGGCCTGCTTGACGATGGTGCCCCCGGAAACCTCGCCCTGTGCAGCCAGGAGAATGGCATCGGGATTCTCGCCGAGCAGCTTGGTCAATTGACTTCGGAAGTCGATGGCCTCGGACGAATAGCGTTCCGACCCTACTACCGAGCCGCCAAGTTCCTCGAACCGGGCGACAGCGGTGCTGCGAGCCCCTTCGGCGTAGTCGGTGGACTCGTTGATAGTGGCGATGGTACGCGCTCCGTCGACCCAGAGGGTGTTGCCGATGTCTATGCCCAGTTGCTGGTCGTTGATGGCCGTGCGGAAGATATAGTCGCCGGCAGTGGCGATGTCGGGGCTGGTGGCGGATGCGGACAGCATGACAACGCCGTCCTTTTCGGCCAGGGGAGCCGCGCCGAGCATGGCGCCGCTGCACGTGGTGCCCAGGATAATCTTGACGCCGTCCACGTCGGTCAATTTTCTGTAGGCTGTGATGGCGTCCTGGGCCGCGCACTTGGAGTCTTCTACTTTGAGTTCCAACATCCGGCCGTTGATGCCGCCGGCGACGTTGATTTCCTCCACGGCCAGAAGCTTGGCCTGGTGCAACGGGTTGCCGTATGACTCGGCTACACCGGTGAGGGCGTCCATGGCGCCGATGACGTAGGGCTCATCTGAGACGGACGGAGTGACGACAGGGGTAGACGTGGCGACTGAAGGCTGCTCCGTGGCAACCTGCGTGACGACAGGAGTCGATGTGGGTGCTGAAGGCTGCTCCGTGGCGGCGGGAGTGACGACAGGGGTAGACGCGGGGGCCGAGGGCGTCTCCGTCGCGACTGGAGAAGCGACAGGCGTAGTTGTTGAACTTGAGTCGCAGGCCAGCGCGGCAAAAACCAGCAGGCCAAGCAAGACTGCTATTTTCCAGGACTTGGACAGTAACATACGCCCTCCGGCTGTTTATCTTTGCCAGGACCGCCCCATCGCAGGCCGATGACGGACCGGTGGACTTTCATAACGTAACGCAAGGTATCTTAATCGTTGCCTGGACTGCCGTCAACCTGAGCCGCCGCCTACAAGGCCCCCGAGAGGGTAGACGCAAGGTCTGATATGCTTGAAAAGCGAGTAACCCTGTTGGATACTTGCCAAGACATCCGATTTCCTCTGCGCGGAGCTTCAGGTGACAGCAGTAGACGAACTTCTGAGCAACAATGCGCAGTACGCCGCCCGCTTTGACAAGGGTAATTTGGCGGCGCCCCCGGCCCGCAAAGTGGCTGTCGTCGCCTGCATGGACGCCCGCCTGGACACCCACAAGCTCCTGGGTCTGCAGGAAGGCGACGCCCACGTGATCCGCAATGCCGGAGGGGTGGTCACGGACGACGTTATCCGTTCGCTGGTCATTTCCCAACGCCTGCTGGGCACCCGGGAGATTATGCTGGTACACCACACGGAGTGCGGGATGACGACCTTCCGGGACGACGACCTGAAAGACGCGATAGAAGCGGACACCGGCCTGCGGCCCGCCTTTGCGCTGGAGGCGTTCGGAAACCTGGAACAGGACGTGCGGCAGTCCATAGGCCGCATTAAGGCCAGCCCGTTCATTCCCAACAAGGACCAGATCCGGGGATTCATATACGACTGCGCCACCGGGCGGCTGAACGAAGTTGACCGGGGCTGACTCTGCATTGCCTAATGGCCGGCGCTCCGAGGGTTCTTGATGAATGGAGACCTTTAGGCAACCGTCATCCCGGCCCCCGACCCGGAATCCAGGGATGGGGGCCAGGTTAGAAAATGCCGTCCGCTCTCCGCAGGTTATGCTCTTTGGTGAAGTTATGCAAAGGTCTCATACCTGCGGGCAGCATGTTTAGAAATGGAGGCTAGATTGGGATTGTCCTTGCATCTAAAGACGATGGTTTATTTCGCCGGGCCGGCCTTATTGATGGCCGTGATTGGCTTCCTTGCCGCGGCCTGCGGGGCAGGCGATCCCCAGAACGTCGAGGTTGACGTTTCGTTGCGGGACAAGCAGTTGGTCCCCGAAACTATCCGGGTAAACCAGGACGACACGGTAACCCTGAAAATCGAGAGCGACGCGCCCGGCGCTCTGCATCTTCACGGGTATGACCACGAAGCGGAAGTGACGCCGGGGACGGTTGCGGACTTGGTATTCGTCGCCAACGCCACAGGGCGCTATCGCATCGCCTTCCACCCGGCGTCCGGCGGCGGCCACGGGCATGCCGGTTCAGCCAGCTCCCACCAGCATGGGAGCCACGACGTCCTGGAGTCTGAAAATCCCATCAGCATTTCAGTCACGGCAGAACAGGACGGAGCCGGCGGCGTAAACGTGCGCATTGACACCGACGGCTGGCGGTGGGCCCCGGAAGAGGTCAACATGGCCAATGCTCCGGGAGCGGGCCACGCCCACGTTTACGTGGACGGCGTCAAAATCAACCGGGTCTACGGCCCTTATCACCACCTGACCGGCTTGGAGCCGGGAACGCGGGAAATCCAGGTTACTCTCAACACCAACAGCCACAACGAACTGACCTATAACGGCCAGAAGTTGGAAGCCTCGACGATGATCGCCATCAAAGAGAGCAGCGGTGTAGGCGAACCTGACCAGTCGCCAGTGGATACCGGCGACGCCATGTCGGTGGAAGTCATGGCCAATCCAGACCCCCTGGGGGGGTACAACCTGCAGGCAATACCTACCGGATTCGAATTCACGCCCCAGAACGCGGGCGGTGACCACGTTTCCGGGGAAGGGTTCGGGTACGTGTTCATCGACGGCGAGTTCCACGCCAGGCTTTATTCCCCCTGGCTGAAGCTGCCCGGCCTGGAACCGGGGATGCATGAAATCACCGTGTCTCTGGTCGGCAACCGGGGGAAGACCTACCACTGGCAGGGCGACGAGGTGGCGGGGTCTATTACGATCCATGCCCCGGCGGAGGAAGAGGAAGCCGAGGCGCACCACCACGGCGCAACGGAACAGGACGGCGGAGAGGCTCACGCAGCGGAGGACGAGTACGACGTTGGCTACCTGGAGGTGCACCCAAGGTAATCGGGCCTCCGGCAGCCGGCGCGCTTCGACAAGGGAATTGGGCCTGGCGGGAACCAATTTGCTTCGGTCGGCGTCTATATGGATAGACCAAATCTTGTAGTCGTGGCCGAGGTTTACCAGTGAAGATAAAAGTCAAGACCGCCTTGGTATCGTTCATCGGGATCTGGGCTTTGGTTATGGGGGCCGCATGCCAGGGAGCAGCCGATTCGCCAGAGACGAAGCCGGACGCGGCATCTAACCAGCCCACCAACGCATCGGTTGCCGGTACGGTCACCTACCGGGAACCGCCAGGGAATACCGGCAGCGCAACCCTCATAGTAGAGTTGCGAGACGTTTCGCATGCCGATTCTCCGGCCACTCCCATTGCCCAGCAGACCATCTCCGACCCAGGTCAAGGGCCTATCGAATTTACCCTCGAATATGACCGTGAAGACATTGACCCGGAGAATCGCTATGCGATAAGCGCCAGCATCGTCGAATCCGACGGCAGCGTCGCCTTTATCAACGATACGGCGCATGAAGTGATAACCCAGGGCAACCCCGACAAGGTGGACATGGTGTTGACGCAGGTGGAGCCTACGCAGGAACCCACGCCCGAAACGGTGGAGCCCACGCCAGAGCCAGTGGAGCCCACACCGGAAACGGTGGAGCCTACGCCAGAGCCAGTGGAGCCCACACCGGAAACGGTGGAGCCTACGCCGGAACCGGTGGAAGACGACGAAAACGGGGAGGACGGGATTTCCTGGATGGAGGTCCTGGCGCCCGTTGTTTGGGCCAACCTAATACCAGGCGAGCCGGAACCGTTGCTGCGGGTCGCCTATCACCAGTCCGCCATAGAAAACTGCGCCCGTCCCGGCAGCCAAGGACTGGAAGTGGCGGGCTACGACATCATTGCCAGGGTAACGTTGATGCAGCCGGCGACTGCGGGGGCGAATTCCTGCGACGAAGAAGTGGTGGAACTGGACACCGTTCTGGCCGTGGGAACGCCCCTGGAACCGGGGCAGACGTACCGGGTGATGGTAAACGGGGTGGAGCCCACCACTTTCAGCATACCGGATCCCGCCATGGGGCCCACGGTAATCGCAGAATCACCGGTGGAAAGCGTAGAGATGTTGATTCTGGAGATTTATCCGGCCCAGTACCAACTGCTAGTCGTATCGGGGATGCCCAGGGGCAGCATCTGCTCGCAGTTCAACGGGTACGAAATCAGCCGCCGGTCCAACGTCATAGAGGTGGCCATCACCCACCACGAGGTAGCCGACCAAGAGGGCGTCTGCACCGCGGACTATCCCATAGTAGAAACCATCGTACCGCTGGGATCCGACTTCGAGTCCGGGGCGGAATACACCGTTAGGGTGAACTCGGTCCACGCCCAGACCTTCGTGGCGCAGTAGCCCCGGCCTGTAGATAAACGGAGCCGGCCGCAGCGCCGGAGAGGGCAGAGAGACGGCCAACGAGAATCGCCAACCTATTACTGCGCCGGCGGAGTTGGCAAGGCCCTCAGGTCGGAGGGCACGTAGCCAACCATCTCCACGAAGCCGTTGCCGGACACGGCGCGGCCGTGTTTGCTCCCCGTGGCTGCAACTGCTCCTTCCCAATACACCACTGGTATAAATTCGCTGTCGTAGAACTCGGACTCTTCGATTGCCGGATCTAGAGCAAGATCAAGGCCCAGGGAGTGTATGCTCAGGTTCCAACCCATGGGATAGGTTCCGCCGGTGTTGGGACTTGTCCAGGTCCCGGTGGGGTCGAGGGAAATATCCCCACCGGGCAAGTGCACCGGAGGGGAGCCGGGCGGGACGTAGGTTCCGTAGGTCGCAATGTGCCCGCCGCCGTCCTGCTCCCAGACCACCGAGACCATGAGGTCGGAACCGTCGTCCAAGTTGAGGCTGAGCCAGTTCCAGCCGATGTCTACAATGGTGAAGTCGCCCCACTGGTGGTCCATCCAAGAGGTCCCGGCGACGGGGTGGGAGACGCCGGATACCGACACAGAGCCCGACGTGGTGAGGTCGGTGCGGGAGTAGTAATAAGTCTTGCCAGCTATACCCAGGTCCACAAGCCCGCCGCCGTGATGTAGAACCGCCGGCTTTTGTAAATTCGCTTCAAGCTCGACTACGTAGTCATCTAACTGGAAAGAGAGATGATAAGTTTCGCCGTCCCCGCTCATGCGCCAGGCGTTGGTGGAGAGGTCAAACCGCCCCGACGAAGTTTCGGACGTAGTCACGGCGGCCTGCTCTCCGGTCAAGTGCAGGCCCTCGGCGTGGTCGGCCCAGCTTAACTGGACCACGCGGGGCGTCAGACCGGAGGTCAGCGCCGACTGGAAGGTGACGAAATGGTAGCTGAAACTTTGCCCGTCTTCGGTAGCCAAGTGGCCGTTGAAGTACCACCATTCAAGGGGCGAAAGGTGGACGCCTTCGTCGTGTGGGAGCCGCACGACGCCGTCAATTGCCGCCGGGGCAAGGGTCGGATCGGGTGAACCCGCGGGAACCGGTGAGGGCGGAGGGGTTGCGGCGACGGTGGGAGTAGGTGACGGGGTTGCCGCCGGCGAGGAGACCGGTGATTCACCAGTTCCGTCGCCGCACGACCCCAGGATGAAGACCAATAGCGCGGCTGTGACCAAAAGGGCGACGGGGCGTATCTGACGCGTTGGGTGCATGCATTTATCATATTACGGCGCAGCCCCGGCTGTCGCCGACTCCCGGCATGTCGTTGCACCACGGCGTAGGGCTGATGTATTTTCTGCGTTAACACAATGGATTGGCCGGGCGGAAAACCCTGCCGCAAAGGAATGATGCCCTTGCAAAGGACATGTTCAGGGAGCGCCGACCTACAGCGCTCGCCCTCACGACGGCTGCCCCGGCAGCGCATACGGGCCGGCTCTATGCTGTGGTTTGTCGCAGCGGCAGCCTACCTGCTGCTGGCCGCCGGCTTGACGGCGTGCGGCGGCGAAAGCCGAGATTTCGCCGGAGGCGAGCCCGATACCCAGGCCACCCCATTGGAGCAGTCCCCTCAACTCCTTGCAGACGAGAACGATGACTTACAGGGCGATATTGCCGTTCCTGGTGGGAAGACCGATGAAACGAACGCCGGGACCCAAGGCGTCGACAAAGACGCCGCCCCTGTAGCAAAGCCGGTCTCCCCAGGAAAAGAGCAATGGGACCAGGCCAAGCCCGGCAAATCGTCGCTGCCGGCGGATTCCGGAGGCGAGGTCCACTTGGTCGACCATCCCGGACGGGAAACCCGAACAGTCCTGGTGACGCCGGTGGATTTTATTGACGGGGGGACTCCCCTCATCGTCTCTCTTCACGGCTACGGGAGTGATTCCGCAGACCTCCTGAGCTACGTACCGCTTCACCAGCGGGTGAACGCCCGCGGGTTCGCTTTTCTGCTGCCCAACGGGACCCTGGACGCCGAAGGGAACCGCTTCTGGAACCCCACCGACCATTGCTGTGACGGAGGTAAGTCGGGCGAGAACGACGTGGCCTATCTGACCGAGCTGGTGGCGGGGGCGAACAAGGTCAAGCGCTTCGGGCCGGTCTACTTCTTCGGTTACTCCAACGGCGGGTTCATGGCGCACCACATGGCCTGCAAGGGCCTGCCCGACCTGCGGGCAGTGGCGGGCCTGGCCGGCACCAGCTACGTGGAGAACTCCAGTTGCGCCGACGCTCCACCAGTGTCGGTCCTGCACGTGCACGGCACCGCGGACAGCGTGATTTTTACTTGGGCGCCTGGGACATGGTCATGCGCTGGAGCCGCTTGGCCGGGTGCGAATGGCCCGAAGCTCCGGAGCCTTATGCTACCCTTGATCTAGACGAATTTGTACCGGGTCCCGAGACCGGAACATTTCGCCTGGAGTCGGGCTGCGCCGCGGACATCAACATCGAGATCTGGGTGGGCGAAGGCAGCGGCCACGCACCGGGCTACGGCGACGGCTTTGTGGATGCCCTGTTAGACTGGCTTCTATTACAATAGTAGTGCCTGCTTGAGGCGGGCTGTGGAGTTGTCCCAGGCCAGGACTATCGATTTCAGACACGGTTAGGCGGAAAAAGGAGGACCTGTCTTTGACGCTTCAACCGGATAGCCTTCGGCGGACGGCCCTTGTTCTGGTTATTGCCGGCCTTGTTTGGAATTTGGTGGAGGCCGGGGTCGCTTTGTGGGCGGGAGTACAAGCGGGGAGCGTGGCGCTCCTGGCTTTCAGCCTGGACAGCTTGGTCGAGCTATTCGCCGGCGGCGTCCTGGTAATGCGGCTGCGGCAAGAGCGTGATGGAGTGGACGAAGCGGCTGCGGAGCGCAGGGCGCAGAGGCTGGTGGGGCTAAGCTTCTTCCTGCTGGCGGCATACATTGCCTTGCACTCCGGGGCCAGCCTGCTCGGGTGGCTGCCCGAGCCGGAGCCCAGCCTGGCGGGCGTTGGAATAATGGTGGCCAGCGCCGTGGTGATGGGAGCGCTTTACGTGGGCAAGATGCGCATTGCCGCACGGATGCAGTCCCGGTCCTTGAGAGCGGAGGCGATGGAAAGCCTGTTCTGCGACATGCAGGACATGACCATTCTGATTGGCTTGGGCTTCAACACCTTGTTTTCCTGGTGGTGGGCCGACCCGGTGTCAGCCTTGTTGCTGATTCCCTTCTTATTAAAGGAGGGCAGGGAGAACTTCTATGGCCACGCGGAACATCATGATCAGCGCTCGAAAGCACACGAATATTATGCCGCCCTGGTCTGCTTCTGTTCCCGTTGTTTCTTTGCCCTGCGCCGGTGCCGAGGGGCCTGCTGCGCGGCATAGGCGGCGAGTAGGTCAGGGCCGGCGAAGGGGCGCGGCTAACCGCCCCCGCCGGAGAGTATTCCTGGAAGGCGCTAGCCCACTGCGTGCACGGCGCCGCCCGATTCAGCCGGCTTTGACGCCGTCGACCACGATCACGCCGGCGTCCACCAAACTCTGATACTGCCCGCCCAGGCCGTGATCCTCCAGGATTTCACGAGCGTGCCAGCCCGGCTTTGGCGCCGGATGTCCGGCGCGGACCGGGGTTCGGGACAGTCGGAACGCCGGGCCACAGGTGGTCAACAGCCCGATTTCTTCGTGCTCCCGGGTAAGGCTCAGGCCGTGGGCTTGCACCCAGGGGTCGAACATCAAATCGGCAAAGTCTCCCACCACCTGGTGGGCGCCGATGCCGGCGGCGTTGAGTTCCTTGACCCAGGCTTTGACCAACTTGGCCGGGAAGCGGGCCTCCAAAGCACGCGCCAGCGCCTCGCCCCGCAACAAATCTATGCCCTCCAGTCCGCCGACGTCCGCTATACGCGGCAGGTCCCCGGTCCGGGCGCCCAGGAACAGCCAGGCGTCCCGGGCCCGGTAGGCGCGGTGCAGAGGACCGTCCCCCAGGACATCCTGGCCCTTAGGCTCGTCCCAGATCTTGCCCTGGTAGGACTGCATGAAGGGAGACTGGAAGGTTAGGGCCGTATAGGCCAGCGAGGCATCCACCAATTGTCCCTCGCCGGTACGCCGCCGGTGCAGCAGGGCCAAGGCCACGCCATATGCGCCCATGAAGCCAGTGCCGTAGTCGTTTATCGGACTGGGCTGTTGCACCGGGACTCCGCTGCCGCCGAACCGCACGGCCATACCCGTGACCGCCTGCACGAAGGGGTCGTGGCCGGGGCGTCCGGCCCAGGGTCCCGCATGACCGTAGGCCTTCAGAGAAGCGTAAATGATGTCCGGCTTGCGCTTGCGCACCGCTTCGTAGTCCAAGCCCAGCTTCTCAAGCTTGCCGGCCCTGTAGTTCTCGACCACCACGTCTGCGTCCTCGAGCAGCCTCCAGAACACCTCACGGCCTTCCTCCGCCTGCAGGTCCAGGAGAATGCTGCGCTTGCCCTGGTTGATGTCGTTGTGCAGGACCACCACTTCTTCACGTCCGGGGTGGTTGATCTTGATTACGTCGGCCCCGAACTCGGCCATGGTGCGCCCCAAGGTGGGTCCAGCCAGCTCAATGCACAGGTCCAGCACCCGCACCCCATCCACGGCGGCTCGCACGCCCGCCTCTGCTGCCGGGCGGCCATGGTCCGGCCGGCGGGAAGCCAGCCCCGAGAGAATCTCCTCGCGGTGCTGGTCCGGGACGGGCGCCGGGCCCCTCACGTTGCCCGGCGTCCGCGACATGCGGACGTTGACGTTGGGTTGCAGCATCTTGCCGTAGACCGGGTCGTCTATTTGCACCATCATCCCGGATTCCCGGGTGTGTGGATGCCTGATCCACTCCTCGCTGGTGCGGCAGAGGGCTCCTTCTCCGCCCGCCTCGGCCACCAGTTCCTCCCACTCCTGGGCCGTGCGGGTTATGAATAGCTCCTCCGCGCGCCGGATGGCCTCCGCGGCCACTGACTGATCTCTGTCCAAAACAGTGAAATCGGTCAGGCCCTCGGCGTCCCAGGAAGTGATCCCCGCCGCCGCCACGACCTCTCTCCAGTTCCGGTTCGACGAGCCATTGAAGTAGAACCAGCGGCCATCCTGGCACCGATAAAAGCCGTTCCATGGGCCATAATGCCGGGGTTCGCCAAACCTGCCATTGCTGTACGGATAAGTCACGCCGTTGGAAGGGTCGTGATGACTCATAGCCCGGTAGGCGTTGGTGGTGAACATGGCGTCGAATAGGGGCACTTCGACGTGCTGCCCCGTCCCATCCCGCTCTCGGGCGTTGAGGGCCATGACGATGCCGACGACGCCCTGGAAGGCCGCAAAGGTCGAGGCTATAGGGAGGGCGGCATAGACCGGGCGGTCGCTTTCGTTGTTACCCGACTCCACCAGGAACGTTGCGGCGGCGGCGGCAACCACGCCTTCGTAAGCGGGAACGCCGGCGCGGGGGTCATCGGATGCGAATCCGGGCAGGGAGCAGTACACCAGCCGTGGGTTGGCCATGGTTATGTCCGCCGGCCCCAGGCCCAGGCGGTTCATCACGCCGGGTCGAAAGTTTTCCACCACAACGTCGGCGGATTCGACCAGCCCCCGTGCGGCGGCCAGGCCGTCTGCACATTTCAGGTCGAGGACGATGCTGCGTTTGCCCCGGTTCCAGGTGGCGTTGCCCGGGGTTTCCCAGCGGGGTCCTCCCGGCGGGTCTACCTTGATGACGTCCGCCCCCTGGTCTGCCAGCAGCATGCCGGCTAGGGGACCGGCAATGTATTGTCCGAAATCGACGACGCGGATGCCGTCTAGGGTGCCTGGCATGCCCGTCTCCTTGGAACGACGCTCCGTCAGGGTGTATGCAGCTCCAATATCAGGAACCCGTAATCGGTGGTCAACCGGCCGGAGCGCTCCCCGGACTTAGCCGACCATCCAACATCTTACCCACCCCAATTCCTGCTGGCAAGGATGGGCATGCGCCTTGGTCAAAGGAGACGGGGACTAGATGAGATCGTGGAGGTACCGGTGGAGGAGGAACTTGATGAGGGCCAACAACAGGACCGCTCCGATGATGATCGCCAGGGTGAGGGGGTCCCAGGGCTTGGTGGCTATCCCCAGCACGGTCCCGGCCGCCGGCGGGTGTTCGGTGTCGGAGGTGGACATGATCAGCATGAGGAGTCCCAGGGAAGCAGCCATGATCGCGGCCCGCAGGGTGGAGTCGGTGAAGAATTCTTCGAGGGGGCTTGAAAACAACAGTAGTGTGCATCCCAGGCCGATCAGCACCCCCAGGAAATGGCCGCCGACCAGGGCCCGGGGCGACGCAGACCGATAAGAAGGGCTCAGGAATATGATGATGGCGCTGGAGCCCAGGCCAACAGCCAGGGCCGCGTCGGAGAGGGAGTCGACCAGCAAAAGGATGGCAAACAAGGCGCCGGTGGCCAGGGCGACCTGTATCAGGTAATTCTTGCGAGAACGGTGGAACTGGGGGTCCAGGAGCCGGGTCTGCGGCGCGTAGTGGCGGTGCAGGTACAGAGCAAAGAAAATAAGGCGACGGATAATCCTGACTCGCGTGTGTTTTCGCATCCTGTTGGGGACTCCAGATTGGTTCGCTACGCCGATGCCTGACGGCCTCTCGGCCGGCAAGCAGGCCGCCAGCCTCGAATTATCCTACCACCTGCACTCTTGCCAAATCACGTTTCGGAACGCACAGGTTGAGGGCAACACAAAGGGGGTATTGGTTGCGGCAAGGGAGCCGAATGCCAAGAGCAGGCAGCGGTGCTGCGTACGATGAGCGGCCGGCCGGTTGCTTGAGCGTGGGCCCTTGGTAGGCCAGGGGGCTGGACCCCACGGGGGTGACGGTTAACCGTTCTTCTGCCCGGCTTCTATGCGGGCCAGGATGTCGCGGATTTCGGTCAGGATATCGGCGACGCCGCCGGTGGCGGGGGAGGCCGCTCCCGTAGCATCGGAGTCCAGCAGCTTCTGCCTCTGCCGGAGCACTGCATCGCGGAACTCGACGGCGTCAATAACGCCCAAGAGGTCGCTGTCGCCGGCCGTGGTCCCGCCGGACTGTCCTGCGGTCTCCACCTTCAACCCGCGCAGCCCGTAGCGGCGCATCAACGGCCCGTCGTGCAGGCGCAGGTCGGTGATGCGATTGAGGGGAATAGTCGCCTCGGAGCGGGCAAATACGCCCTTCCTGATTTCCAGGGCGTTGGTGGTCAGCCTGGCCGAGGCGCGCCGGTAATACTCCGGGCCGTACCAGAGACTGAACAGCCACCAGAAGGGAATAAGCGGAATCCCGGCCACGGTAATCACCAGCAAAAGCGACACCCACCACCTGCCGTAGGGTATGATGTTGGTGTCGAACCGGGCTTCGAGCAAAGTCTGGCCGGTGACGCTGGACGGGCCGGCCTGTTCGAGCGGGCTGGTCATCTCCCTTGTCCTCCTAGCTCACTGGGACGGAGTCGCGGCGGCGACCGTTGCGCCAAGTGTTGTCGCGACGGGCGTACTCTACCATAATGGCAGCCTATGGCAAAGTATCTGGGCCTGATAGCCAACATACGCTCCCTGTGGAGACGGCCCCGGCTGAGAATCGCCCTCATAGTGATTCTGGCGGCGCTGGTCGTTCTCTACGGCCTCATCTCCTTTTACATGGCCCGAGGCGTGACCACCGCGGAGCGGAACCCCCAGGAAGACCATCCCAGCAACTACGGGTTGCAGGCGGACGACGTGGAGTTCCACCCGCGGGACGGAGACCTAAGATTGAGCGGGTGGTACATCCAGGGGGAGGGGCAAAACGGCGGGGATGCGCCGCACCTGATATTCGTCCACGGCCTGGGCAACGTCCGTTCCGGGAATGAAGCAGTGGAACTGGCAGACCGGCTGGCAGACCGGGGATATAGCATATTGATGTTCGATTTGCGGGGGCATGGCTCGTCGGAAGGCGGACGGGTTTCAGGCGGATACTACGAGCGTTGGGACGTGCTGGGAGCCTACGACTACCTGGTGGACCAGCGGGGGGCTGAGGCCGGCGAGATTGGATTAATGGGATTTTCCATGGGCGGGTCAACGGCGATTCTGGCGGCTGTGGAAGAGCCGGGAATCCGGGCGGTGGCGGCGGACAGTCCATACGCGGCGGCCTCTGAGCTGGTTGCGCAGGAGGCGGCCCGGAGGACCGTCCTTCCCGAATGGGCGATGCCGGCATTTATGCCAACGACGATATTCATGGCCAGGGCAATCTACGGTATAGACATCGGAGCGTTGACGCCGGTAAAAGCGGTCACCCAACTGGACTACCCGGTCTTGATTATTCACGGGGCGCGCGACGAACGAGTGAGCGTAGACCACGGTGAGAGGGTGGCGGAGGCCAGCGGTCACAGCCGCACAGAATTCTGGAGAACCGATGCCCCTGGGCACATCGAGTCCTTCAACACCTATCCGGACGAATACGCCGGGCGGGTGGACGCCTATTTCGAGGGCCTGCTCAAGTAGGCTTCGCTGCAACACGGGCTGAATCGCAATCCCGGGCGGCGGTGGAGATTGGCGGCGTTCTGTGTGCGATTTCCGATGACGCATCGATTACTTGATAAGCCATTATGAATCTGCTACGCTGGCAAATAACGATAACGGACTAATAACTGATTATAAGATGACGACAGGAGGAGAATCCTGGAGAAATCTTTTGAATCAGGGGCTATCAGGCGCCGGATAACGTTCGCTGCCATCCTGGGGGCGGCCTTGCTGACGCTGCTGCTCTTGCCCGCTGTATTGGCGCAGACGACCCCGCCCAACACTTCCGAGGATGAGGGCGTTCCGGCCGATGCACCGTGGCAATACACTGGGAAAGACCGCTGTGTGGGCACTAGCTACCAAAAGGAGCAGGTCCGGTACAACCCTCCTTGGGCGGGGGGCACACAATACCGGTGGATAGCAGTACCGAAGTTGGAGCCTTGGGGTTCGTGGGTTGACACGGGAGTTATTAAAGGGCCGCCCGGCGCGCCTCCTTGGGAACTCTCAAAACAACAAAAGCGGACATCCAAGTGCGGCAGAGTCCAGTATAGGTGGATAACGCAGATACCTCCGACACCCACACCCACGGCGACACCCACACCCACGGCGACACCCACACCCACGGCCACACCTACTCCGACGCCCACGCCCACGCCTACTCCGACACCCACGCCTACTCCGACGCCCACGCCTACGCCCACACCCACACCTACTCCTACTCCTACGCCCACGCCTACGCCCACGCCCACGCCCACGCCTACGCCCACGCCTACGCCCACGCCCACGCCCACAATGCGGCCCACGGCCACGCCTACGCCTCCGGACAACAGCCCCACCTTTGGGACGGCGAAAATCAAGCCGCAGAGATACCACAAGGATGATGCAATTACGGCGTTGACTCTGCCGGCGGCCAATGGCGGAAGCGGCTCGTTGACGTACAGCTTCGACCCGTCTCTGCCCGATGGACTTAATTTCAACCCAACGACCCGCAGGCTCTCAGGCGAGCCCAAAGCAGCCGCGAGTGAAGCGAAATACACATACAAAGCCACCGACTCCAACGGGGCTACTGCCAGCTTGGACATGAAAGTAACCATCTTCGACTTATCGGTGATGGTCAAGGGCCCAAGCGACACAGCCCGTGTAAAAGACCTGAATAGGGTTAGGTGGGGAATCCCATGGCGGAAAGAGGCGTTTATCACCGACTCGATTGCCCGTGCGGATAACTGGGAGGTTAAGATTGTCATCCCGTCCACCACCGGGATAAGGATGGGCGATGTTTGCGACTCGTCAGCAAAGGTGGTATCGACGGATTGGATTCCTCTGGACATCCAGGAATTCGATTTGGTCCGGTGCGGGCAGGGTTCGGACAACGCTTTCAACATCGACATCAAGATCAAGAAGCAGTCTGAGACCGGCGATGGTTCCTCGTTCTCTATCCGCAACGTAACGGTGGACAGGGCAGAGCACTATGCCGACAACAACGTCACCTACTACATCCGGGGTACAACCCTTACCAACAAGCAGGGTAAAATCGAAGTGAGCATTCGGGGAGTTTCGACAGGAACACTTGAGGGTTTGTTCGACTCACTTGGGCAGGGTACGCCTGATCCCGCTCCCAACGCCATTCTGTTGGATCCGCTGACCTACTCGGCACCGACTCTACCTTGGAACAACGTTGGAAGTGGCGCAACCATCAGTAGAACAAACACGAGGGATGGAGCCGACGTGATAATCCAAGGCTTCTGGGATACGCAGGTCGGAAAAGGGACAGGGCATCACTGCGGCGAATCTGTTGCTTGCATCCAAGAGGGAAACACCTATCCCCATCTAGCGTCGGGCCGTGTGATGTACATCGAGGACCCGCCCCATTGGGGAGGCGATGACGATGCGAGGATATGGACTAATGACTTCAGAGAGTGGCACCGCGATACGAACAAGTACGCGTACCTGCCCAAAACGTTAATGCACGAGTTCGGGCACGCGCTTGGCCTTGGGCACAGTCCCAGAGGCGATGTGATGAGCGGCGGCGTACAGGAATGTGGCACTCCCCCCCAATCTGTCTCCGCATTCTGCGGCCTCAGCACTAACGACAAGAATGCGCTCAAGGAAATCTACAGAGGCCATACGGCCCACTAGCGAGGAAGGAAATGACAGCAATTAGCGTCGTGCTAGGACGGACACCCGTCCTTCTGGTGTTGTGCCTGGTCCTCGCCGCCGTCTTCCTCGCGGGCTGCGACGGAGACCGGCCAACACCGGAGACGGAGTCGCAGCCTGATCCAAAGCCCACTGAGATAACGGCGGTGCATCCCGGCCGTCAACCTACAGAGATAAGGGCGGTGCAACCCAACTCGGAGTCCGGGCAGTTCAGTTCAGATTCGGAGATACACGCTGGCCTGGATAATCCCAGGTGGTTGGTTGCTCCCTCGTTGGAGGAGCAGATATACGACGCATTGGACTCGACTTCGATGGTCGTCGTGCGGGCATCGCTACAGTCCATATCGA
Organism: Dehalococcoidia bacterium; assembly: GCA_963668505.2. Lineage (GTDB taxonomy): Bacteria > Chloroflexota > Dehalococcoidia > Lucifugimonadales > UBA3495. The sequence continues at coordinate 100,739 of CAXXWY010000022.1, read as the reverse complement.
CGAGTTCGGAGACCGTATCGGGGACACCGACCACCTATCGGCCTGTACAGGAACTGAGATTCAATGTCCACGAATACCTGGAAGGCAGCGGACCAAACGAGATTGTGGTGGTGGTAAAGGGCGACCGAACTTTTCGGACGGCGTCGTTGGCGCGCAGAAAGGCGGACTATGAACGCGAACAGCGCAACAAATCCTGGGACAATCAGCAGGCCGTGCTTTTCGTCGAGTTGGGCCCGGCGTCGTCCGGGGCTTCGGGCGCGGACGGGAGCTCCTCCGCCAGGACTGCTGAGTTCGCAAATGACAACCCGCTGGAGTCGGCCTGGGACTATACGGTGGACCACCTGAGCCGGGCCTGGCTGCCGGCCCTGGCTGTCGACGGCGCAACCGGCCAGTCTTCCGCCCCCGAGTTCATTACAGACGGGGCAAAGGCGCCGCCCCCGACGATCGCCCTGGCAGACCTGAAGGCCAAGATAGCGTCGCTGAAGGCCGAGCTTTCCGGGGGTGCGGACATTGCGGGGTTCAAGGAGTGCGTTAGAGACAGGATCATGCACGAGAGGGTCTACCGCGCACAGCCGGGGGGGGGCCTCCAGGAAAGAAAGACCCTCTCTTCAAGTGCAGCGGCGGGTGCTGAGGTCTACAGCTACGAGAACACCTATCGCGAACCGAAGTACAATAATAACTGGCTCGGCGGCCCAGATGGGAGTCTGTTCCAAACCCTGAACGTCGATGATGATTCATCCCCAACGAACGGGTACACTTATATGCTCTCCACCGCGCGGCCTTTGCCCGCCGGAGAGTACCGCGTCCACTATTTCCTCCAGCACCACGACTACATGCCGTGCAACTTCAAGCCGGACGATGCTTACCTTGACTGGACGGTGACGGTCACCGCACCCACCAGCACGGTGCACGAGGCGTTCTTCGACCCGGTGGCCATCGGCTCCGCCGTGGGCGCCGACGCATCCAACGGCGTGCTGGAACCCAAGGCATTTACTGTTGGTCAAGTGGGAGCGTCGCTCCAGTCCCTGAAGTGGCAGGGCGGCTCGACGACTTTGAGCCTCAGCGCCGCTGTGTCCCTGTCGGGCCACGCGCTGGACTTCATCGCCCTGGACGGGACGGTGGCCCACTCCCTGGACGGGGGAGCGGCCGCGGTTTCTGGCAGTACTTTGACCTGGAGCGTAGCGACCCAGCCTTGGAAGGCCGGAGACAAGCTGATGCTGCGCATCCGCCAGGGCAGCCCGGCGCCCACGCCCACGCCCACCCCTACTCCTGTCGTCGAATGCAAGTTAGGTTCCGGCCTTAAGACCTTGCCGTGGACGATGTCGGACACGGCGTTGGCGGAATGCACCATCGGCTACGCCACCGCCCGGCGAATATACTACTTCCGGGCGGATCAGTCGGGATTCATGACCGTGGCCAACACCACGCCGAAGGGAGAGGCTTACTTGAGGCTTAAGGAGGCCGCCGGGTTTGGAGAGAACCGCGCGAACCTGACGGCCCGGATACCGGTTGGACAGAGCGCAGGGGCTAACGTGAAGGCGGGGCAGTGGTATGCGTTGATGCTGCTGGGAACCGCCGACGGGCAGACCATTAGCGGCGTGATTTCAGGCAGCGAGGGGCTGACCAGCATTCGCTAGGGCGGCCCCGGCGTCGCCCAGCCTGCTGTTATGCCTGCGGGGGACTGTTGCACTCTCCTTCGGGTTGCAGGCGTTGTTGTGGTGAAGGTATCGTTGTGATATAATCGCCGGGATGTTAAGAAGAGGATCGATAAACTAATACAACACATGCTAGACGGCGAAACTCGCGCGAGTATTACCAAGGAATTCCGCCTCCACTCCAAGGACACCGGCTCCACAGAACTGCAGATAGCCATCCTCACCGAGAAGATCAAGCAGTTAACCCAGCATCTCCGGGAGCACAAGAAAGACGTACACTCACGTCGCGGCTTGGTGAATATGGTGTCCAGGCGGCGGAGGCTCCTCAAGTACCTCACCAACGAGGACGTGGGCCGTTACCAGACACTGATTTCCCGCCTGGGATTGCGTCGATAGCGTCGCCCCCGGTAACAACATCCTCCCCAAGGGTGTTGTTTTCACGTCTAGCCCCTACCAAGATTCTAATTTAAGAGAGGCTACATAGGTATTGCTATGCCCATAACCATTGAACATTCCATTGGAAGAGAGAACCTGACCCTGGAGACCGGCAAGTTGGCCGGACAAGCCCACGGCGCGGTAACGGTCCGTTACGGCGACACCATAGTCCTGGCCACGGCGGTCATGTCGGAAAAGCCCAGGGCGGCCGACATAGACTTTCTGCCCCTGACGGTGGACTTCGAAGAGCGCCTTTATTCGGCCGGGAAGATCCCGGGAAGCTTCTTCCGCAGGGAGGGCCGCCCGGGGCAGGATGCAATCCTGTCGGCAAGGCTGACCGACAGGTCCATTCGCCCCCTGTTCCCCAAGAGTCTCCACAACGATATTCAAATAACCCTGACCGTGCTGTCGGCGGACCAAGAGCATCCCCCCGACGTGCTGGGCATGGTGGGTGCATCGGCTGCCCTGTCCATATCCCAGATTCCCTTCAGCGGCCCTATCGGCGCCTGCCGGCTGTCGTACAAGGACGGGGAATACATCGTCAATCCCACTTACGAAGAGTCCGAGACAAGCCAGCTTAGCCTGGTAGTCGCCAGCAATTCCGAGGCCATCATGATGGTGGAAGCGGGCAGTGATGAAGTATCGGAGGAAATCATCCTGGAGGCCATCAGGCGGGCCCACGAAGCCAACCTGGCCACTATTTCGCTGATACAGGAACTGGTCGGCCAGGCCGGGAAACCCAAGGCTGAGGCCCCCAGCGACGATGACGCGGAGGCCCTGGACAGCGAAATCAAGGGCATCCTGAACAGCCGGCTGGCCGCCCTGCTGGAAGAGAATGCGGACAAGATTGCCCGGGAGGCCGGGGAGGCCCAACTGAAGTCGGAGGTGGCCGAGAAGCTGGCGGAGAGCTACTCGCCGACCCAAATCTCCGGCGGGTTCAAGAATGTGTTGAAAGAGGAGGTCAGGGGCCGCATCCTAGACAAGGGGATACGCCCCGACGGTCGGGCCCTTGAGGAAATACGCCCCATCTCCTGCGAGGTAGCGGTGCTGCCCCGGACTCACGGTTCGGGCCTGTTCACCCGGGGCCAGACCCAGGTGCTGTCCGTAGTCACGCTGGGATCGATGTCGATGAAGCAGACGCTGGACACGGTTGGGCCCTACGGGACCAAGCGGTTCATGCACCACTACAACTTCCCGTCGTTCTCCACCGGAGAGGCGCGGCGTGTGGGATCTCCCGGCCGGCGGGAAATCGGCCACGGGGCCCTGGCGGAACGGGCTATACTGCCCGCGCTGCCCTCGGAAGACGATTTCCCCTACGCCATCCGGGTGGTCTCGGAGGTGGTGAGTTCCAACGGAAGCACGTCGATGGGCAGCGTTTGCGGCACGACCCTGGCGCTGCTGGACGCCGGGGTGCCGCTGAAGGAAAACGTGGCCGGAATCGCCATGGGACTGGTCACCGCTGAGGACGGCCGTTACGCCATCCTGAGCGACATACAGGGAGTAGAGGACTTTCTGGGCGACATGGACTTCAAGGTTGCAGGCACAGCCAATGGGGTAAACGCCCTGCAGATGGACATCAAGACCAAGGGACTGACGCCCGAAATTCTAAGCCAGGCGCTGGAGCAGGCCCGGCAGGGGCGGCTGCACATCCTGGCAAAGATGAACGAGGCCATAGACACCCCCAGGACCGAGATGAGCCCCTACGCACCCAAGATGCTGCGGTTCAAGATCCCGGTAGACAAGATTGGAGCGCTCATCGGACCGGGAGGCCGGGTTATCCGGGGCATCATCGAGGAGACCGGATGCTCGGTGGACGTCCAGGATGACGGTTCAGTCACCATCGGCGGCACCGACGCGGCGATGATGGAGCTGGCCAGGTCCAAAGCTGACAGCCTGACCCGGGAACTGGTGGTAGGCGACATATTCACCGGCAAGGTGACCCGGCTGACCAATTTCGGGGCGTTCGTGGAACTCGTGGCCGGGCGCGAAGGCTTGGTCCGCTCCGGCGACATGGGAGACATGGAAGAAGAGGTCAAGATAGGCCAGGAAGTCACCGTGATGATCCAGGAAATCGACTCCCAAGGCCGGTTGAACCTGTCCCGCCGCGCCTTGTTCGGCGGCGAAGGGGCTCCGGCTCCACGCATGAATTCCAGGCCGCCTTTCAACGACCGTGACGGCAGGCGTGGCGGAGGATATTCCGGCGGCGGAAGGCGCGGCGGCCCGGGAGACCGGTCGCGGCGGCCCGGCGGCCCCGGCGGCGGCCCACGGAATGGCGGAGGCGACAGGCGGTTCCTGGGCGGCGGCAGATCCGGGACGCGGTAGGGGGCCTTAGTCCCAGCCAATCAGTTGTTGCCGGTGCACGCAGCGGCCTCCGACAGGCGAGAAACGAGGGGAGCGACGGGTAATTGTCGCTCCCCTTTTCGCATCACCGAGATTTCTTTCCCCGCCCAAATATCCGTGATAGTATCTATTCCTATTCAAGGCCGCCGGGAGCGGTTAGAGGACATCGATGGCGAAGATAGGAGTTTTGGTCAACGGCGCCACCGGCAAGATGGGCGTCGAAACGGTCGCTGCCGTCTGTCGCCAGGACGACATGACGCTGGTGGGAGCGGCCTGCCGCCTGGACAGAGGCCCGGCGCTGAGCCTGCCAGGCGGCGGCCAGGCGCCCCTCTCGACCAACTTGGGTGAGTTGCTAAAGCAGACCAAGCCCGACGTGCTGGTTGACTTTACCAACGCCGCAGCCGGCATGGAAGCGGCGTTGGCGGGAGCCGCTCATTCCGCCAACCTGGTCATGGGCGCCAGCGGGCTGACCGCCGATGACCTCAAGCAATTGGAATCGCTGGCCGGGGACAGGGAAATCGGCATTATTGTGGCCCCAAATTTCGCTTTGGGAGCGGTGGTGCTCAAACGCCTGGCGGAGAGGGCGGCCCAGTATTTCGAGTACGTAGACGTCGTAGAAGCGCACCATGAGATGAAGATCGACTCGCCATCGGGTTTCGCCATGGACCTGGCCAGGTCCATAGGCGACCAGAAGCAGTTCACCCGCAACTATCCGGAGCGAGAGAACCTGCCCAACACCAGAGGCGGGGAATACAACGGGGTAACGGTCCACAGCATACGGATGCCGGGTCGCAGCGCCCACCATGAGGTGATTCTGGGCGCTCCGGGTCAGACCCTTTCGCTGCGCCACGATACTTTGGGGCGGGACTGCTACATGCCGGGGGTGCTGCAGTGCGTCCGGGAGGTTGTGAAGCGTCCCGGACTCGTGGTAGGCTTGGAAAACGTCCTAGGTTTGTAGGAATCGGATGTTGGAAGGGCTAAACATAGCGGTAGTCGGCGCCACCGGCGCCGTTGGAACCACGTTTTTCCGCATATTGGAACAACGTTATCCAGCGTTGCCGCGCGTTAAGGCGTTGGCCTCCAGTCAGTCAGCGGGGAAGCGGCTTTCCCTGGGCAACATGGAGTTGCTTGTAGAAGAGACCACAGAAGAGTCCTTTGCCGGGGTGGACATCGCATTTATATCAGTCAGCAGCGAGGTCAGCCGCCGTTTCGCCCCCGCAGCCGTAGCCGCCGGGGCCGTGGTCATCGACGATGGCTCCGCATTCCGTATGCGGGACGACGTGCCGTTGGTTGCGCCCGAGGTCAACGGGGCGGACGTGGAATGGCATCAAGGGATCATTTCCATACCCAATTGCTCTACTACCCCCCTGGTCATGGCAGCGCACCCGTTGCACCGGGTAAACCCCATTGTCAGGATCATCGCCGATACCTATCAGTCGGTTTCCGGGGCCGGGGGAGCACCCATGGAGGAACTTCGGGAGCAGAGCCGGGACTTGCTGGAGGGCAGGGAAGCGCAACCAAAGGCCCTGGAACAGCAGATCGCCTTCAACCTGATACCGCGCATCGACAGCTTTCTGGATGACGGGTACACCATGGAAGAGCAAAAGGTGCGCCAGGAGACCCGCAAGATCATGCATGCTCCGGACATCCAGATTTCCGCCACTTGCGTCCGGGTGCCGGTGTACGTGTCGCACAGCGCGGCGGTGCACATGGAGTTCGAGCAGCCCATGGCGGCTGAGGAGGCGCGCAGTCTTCTGTCGGCAATGCCAGGCGTGACCGTCATGGACGACCCGGCGAACAGCGTCTACCCGATGCCATGGGCTGCCAGCGGGACCGATGAAGTATTCGTGGGGCGAATCCGCCAGGATTCGTCCAATCCAAAGGGCCTGGCCATGTGGATAGTGTCGGACAACCTCCGAAAAGGCGCGGCCCTCAACTCGATCCAGATAGCCGAGGAACTGGTGTCCCGGGGGATCCTCAATCCCAGGGTTGAGACCGGCGCCACAGATTGAGAATCAATCCCTGCGGCGAGACGAACGGCTGCCCGCCAGGAGGGTTGACATGAAAGAGCTAGGCAGGCTAATCACTGCAATGGTCACCCCGTTCGATGACCAGGGACGGGTGGACTACGAGCAGGCCAAGCGCCTGGCCAAGGCCCTGCTGGACTCGGGCAGCGACGGGGTCCTCTTGTCGGGCACCACTGGCGAATCGCCAACATTGAGTGTTGATGAAAAGTTGCGCTTGTTCGCCGAGGTGAAGGGCGCCGTGGGCGACAGGGGGGCGATCATCGCGGGCACGGGCACCTACAACACCGCCGAAAGCATAGAACTGAGCAAGCAAGCCGAGAGACAGGGAGTTGACGGCCTTCTGCTGGTGGTGCCCTACTACAACAAGCCGCCCCAGGAGGGGCTGTACCAGCACTTCAAGGCCGTTGCCGGGAGCGTCGACCTGCCCTGCATCTTGTACAACGTGACCAGCCGCACCAGCCTGAACATGACCGACGATACGACCATCCGCCTGAGCGAGATAGAGAACATCGTTGGTATAAAAGAGGCCGGCAGCGACATGGACCAGATTACCCGCATCATAGACGGGGCCAAGCCTGGATTCCTGGTGTGGAGCGGCAACGACAACGAGACCTTTTACATTATGGCCACCGGGGGCTACGGCGTGGTGAGCGTCGCCTCGCACCTGGTGGGGAACCAGATAAAGCAGATGATGGGCCTCCTGTTGGAGGGCGACGTAGAGGGAGCCGCGGCTGAGCACCGCAGGCTGTTGCCGCTGTTCAAGGCGCTGTTCCTCGTGTCGAACCCCATCCCGGTCAGGCATTCGTTGAACCGGGTGGGATTCGACGTGGGCCAACCCAGGCTTCCGCTGGCGCCACTGGACGCCAAATCGGCCGCCCAGGTCGAAGAGGTGCTTCAGCAGTACGATATCGACGTCCCGGTCCAGGCCTAAGGGCTGAACGGCCGTTGCCTCTTTTGCCTGCCCGTAGCTAGGCGGGAATGAACTGCCCGACGACGATGGTCTCGTCGCGGCGGGGGCCGGTGGAGATAATCTGGGCGGGGCACCCGACCAACTCTTCTATGCGCCTGATATAGGCCATAGCGTTATCCGGCAGTTGGGACAGGCTGGTGGCGGACGCAGTAGGACGGTCCCATCCCGGTAATTCCTCGTACACGGGCTCGCACCTGGCCAGGAGATTGGTATTGGCCGGGAACCCGTCCAGCTTCTGTCCATCCACCTGGTACCCGACACAGACCTTGACCGAAGGAAATTCGTCGAGGATATCCAGCCGCGTTACGACCATGCCGGTAAGGCCGTTCAACTCTCGACTGTACTTGCCGGCAACGGCGTCGAACCAACCCACCCGGCGGGGCCGCCCGGTAGTCGTCCCGTATTCCTGAGCCGTTTCCCGCAGGTAGTCAGCCGCTTCGCCGTGCATTTCAGAGGGCATTGGGCCTTCGCCGACGCGGGTGGAATAGGCCTTGAACACGCCCAAAACTCCGGCGATTGCCCTGGGGTCCAGGCCCAAGCCGGTGCAAGCGCCCCCAATGGACGGGGAGGAGGAGGTGACGTAGGGATATGACCCGTGGTCAACATCCAAAAGGGTGCCTTGGGCCCCTTCAAGCAGGATTTTCTTGTCCTGGGCCAACAGGTCCCGAATTATCTCCTCTGTGGAGGAGACGTGGGGCCTCAGGGCGTCGGCCCACTGGCGGCACTTGTCCAACAAATCCTTTAGAGAGAGGGGCTCGCCGCCGTAGATCTTGGTGATGAGGGCATTCTTGGCCTCCAAGGCTCCTTTGAGGCGCCGGGCCAGCGCCTCCGAGTCAAGCAAATCGCTGACGCGGATACCGGCGCGGGCGGTCTTATCCACGTAGGCGGGTCCTACTCCCCGGCCGGTGGTGCCGATGGCGTCGGCGCCCCGCGCCTGCTCCTCCAGTTTATCTAAGAGGACGTGGTAAGGCATTATTAGGTGAGCGCGCTCGCTGACAAAAAGCCTGCTGGTGTCGATGCCCCGGGATTCCAGATTGGTCAGCTCGGCCAGAAAGGCATCGGCGTCGACTACCACGCCGCTGCCGATGATGCCGTAGACCTGGGGCCAGCAAATACCCGAAGGGACAAGGTGAAGGCTGAAATTGCCTTGGTCGTTGACGACAGTGTGGCCGGCATTGTTGCCGCCGGCGTAGCGCACAACGCAGTCAACCTCGCCGGCAAGAAAATCTATAACCTTTCCCTTGCCTTCGTCGCCCCACTGGCCGCCGATTACGCCATAAGCCGGCATGTGAACCCCTTATTCCCTCGCGCTCGCGCCACCCTTGGCAAGCGGGGCGCAAACCATCGGGGAGTATAACAAAAAGGGCCAGCTTGGGGGAAGGGAGATTGAGCATCGCGGCCCCTTGAACCGGAAGGAGTCCGGGGGCGTGAGTCGGCGTAGCCATCTGGCGACGGTGCGCTTACCGGCGGGCGGAAGGCGAGCGCCGATGGGTGGAGCCTATCTGAAGCCTATTCCCGACTCCTTTAGACTGATGAAACGATTGCCGCTTCCGATGACCAGATGGTCCAGCACTTCGACAGCCATCATTTTCCCAGCTTCCACCAAGTTCCTGGTTATCGACACGTCTTCAGCGCTTGGCGTGGGGTCGCCCGATGGGTGGTTATGGACGACGATCACCGAAGTGGCGTTCTCCCGGACTGCAGGCCGAAAGACCTCGGCGGGCCGGACCACCGAGCTGTTTACGTTGCCCACGTATATCTCCCGGATTCCCAGCACTTCGTTCTTGGTGTTCAACAGCAAGGCTTTCAAGTGCTCCTGGTCCAGCACGGCCATCTCGGCCATCAGCAGGTTGGCTACATCCTGGGGGGAGTTAATCACCACCCGCTCTTCCGGTGCCAATGAAACAAAGCGCCGGCCAAGTTCGATTGCCGCCAGCAGTTGACAAGCCTTGGCCTCGCTCAAACCCCGTTGGGAGCAAAGCTCGGTGAAGCTGCTGCGCCCCAGCCCCGCCAGTCCGCCCAACGAGGTCAGCACTCTAGACGATAGCGACACGACGTTCTCACCTTGCATTCCGGTGCGCAGCAGGATAGCGATGAGCTCGGTGTTGCTCAGATGCTTGACGCCATGCTGCTTGAGCCTTTCCCGGGGGCGCTCCCCTTGGGGAAGGTCCTTAATCATCGGCTGGTATCGCCCGTTCGTCTCGGCATTCATCGGATAACCATCCCTTGCCTCTTCAGCTATGGACCACTACCGTCGAATGTTAATGAATGCCATCCAACTTGGAAAGGGGCTGTGTGACAGTAACTCGAACAGGGCACCTATCTCTGCATGAAAATTCTCCCTTGACACCCCCTGCCGTATCTCGGAGAATCTGGCTTGAACCCCTTACGCGAGCACTTGCATTGGGATACCGATGTTTTCCGACATAAACGAACTGGAATCAGAGGGGATATTGCCTACCCGCTGGCTGCAGGAAGCGGCCAGCGACGACGTAATCTTCTCCGAGAAATACAAGATCCCCGAAACGAATTTTCAGCCGGCCAGCCTCGATCTTAGACTAGGAGAACTAGCTTACCGCCTGCGTTGCAGCTTTCTTCCCGACGCCAGCACTGTGGAGGAAAAACTGCCCGAGTTGGCGATGGAAAGCATCGACCTTCGAGACGGCGCGATTTTGGAGAAGAACCGGCCATATCTTATCCCCCTGATCGAACAACTTCGCTTGCCGGAAGGCATACGAGCCAAGACCAATCCGAAGAGTTCTACGGCCGGCTGGACATTTTCACCAGGGTCATTTCAGACCGGAGCCATAAGTTTGACGAGGTCGGCGAGGGATATGACGGCCAGCTTTACTTGGAAGTGGTGTCTCGTTCCTTTACCATCAAGGTGCAGACCGCCCTGTCCCTCAACCAGCTAAGGTTAATCAAGGGCAGCCCTGCCTGTGGCAGGGGGGAACTACTCCACTCGCACCATGAGGAACCCGTTCTCCTGTACCCGGACGGGCAGACCAATTCATTGCTGGCGCCGGCGGAAGACAACACTGTGGCCCTGAGCGCAAACCTGGCCGGGGAGATGAGCGGCGTGGGATACAGGGCCAAAAAGAACAGCAGCCTCTTGGATTTGGGCCGGCAATCGTATTATGATCCGGGCGATTATTGGGAGCCGGTCTACGCTGACCGGGCACGCAGGCTCATCCTGGAGCCGGAAGAGTTCTATTTGCTCACATCAGCCGAAACCGTAAGGGTGCGCCCGGAATATGGAGCGGAAATGACCGCTTACGACCCTTCAAGCGGGGAACTTAGGACACATTACGCCGGGTTCTTCGACCCCGGATTCGGCTACGGCTCAGGGGAGTACATCAAGGGCGTGCAACCGGTGCTGGAAGTCAGGGCCCACGACGTCCCGTTCATGATCGAGCATTGCCAAAAGCTATGCACGCTGACGTTCGAGAGAATGCTGCAAGCCCCTGAAAAGTTGTACGGCGCGGAAATCGGGTCATCCTACCAAGGCCAGGGCCTGATTTTGAGCAAGCATTTCTCGGCAGGGGCCAACCGCGGGCAATAAACCCTGCCGCTATTGCTCCCAGGGAGCGCAGTAAGTTGGGGCCTTACGGAGCAGTCGGCACTGCGCCCCAGCAGACGAAGCGATGGGGAGTTATCTTTATCACCGGGTTGGCATCCAGGCCCATTGACCGGTACTGCGAGTACTTTTCGCGGAGCAATTTCACTGCCTCGTCATGCTCCGTCCCGTCAAACAAAAGCTCAGTTGTACCCATGACCAGGATGTACCCCAGGCGGCTCCAGTCTTCTTCATAGTGGTCCACTACCAACGAGACCCGTGGATTTTCCTGTATGTTTTTCACCCGTCGCAGGCGTGTAACCTGTGCCCGCTTGGGCTTTTGGTCCAACACTGAGAACAGGGCCTGTCCATCGAAGGCGTAACACACCGGGATGACGTGAGGCGCGCCGGAGGCGTCCGCCGTGGCCAGGTGAGCGGTGGGCGCAGCAGCGAGCCACTGTGCATGGTCCTGGGATAATTGCTCTAACGGGTTCATGGCGTTCGCAGCCCAAAGAACTGAGTCACGGGTTTGGGCATCCGGCGCGATGTACGGGGTCTAAGGTTGGAGAAACGGCAATCGCGAGTTTCCGGAATGGCTACAGGTCGGACGAGAAGGCCATGGGGTCTTCCAGCGCCTCGATATTCTGCAGTTCGATGCGAGCGGCCTCTTCCAAAGCGGCGTCGCCTTCTTTGATGCAGTGCAAGAGGACCTTCTTAGCCAGTGGACTGCCGATTTTACCCAGGGCGTTTATACCTGCCATCTGCACCTGATAGTCTTCATCCTCCAGCAATGAGGCAAGATGGGGTACTGCGTCTTCTTCGCCCAGTTCTCCGCAGGCATTTGCCGTCTCGTAACGAATGGTGGGTTCTGCGCTCTTGATCTCTTTGATCAGCAGGGGCAGCCAATGGCTCTCACCGGTGCGGCCCATGGCGAAGATCGAGCTTGACTTAAGGCCAAGGTTCGTGCTCTTGTAGGCCCAAGAAACCATGTCTCTGATGGCGTCGGTGTTGAAAGGAGCTACGGCCTCTAGGCTTCGGCGACGGACATCCAGGGGCTGGGCGGAGTCGTTGAGGGTTTCCATCAAGCAATCGTGGACGGAAACCCTATCTTTTGGCAGCAGTTTGCCTTCCTGGCACAAGAGGCTGAACTTGCCAAGGGCGGTGGCCGCGGCGGAGCGCACGCGGGGGCTCTTGTCAGAACGCAGGGTCGCCAGCAGGCTGGGAATGATCGATCGATCCTCCTGCTCCCACAACCCCTCCATCGCCTTCTCCAGCACCACCTCGTCCTCTCCTTTCAGGCAAAGCTTGAAGATAGCTCCAAAGTCCAACTCGGGATTGTCGTCGGCCAGGTCCACCAGCTTGGAGATTATCCAGCGTTGCCGCTCCAAGCCAATGCTGGCCCAGGTGCGGGCGAACGCGCCCAATTCATCGGGAGACATATCCGAGAGTTCGATGAAGCCGGAAGCGGGAACGTTCGAGGACGTGTCCGCCAATGATTCCAAGAAGCTTTGCGACGTCATGTCATGCCTAAGCTCGAAGGCTTCATTTGGGGCGGCTCGGTGCATCGGGACCAGGCCCGATGGCGAGTTTGGTTAAGTGGCGATAGTATAGCATAGCACTGAATGCCCCGATGATTGGCCGTCAATATAGAGAACGCAATAAGGCTATCTGCTCCCTGCGGACTGTCCCCTGAGTTGTTCAATCACGACCGGAAGTTGGTCAATCAAGTCCGAGGCCAACAGTCCGGACAAGCCCTGCCTCTCGCGCACAATCTCTCCAGACAGGCCGTGGAGATACACGCCACAACAGCAAGCGTCGTTGGGGGACAGCCCCTGGGCCATCAAACCTACGATGATGCCGGAAAGGACGTCTCCCGTACCGCCCGACGCCAAGGCCGGGTTGGCGAAGGGGGAGATTCGGGCCATGCCACCGGGCTGGGCTATTACCGTTAATGCCCCCTTCAGTGCCAGGTCTAAGTTCCAGTGGGCCGCCCACCGCCGGGCTGTTTCCACCCGGTCCTTTTGCACCTGGGAGACCGGGACACCGGCCAAAGTCGCCATTTCACCGGGATGCGGGGTCAATGCGGCCAGGCCGCCGAGGCGCAGCCACCATTGGGACAGGGAAGAGATGCTGTTGAGGCCATCGGCGTCGACCACCGTAGGCAGCTTAGTTGCGTCATCAGCCAACAGCAGCCGGTCGATGAATTCGACTGTATTGTCAGACCGTCCTAGGCCGCATCCCACCAACATGGCGTCGTATTGATGTAGGGACTGCAGAATGACGCCTGCCCCGTCGGGGTGGACCCGCCCTTCGTCATCTTCCGGCAGTGGGAGGTGCATGACCTCGGTCAGCCTGCCGGCGGCGATCTTGTAGACTCCGCCGGGCGTCGCCAGGGTGACTAGTCCGGCGCCGGCTCTTGCCCCAGCAAGGGACGCCAGGCAGGCAGCGCCAACGTAGTTCCTGGAGCCTGCCACTACTAGGGCATGGCCAAAGGAGCCTTTGTGAGAATCTAGGGGCCGGGAGGGCAGGCGCTGTCCTACCCAGGGAGCGGTCAAAAGCTCCAGGGTTATGCCTTCCTCTTCTTCCAGGTCCGGCGTGAGTCCAATATCGGCGACTTCGAGCCTGCCGGCCAAGGCCGCGCCGGGAAACGCCAGGAGTCCGGCCTTGGGGCGTCCCAAGGCAACCGTGACGTCAACCTGTGGGCACGCCGGGTCGGCCTCGCCGGTTTCGGCGTTGAGACCGGTGGGCAAATCGAGAGCCACGATTTGGGGGCTGCCCCGGCCGGTGCGGCAGGCTTGCAGCCGGAGCATCGCTTCTTTGAACCCGCCCTGCAAAGGACGGGCGCGCCCGGTGCCCAACACGGCGTCGACCACTACGCGGGAGCGGCGCAGCAATTGGTCAAGCCGGTGCATGCCCGGGTCGTCGCCTAAATAGACAAGCTCAACGTCATACTCCCAGGCCAGGTCCATCTTGGGGTCAACTTCGGGCCGGCCGGCCAAGACGTAGGCTGTCACCCTAGCCCCCCATCGCCGAAGGTGTCGGGCTGTAACCAACCCATCGGCGCCGTTGTTGCCCGGTCCGACCAAGACTGCGACAACCTCGCCGGCAACTTCGCGCAAAAGCCTGCGAACCGTCTGCGCCACCGCCAGGCCGGCGTTCTCCATGAAGGTGTCGGCGGAGACTCCTCGACGCTGGGAAGCAGCTTCCAAAGCCTCCATTTGGGCAGGAGTGACGACTTTCACGGCCGGTGTTCCTGCTGGACTACCACAAAAGCTACGGCATACTCCCGGGAGTGGGACAAGCTCAACGAAATGTCCAGCACCCCCAGCCGCTGGGCTCGCCGCTGGGCCCTTCCGTGGAGGAGTACGCCGGGGGCCCCGCTTTCGCGGCGCGTGATTTCGATGTCCTTCCAGCCTACCCCACGAAAGCCGGTGCCCAATGCCTTCATGGTGGCCTCTTTGGCGGCGAACCGGGCCGCGAGGTTGGGAGCGCGCCCTCGGCAGTAGGCAATCTCACCGTCGGTGTAGACCCGGCGCAAAAACCGCTGGGCGTACCGGTCCAAGACTAGTTTTATCCTGGAGATTTCGATGATGTCTACGCCGGAGGAGAGAGTCATATCTGGATGGCCTTGGTCCATATCAGATCAGATGCCCGCTGGCTTGGCAGTCGTTACCCGATAGGTGAAACTGTGGGCAACTTCAGATATGTCAAAAGGATTTAGGCCTTACCGGAGTGTCCGGCCAAGCCCAGGTTCTCCAGAATCTTGGAAACGGAATAACTCCTGTTGAGCACGTAGAAGTGCACGCCGGGCACTCCGGCCTCCCACAACTCGCTGACCTGCGCAGAGGCATACTCGACACCCAGTTCCCGGACTGCGTCATCGTCGTCGGAGAACTTATCCAGTTGCTTGTCCAGGGGCTCCGGGATGCGGGCGCCGCACAATGCGGTGAACCTTCGAATCTGGCCTGCGCTCAAAATGGGGAGCACCCCGGGCACTATGGGCACGTCGATGCCCGCCTGTTGGGCCCGATCCATGAAAGCGAAGAAATCGCTGTTGTCATAAAAGAGCTGGGTAATCAGGAATTCAGCACCGTTCTGCACCTTGAGCTTGGTATAGGCCATGTCGCTCTCCAAATCAGGGGACTCGGTGTGACCCTCAGGATAGCAGGCGGCCGCGATGCCGAAAGGGAAGTACTTTCGGATGTGTTTGACCAGGTCGGTAGCGTGGCTGAAACCGCCTGATACCGGAACGAATTCCTGCTCGCCCCCCGGTGGGTCTCCACGGAGAGCAATGACGTTCTGGATGCCGGCCTGGTCCAGCCTAGCCAAGACTTCGTGCACTGCCTCTTTGGCCTGTCCCACACAGGTTACGTGTGCCATCACCTCGGTGTCCCCTTCGGCCTTGATGCGGGTCGTGATCTCCTCGGTGAACTGCCTGGTTGACCCCCCCGCGCCGTAGGTCACGGATACGAAATCGGGGCTGAAGGCCTTCAGCCGGTCGATGGCCCGCAATACTCCCGGAATCCCCTCCGCCGACTTGGGCGGAAAGAACTCGCAGGAGATGGACCGCTTGGTCTTCAGAATCTCTTTAATTTTCAAAATATCAGGACGCCTTTTGTGTTTTGAAAAGGAGCAGGGCCATGCCGTCTGCCTTACCACAGGTTGGCAAGCAACGGGCGGTGCAGCCCAACGGCCATAATAGCATCGAGCCAATCTAGTGTCTAACCGGAAAGCCACCGGCTCGTCTGGGATTAGTGGCCGACTCTCGTGGTCCCGGCCTGATGTTGTTATACTCCGGTAGCATTATCAGCCTTTAGGGAGGGACGCAGTTGACCCAGGTCGAAAAACGGTTCATTGACGAGATGGTCGCCCACGCCAGGGAGGACCTGCCCAATGAATGCTGCGGCATCCTCGCCGGACAAGACGGTCGGGTGCTCAAGCTCTACCGCATGACCAACTTAGCGGCAAGCCCTTTTCGCTTTGACATGGACCCCTCCGAAATAGTCCAGGTCGATGCGGAGGCGGGCGACAACGACTGGGAACTGCTGGCCATATACCACTCCCACACCCAGAGCGAGGCGTACCCATCCGATACGGACGTTCGCATTGCGGGAGGCACCGCACAGTTGTGGCCGGACGTCCGGTACGTACTGGTGTCCCTAAGGGATCAGGCCAACCCGCAGGTGCGGTCATTTCGCATCACGGACGGCGTGGTCGCAGAGGAAAGGTTGGAGATCGTCTGAACCGACCGCGGCGGCCGGTTTGCATCACAAGGCGGCAAGCAGTGGCCGATGACCGCTAAACAGGGGCGGCCCGCTTATAATTCAATGCCGGGTTATCGAGGCTTGACCGGCGTCATTGTCCTCCGTGGCCCCCAAGCCTGCCACGATTATGGCGCCGGCTATGGTAATCAACGTCATAGCCACCAGCGCGGCGTTGGCTACGACAGCCGTCATCCGGCGTCTCCCCAAGATTAACGCCCACCCCAACAGCATCAGGCCGATTGACAGCCCTCCTGCGACGAAATGGGATGACACCGCCTCGTTGACCAGGATGCCGTCCCGATAGAACAGGTCTGAGTAGAACAGGATGGAAATATTGAACATGTTGCTGCCGAACAAGCCGGCCACGGCCAGATCGGTCGCGCCGATGCGAGCCGCGGCGATAGCCATCGACAACTCCGGGAGGCTGGTCACAAAAGAGACGGCCAGGATGCCTAGGGTACTGGAGGCGATGCCGGCGTGTTCCGCAATCTGGTCGGCGCTCCAGGCCAAGAAAAACCCGGCAACGACCACGGCCAAGGACGCTACGCCGAACAACACCCAGGCCTGGCGGAGGCTCATCTGTTCTTCGGTGCCATCATCGGCGCCGCTGCTTCCCTGTGTGCTAGTAATAAAGACGACCCTCATGCCTACGACAAACATTACGAGGAGCACCAGCGAGGACAAGCCGACGTTCCATACGGATAAATCTAGTTTGGTCGCGGCGAAAATCAGCGCCGCGCCGGTGATGATCACCGAGGCCGCAACCAGATAATTCTGATTCGGCGCCACCCGTCGCAGGAACCCGATGCCTCCGAAAAGCAGCATGACCAGGGAAAGCTTGAACATGTTGTACATGTTGGCGCCCAATATCGTGCCCACGGCCAACTCGGGATTAGGGGGGGCCAAGCGGACTGCGGATATGTTGGTCGAGAGCTCGGGGAGAGACGTGGCCAAAGCCACCAACAGGCTGCCCACGAATACCCGGCCCCAGCCGGTCAGGTCCGCCAGGACATCGCCGTAGATGGCAAGGCGGGTGCCGAAATAGATGACGGCGACGGAGGCGGCGGCGAAGACTACCAGGGCTATAGCAAGGTCATCGCCCATGCTGGCGCTTGCTCCAGTTCAAACCAGGGCCGCCGCTATCCGGTCGCCCATCTCGACGGTGCCCACGGCCGCAGCGCCGGAAGCCGCAATGTCGGCGGTGCGGTAGTCCTGGTCGAGCACGTGGTCCACCGCTCGCTCCACTGCCGCGGCTTCTTCGGTGAGTCCCAGGGAGTGGCGCAGCAGCATGGCCGCGCTGAGTATAGAGGCGATGGGATTGGCGATGCCCCTCCCGGCTATGTCCGGGGCTGACCCATGAATGGGCTCGTACAGACCGGGAGTCTTGCCTCCGGTGACGGGAACTCCGGTAAGGCTGGCGGAAGGCAACAGGCCCATTGAAGCGGCCAGCATTGAAGCCTCGTCAGACAGAATGTCTCCGAAGGTGTTTTCGACTACGATGACGTCGAAATCGGCGGGGCGTTGAATCAACTGCATGGCGCAGTTATCGACAAGAAGATGCTCCAATCCCACCCCTGGATACTCTTCAGCCATGCGGGTCGCCACCTGTCGCCAAAGCCTGGAACATTCCAGGACGTTGGCCTTGTCTACGGAGGTCAGCTTGCCCCTGCGCCTGGCGGCCAACTCGAAGCCGACTTGTAGAATTCGCTGAATCTCATGCTCGGTGTAACGCATGGTGTCCACGGCGGTCCAACCCTGGGGGGTCTCGTCGCGGCCCTTGGGCTCGGCATAGTACAGCCCTCCCGTGAGTTCCCTAATCACGACCATGTCCACGTTTTCCAAGACCTGGGGCTTGAGCGAACTGGCATCGGCCAGACCGGGGTTGACCTTCACCGGCCGGAGATTGGCGAATACTCCCAGGTGGCTGCGAAGCTGCAATATGGCTTGCTCGGGCCTGACTGGGGCCGTGGGATCGTCCCACTTGGGGCCGCCTACTGCGCCGAAGAGCACTGCGTCGGCAGATTGGGCTAGTTGACACACTTCCGGCAATAGGGCTTCGCCGTGCTTGTCGATGGAAAAGCCGCCGACGTCGGCGTATTCCAAGTCGAACCGGTGGCCAAAACAGCGGCCAACGGCTTCCAGGACCTTTACGCTTTCGGCGGTGACCTCGGGGCCGATGCCGTCTCCGGGGAGCACGGCGATTTTGAACTGCAATTGGCTACTCCATGCGGGCGGCGGCGATCCGACGCTTCAAGGGCTAACGGGACTCGCCGCTAAGGGGTTTTGGTGTGCCCGTCAATATAAAGGCGTCGGGATGCCGGTGGCAAGGGGTGGACAAGAGCGGGGCCAGCCGTTTGCGATGAGGCCCTCGAAAGACGCAAACGGCTGGGGCGGAGGCTGACCGCGCATGGTGGGAACGGGGATTTTTAATTCTTGAGACATTCTGAGCCATTTGGGGCCACTGGGCTGGGGGCTAAGAAATTTTAATTCCCCTCTCATTCTCTCCCATTTCCTCCCATCCATGCGGGGGGCTGACAGCGGGCAGACCCTGCTAGTAACAGAGTAGAGAGAGTAATGGCAAAGAGCAAGGGGCAAGTGTCAGTATCTCACGGTGCGGGGCGAAAGGATTGGAACCGCGGGCATAGGCAAACTCGGCGCTGCCCACTCACTTTGCCATGTGCATTCTTGTGATACTCTGTGGAACGCTGCAATTCTATCTTCCGGACAAGGCCAGCATGCGACGTTCCATGCCACTCATCATACTGCTGGCGCTGGCGGTTATGGCGTGTGGTAGCACAAGCACGCCCTCGGCGCCTGCGCCGATAGCGATGGAGCCGGCCTTCCCGGGGCTACCTACCCTGGCCCTCCCTGTGGCGCTTGTGGAAGTGCCAGAGCACGACCTGTTTCTCATCGCATTGCAAGACGGGCTGGTGCTGGCAGTCGATCGCGACGGCCCCTATGATGCTCCTCGCACGGTCCACGACCAGAGAGCACGGACGCTCCACGCCCAGAACGAGGAGGGACTGCTGGCAATCGCGCTGGACCCGGATTTCACTCGGAATGGTCACGTGTACGCCTATTACAGCTACAGTCCAGGCGAAGGTAAGCGGGCCGGACGGATAGCGCGCTTCAACACCACGGGCGAGGGCAACACCTTCGCATTCGATGACGCAAGCGAATTGGTTATATTGGATATTCCCCAGCCGGCGTCCAACCACAACGGTGGCAGCCTCCTGTTCGGGCCGGACGGGATGCTCTACCTGGGCCTGGGAGACGGCGGGTGGGGCGGCGACCCGTTGGGGAGCGGCCAGGACGTGGGAACGTTACTGGGGTCGGTGATTCGAATCGATGTGCGCGCCGCGTCCGCCAACGAGCCGTACGCCATACCTCCCGACAACCCGATGATTGGCCGCGAGGAGGCTCGCCCTGAGATTTGGGCCTACGGCATGCGCAATCCCTGGCGGATGAGCTTTGACCGCGAAACGGGTTTTCTCTGGGCGGGCGACGTTGGCCAGAGCCATGCCGAAGAGGTCGACGTCGTTGTAGCCGGCGCAAACTACGGTTGGAATATCACCGAGGGGACAAGTTGCTTTCCTCAGGATGAGGAATGCGACATCACCGGCATCACGCTGCCGGTCTGGGAATACGGGCGTTCCGAGGGCTGCGCCATCATCGGGGGCTATGTCTACCGCGGGGAGTCTATCCCGTCCCTGCGCGGCTGGTACGTCTATGCCGACTACTGTAGCGGGCGCGTCTGGGTAATCGATGCCGAGGCCGCGGTAGCCGGGGAGGTCGAGAAGGAACTTCTGCTCACCGGCGATATCCTGCGACCAATATACTCTCTAGCAGCGGATTCCTCGGGGGAGATCTATATTCTCAACGGCGACCGGGACACCGGCGACAGCATTCACCGCCTGGTCTCTCGCTAGTCCGGGCGCTGGATTTTCTTGCCAACGGTTTCGGGGATGGTCTATCATCGCGGGAACTGAATGCAGGGTCAGGAGCCTGCATTCAGCCTGCAATTGGTTCGCCCGCAGGCCCATCATCCGGCCCACCAGACTCCCGCGAAAGCGGGAGTGACGAGTTGGGGAGTGCTCTGTTTACGAGGTTGCGAGGAAAGAGTTCCATGCCCACGCAGCAATTTGTTCAACAGTTGAAAGCCATCGTTGGGGACGACTACGTGGTGTCCCATCCCGAAGACCTGGTGGTCTTCGAGTACGATGGTTCGGTGGCCAGGGGCATGCCGGAAGCCGTCGTGTTCCCCGGCTCCGCGGAGCAAGTGAGCCGGGTGCTGAGCCTGGCTTACCAGGAAGGCATTCCAGTGGTAGGCCGCGGGAGCGGGACCGGGTTGAGCGGCGGAGCCATTGCAGCCCCCGGAGGAATGCAAATTGCATTCACCCGAATGAACCGCATCCTGGAGTTCGACCGGGACAACAGGACGGCGACGGTGGAGCCGGGAGTAATCAACCTGGACCTGGACAACTATGCCCGAAAATCAGGGTTGCGGTATGCGCCTGACCCCTCAAGCCAGAGGGCCTGTACCATGGGCGGCAACGTGGCGGAGAACGCCGGCGGGCCCCACTGCCTGGCCTACGGCACCACCACCAACCACGTCCTGGGAATGGAAGTTGCACTGGAAGACGGGAGCATGGTGAATCTCAACAGCCTCGCGGGAAAGCCGGTCAACGAGACACCGGGCTATGACCTGCGGGGAGTGTTTCTCGGTTCCGAGGGGACATTCGGCGTCGCTACCGAGATAGTTGTCCGGCTATTGCCGTTGCCGGAACGAGTGCGGACCCTGTTGGGAATATTCCCGGACGTGGAATCAGCGTGCACTGCGGTTTCGGCGATTATAGGTCACGGCATTGTGCCCGCAGCATTGGAACTCATAGACTCCGTAATTATCAAAGCAGTGCAGAACGTGGGCGACCTGGGCTATCCGGGCAATGCGGGCGCAGTGTTGTTGGTGGAAGTGGAGGGGCTTTCGGAGGAAGTGGAAGAGATTGGCGCACAGGTTGAGGCCGCCCTATGGGAAACCAGGGCCTTCCAGGTGCGCATGGCGGAGAAGGAAGAGGAGCGGGCCGCCCTGTGGTCCGGGAGAAAGGGGGCACTGGGCGCTCTGGGCAGCCTGGCGCCCAACTATTACCTGGCCGACGGAGTCGTGCCCCGCACCCGGTTGGCCGAAGCCCACCTGCGGGTAGCCGAGATCACCGAAAAGTACGGCCTTGCCGTGGCCAACGTCTCTCACGCGGGCGACGGCAACCTGCATCCGTGCCTGCTGTTCGACGAGCGCGAGCGGGGAGCGTTGCAAAAAGTAGCAGAGGCGGGGGCAGAGGTGATGGCGGCGTGCGTGGAGTTGGGCGGCGCTTTGACGGGGGAACACGGGGTGGGCCTGGAAAAGAAAGAGCAAATGCCGCTGGTGTTTTCGCCGGACGACATGAACGCCATGCTGCGGGTTAGAGAGTCGTTTGCCCCGCTAAACCGCTTGAATCCGGAAAAGGTCTTCCCCGGCGGCTTTGCCCACGAACCCGCCGCCCATCGCGCCGGCGCGGGCTTGTACATTTAGTGGTTGGCCTGCCGATGTTGTGAGGTTTGGAGGATTGATGGGGCCGGCGATTTCATCGCAGAGGCTGGAGAACCGTCAAGATATTCTTATGAACATTCATAAACCGGACGCAAGGGGGCGGTGATGGCGCGCGAGAAGATTCGGTTCCTCCTTGATGAAAATGGACGAAAAGAATCCGTGGTGCTACCCGTGAAGGAATATCAAAAGCTGCTCGAAGATATCGCTGACCTGTCTCTCATTGCAGAGCGGAGGGACGAACCAGCTGAGTCACTGGCGGAGTTGAAAGGCCGCCTGGAAGAAAAGTGGCGGAATACCGGATCGAGGTAAAACGTCCGGCCAGTCGCGAGCTTGAGAACTTGGAACCGCGATTGGCAAGGAGGATATTAGCTTTAGTTCCAACCAATCAAACTCCCGAGTGAGCAGATCAATGTTGTCACAGTTTCTTGCTGGCGTGTTTCCTGAGCTAGCGGAGAATGATGCCTTTGAGTGTTGGGTGACTAAAGCCATTCAGAGCCAGCACCCAGGCTTAAACGTCATCTCGGAAGCAATTCAGATTGTTGAAAGGCATGATCAGTCAAATGTACTCGCTCGCAAACTAAGGCGTGAACACCCCACGGACAAGGGGCATAACCCCCAGTTCGACGGCCGAGTCAGGGATTGCTTGACTGAGGCTTGCGCTTTAGCGTGGGCAGATTTGCGTGGTTTAAGCGCTCCTGCGTTCTGCGAAGCCGGGGGTTCCCCTGACATATTGACGGGTAGTGGGCGCTGGATTGAAGCTAAAGCGATTCACGCCTCTGAAGAAGACACGGCTCGAACGGAACAGATGCTCCAAGGCGCCATAGATTCAGGCCACGTCACGCAGCCAAGCCCCGGTTTTTACAACAAGTTTGACAGCGCCTTTCAGGACTCTCAAAAGAAGTTCCAGCGAAACGGCAGTCGCGACAATGTCGTTTTCTTCAACCTCGCAATTTTGGACATTCCTCAAATCCCTATGAAAGGCGACGTTGTCAACGACCTATCCGATTGGGCAGAATCAAAAGAAGTAATGAACCCAGACACGAGAATCGTGATTTGCTACGGATATAATTGGCGAAATCCTTGCCGAGACCCTTTTGCAAAGCAGGCATGTTGAGGTATCTGGCGTGGTCATTCGGTTTGTTCGGAACCAGAGTGTCGTGAAATGGATTTTGCTTAGCATCCTGGCCTTTACGGCATTTTCGGCATGCGAGAATTCCCCTGATTTTGAGCGTACAAGGGACTACAGCCGACCAGAGACAATACTTTTATCCTGGTTCTATTGGGAAGCTTTCAGGGTGGGGTCAGGCTTCCTTAATCCTATTGGTAGCTTTCCGCAATGCACTCTCGGAGGATTATCTCTTGAATACGATGATTTCGTTGAAAAAGATGCTTTTGATTTGGCCTGCCAGCGAGTTGATGCAATATTCGAAAAGTACGGTATCATCCTATCCAGTGATGTAGATGAGTTGCCGAACCCTGAGAGAGAACACTTTAATCGTGAACTCCAAATAGTCACAAATACGCTTTATGACGACTTGAAATGTGGCTTAGGTAAGCAAGTATTCCAAGACGAAAACGATAAGTGGCGTTGTAAGGAACGAGATTCTGGTTCACCATAAGGCCCGAGATACAACGATGCCACATACACTGTGGGACCATTGGCGCGGTCTCTGCCATCACAGCTAGCTGATTTCTTGCCCGTGGGGTCGGTAGTACCCACTGAAAGGCTGGAAGGATACGCCGTGGACGGAGTGACGCCCCAGGCCGCGGCCCTGGTTTCCACCAGGGAAGACACGGCGGAGGTGATGCGCTGGGCTGGGGACCAAGGGGTCTCGGTGTTCCCCAGGGGCGGCGGCACCCAGATGGTCCTGGGGAATGTTCCTGACGAGGTGGGGTTGGCCCTGGACCTGAGCGGCCAAGGCCGGCTCCTGGACTACCAGCCCGCCGACCTGACCGTGACCGTGGAGGCGGGAATCTCCCTAAGCCAATTGCAGCAAGAACTGGCGCCGGGGGGGAAGTTCCTGCCGCTTGAAGCCCCGCTGGCGGAAATTTCCACCATCGGGGGCATTCTGGCGGCCAACGCCACCGGCCCCATGCGGTCTTCTTACGGGCAGCCGCGGGACTGGTTGATAGGCATTGGCGTTGTCGGAGCGGACGGCGTGGAAACCAAGGCCGGCGGCAAGGTGGTCAAGAACGTAACCGGCTACGACCTGAACAAGCTCTACGCAGGTTCATTGGGCACCCTGGGCATCATCGTAGAGACAACGTTCAAACTTTCGCCCACTCCCGCCGAAATGACCACGGTGCTGGCGAGCTTCGCGAACCTGCCGGAAGGCATCAATGCCGGGGTCAGTGTAACCAGCAGGACCTTTGCACCCAACGGGTTCCAGGTACTAGATAGGCAAGCGGCGCATCAACTCAAAGTAGAACCAGGCCTAGAGATGCTGGACCAAGCGGGGGCCGGCAGCGCGTTGACGATTGCCTTCCTGGCAGGAGGGCCGCGAGGGGTGAGGCGGAGAACGGATGAGACGGTGCGGCTGCTGAGGGAATCGGGAGCTTGCGACGCGGTCGTTCTCGATGCAGCGGAAAGCCAGTCGTCGCTGGCGGACCTGACCAATCTGGGTTGGACGGATGAGACGCAGCCTTACCTGAGCATGAGAGTTGCTGCGCCCCCCTCAGCCACGGCGGCAGTGGCGGGCCAGTGCCTGAACGCCAACTTGCAGGGAATGATTCCGGGGGTGGTGGCGGACGCGGGCTACGGCCTGGTGCGGCTCTTCTGGTGGTCCGGACCAGTCAAGGAATGGGTCGACGACGGCATGCTACTGGAAACCCTGCTGCGGACCAGGAGGACGGCCAGGGAGGCTGGAGGCCAGGCGGTAGTCGAGCGTTGCCCCCCTTCTTTGAAGAAGCAGATAGACGTTTGGGGGGGGCGACCGGAGGCGATAGAGATAATGCGGCGACTCAAGAAAAAGTTCGACCCCGGGAGAATCCTGAACCCGGGCCGTTTCGTCGGGGGGATTTAGTGCCGGATATAGACCCCGCTGAACACGAGCAAAGGGCAGGTGCGGCGGCTCCCGATGCCAATGGCCCTGACTTGACCTCGTCCCCGCAGGCAGGGTTCACGGGAGGAGACGCGCCGGCGGAGGTGGACATGTACCGCTGCGTCCACTGCGGCCTGTGCCTGAGCGCCTGCCCCACCTACGCGGTGACCGGCCTGGAAACCGAGTCGCCTCGGGGCCGGATAGCGTTGATGAAGGCGGTCAACGAGGAGCGCCTGGAGATTACGCCCCTGGTGGCGTCCCACTGGGACGCCTGCCTGCAGTGCCGCGCCTGCGAGGCCGTGTGTCCGTCGGGCGTGCCCTACGGCCGCATGATGGAAAAGACTCGTTACCAGATGTTGGAGCGGGTAGATGGGGCCTCGGGCAACAGGAAGACCAACCGCTGGTTCCTGCGGTCGGGACTGCCTAACTTGCGTAGGCTGCGCCTGGGCGGCCAATTGGTGAGGGCGTACCAGCGTTCCGGGATACAGAAGCTGGTGCGGGCTTCCAAGGGCTTGCGCCTGTTGCCCGGTCCCCTGGCTGACCTGGAAGCGCAGTTGCCGGAGATTCGCGGCCCCGTCTTCGGTCCCACAAGCCGAGTCTACGAGGGCCGGGAGCGGTCGGCTAACCCGGACGGGAAACTGACCGTGGGCCTGCTCTCCGGTTGCGTTATGCCCCTGCTGCAAGGCAGCACCATGGAAGCGGCGGTGCGGGTGCTCACCCGCAATGGCTGCGACGTGGTTGTACCCGCCGGGCAGGGATGCTGCGGCGCGCTGAACATTCACGGCGGAGATTTGGAATACGGGCGTAGCATGGCCCGCCGCAACATCGACGTGTTCCTCGAAGCGGGAGTAGACCGCATCGTAACGGCTTCGGCCGGTTGCGGCTCGGCTATGAAGGAGTACGATCAGTTGCTGGCCGACGACCCTGAATACATCGAAAAGGCGCAGCGTTTCAGCCAGTTGAGCGTGGACATCACCGAATTGCTGGTGTCTTTGCCGTTGGACCCGCCGAAAGCGGAAATCGCCCGCAGGGTAACCTACCAGGACCCGTGCCACCTGGCCCACGCCCAGCGGGTTACCACGGCGCCGAGGGAAGTGCTGCGCTGCATCCCAGGACTGGAGTTAGTGGAAATGGAGGAGGCCGCCATGTGCTGCGGGGCGGCGGGCCTGTATGCGGTACTGCAAAAGGATCTGGCCGGCAAAATCCTGGACCGCAAGATGCGTCACATCGCAGCCACCGGCGCCGAGCAAGTGGTTACGGCCAACCCGGGATGCATGATGCAGATAGAGCAGGGACTGCGTTCTAAGGGGAAGCCCACCAGGGTGGTGCACGTGGTGGACGTGCTGGACGAAGCGTATAGAGCGGAGGAAAGCTCTTTAGGCGCCTGAAAGCGCTGACTGCGCCGGGTAAAGTAAAAATGGGCGCCGGTCAGACGGAGACAGTATGGGCCACAAGGGCCTTCTGAGCCGCTGCAAGGCTGGCGCCGGGAGCAACCTCGTAGCCTAGACTGGGGAAGATGGTCTCCAACGCCGACAGCAGGGCGAAAACGTTGGCTTCCCTGGCCGATTCTCCCATCAACCCGATGCGCCAGACTTTGCCCCTCAAGTCGCCCAAGCCGCCGCCGATTTCGATGTTGTAGCCTTCCAGCAGTCTTCGCCTGACCGCTACATCGTCGATGCCATCGGGAATCAGGGCCGCGGTCAGAGGTGCAAGCCGGTGCTCCGGCTCGGCCAGGACCTGGATGCCCAGGGCGCCCAGTCCCGCCTGCAGGGCCGCCGACACCCTGGCGTGGCGGTCGATTCGGTTCTGCAGCCCCTCTTCGGCCATCATACGGAGAGCCTCACGCAGAGCGTATATCATGGATATGGGTGCGGTGTGGTGGTACACGCGTTGTTCTGACCAGTAGTTGTCCAGTTCCGCCAAGCTGAAGTAGAAACTGGGCACTTTGGAAGCCCGGTTGTTTATGGCCTCCAAGGCCCTGGGGCCTACGCTTATGGGAGCCAGCCCCGGAGGCGCTCCAAGGCATTTCTGGCTGCCGCTGTAACAAACGTCGATGCCCCATTCATCCATGCGCATGTCGTGCCCGCCAAGGGACGTGACGGCGTCCACGATGACCAGGGCATCGTGGCTATGGGCCAACTCGACGATGCCGGGCAGCGGCGTCAGGACGCCGGTCGAGGTCTCGCCGCCGACCAATCCCACGGCCTTGACCTTGGAATGTTGCTTCAGTTCATGCTCCAGGGCTGCAACGTCTACGGGACAGCCCCAAGGACTGTCCACCGTGTAAACGTCGGCCCCGCAACGCCCGGCGATTTCGGCCAAGCGGTTGCCAAAGAAACCGTTGCGGCAGATGATCGCCGTATCCCCCGGCTCCAGGATGTTGACGCAGGCGGTCTCCATAGCCCCGGTGCCAGTGGCAGACACCGGAAAAGTCGTCGGATTCCCGGTGTGGTAGACCTGCCGGAGCATGCCGCACACCTCATCCGTCACTTTGAGGAAGGCCGGGTCCAGGAAACCGATAACCGGCTCGGTCATGGCGCGGAGGACCCGGGGGTGGACGGAACTTGGGCCTGGCCCCAAGAGAGTCCTCTGGGGCATGTGCAGCCCGTCTAGCTGAGATTCAACCATCAATCACCATTATTCTGAACATGTCAGTTGCTGCTGTCCCGCGTCGCTGCGAAAGGTCTAGGGTCATACCACCGCCGAGGCGCCGCCGTCAATGTTCACTGCTATGCCGGTAAGGTAGCTGGCCCGCTGGGAGGCCAGGAAGGTTATCACGTCTCCCGCTTCTCTTGCTTCGCCAACGCGGCCCAGAGGGATATCCAGGCGTTGGGCAATCTCGGTCCAGAACCCGTCGATAGTCAGGCCGGGGTTGGCCTCCTTGCGGGCGATGTAGCGGCGCCCGGTCTGGCCGCTCTTTATGACACCGATGCAGACCGTGGACACCAGGATGTTGTCCTTGGCAAGGTCCTTGGAGAGGCCCTTGGTGATGGCAATGCCCGCCGCCCTAGAAATGGAAGTGGGCATCGAGCCTGGTCCCGGGGTGCGGCCCCCCAGGTTGGTGACGTTGATGATGCGCCCGCCCCCGGCTTTCCGCATGTGGGGAACGACGGCGCGAACAAAACGGACGGCGGCCCAGACTTTCAGGTCGAAATCTCCATCCCAATCGTCGTCAGAGACACTCTCGAAGGCCTTGGCGTTGGAGGTCCCTGCGTTGTTGACCATGATGTCCACGCGGCCGAAATTGTCCACCGCGGCTTGGACCACGCGCTCCGCCGTGTCCCGGCTGGTAACGTCCCCAGCTACGGGCAGCGCCACGCCCTGGGTGGCCTCACGGATGTCCTGGGCTGCTTGTTCCAGGACGTCGGCCCGGCGGGCGACGATGACCACCTTTGCGCCTTCCTGGGCCAAGCTCTGGGCGGCTGCTTTGCCTATGCCGTCGCTGCCGCCGGTGACTATGGCGACTTTGTCCTGGATCCCCAAGTCCAAGGGCCTGTCTCCCTAGCGTAGATTAACCGCGACCCATTATATCAACAGGCCGCGGTTCTTGAAATTAGACTAACGCTGAGTCTGAATTAAATTTCTATGTCGGACGCCTCGGCAACTATGTGGATGTCTTTGTCGCCGCGACCGCTGAGACAGACCAAGATGGCTTGATCCGGAGATAACTCGCGGGCCAGTTGGGAGGCGTAGAACACCGCGTGGGCCGGCTCCAAGGCCGGGATGATGCCCTCGGTGCGAGACAGCAGGTGAAAGCCTTCCAGGGCCTGGGCATCGTCGACGGCGACGTATTGGCTGCGGCCGGCGTCTTTCAGGTAGCTGTGCTCCGGGCCGACGCCGGGATAGTCCAGACCGGCGGAGATGCTGTGGGTCTCCGCAACCTGGCCGTGCTCGTCCTGCAGCATGTAGGACATGGACCCGTGGAGCACGCCGGGACTGCCGCCGGTAAGGGAAGCTGAGTGCTTGCCCTCGCCGATGCCGGCCCCTCCGGCTTCTACTCCCACCAGCTTGACGGACGGGTCTTCAACAAAGCGATGGAAAGCGCCAATGGCGTTGCTGCCGCCGCCAACGCAGGCCACGACGTAGTCGGGCAAGCGGCCTTCGGCTTCCAGGAACTGGCCCCGCGCCTCCCGGCCGATGACCGCCTGGAAGTCCCGCACCAGCATCGGGTAAGGGTGGGGACCGACGGCGCTGCCGATGAGGTAGTGGGTGGTCTCGACGTTGGTTACCCAGTCCCGGATGGCCTCGTTGATGGCGTCCTTGAGGGTGCGGGTCCCCGACCCTACGGGGATTAACTCCGCCCCCAACAAGCGCATTCGGAATACGTTCAATGACTGACGACGTACGTCTTCCGCGCCCATGTAGACGATGCATTGGAGACCCAGCATGGCGCAGGCTGTGGCAGAGGCCACCCCGTGCTGGCCAGCGCCGGTTTCGGCGATGATCCGGTCCTTGCCCATGTGCTTGGCCAAAAGCGCCTGGCCCAGGGCGTTGTTAATCTTGTGGGCGCCGGTGTGGGCCAGATCTTCCCGCTTCAGGAATATCTTTGCGCCGCCGCATTGCCGGGTCAGATTTCGGGCGTAGTAGAGGGGGGTTGGACGGCCCGCGTAGGTGTGGAGCAGATGCTCCAGTTCGGAAGCGAAATCCGGCCCCTCCCCGACCTGCCGGTAGGCGGCTTCCAACTGGTCCAACGCCGCCATCAACGTCTCCGGCACGAACTTACCGCCGAAGTCGCCGAAGCGCCCCCTTTCGTCGGGCAGGCTGGAAGCTTCGCGGGCTGTCATGGTCATCTACCTCTCGTACTTTTGGGTGTTATCAAGAGTTGAGAAGTTGCCAGCCGGATTTCTTATAGTAAGTTTCGAAGAGGGCCTCCAGAAATCGACGCGCAGATGGGGCCTGGAGGTCGTTGGCACTGATTGAAACACCGCCTAACTCGAACGGCTCGAACTCCAACACCTCAAGAGCTATTTTTTGACCGTTGTTAGCCATGACGCTAAATTCCTCGTGCAACCTTTGGTTGGTTCGTTGGCTCGGTCCTGGCTTGAGATAATGATTGATTCGCCGCTTTAAGTCCTCTGTCTGACCGATGTACAGGCGTAATAAATCACCTGGCTCGCGTTCGTACACGTTCCAGCGATAGACCGCAGGTCGTTGATTCCATGTCGCTGCAAGATAGCTGCTTGGCGACTGTGGGAAATGGTATGGGCTACCTGGATCGGTTTCAATGGGCACCCATTTGTGCTTAAGACGAATATTCATTTCACTGGGTCAATGCAGGGGTTGGTGCGTGGAAGAAAATGCCCTTGCATTGCTAACGAAAGCCCTAATCTTGTCGTGGTCTTTGGTCCCGTTGGTCTCAACGCCGCTGGACACGTCAACCCCCCAGGGCGACGCATGGGCCGCGGCTCGGGAGACGTTAGAAGGGTCCAGCCCGCCGGCCAGCAGAAAAGAAAAGCCCCGGGAGGAAATCTGGGCGGCGACATCCCAGTCGAAGGTTTGACCGGTGCCACCGGGGACGCCCTCCATGAATCGGTCCAGGGTGACCAGGTGACCGACATTTGTATACCGTCCGACGCGTTCCGACAGGCTGTCCGTCGCCGTCTGCCCGGCGTTGGGTTCGACGTGGAGCACCTTGATTACCTGGGCTTCCACGTCTCTGCAGTACTCGAGCGACTCCTGGCCGCACAGTTGGGCCGCGTCTAGGCCGCAGGCCTCTATGGTCTGGTTTACCTCTTCGAGGACCTGGTCGGCGAACAGTCCTACCATTTTAGGGCGCTGCTGCCCGGTTGATTTCACCGCGCTTACTATATTCTTGGCAACGCTTACGTCCACCCGCCGGCGGCTTCCAGGCACGAAGGACAGCCCAACAAAGTCTGCTCCGGCTTGGGCGGCAACGAGAGCGTCTTCCGGCGTTCTTACTCCGCAGATTTTGACTTTAATTGTCTCCCTTGAAGTCATTCCGTCATCTCTTTGGGGAAGGCATTCCCCGTGGTCATGGACCCGCCTGGGCCACAGTTTGCCCCGTGAACTCCCTGACCTTTTCCCCAACATCTGGGGCTGTAACCAGGGCTTCGCCGACCAAAACGGCGTTGACACGGGCGCGACGAAGCCGTTGGAGGTGCTCTCCGCCGTTGATTCCGCTTTCGCTGACGATTACTTTGCCCCTGGGGACCAGCGGAGCCAATCGCTCGGTAACCGCCAGGTCGGTGGTGAAGGTGCGAAGGTCGCGGTTGTTGATGCCGATGATCTCCGCCCCGGAGTCCAAGGCCATTTGCAACTCGTCTTCATCGTGCACTTCCACCAGGCATTGCATCCACAACTCCTGGCTCAGGGCAAGCAGTTCCTGCAGCTGCCGGGGAGAAAGTATCGCCGCGATTAACAAGAGAGCGTCGGCGCCCGCAACCCGGGCTTCATAGACCTGGTAACGGTCGAAGAGAAAGTCCTTTCGCAGTACTGGGGCCCGCTGGGACGCGCCAGAGGTCTTGACCACGGTCAGGTGGTCCAGTTCCCCCTGGAACCGGGGATCGGTGAGGACGGATATGGCCGCGGCGCCATTGGCGGCATAGATTCCGGCCAGGCGCACCGGGTCGAAGTCGGGGCAGAGCAGGCCCCGGGACGGGGATGCCTTCTTGACCTCGGCGATGAGGCGAATCCCCCCGCCCATCAAAGCCCCGGACAGATTGAGGGGCCTTGGCTGGGCAGCTATCTTGTCCTGTAGCGCGTCCAAGGGCGCGGCCTCTTTTTGGAGGGCCAACTCTTGCCGCTTGGCGGCGACTATTTCATCGAGAATGTTTGGCATATCAGGGATTCATTGCTTGTGCGACGCCGCGACGAATCGCTCAGGCGTCGGTTGCGATTCGCTGGCTCAGTTCCACCAGGCCTTCCAACTTCTGCAACGCGGCGCTGCTGTCGATGACCTGGGCGGCCAGCGCTATACCCGGCGCCAGGCTGGGGACCAGTCCTCCCACCAATAACACTGCAGCGCTGTTCAGCAGAACAAAGTCCCGCACCGGCCCTTGCTCGCCATTAAACAATCGTCGCATGGCGGAGGCATTCTGGTCTTTGTCGCCGCCTCTAATCTCGTCAATGGACCGCCGGGGAAGCCCGGTTTCCTCCACCTTTACCATCCATTGGCGTAGCTCGCCGTCCACAACTTCCCAGACCGATGCGTCCCCGGAGAGGCTGATCTCGTCCAGGCCACCGTGCCCATGAACGATTATAGAGTGGCGAGTGCCCAGCAAGTTAAGGACTTCAGCGACTTTTTGGCCCAATTCGGGGTAGGCGACTCCCACCAGCATGTTGCGGGCGCCCGCCGGATTGGTGAGCGGTCCAAGGATATTGAATGCCGTCCGGATGCCAATCTCCCGCCGGACTGGGCCTGCATGGCGCATCGCTGGGTGGAAGATGGGGGCGAACATGAACCCCACGCCGACTTCTTCGATGCAGCGTTGCACGCCTTCGGGAGGCAGGTCAATTTTGACCCCGAGGGCCTCCAAGACGTCGGCGCTGCCGCACGCGCTGGAGGCGGCCCTGTTGCCGTGCTTGGCGACCTTGAGGCCCGCGGCGGCGGCCACGAAGGCGGTGGCGGTGGATATGTTGAAGGTGTTCTGCCCGTCGCCGCCGGTGCCCACGGTGTCCACGACGTCACCGTTCACAGCCACCTTGAGGGACTTCTCGCGCATCACAGAGGCGAACCCCGCTAATTCCTCAATGGTCTCTCCCCTGACCCGCAGCGCGCCAAGTAATGCACCCAGCTGGCCGGGAGTGGACTCGCCATCCATGATCTCCCGCATGACCGCGGCCGCTTCATCCATGCTGAGATACCGGCCGGAAACTACGGCGTCTATGGCTTCCCGGACTGCAGTCATGCTTGGCCGTCGCCTTCGGATGATTGGGTTGCGCCGCCGACCAGATCCAGGAAGTTCTGCAGCAGTTGCTTGCCTTCCGGGGTCATGATGGACTCGGGATGAAATTGCACCCCCTCAACGGGATGTTCTTTATGCCGGAGCCCCATGACCAGACCGTTGTCGGTCCAGGCGGTCACCTCCAGGCTGTCGGGCAGGGTCTCGGGATAGACGACCAGCGAGTGATAGCGGATGGCCTGGAAGGGATTGGGCAGTCCCGCCAGCACCCCCTGGCCGTTGTGGTGGACCATCGACGTCTTGCCGTGGCGGATTTCCCCGGCGCGGTCAACCCGGGCCCCGAAAGCGTGGCCGACGCATTGATGTCCAAGGCACACTCCCAACGTGGGAATCCGGGGCCCGAAGTGCCGGATAACGTCGTTGGATATGCCCGCTTGCAAGGGAGTCGAAGGGCCGGGAGAAACCACGATCCCCTCCGGCGCCATATCGTCGATCTCTTCCAGGGTAATCTTGTCGTTGCGCACCGCGGCCACGTCCGCGCCCAATTCCGAGAGGTATTGGTAGAGGTTGTAGGTGAAACTGTCGTAGTTGTCGATTAGCAGCAGCATAAGTAATTCTATTCCCTGCCCTCGGCAAGCTCAATTGCCCGCAGCAGCGCGCCCGATTTGTGCCGGGTTTCCTGGTATTCGTCCTCGGGAACGCTGTCCGCCACCACGCCCCCGCCGGCCTGCACGTACATGACGCCGTCCTTGTAGATGCCGGTGCGCAGCACCAGGGCGGTGTCCATGTTGCCCGAGAAGCTGAAGTAGCCCACGGCGCCTCCGTAGGGTCCTCGCTTCTCTCCTTCAAGCTCGGCTATGATTTCCATGGCCCGAATTTTGGGAGCGCCGGACACCGTACCTGCTGGAAAGCAGGAACGCAAAGCGTCGTACGGGGTGTATTCGGGCCTGAGCCGCCCTTCCACGTGGGACACCAGGTGCATCACGTGGGAGAAACGCTCCACGTCCATCAACTGGGTCACCGACACGGTGCCGGGCAGGCTGACCCGGCCTATGTCGTTGCGGCCCAGGTCGACCAGCATTATGTGCTCGGCCCGCTGCTTCTCGCTGGTCTTGAGCTCATTCTCCAAGGCGTCGTCTTCTTCGGGGGTTCGCCCCCTTGGCCTGGTGCCGGCAATGGGGTGAGTGGCCGCTATCCCGTCTTCTACGGAGACCACGGTCTCGATGGCGGCGCCGACGATATTGAAGCCGTCAAGGTCGAGATAGTACATGTACGGGGATGGGTTGATGCTTCTCAGGGACCGGTAGATCTGGAATGGATGGACGCTGGTGCGGCGGGAGAACCGCTGGGAGTTGACCACCTGGATCACGTCTCCCGCATAGATGTACTCTATAGCCTTGTCCACCGCCGCGCCGTATGCCTCCCTGGTGAAGTTGGAACGCACCTCCGCATCGCCGTCGGGGGCTGCGCCGGGTCCTCGCAGGTCCTGGGACAGCTCCAGGGGCTGGGCAAGGCGGCGGACCATGTCGTCGATTTTGGCGGTGGCCTGGGCGTAGGCGGCGGGGATGTCCCCGTTGAGCCTGACGTGGCTCACCACCTTGATGTCGTGCCTCAGGTGGTCGAACACTAAGAGAGTGTCGACGAAGGTAAAGACGGATTCAGGCAACCCCTGGGGGTCGGCGGGCATTGGAGGCACCCTGGGCTCGAAGTAGCTTATGGTGTCGTACGCCAGATACCCCACGGCTCCGCCATGAAACCTGGGGAGGTCGTCGACAGGGATAAGCTTGTACTGGTCCATCTCCGCTTGGACCAACGTGAGGGGGTCAACCTGGCCGTAGGTCTCCCCCGGCCCGGTCTTGATGACCCGGTACGGGTCGGTGCCGATGAAGCTGTAGCGTCCGATGCGCTCGCCTCCGGCCACGCTCTCCAGCAGGAAAGAGTAGGGAGGGCGCGCCACCTTGAGATAGGCGGAAACAGGGGTTTCCAGGTCGGCGTTAATGGATCGGTACACCGGGACTAGGTTGCCCTTTCCGGCCATCGATTGGACTTCTTCCAGGCTTGGGTAATACATACTCTCTCAGAAGCAAAACGGCAAACAAAAAACCCGCCCCGTGAAAGGACGGGTCATAGCCGCGTTGCCACCCTTGTTTTCAGCCCGTCCCCGTGTCCTAGACGGGACCGGCCGACATCTTACCCGGCGGGAGGGACCTTAGTCTAGGTGGTCCCTGTGCCGTGGGCCTTAACGGCGCCCAACCGTCCCAGCCTAGCGTCAACATGCTTTCGGTTTGTACCGTCAGCTTGCAGACGTTCGGCCTGCGGCTCCGGGGTCCATTCACGCTTCTGCGTCAGGCGCCGGCTTCCACCTAACCCGGCTCTCTTGGCCTCGCTCGAAGGCTACTATTCCCCTTCACAGCCTTTGATTGTTCTATTTTGAAGAATTGAGTATAGGGTAGGAGCGCCTGGAGTGTCAATCGGTTTGGCAAACCGGCAGCCTCGCCCCGCGTCACACCGTCGGCGCTCCAAGTCCGCCGGTTTCGACGCCCTGGGCTTCTTCGGGGCCCGGCCAGGGGGGACAGGTGTAACACAGGAACTCCAGGGGGCCGTCATCTTCGGCGGCGAACTGGAAACGCCATCTTGTGGGTATCACCAGGGCATCGCCTGGGCCCACGGGTGTCGCAGCCGCGGATTCGCTGTTAGCTTCGGGCGGGCAGCGCCACACCTGGCCGCGGCCTTTCAAAACGTACCAGACTTCTTCCACAGTCCGATGCCAAACCGGACGGGATACTTGGCCGGCAGGCAACGTGACGTGGACCAAGCTGGCCCGGCCGGCACCGTGTCTCTGGTCGACGAGAAAACGCACCTGGGACCCGTCGGGCGCAGCTGCGTCGGGTTCAGACGCAGCCCGGCCCAATGGCAAAGGAGGCTCAACGGGTTCTCGGGCCATAGCTGAATTCGGTCAGGATCGCGGTTTGCGGCCCTTGCGCTCAAGGAAGTCGGCGAAGCCTTCTTCGACTGAAAGTCCCTGGAACCGCCCCTGCCGTCCTGCAACCTCGGCCCTGTACTGCTGCTCCAGGGACAGGCCGGTGTGCTCCATCAATATCTGCTTGATGTTGCCCACCGAGGCGACCCGGTTCTTGGCGATGCCGGCGGCAACCTCCACTGCCTTGTCCAGCAATTCGCCGGATGAAACCAAGTGGTTGATAAGTCCGATGCGGTAGGCCTCTTCAGCGAACACCTCTCGCCCGCTGTAGAGCAGTTCCTTGGTGAGGGGCCAGCCCACCATGGTAGGAAGACTCCATGTGGCGTTCATCTGGCCGTAGTTGACGGCCAGGAACCTGAAGCTGGTGCGCTCGCAGCCGATCAGGAAGTCCATGGACGTGGCCAGGACTGTCCCGCCGCCGTAGCACAGCCCGTTGATGGCTCCGATGATCGGCTTGTAACACGTAGCCACGTGCCAGGTGTACTCCGTTCTTTCGGCGGATATTTGGGGCCGTTCCTCGTCCGAGATCTCCCTGTTCTCGTGGATGTCCGCCCCGGCGGAGAATGCCCGCTCTCCCGCTCCGGTGATGATTATCGCCCCCACGCCGTCATCCTGTTCCAGGTCGGTCAACGCGACGTCCAACTCGCGGGCTAGTTGGAGATTCATGGCGTTCAACACCTCGGGGCGGTTCAAGGTGATGACTGCGACGCGGTCCGTCCTGTCAACAATGACGGCCTGGGTGCTCATGACGATGCTCTCCTTGGTGCAAGTAAATCTATGCGGCAGCGATGGTCATTAGTACACCACACAGGAAGGGGCATGTAAACTCTGCCGTGTTGCCAGCCGCCTTTCCAGACGCATCGGATTCCTGTACTCTTTCGGTGAGTCGGACACCTATTGTCTAGCGGAGGCGCAATGAAAACTGTGAGGCTCTACGAGACGGGCGGGCCCGAGGTGCTTGTGTACGAGGATGCGCCAGACCCCAGCCCAGGCCCCGGAGAGGCTCTGGTTGACATCAAGGCCATCGGGGTCAATTTCACCGACGTCGCCAGCCGCAGAGGAGCCACGCCTCCGGGAGACTTTCCCTGGACACCGGGCCGGGAGGCCGCCGGAGTCGTCACCGCCGTGGGTGAGGGAGTGAGCGAAGTGTCTGTAGGAGACCGGGTGGCCTACGCTATGCACACGGGGACCTACGCCGAGCGGCAAAATGTCCCGGCATGGCTACTGGTCCGGCTTCCGGACGGCATGGAATTCGCCACTGCGGCGGCGACCATGATCCAGGCTATGACCGCCCATTTCCTGGTGTTCGACATCATTCGTCTAAACCCGGGGGACCGGGCGCTGGTCCACGCCGGAGCCGGCGGCATGGGCACGATGCTCATCCAGATGCTGAAGCGGGTGGGAGCCCAGGTGTTCACCACGGTTTCCACCGAGGCCAAGGCCGAGATAGCAAAGGGCATGGGCGCCGACGTCGTCATCAACTACACAACCCAGGACTTCGAAGAGGAGGTGAAGGGGGCCACCGGAGGCCAGGGGCTGAGGATTGTCTACGATTCGGTGGGGCTGGCCACCTTCGACAAGGGGTTGAACTGCCTGGGAAGGCGGGGCTACATGGTGCTCTACGGGTCGGCCAGCGGTCTCATCCCTCCCGTGGACACTACCGTGCTCTGGAACGGCTCCCTAGCCCTGATGCGGCCAACCCTGGGGGACTTCGCCTCCAATCGGGAGGAACTGGTGCGCCGCGCCGACGAGGTCCTGGACTGGGTCGCCACAGGGCAGTTGAAGCTCCACGTCAGCCTCAGCCTGCCTCTGTCTCAGGCCCATGAAGCCCACCGCCAGTTGGAAGGCCGCTTGACCACCGGGAAGGTATTGTTGACGCCCTAGGTTGCTTGCGCCGGAACATGGTATTCTACGAAATCCAACTGAGGGAGTAACCGGCCAACGCGGGCTGGGATTTGGAGGTCTCAAACGAATTCTCGACATCTGCCGAAAAGCATCCATTCGCTCTTCGCGGCGTGCGCTTTCGCTCTCCTGTTGGCGGCCGGCTGCAGTTCTGACTCAGGCCAAGAGGCGCCCCCCACTGTTGCGGCAACGCCCACTGTTGCCGCAACAGCAACCACCGCGTCGACTCCCGCGGTTACTCCTACGCAGGAACCGACGACCCCTACATCGCCTCCTGCTGAAATCGATCCCACGGACGCCTTTTTCGCCTTGGACCGCGTCTTGGAAGTGGAAATCGAGATTGCGCCAGAGGACTGGGACGCGCTGCGCCATCAGACCCGGACCTTCGAGGACGTACTGGCGGAAATCGAAAAATACCAACTCTCCCGCCCATTCTCGGACATCTACACCTGGTTCTCCGCCACGGTGACAGTGGATGGCGAAACCCACACCGAAGTAGGCGTCCGCAAAAAGGGATTTCTTGGCTCGCAGAGCGACACCAAGCCGGCCCTGAAGCTGCGGTTCGACAAGTACGTTGACGGCCAGTCTCTGGGCGGCGTCATGGAGCGGATGACGCTGAACAACAGCGTTCAGGACCCCTCGATGATCAACACCTGCCTGGCCTACCACGTCTTCGCCGCGGCCGGGGCGCCGACGCCCCGCTGCAACTTTGCGACGGTGACCGTAAACGGCAAGAACCTTGGCCAGTACGTTCACGTGGAAGAAATCAAGGCCCCCTTCCTGGCCCGCCACTTCGACAGCGCAGAAGGCAACCTGTACGAAGGGACGGTGAGCGATTTCTCGCCCGAATACCGCGGGACCATCGAGAAGAAAAACAACGAGGACGAAGCCGACTGGTCGGACATTGAGGCGGTGGTGGCCGCGCTGCAGGACCCTTCTGACGCAGGGCTGGATAAGTTGGCCTCGCTGGTAGACCTGGACCGTTTTCTGTCGTTCTGGGCCACAGAGGTGCTGGTGGGGCACTGGGACGGGTATGCAGGCAACCGCAACAACTACTGGTTCTACCGGGAACCCGGCGGCAAGTTCGTGTTCATTCCCTGGGGCGTGGACGACACCTTCCACCTGAAGGACGACCCTAACGTGTTCGACCACGTCACGGAGCCGCCCCTGTCAGTACTGGCGTTGGCGGCCATCGCCAACCGGCTGTACAACGATCCTGATTGGCAGGCGAAATACGTCGCCAAATTGAAGGAGATGCTAGAAGCTGCTTGGGATGAAGAAGAACTGCTGGCGCTAGCCGATTCCATGGCGGCCATCGTGGAAGAACATACTTTGCCCGAGGCGCGCCCTGCCGCGGCGGCGGATGCGGAGCGGGTGAGGCAGTTCATTAAGAAACGCAGGGCGGAGATACTGGAGGACCTGACGCCGGAGCCGCCCAAGTGGCCCGATGCGCCGCCGCCGGCAGGTGACTACGGGGAAATGGAAGTGCGTTTTGCGACTACCTGGGGAACCAACAAGAGCTTCAATCCCTTTGGAGAGGGAGAGATCCTTTACCTGTCGGTTGACAATGAGGCCCAGCCTTTAGACAACATTGGCATAATTTCCGGCCACGCCAGCCCGGAGGAGGCGGGTCTTCTGCCCGGGATAGACAACTTGGCCTCCCTAGCCGGCATCGCACTGGAACCGGACGGCTCAGTCGGCGGCTTTACGCTGGTGATGCCAATAGACGAACTGACGCAGGGCGCAGCATTGGTCATCGGCAAGGACAAAATCGCGGGCGGGGTGTGGTCAATTCCGCCCGGGGCCGCCGAGCCCGACAGTTTTACGCCCTTCACTGAAGGCAGGCTGGAACTGGCCGAGGCGGGCGCGGAGAACGGCGCGGCGATTTCCGGCAGCTTTTCAGGGGTCTTCGGCCTCCGGGACGGCGAGTACGAAGAGGCCGCTCCCATCGAGAATATGGCGAGCGCGGGATTGGTCATCAACGAGGTGGCGGCCAAGGGCGACCCTCTGGACTGGTTCGAGCTTTACAACGCTTCGGACTCGCACCTAGCCCTGGCCAACTTCACCGTGGCCGATGACCTGGACGACCCGGCTAAGCGGGTGGCTTTTCCAGATGGTCTGGTAATGGCCCCCAGAGACTACCTGCAAGTCCAGGTGGACAAGGACGCCTGGCCCGGATTTGCCCTGGGCAGCGACGAAGAACTGGGAGTCTGGACGTCCGACGGTGCTTTAGTCGATAGCGTGGACTGGGAGAATGGACAGGCTGGAAAAGGGATGAGCTACGCCCGGGCCCCGGACGTTACCGGCGATTTCCGTACCGTTTCCAACCCCACGCCAGGCGCGGCGAACCCCGGCTACTGACTCGGTGAGGCTAGTCTGAGCGGCTCCGCTGCCGTCCACCAGCCGCGTTACAGCCTGCTAAAATGGACGACGTACTGTAATTTGGAAGGTGACCAGCCTGAACTCGATTAGAAAGACAGCGGCACAAATGCACCGCGGGCTGCGCATAGCGCGGCTCATGGGCAAGGCGTTGGTCTCGACCAATAATCCGATTTTGGTGCACATGGTGGCGACCAGGCGTTGCAATCTGTCCTGCGCCTACTGCAATGAATACGACCAGGTGTCGGACCCCGTTCCTGTAGAGGCTCTCGTGGGGCGCGTCGACCACCTTGCGTCCCTGGGCACGTCAATCATCACTCTCACCGGGGGCGAGCCGCTGCTGCATCCGCACCTGGATGAAGTCATCGCTCGCATCCGCCGGCGAGGCATAGTCGCAACGGCGATAACCAACGGGTACCTTCTGACGAAAAAGCGTATCCAAGGGCTCAACGCCGCTGGCTTGGACTACCTGCAGATATCCATCGACAACATAAACCCCGACGACGTGTCCATGAAGAGCCTCAAGGTCTTGGACCAGAAGTTGGTGCTGCTTTCCGAACACGCACGGTTTGGCGTGAACGCCAACGCGGTCATAGGCGCCGGGATTTCCGAGCCGGAAGAGGCCCTGGCGGTGGCAGGCCGGGCCAAAGAATTGGGCTTCAACGCCTCCCTGGGAATTCTCCACGACGGGCAGGGGCGCATGAAGCCCCTCGACGAACGGGAACGGCTGGTCTACCGGAAGCTCAAGAAGCGGGCCGGTCTGGGCTTCGGCCTGGTGGACTCGTTCCAAGAGAACCTGGCCCAGGGCAAGCCGAACAACTGGAAGTGCCGCGCTGGCTCTCGCTTCCTTTACGTGGACGAGTTCGGGCTGGTGCACTGGTGCTCCCAGCAGAAGGGTTATCCTGCCGTTCCCTTGAATAGCTACACCCGTGAGGACATGCGTAGAGAGCATTTTGCCGAGAAGTCCTGCGCCCCCTACTGCACCCTCCAATGCGTCCACCGGGCATCGCTTCTGGACAGTTGGCGCCATCCCCAGACCCGATCCAAAGACCTGGCGTTCCGGGAGCGGGCTGGACAGGGACGGGGGCCGTAGGGAGAAAGCTATCCACGGCAACTACCTAGACTCGTCCTGTTTCCCAGACCGCCTCC
The DNA here is from genome assembly GCA_963668505.2 of Dehalococcoidia bacterium. Taxonomy (GTDB): domain Bacteria; phylum Chloroflexota; class Dehalococcoidia; order Lucifugimonadales; family UBA3495. The sequence goes on along the minus strand of CAXXWY010000022.1, from coordinate 59,595 downwards.
GCAGGTTCGGCCACATCACTAAACGACTATGGAGATTCTTCCAACGCGGCTCAGTCGCACTCAGCCGCCATGAAGCCTGCGCTAGAGTGAAGGCTTCACCTCGGAAAGTTTACTCGCGCGGGAGCTTTGCTCCAAAAGTGACCTGATTATGGAGAATGTCTGATGTCTAAAGGCCAGATTGCTCTTCTGGCGATGTTGCTGACGGTCTTGTTCGTTGGCTGTACATCTGGCGAGATGCCTGATGCCGCATTGCCTGAGTGTAGAGGATTCGCCGGGGCTGCCACCTTCACTGAGATGAGCAAGGAGGAATGGGAATATTGGCTACGGAACGAGTTGCCCGCCAGGGACAGCTGTACACTTCCCGAAAGCCGCATTCAATCCATGTTGGTGAATTTCGAGGAAGACCAACTAAACGCAAAGCGATGGGAACACTTTCAGGATCTGCACCAGCGAATGATTGGTCTACGGACGGCCTACCGAGAGATTGTCGCCGACGATGCTATAGACGACGAAGAGGAGCGTTTGCTGTGCAGCGATCACGATGAATGGCGAGCGGAACTGGAAGGCATTCTGGACTACATCGACGAGTACCGGAAACTAGAACCTTGGGCTATAAGCGCACAGTCAGTCACGTTGGTGGAGTCTGAGACACAGAAACTACTGGTCTTTTTGGATGACGTTGCTACTCGGTGCGACCCCAAATCCTAAGAGAGGTCTTTTGGAGTATTGCTGAGGAGGAATGCCTAATGTCCAAAGGCAACCTGATGGGCATGGTACTACTTGGGGTGCTCTGGCTAACAGGAGCGGTGGCTTGCTCCTACAGTGCGCCGGAGGAAGCGTGGTCAGTGGCTCGATTGGCTGGGTGCGAGGAACCGGAGTGCCAGCGTATTAAGGCGATTCCCCCTGAGTGGCAAGAGGAACAGCTATCGCCCAGCCAGCGAGTTATTCTCAAGTCCTACTTGGACCTCTTCTCGGACGTGGACTGGTGGCTTGTCCGTCGTGCAGAAGAACCATTGACGGTTGAGCGTGGACGGGAAATCTGTCGGCAACTGGCTCCCAAGCAGAAGCGATTAAATCAAGCGTTGGCTGACTTGGATGAATGGGGGCAATATTACTGGGGCTTGGTCGCATATGACCTAATTGATGTGCTAGACAACTGGGAGTCAGCCTGTAGGTCAGACGGCCTACTATAAGACGGTGAGACTTTTGGAGCAAAACCCTTGCGCGGGAATAGTGGTTGTGATAGCTTGGCCGACGTAAGGCAAACCCGCTTCAGGAGGGGAACAATGACTTACAAGCCAAAGACCCTTGGGCACATAAACGTCTACGTCCGCAACGTGGAGCGTTCGAAAGAATGGTACGAGGACCTGCTGGGTCTGCACACGTACATATTCGAACCCGGCTCGGCGGCCTTCATGTCGGCCGACCTGGACATCTCCCACGAGATTGCGCTGATGGAAGTGGGGGACGACGCTCCCCTGCAGCAGAAAGGGCAGGTGGGCTTGAACCACATGGCCTGGTACATGGAGAGCCTGGACGACCTGAAAGAGCTTTACTACAGAATCAAAGAGAGGAACATTCCCATAGAGCGGGTGTCCGACCACGGACTGTCAATCGGGATCTACATCCGCGACCCGGACGGCAACGGCGTCGAGGTCTCGTACGAACTGCCGCGGGAGCGGTGGGGGCGGGTTCAAGGCCAAAGGACCACCGAGAAGGGGCGGTTGCCGGGTCCCTGGGACGCAGAGCTGGCCCAACAGGCGGCCGCCGGCGTCTAACACTACACCTGTGCTTCCTGTAAAGCGAAACCCAGTGCGGGGATGCGGGAACCACTCCGACATGGAGCCGCAGTCAGTATCCTATGTTTAATCTGGGCGACCTATGCAAAATTAATAGAGAGGAACAAAATGGGACCTAAGCTGGTGGACTATCTCCTGTACGAAAAGGAAGAATCGGGCATCCTTTGGATCAAGTTCAACCGGCCTGAACGTATGAACGCCTTGATCGGGAATTCCGAAGAAAACGGCACCGTGGCCAAGGTAGGCGAGTATATGCGGGCCGGCGACGACGACCCGGACGTTCGCGTCATCGTGCTGACGGGAGTGGGACGGGGCTTCTGTTCCGGGGCCGACATGAAGGGAGACGTCCCGGACGAGATCAAGGGAGAGAGATTTCCCGGAAACCGGGGCGTTGACGAGGGTCCCGACCGCACCCGGCAGTTCTTCTACCACGGGTTCACTAAGCTCCACAAGGACATTTCGCACATAAGAAAGCCGACCATAGCCATGATCAACGGTCCCGCGGTGGGGTCTGGCATGGACATGGCGCTGCACTGCGACATCCGGCTGGGGTGCGAGAACACCCGGTTCATCGGGTACCAGCAATTGGGGCAAATAATCGAAAACGGCGGCAGCTACTACCTGCCGAAAATGGCCGGCCTGGGCCGGGCGCTGGAGTTCGTCTACACCGGGCAACTGGACGCCCAAAGGGCTTATGACTGGGGCTTACTGAACTACCTGGTCTCTTCGGAGAAACTGGAGGAGACGACCAGGGAGTTGTGCCAACGAATCATCCGCACGCCTCCCCTAGTGCAGTGGGTGGGCAAACGAATTATTCGGGCCGCCGTGGACAGCACCCTTGAAGGGACGATGGTGTTGACCTCCAATGCCGGAGGCATCCTGGGCAGTTCGGAGGACGCCAGGGAGGCGCGGGACGCCTTCCTGGAGAAACGGGCGCCGTCGTTCAAGGGACTTTAATTCGGTTATCAGGGCCGCCAAGACACCAAGGCAGGCTCGTGGGACTGGGAGCCTCTAATCTGCAGGCCCCCGTCAGTCTCCTCCAGCAGGTCAGGCAAGACGGCTTCGAGGTCCGCCGTTTCCCGGCTGACCGGCGCTAGGTAAAGGCGGCGAGCCAATTCCTCCAAGGCTTGTTCCCAACTGTCAAAGCCCCTGGCCTCCTGTGGCGGCAGCATCTCCACTGTGGCATCGATGCCTAATTCGGATAGGACGCCGAGAAACTCGGGCAGGGCGGGAAGGCTAAGCCTGTCTTCGCCATGGACCCGCTTCCATATCGGGTATATAGACGCCTGGGGAGAGGCGTTGAAGATACCCACCTGCACGCTCCTGCGGGCGTGGGCTGTCAGCTTCCTGACGAACCTCTCGACGTCCTTCACGACGTAGAGCACGTGGCAGCACAGGACTACGTCGGCAGGCCCTACAACGGCGTCTTCCCAAGCGGCTTGGACTACCGACACGTTGCGTATGGACAAGTCGGACACCTGCTGCTTCAAGAGTTGCGCCATGCTGGGAGACGGTTCAACGGCCACCGCCCGCCTGCAGCCGTAAGACAACGGAAGGCACAGCCTGCCGGCTCCGGCGCCGACGTCCAATAGAGTGTAGCCCGGCTGCAACTCCTGTTTGAGCCGGTCCAGCATGGGGTCGCCGGCGTCCCGCGGATCGGCCTTGAACCGGTGGGCATGGGGCTGCCAGTGGTCGGAGGGCGGCGGCTCGTGGCGGCGCATCCGCTCCGACTGGGCGTGCTCCGCTTCTACCATGGCATTCCACCGCCGGACTGCCGACATTTCCATGCCCCTACGCCGGATGAGTCCGCCCCTAGGCGAGGAGTCTATTTTAATAGTCTAGGTACTCGCGCTCAATCCAATGCCCAATCACCAAGGTGTAAGACTGGGGTGGAGCAGCCCCTCCTTGACATAGGCGTTGCTTCGTGATTTGCTTGGCCCGGCGGGGGTCGGCGTGGAGTAGCGAACACCGGCCCCAAGGCTGACTTGAGGGCATTTAGGTATATGCAAGGCGTCGCAACGTACCAAAAGCGGATCGGCCTTTTCCTATCGGCCAGGCGGGCCGCTGAAATCCAGACGGACATCGAGTGGGCCGAGCATCTGGGTATCCAGGCGGCCTGGATACCCACCGACGGCGCCCGCATCGACGGCATCACCACTCTCGCCGCCGCCGCAGCCCGCACCAGGGACATCATGCTGGGCACCGCCATCGTGCCAACCTATCCCCGGCACCCGCTGGTGATGGCGCAGCAAGTCCAAGTGGCGGCGCAACTGGCTCCGGGCAGGTTCAGGCTGGGGATCGGACCCAGCCACAGGCCCCTGATGCAGCAGATGGGCATAGACCTCCAGAATCCCATGGGCCACCTGCGGGAGTACGTCAGGATATTGAAAGCGCTGCTGCAACAGGGCAGTGTCGACCTGGACGGCGAGTTCTACCAGGCCCACGAGACTATCCCCAAAACGGTGGACGTTCCGGTTATGGTCTCGGCCCTGCAGCGAGGGTCCTTCGAATTGTGCGGAGCCGAGGCCGACGGGGCAATCACCTGGGTATGCCCCTACGACTACCTGCGCGAAACGGCCTTGCCGGCCATGACCCAGGGCGCAGAAGCGGCAGGGCGGCCCGTACCGCCGCTGATTGTCCACACGCCCGTGTGCCTCCACGACAACGCCAGAGAAGCCCGGGACGCTTTTCGAGAAGAACATGGCAGCACCCTTTCCCTGCCCTTTTACCAACGCATGATGACCGCGGCAGGCTACCCCGACGCCTCCAAGCAGACCTGGACCGACGCCATGATCGACGGGTTGCTGGTGTACGGCAGCGAGAGCCGCATAGCCGACCGGCTGCGGGCTTTGCTGGACATGGGGGCGACCGAAATCATGGCGACCGCAGTGCCGGCGGGGGATGACCGGCCGGCCTCTCTCGACCGCACGCTGAGGCTATTGGGCCAAGTCTCCCAGTCCCTGACGTAATTGGTCTACTAGGGCTCCATTGGAAATCGGCCCCAATCCAGGTCGAGGTTTATCACGCGCAGTCTGAACCGGCATAGGAGAAGAAAATGGCCCGCGTACCAGCCGTAACCAGGGAAAGCGTCCCCGAAAGCCAGCGGTCTGCCTTCGACCAGGTAGTCGAACGGAGGGGAGGGATACCCGCCGGGGGGCCCGGTTCGGTGCTACTGAACGCGCCGGAAGTGGCCCTGCGAGTGGGTGACTTGGCTTTGTTCATGCGGTCTGAAACGTCCCTGGCGCCGCGCATCAGGGAGCTTGCCATGATCCTGGCGGCCAGGGAGAACGATTGCCAGTATATCTGGAACGCCCACGCCCCTCCGGCCAGGGCGGCGGGGCTGCGGGGCGACATAGTGGACGCCCTACGGGACAAAACAGAACTTTCCGGACTGGCGCCCGACGAGGCCTCCGTGGTGGACTACGGCAGGGAGTTCTTCCGCACCCGGAAGGTCAGCCAGGCAACCTTCGATGCCGCTCTGGCCCAGTTCGGGGCGTTGGGGTTGACGGAGCTCACCAACCTGATGGGATGCTACGCCATGCTTGCCTTCAACGTAAACGCCTTCGGGGTGGGCTTGCCGGCGGACAGGACTGAGAAAGAGTTGCCGGTCTAGGCACACGCTTCATCTGAAGGCATCGACGAGGTAAGAGCAATGGACGTTTACGAGTGCATCCGCTCCCGGCGGACCGTGAGAGACTATAAGCCCGACCCCATCCCCCCGGAGGCGCTCTACAAGATTCTCCAGGCGGCCCGCTGGGCGCCAAGCTCCAGCAACACACAGAAGTGGCATTTCGTAGTAGTGCAAGACCGGGATACCCTGACGGCCCTGGGCGGGATAACCACCCAAGGCACGTTCATCGCCCAAGCGCCCCTGGCCGTCGCCGTGGCCATGGACGACGCCCCCAGGCCCCAATTGGACGCCGGCAGGGCGTTGCAGCAAATGGAGCTAATGGCCTGGTCCCAGGGCATCGGCATGTGCTTTGTCGGCGTCCGAGACCCGGAGCAACAACGAGCAGTCAAAGAGCTATTGAACATCCCGGAAACAATGGAGCTAATAACCGTGTTGCCCTTCGGCTACCGGGACGAGAGCGTCAAACGCCAGGGAACACCCCGCATCCCCATGGAAGAAATAGTCCACTGGGAACGCTTTTAAGATACGGCCCGCCGCTCGACGTGAAGCTCTAGCCCCGCTCGCAGTGACCCCTACTCTCCGTTCGCAGTGATCCCCTCCCCATTAGTGGTGCATCCTCCCCCACCCCCGTTCGTGGTGAGGCTCTCGAACCACACGAACAGGCGGGGCCGGGTGTTGATAGCAGGAGGTTGACGAGTCCGTAGTGCCCACCATGTCATTCCTCCCACAGATCCCACCGTCTCATCCCGCCCGTAGTGCCCGCCATGTCATTCCGAGCGGAGCCGAGGAATCTCGCCCCAGGACGCGCAACCATCCCCGGCGGTCTAGATTCTTCGTCGCAAGCTCCTCAGAATGACAGGGGCGGCGCACCTGGCCCGTCACTCCCGCCCCCCAAGCAGCGAGGCCACGACCCATCGATGTGGTAGCCGCCCTGCGTCGCTCGAACCTGGAGGGTGTCAACCAACACGCCGAAGTACGTCCTGCCGATCACCGTCGCGCAGGTCGAATCGCTGTACGCCTCGTAGGTGTACGCCGTGCTCCGGTTGAGGTCAGTGAGGTCGTGGGCGGCGTTGTAGCCGATGCCGGAGGAGGCGCGTTCCGCCGCTGGGCGGCGAGACTCCAGCTTTGCCCGCCGCCGCCAGTACCGGCCTTTGCTGTGGCAGGGCCCGCAAGCTCTTCATTTATTTCCTCATTGTGCGTGCACTCTGAAGCGCAGGGAGCGGACTGGTCGTCCTCCTGCCATGCGCCGCCGTCGGTCTGGATGTGCGAGACGTCGCCGATGGTCCAGCCGCCGGCGCCGCTCTCCGAGTCGGCCGATGTGAACTGCCACGCGTAGTAGTGGTTGCCCTCGTCAGGAATGCTGGCCGCGGAGACCACTATGAAGTACGACGTGTTTGCGGGAAGGCAACAAGCACTAGTAGTTCGTCACCAACTCCGTCCAAGGACCGTCGACGCCGCTCTTGGCACGCACACGGAACTTCGACGGGTAGAAGCCGCAATCCGATTGGAAGCCGTAACTCGTTGTGGTGTAGCCCGATTGCGCCCGGTGCCACGTGCTGGTGTTCTGCTTGATGCACTCGATGTCATAGGTGAGGCCCCCTCCGGTGCCTCGCTCTGTGGGTGCGCTCCAAGTAATTACGTTGTTCCAGTTTTGTAAGAAGAGGTTAGTGACCGCGCCGGGCGGGGCGTCCGCCGCGGTGAACGCGTAAGTCGCCGGCGCGCTAGAGCAGGCGCTATCGCCGTGCGCCGTGTAGGTGTAGCGCGTACCCACCGCCAGCCCCGTAAGCGTCGCTCTCGTCCCGCTGACCGGTCCCTGGCAGGTCGTGTGCGGTCCGGTGTCCGCGCTGTACCACCAGTTCCCCGTCCAGTTGGCGATGCTGAGCGTTGCCGACGTGCCCGTCTTCGTGAGACTGAGCGTCACCGGGCTCGAGTCCGCCACCAAGGCGATGTCGTTCTGACAATCGCTCCGGAGGTGGGCGCTGTACAGGTAATACGAGAAATTGTCTGACAACGGGGGGCGGCTGGCGATGGTGGCGCTCGCGCCGTTAACGGGGCCGGTGCAGGCGCCCTCGACAATCCCGCTGCCGGGGTTGACGGCGAAGACGCGGTAGTACCAGGCGGCGTTGTTCGCGCCCCACGGGTGCAGCGTCAGCACGTGCGTCTCTGCCGCGTTGTCCGACCGGTGTCTGCCGGTGTAGAGGCTGGTTGCAAGCGGGCTTGCCTTGACGGGCGCCGCGCCAAGCGCCCCCGTCGCGCGCGAGTCGTCCGAGTTGGCGTTCGCGTAGTGGTAGTCCGCATCGCAGTCGGCGTAGCTGCTGTACGCCTTGAAGCCCCAGGTGTAGTCGCTTTCGAGGCCGGTGAGGACGGCGGTGTCGCTGCCCTGCGCCGGTCCACGGCACGCCTTGCCGGTGTAGCCGACGAAGTTGCCCGTTAAGAGGCTGTAGATACCCACGGCGCGATACCACCACTGCCCCGACCAGTGGCTCAGGCTGAGCGACGCCGAGAGCGGGCCCGGAGCCACGGTCAATTTAGGCACGGTGAAGGTGATGGACACGTCAGTTATTCGGTCAGAACAATTGGTTGATGTGTAGGCCCTGTAGGTGTATGTGCTGCCCGGTGTGAGGTTATCGAATGTGGCGCTCCCGCTCCCGCCGGACACGTTGACGCAGCTGCCGGCGCTGGGCGCAGACTGCTGAATCCCCCAGTTGCGGTTCCACTTTTGGATCGAAATGACCGCGCTGGCGCCATTGAACGAGACGGACATGGTGGGAGTGGCTGTTGTGATGCCGATGACGCCAAACAAGTCGCTGCTGTTGCAGCCCGAAGCGTCGTACATGCTGACGGTGATGTCAGAGTCCTCCCGCAGACCAGAGATTGTTACGGGGCCGGCAGTGACGCCGGCGCTCTTGCAATTACTCTTGGAGCCATCCCGGTAGGTCCACTCGTACCAATAGGGAGTGTTCCCCCATGCGGTGTGGGGCGCGACGGTAACGTCGGTTGCGTTGTTTTCTATCAGCCGGAGAACGGGGCCGGTGGTGGTGAAGGTCTGGCTGGCTAACACGTACTGGTTGGTGTTGGTGCAGTAGCTGTCTGAGTAGGCTGTGAACGTGTATGTCGTGCCGGTGCCGAGGCCGGTGAGGTTCGCCGTGCCGCCGCTGGACACCGAGTTGTCGCTGCAATTGGTGAAGGGCGCTTTGTCTGCCTTGTACCACCAGTTGCCGGAGTGGCCGGATAGGGAGATGGTGGCAGTGGAGAGTCCGGTGTTGGTGAGAGTGAGCGATGTAGATTGCCCGGTGACGAGGTTGCCGGAAGCGAAGGCTGCGCCGCCGCACTCGACGTACGCAGTGATGGTGTACTGAGTATCGGGGTCGAGTCCGCTGATTGTTGTCTCGTCGCCGTTGACGGGGCCCTGGCAGTTGACGCTCGCGCCGCCCGCGCCCTGTCCTCCGCCGCCCGACGTGGTGTAGTACCAATCGCCGCTCCAGTTGTCGATCTGGATGGTGGCGGAGTCGTCGGTGACCTCTGTCGGGGTCAGCGTGGGCGAGGGCGTGAAGGGCCCGGACGCCGGGGAGTTTCGCCACTGGCTGCCGCCGGCGGCGTTCTTGGCGCGGACGCCGACGATGTAGGTCTTGTCGTTGTCGACGTCGATCTCGATGCTGGTCCCGGCGTGGTCGAGGGCGGCCAACTGCCAGCTCTGCGCGCCGTCGCCGGTGTAGGTGACGTGGTAGGACGTTGCGCCGCTCGGCGCGTCCCAGGAGGCGGTCAGCGTCCCATCGGCCCGGGTCACGGAGACGGATGCGACCGCGCCGGGCGGCGCGGGCGTGGGGGTAGGGGTCGGAGTTGGCGTTGGATCCGGCGTGGGCGGCGTGAACGGTCCGGCGGCCGGGGAGTTGCGCCAGTTGCTGCCGCCCGCGTCGTTCTTGGCCCGCACGCCGACGATGTAGGTCTTGGCGTTGTCGGCGGAGATGGCGATGCTGTTCGAGGCGTGGTCCAGGGCGGCCAAGTCCCAGCTTGCGCCGCCGGTCGAACTGTAGGTTACGTGGTAGGAGGTTGCGCCGCTGACGGCGGGCCAACTGGCGGTGAGTTGGCCGTCACTGCGGGTGACGCTTACGGACGAGGGAGAGTCGGGGGGGGGTGATAGATGACCCCGCGGCCGGAGCGGCGAACAAGAATATCCCTCCCGCCGCAAGCAGGGCCGCCAGGAGCGGGACAAGCAGCTAGGCCGGTCGAGCTATTGGGAAAATATGCTGCGCGCCCATGTCAATCTCCTGCCTTTGTACATCCCCAAGCTTCTACTTACGCTGGATTGTATAACTCTTTGCTGAGATTAGGCAAGATTATATGACTCATAGATGAGATTTATAAGCTGCCGGCTATGTTGATAAATTCAGCGTGACGTTGGCTGCGCTCGGAATGACAGTGGTTGGGGGCGCGGGCGGCCCTTCGACAAGCTCAGGGTGAACGGGTTGGGTTTGAATTGGCGGTCCTTTGACAAGCTCTGAGTGAGCGGGGACGAGATTCCCGCCTGCGCGGGAATGACGGGTTGGCGGCGCGGGTGATGGGTTGGCCCAGCCCCATGTTCGCCATTCGGTTTCCCCCTTCAAGAGCCTGAGGACAGGCCCTTCGACAAGCTCAGGACGAACGGGGGGATAGGGTTTGCGGTGAGGCCCTTCGGCGGGGCTCGGGACAGGCCCTTTGACAAGGTCTGGGTGAGCGGTTTTTCTTGTTGAGATCACCAGTGGCAGAGGCGCGCGTTACAGGTCCAGGGCCAGGGTGGACCAGCCGAAGTCCCTGGCTCCGAGGCCCTCGGCGGTGTAGGGGTGGTAGTATTCCCTGAATCCGGAGAGTTCGACGCATTCCAGGCTCTTGGTGACTATGGCGTCGGCCAGTTCCCCGTAACTGTGACGGCGCAGGCCGTGGGACAGGAACCAGTTGGTGTTTATCCAGCTTGGGCCCCGCCAGATGAATCCCCCCGGATTTCCGGGCAGGAACCTGGGGTGAGAGGCGGGGACTGACGGGACGGGATAGGGAGTCCAGAAGTGCTCCGGCGCGGTCAGCCACCCGTCCACCAGCCGCTCGACTATGGGGCGGGGCAGGTCTTCCAGGACCAAGGGCATCAATGAGCTAATGGTGACCTCTTTGACGGGGACCTCGGCTACGCCTGAAAGGTCGAAGAAAGCCCCGGCGTCATCGTCCCAACACTTGGAGAGCAGGGCTTCGAGGGTCCTGTCCGCCTCTCGTTGGAACTCGGCGGCCTCGGGTGAATCGTCCAGCAGGCGGGCCAGGGAGCGCAGTCCCATAACGTATATGGAGTTCACCAGGACGTCTTCCACGTGGAAGATGTCGGCGGCGAGGATGCGATGGTCGTCGCCGCGCAGCGGCTCGTAGGCCGCGTAGACCTGTTTCAGGGCGGCGATGAATCCACGGTTGGTGAGCTCTTCCAGTCCCAGGATGCCGTCGTACTTGGGCGAGCAATCGGTGCCGGCCTCTTCGGGCTGGATGACGGCGATGAGGCCGTCGTCGTCCGGGTCCCGCATCCGCCGGAGCCAGCGATAGTAGGCGGTCATGACGGGCAGGGAGTCGCGGCGAAAGTCCTCGTCGCCGGTGGCCTGGTAGATACGCTCCACGGCGTAGGCGATGATGGGCGGCTGGATGGTGGAGCTGTAGTGCTCGGAGGTGCGGCCCACGATGTTGCGGCTGAGGAAATCGGGCTGCTTTTCCATCTCCCAGAAGATGATGTGGGGAATGAAGCCGTCGGGCAAGGCCCCGCTCATCAGAGTCCGCATCTCAGCCTTGGCCTGCTCCCGGTCCAGGTGAATCAGGGCGATGGCGTGGAAGCAGGAGTCCCAGAACCACTGGAAGGGATAGCCGACCAGGGAAGGGCAGACGAAGCTGTACTCTTTGCCGTTCCAACCGGCAACGCCCTGCCTGAGGTTGCCCAGGAGAATCTGCCTGGCTTTTGCTTCCAGTTCCTGGCGCTGCATTGGCCTCAAGTGGCCCAAGGCTGGCTCAAATGTTGGCGTTGCATGGCCTCAAATGTCCCAATACTGGCTCACATCGACCTAGCTGGAGTGGCTCCATGACTGATGTTCTCCGAAGGGAAACCAAGGGAGGGCAGTCGGGAAATTTTTGCTTTGTGCGACATATTGAGCCATTTTGAGACATTGCGCTTTGGCGAGAGACCGTTTTGCGTTGGAACAAGAAATTGCTCGTTGTGGCCGGGGCCGAAAAATTTACTTTCCCCTCCATTTCCGCTCATTTCCGCCCATTTTGGCTTGGCGGCGGGTTGGCCGTTGGGTCGCCAAATGCCTAAACCTCCCAGGACCATTAGTGGCTGGCGTGAATGTGGCTTGATTCGAGTTTAGTTACGGGCTTTGGGGGCTGTCAACTGGGATGTGACAGTGGGAAGCCAGGCTGATGCAAGCGATCACATCCGGCCGGGGTTTGGCGTAGCATGGAAACCGTGCTACCGTGTTACGGCAGGATTGCCGACTATGATTGAACAGGAGGCCCAGCATGGTCCGGGCACCAACTGACCGGGAGCCGACGCATCCGGGCGAGATGCTTCTCAGAGAGTTTCTTCTGCCGATGGGCTTGACGCAGCGGGACCTGGCAGGGGCGATCCGGGTCCCGTACCAGCGGGTGAACGAGATTGTGCGAGGTCGCCGCGGGGTCACGCCGGGCACGGCGTTGCGGCTCTCCAAGTTCTTCGGGGTCACTCCGGGTTTCTGGATGAACCTGCAACTTCGCTGGGACCTGTACCAAGCACAGATAAGGGAGTCGGAACAACTCGAGGCCATACGCTAAATGCAAACGGAGCCGAAGTCGCATTAGTTTCCCAATGAAATTCATCCTTTTGTCGTTGGTGCTAGCCGTGTTCTCTTGGCCTGTGCATCAGACGGTCACGGCTATCGTCCCTTTGGGAGGAGATTATCCAAAGTACGTCTCTGCCCCGACTCCAACCCCTGCCCCAGCGGGTCTCGTGGTGCTGACGTCGACCCCCACCCCCATTCCAGGCCAGGAGTACCCCGGCGACAGTCCTCTTTTGCCGAGATTACTCGAAGAATGGATTATCATCTACACGAATGAGGAGAGGCTAAAAGTCGGCTTGCACCCGTTTGACCATGACCCAGCGATATCGGATATTGCCAGGAACCACAGCCAGGGCATGGTAGACACGGGGGTCTTTGACCATGAGATTGGCGGCCAGGGCCCCACGGATAGGGCACTAGCGTCCGGCTATGACTGCCGGCGGTACTACGCTGACGGCAGCTATACCTTTGGGTTAAGCGAGAACATCGCTCAGCACCCAAGGGTGCAATTGTGGACGGGATCGGGAACTTGGGGCAAGACTAATTGGAGCCCGAGCAACTACTATAGGAGTGAAGACGGTGCCGCCCGCAGTATAGTAAGCGGCTGGATGAACAGCCCAGGCCATCGGGCCAATATACTGGACCCGGACGCCCGCAGGATTGGAGTGGGAGTGGCCGTAGAATTGACAGAGCAGTACGGCTGGATGCATGAGACCATCTACGCCACGCAGAATTTCTCAGCATGTGAGTAAAGTGAGGGCCAGTCGCCATGCCAAAACGGGAAGACGAGAGAAACCAAGGAAAGCACCCTCCGGCTTGCACTTGCGTCGATTGCGTAGACCGCTTCTTGAGTAGAGACCGTCTCCCATGCCCAACATGTCCAAGTAGTTCTGGTCGCATTATCCAGATCGGCTCCGGGAAAAACATCCGATGCCCAACCTGTTTTGGCGCCGGCACAGTTACCAAGGAATTCATGAGGGCATGGAAAGCGAAACGAGAGGCAGAGGCTCAACGGGAACAAACAAGGGGAAGCGAAAACCGAAATCGCAACCGTGTGCGACGCCCTCAGACGCCACATCCATCACCATCGCCATCGCTCGCAGGACCGGGAAGTTGGAACCACCCGCCAAACTGCACCTGCTACACCTGCAATGAAGGACGCCGCCGCCAAGCCGAGGCTGTTGCGCCCGGTCCGGATGCAGAAGACCCATTGATGAAGAAGCTCGTGGCCGCGGTTTCGGAACATTATCAAGCCGACCGTCTGGTCCTAAGTCGCGGAGTCCGCGTAGCTAGAGCAGCCAGGTCCGTAGCTAGAGCAGCCAGGTCCACCGTTGCCACCGCAGTTCGTTATGCCTTGTTGCTGCACGTTTTCACACTTGCGGGATTGGTGACTTACACCTTGGTGCGGGAAGGCGGGACCGCGGTTCCCCCAATGGTCGCCGACGCTATGGAAGCCTATACCGCTGCTTGGGAGTCCGGTCTTGATGCAGTGAAGAGCAGAATCTAAGAACCGCCCCAACGTGTCGAGATTTCGCCGAGGGGTTATCCGCCGTCTAGGGAGCCAAGTCCAACACACTCAAAGAAGGTTTGAGGCAACAAATGAAAATACTAGGAGTAGCTGTCGTTCTGGCCGTCTTCGGCATATTGGGATGTGCCGAGAAAAGCACGGTTGCGTTTGGTGATAGTGTTTGGCATATCTAGGCTCAGGCGTGCCAAACACCAAAAGCAAACGCAACTGACCGTACCCTATAGGCAAACGGAACCGGTATTGGTCAGAGGCCAGGCAGCTTGCCTTAACTGACGGGACTATACTTCCGTATAGAGCTTTGTCTGCTTGTCCCAGGCCACTTTACCGTCTGCAACTAGCCCGCCAAGCACGGAATAGGTGAGGTAATTCCTGCGCCCCCCGCGAACCGTCGAATGTAGAGACAGAGTAGTTGCAATATCGACGTTTCGCAGCCCTTGTGGATTTTGGCGAAGCAAGTCCAATATAGCTTGCTCAATCGTGCGAAGCCCATTCGCACCCAACGCCTGCGGTGTCAAGTCGGCCCCAACCGTCGAATATAACTTGGTCTCGTCATCCCAAAGGATTTTGCCCTGATCCAATAGGTTTCCCAGCACCGAGTAGGTCAAATAATTTCTTTGGCCGCCTCGGACTCGTGAACGTAACCCCAACAGATTCGCTATCTGTACGTTGCGCAAGCCTTGAGGGTTCCGGTTAAGCAACTCAATGATAGCGTTTTCGACTTGCTGCAGCCCTTCTGCTGCCAGCGATTGGGCACGTGCGTTATCGTTCATTGCGCAAGCGTCTCCCACTTCCGATGAGTACTAAATGTAGCCAGGATGGGCCGTTTGCAGGTGGGCATCCACGCAGTTGATACAGGTGATGGTGTTGCAATCACTGACATCTACCTGACATGCCTGACTACAATTGTCGCAGGCCTGGCGTTCGCATGTGATACAGAACCAATCAAACCAAGGCTCAAGCAAAGCGTTGCAGTAATAACACTCGCCCATCGGCTCTTCATCTTCTATCATTTCTTTATACCTCTCATACCAGCCAAGCTTCGGCAAGGGTTCCGTTTACTGTTGAGGTTACTCACGTCTAAGCCCATACTCTCCTAGCACTATGACCACACCGAACGGCAAACGAGGCGACAATCTGGATCAGAGTGCGGTCGCTTGGTGATCGACCATGGAGGCCGCCCCCGATATATCGGATTCGACAGCGTTTCACTGTTACCGTCGGCTAAACTTACGGGGGCTTACCCTACAGCAGTCCTCGCCACGTTGCAATCGTGTCGATGCCGGAAGCAAGTGTTAGGCGTAATCCAAGGCTCCTGCCCGCTCCAGTCATATACCTAATGCCGCGACATCTCTATGGTCCCAAGCCGGGCTCTCCATTACCCATCCGTTCCTACCATGTCGCATACCCACCATATTTCCGACAGGGCGCAACAAGTACGCCTCGAAATTCGAAGACAAGAAGATCATGGCCAACCGAGGATTGTCTCCAAAAAAACGCTCGCTCCACGGTAGAAGTCGCTCTTTTACCAAGGGCCGTTCAGGGAACTCTGCGAAGTCTATCTCGTGGTACAGATGGACAGCAACTACCAAAGGATCAGATGTCTCCGCAGATTTGGTCGCTGTTATCACCGCCTTCCTGATTACGTCGGTTACGTCTTCCCCAGGCCCCCCAGTCACCGTTAGACTCGCGCAACGGAACCGTCCATCTAGCATGGTTGGGATACGGACTATTTCGTAGTAGACTGGCTCCCTTGCCGAGAAGGCTTCTAGGCTAAGCTTTGCGATTTGTTCGGCCTTGGGAAACTCCCCCAATTCAGTCAGTTTGAACTCTCCGACCTTGGACTGCCATGGATATGGAATGCTCAGACCTTTGCGGACAAGTGTGGAAACTCGTTTGGCGATCTTTCGCACCTGCTTTTCGTCCATTTTCCCCTTGAGATGAACACCGAAATGGACGCTTCTACCCGAGTCTTGAACTACCCGGTGAAACACACCCGCGAGGTATTGCCAAAGGTCATAAGGGAATTGTCTGGCTGCCGTAGGATCATGAGATTTACATTGAACTGCGAAACTCCGCTCAGGAGTATTGGCCAGAAAGTCGGGCTTTCCCGCCGACGATGCCGGGTCCAAAAACAAGGGGTCCACGCGCACATCTCCCCTATGGGCAAAAAAGAAGGCGGTGGATAGTTCGTGGGCAAGACTGAAGAATCGTTGTGAGCTTGTTAGCGCCCATACGAGGTTTTTCGTTCCTCTATCGTTGGGTAGGTCTCGCCAGTATCCTTCGAAATATCGAATCTCTTCGGTCAACCGGTCTAGAACTTCTCTCGGATGCCCAGCCCAGAACCCCATTGGCTCATAGGTCCCGTGTGGTTCATTAACGTCATCGATGCTTGCCCGGGAATTCCAATACAAGAGAGGGACCACCGGCGAAATTCGAGGTGGTCTGTGATGCCACCTGCCCTCAGGGGACCAGGACTGACGGAATACATCGTACTCGTCAAGTGCGCTCTCAACCCACTCATCCCCCAATAGAGCGGACATGTATTTGAAGGCTTCGGTCTTCATAGAGGGCTCTCTATCCGGATAGGCAGTTGCTGATTAAGCTCCGTTTACTTCTGGCGTATGATGTGCGTATGGCTAGATGGGACGTACACCGAAGGCAAACGAATCCCCTGCAAAGCCACCATCTACCATATCGACTTCAAGTTAGCTTGAATAGAGTTTCTGTCTTAGCTGGAGCCCCTTAGAGCAAAAAGATGGCTTCTCGTACAAGGCCACTTGCGGTGTCAATTCTTGAATGGATGGAGGCGAGCACTGGTTGGCTTTTGTCGTCTTGTAACGTGGCGTAGTCCCGGAGGAACTGCTCTATTCTTTCGGCTATGCCGTCGAGGTCGTCTTCCAATTCTTCGAGATAGGCCGATGCGTAGGGCATATGGGTCACTCCTGTGTTTTAGCGATCTGGTCCAGCCGTCATCACTGTGGGATAGTGGTGGTTTTATGCAACCTCATGTGCCCCATTAGTTCTGAAATGGCCAGGATGGATTACACGTCCCACCGATACAGCTATTCTATACGCATCAACCGTCCACCAGAAGGCGTCAAACGTCACTGCCTAAGCACCCCGGTAAACGGCAAAGTATTTTGGGGCTACGGCGGGCCAGGTGAAGTTGGCCAGGGTGTAGGTTTGGGCTTGGCGGCCGAGGTCTTGGCGGTGGGCGTCGTCGTTGACGAGGCGGACTAATGCGGAGACGGCGGCGTCGCGGTCGAGGGGGGAGTGACCACGGCTCCCTGGGTCAGGAGCTCCCGGTTGGCTCCTACGTCGTGGGTCAGAACGGGCGTTCCGTGGGCCATTGCTTCGAAGAAGACCAGGCCAAAGGCTTCGTAGCGGGAGAACAGGACAAAGAAGTCGGCTTTTGAGTACCAGCGGGCCAGTTCCTGGTCGCTACACCGTCTGGCGCCGAATCGTACCACTGACCGAAAGTTTTCCTCCTTGTTAGCCAGCGCGGCTAAGTCTCAGCCCGGCTATATTTCCAAGGCTGATAGGAACCGTGGGGCGTTTACGATTCTCGCGCCCTGATGCTCCTCAAGGGGCAACAGATGCCGCCGGTCGCCGGTTACCAGGTAGTCGGCAGACGCTTCCGCAACACACTCCAATATACGGTTGTCCGCGTGGCCACCCTCGAACACCTCCGGGAGCCTACGGGTCTCAACGACGGTGGAGGCATCTCCCAGCGCCCTGAGAGCCTGGGACGTGCGTTCCTCGGTCCAGTTAAACTTTCGCATAAGCACCCCAGCAACCTCTTCAAGGATGAAGTAAGATAGGCACAACTCAAACCGTCCCCTGAGAGCCAGTTCGAGGACGAGCCGCTCGTTGCCCGGGAAGTTCAGACCTGAGACTATAACGTTAGTATCAATGACGACTCTCATGCACCAGAGGAGCTGACCTCGGCCCGGTACTCCTCCACCAAGCCAGCTACGTCTTCAGGGCCGACGCCCTTCTCCCTGGCCTTTTCCTCTCCGTACTGAAGCAGCTGTCTCCACTCGCACTCCTCGATGTAGCGGAGCACCGCCTCGCGGAGAAACTCACTCCTAGACCGTCCCTGCTGCTTCATCACCCCATTCACTCTGTCCGCCATCTCCGGCGGCAAGGAGAAGGTGATGGTCTTAGTCGTTCTCGGCATTTTCACCCCCCCCCCTTGTTATCGAGTCTTACTTAGATAGTGCGGCATGGGCTGGGCTCCTGTCAACTGTCCTCTCCGAGGTAGATTTTGCACTTATAGTAGGGCAAGACCCTAAAAGCAAACGGAGCCCTGGGGCGCTATTATTCCACGTAGAAATCATCAGAAGCGTGTGGGCAACATACATCGTCAAGCTCTTCCATGTTGCGGTGTCAAGAAGCTAGCCTTTCGCTTAATTCTTGGGAACATCTGAATAGGTTACTGTGCCCTCAATCGGGTCGTCATTCTGACGAAAGCCGGAGTCTACACCCCCGGATTTCTGGATTCCGGCCTGCGCCGGAGTATCTGTGTTGAAAGTCAAGGGTTTAGGCGGCTGGGGCATAGTTCTCCACCCAGGGTGTTCCCCTTCGGGCTACCGCATGCAGTTGCAGCAGCAGTTTGCGCATCACCGCCACCATGGCTACTTTGCCCGGCTTGCCTCGCTGGCGCAGTTGGCGGTAGAAACGTCCTATGGCGCTGTCTTCGCGGCGGACCGCCGACAAGGCCGCCAGATATAGGGCCCGTCGCACTGACCCTCGCCCGCCCCTGATGGCCCGGTAGCCCCGCTGCCGCCCGCTGTCCCGGGACCAGGGGGCCAGGCCTACCAGTGAAGCCATCCCCTTAGCTTCTCCATGCCCCAACTCCGGCAAGTCTGCCACCAGGACCGCCGCGGTCAGTTCCCCGATGCCCTTCACGCTGCGGTACAACTCCGCCTGCTGTGACAGCTCCCGACTGCTTTGCAGCGCCCTCCGGTACTCCCGATCCAGCCGGGATATTTCCTCATCCAGCCAGTGGATGTGCCTTTGGGTCGAGGCTCGGGCCGCCTCGCTAAGCCCCTTGTCCAGCCGGTTCAGTTCCTGCACCCGCTGCTCGACCAACTGACGCCGGCGCCGCAGCAACTCCCGTAGCTCAGCCCGTTCCGGCTCTATCTCCTCCTGGGGTGATTGCTCCAGCGCAAAGGCCTGTCCGAACCGGCTCAGCACCATGGCGTCCAGGACGTCGGTCTTGGCCTCATACCCGCAGGCCCTGGCGAAGGCCCGCACCCTGTTGGGATGGGCCAGGCGCACCCCCAACCCGGTTTCTCTCAGCCCCCTGACCAACTGTCTCTCGTATCCCCCGGTGGGTTCACACACGGCCAGGTCCACTCCTTGATCTCCCAGCCATTCCCCAAGGCTGGTGATGCCTTCTTGAGTGTTGTCGAATCGTTGCACCGGCCCCGAACCTGCCCATACGTCCAAACTGGCCTTGCCTACGTCTATACCGGCTACCTTTACCTCTTCCATTGGCGCCTCCCCTTCCCGTATGATTGCTTCGCCGGCCTCCCCACTTGCTGATGCGGGTCCTATGACCCCGGTATCCGTTCGGAGGTTCCGGTTGGGGTGAGGGGTGTCATACTCCGGCCCGGCGCCACGGGGCAACAGCCTCGTCCGCCCAATGACGGTCGACGCGCCCCTCACCCATGCCCCCACAGATTGACCCATCCAGGGGACATCTGCAACATACAAATGACGGGGAGTGGATATGTGACGGGGCGGCGGGGTATGGGTGACTATGGGCGGTGGATACTGATGCGGGCGGCGGTCAGTGTATTGACCAACAGCATGGCAATAGTCATCGGGCCTACGCCGCCGGGCACGGGAGTGATGGCTTCGGCCCGCTGGGACACCTGGTCGAAGTCCACGTCTCCTTCCAGCCGGTAACCACGCTTGCGGTTGGGGTCTTCAACACGGTTGATGCCGACGTCGATGACCACTACGCCGTCCTTGACCATATCGGCGGTGATGGCGTTGGGCCTGCCCATGGCGGCCACCAGGATATCCGCCTGCCGGGTTACGGCGGCCAGGTCCCTGGTGCGGGTATGGCACACGGTGACGGTGGCGTTTGCCCCCGCCTGCCGCTGCATCAAGAGCACGGCCAAGGGCTTGCCCACGATGTCGCTGCGGCCACAGATGACGACGTTGCAGCCGGCGGGGTCGTAGCCGTTGCGCAGGAGCAACTCCCGGATGCCGGCCGGGGTGCAGGGAGTGAATGTGGCTTGCCCCTGGGCCAGCCGGCCCAGGCTGAAGGGGTGGATGCCGTCAACGTCCTTGGCCGGGCTGACGGCCTCTATGGTCCGCTGCTGGTCGACGTGGGGTGGCAGGGGAAGCTGCACCAGGATGCCGTGGAACCGGGGGTCGTCGTTCAGCCGGTCAAGCAAGGCCAGCAGGTCCGCCTGGGACGTATCGGCGGGCAGTTCGAAAGTCTCGCTGAACATGCCCACTTCGTCGCAGGCGCGCCGCTTGTTGCGCACGTAGATTGCTGATGCAGGGTCGTCGCCGACGAGGACGGCGGCCAAGCCGGGAGAGACCTGGTGATCCTGTTGCATCTCAGCAACGCCCCCGGCCACCTCGCCGCGAATCTCTTTGGCCAGCGCCGAGCCATCCAGGATTTTCGCCATCTAGCCTATGCCTGCTTCCAAATTGGAGTTTCTGCACCTGGGGGGCATCGTGGCAATTCTAGCAGCCAGTGTATTCACCGGCAACGAGGATGGGTTTGAAGTAGTTCCCGGATGATAGAATCGTGGCATCGCTCCCAGTCGGCTGTCGGTGGTGCACAATGCCAAGCTTGTCCAAGTCCAGGTTCCAGTCCGGCCTCCAGTGCCTGAAACGGCTTTACCTGGAGTGCTACAACAGGGAGCTTGCAGACGAGGTCGGCCCGGCGCAACAGGCGATATTCGACACCGGCCACGCCGTGGGGGAATTGGCCAGGCGGAGATCTCCCGGCGGCAGGCTGGTGGAGGAATCGCACCTGGATCATGCCCGAGCCGTGGCGATAACCAAGACCTTGCTGGCCAATACTTCCATCCCCTCAATGTATGAGGCCGCGGTCGACTTCGAGGGCATCCGGGCCAGGTTCGACATCCTGGTGCGACGGGATGGGGGGATGTTCGATCTGGTAGAGGTAAAGTCGTCAACAGGGGTGAAGGAGGAGCATATCAGCGACGTGGCAATCCAACTATACGCCGCAGAGGGGTCCGGGATAGCCATCGAAAGAGTTTACCTGATGCACCTGAACCGGGAGTACGTTTACCAGGGCGTGGAATATGACTTGGAGCAGCTGTTCACGCTGGTGGATGTCACAGAGGCGGCGAAAGAGTATTTGGCGGGGGGTGTTCCCGGAGAGCTGGCGGAGATGCGGGAGACGCTGGAGCTGGACGCTGCGCCGAATATAGACACCGGCAAGCATTGTACGAGGCCTTACACATGCTCCTTTTTCGGCCACTGTCACAATGGTGAGCCGGAGCACTCCGTGATGCAGTTGCCGCGGCTGAGCGACAGCTTGTTGGAGCGGTTGAAGGGGTCGGGAATCGGCAGTATCGGAGACATCCCGTCGGACCTCCCAGGCTTGAACGCCATGCAGAGTCGAATCCGGGACTCGGTGGCGGGAGGACGCGCCTATGTCGGCCCCGGCCTGCGCCGCAGCCTGGAAGAGATCGAACTTCCGGCCAGCTTCCTGGACTTTGAGACTATAAACCCGGCCATTCCTCTCTACATTGGGACCAGGCCTTACGAGAGGATACCGTTCCAGTGGTCATTACATGTTTTGGATGAGTCAGGGCGGGCAACTCACCGGGAGTTTCTCAATCCCGACGCAGAAGACCCACGGGAGCGGTTCGCGGCCAGCTTGCTGGATGCGGTACCGGACGCCGGCTCCATCGTAGCGTATTCCAGTTACGAGAAGGGCGTTATCAACGGGCTGGCGGAGGCGCTGCCCCGGTACCGGGATGACCTGCTGGCCCTGATTCCCCGCATCGTAGACCTGCTGAAAATATTGCGGGACAACTACTACCACCCCGAGTTTCACGGCAGCTTCTCCATAAAGAAGGTGCTGCCCGCGCTGGCACCCGACATGGGGTACGGTGGGTTGGCTGTGCAGGAGGGACTGGAGGCTTCGGCTGCCTACGGTCGCCTAGTGGCCGGCGACGTGCCAGAGGATGAAGTTGCGGAAATGCGGGAGGCGCTGCTGGCCTACTGCAAGCGGGATACGGAGGCGATGGTGCGAGTGTACGAGGCGCTGTGGGCTGAGGTTGTGGGGTAGTGGCGGATGCCTGATGCAATTGCAGGCGTCACATTACATACATAAGGAGACGAACCCATGTCGATTCTAGGCATCAACAACAGGACGGAGAACTGGGAAACGGCGCGTCAGTTTGCGCCTATATTGCTGGATGGCTGTGCCCGAGTACAGCTTGCCAGGAAGCTGGGGGAATATCTCGGGACATCAAGAGCAGATGTGGATCTCGAGCTTTTCTGGAAGGGTATGCGGGACTACAAGTATCAGACGAAGATAAATGACGAAGAGCTTCTCAAACAGTGTGCTGAGGCTTACAGCAACGGCTCGTTCCAAAACCTGTGTGGACGCATAAAAAATTTTAACGATGTCAACAACCAGAATCCCTCAAGAAGCCTTATGATGGCTAAAAACTACGATGTACTAGATTGTGACAAGCAGAAAGACCTGCTCAACAACCTATTGAACACCGAAATTGACATCGTGTTGGAAACACCCAGGCATTTTTACGTCGGAGAAGCCAAAAAAGAATCGAGTTTTGGAGCCACCGGAGGGTATGTACTTGTTCATCAGTTAATTCGAGAGTATGTGATGGCGAGCGTCCTCCTGAACCTAAAAGGAATCAGCAAAAAAGTGGTGCCCTTTCTCGTTGTGGACGAGAAAAAACGCGCGAGCGTGATGAGACACGGTCAGGTAAGGTTCATGATGCGTCAAGGGTGGCTCAAAGAGGCAAACGTGCTAACATGGGCTTACATTGAGAGGCTCCGTTCTTGAGTTCCTTAGTTAGCGCCGGGGCTTGATGTGCGGGCGCTGGAAATAGCCGGGATAACACCCCAGAAGGAGTAGCGATATGCCGCTGGAACCTCAGGCCCAGGCAGTGCTGGACCAAATGGAGGCGATGGGGCTTCCGCCGGCCCATACCGTTTCGCCGGAAGATGCCAGGACCAACCTGAACGCCCGGCCCAGGACGCCGGGGCCGGAGATGGCCAAGGTAGAGGACCGGTCGATCCCGGGGCCGGGGCCGGACATCCCGGTGCGGATTTATACTCCCGAGGGCAGCGGGCCGTTTCCCGGGCTGGTGTGGTTCCATGGCGGCGGCTGGGTGGTGGGAAACCTGGACACCGCCGACGGCAACGCCCGCCACATGGCGGCGGGCGCGGGCTGCGTGGTGGTGTCGGTGGGATACCGGCTGGCCCCCGAGGACAAGTTTCCCGCGGCAGCCGATGACAGCTACGCGGCGACGCGGTGGACGGCGGACAACGCCGCGAGTATCGGGGTGGACCCTGAGCGCATAGCGGTTGGCGGTGACAGCGCAGGCGGCAACCTGGCTGCGGTAGTGTCACTGATGACCAGAGACAGGGGAGGTCCGCCCCTGGTGTTCCAGCTTTTGGTATACCCGGCGACGGAGCGGAACTTCGAGACCGAGTCTTGCCGGGAGAACGCCAATGGATACCTGCTGACCACGGACTCAATGAAGTGGTTTTGGGACCACTATCTTGGGTCGGAGGAGGACGCGGCCAATCCCTACGCCGCTCCTATGGTTGCGGATGACCTGACGGGCCTGCCTCCGGCTTTGACGGTCACGGCGGAGTTCGACCCCCTGCGGGACGAGGGGGAAGCCTACGGACGGCGGCTGCAGGCGGCGGGCGTTCCCGCCACCAACAGCCGGTACGATGGAATGATTCACGGCTTCTTCAGCATGTCGGGGGTAGTCGATAAGGGTCGAGAGGCTGTATTGGAGGCATCGACGGCTTTGAAGGCAGCATTCGCCTCCAAAGACCGCAGCGCGGACGGCTAGCTAATCGGAGGTTGAACGATGACCGTGATGAGGCTCTATACGGGAGACGACGGCGAGTCGCACCTCGAGGAAATCGACCCCGCAGTCAATCCCGGCTGGTTGGTCCTGCAACAGGCCACGGGCATCATGTTCAGGACAACCAGGGCCGGCTTTTTCGAAGACTACCACAACGCTCCCAGGCGGCAGTACGTCATCTCCCTTTCCGGCGAGGCCGAAATCGGGGTGGCCGACGGCACCGTCTATAGATCGGGGCCGGGAGACGCGACCTTGTGTGAAGACCTGACTGGCCACGGTCACACCTACCGCATCATAGGCGACCAGCCCCGGGTTACCGCCATCATACATCTGGACTAGCGCGCCCAGACGGGCGTTAAGAGGTTTTCCTTGGGCCTAATCTCGGCCATTACGCCCACATACGCAAGTAGAAGCGCTGCTTCCCGGACAGGCCGAGTCCACCCCGAATCCCCAATGATATACAGAAAGTGTCGTCAGACCCACGCGGAGGAACCGGGATGAAGTACGACTATATCGTAATCGGCGCGGGGTCGGCGGGGGCCATCTTGGCCACGCGGCTGTCCGAGGACTCCAGCCGGTCGGTGCTGCTACTGGAGGCGGGGCCGGACTACCCCGATTTTGAGCATTTGCCCGATGAGGTGAAGTTCGGCTATGCCACCGAAGCGGACGTGATGACCAGCGAGCACAACTGGAAGTTCATCGGCAAGGCCACCGAGGAAGCTGGGCCCATGATGGTGCCCAGGGGCAAAGTGACCGGCGGCTCCAGCGCCATCAACGGGCAGGTGTTCCTGCGCGGCGCGCCAGAGGACTATGATTCCTGGGCGTCTTTGGGCAACGACGAATGGACGTTCCAGAAGCTGCTCCCCTACTTCCGCAGGATCGAAAGCGACACGGACTACGGCACCGACGACTTCCACAACGCAGACGGTCCCATTGTGATGCACCGCTTCAAGCGGGAGGCCTGGCTTCCGCCCCAGACGGCCTTTTACGAGGCGGCACGGGCCGCGGGGTACGCCGACTGCCCGGACCACAACCACCCGGACTCCTGGGGAGTGGGGCCCATCCCGCTGAACAACCCCAACGGCATCCGCATGAGCACCGCCCTGGGCTACCTGGACCAGGCGAGGCACCGGCTGAACCTGACCATCAGGCCCAATTGCACCGTCCACAGGTTGGTGTTCGAGGGCGCCAGCGCGACCGGCGTGGAACTGGAGAGCGGCGGCGAGAAGTTCGTGGTAGAGGGGGGCGAGATTATCCTATCCGCTGGCGCCATCGGTTCACCCCAAATATTGTTGCTCTCCGGCGTAGGACCGGCGGACCACCTGCGGGAGTTGAGGATACCGGTGATTCTGGATAGACCCGGCGTAGGCCAGAACCTGCGGGACCACCCGGCCGCCTGGGTGACCTGGCGCACCAAGCCGGACTTCGAGCTGAATGGACTGGCGCCCAGGACACAGGTGATGCTCCGCTACACGGCCGGCGGCTCGCATTTGCGCAACGACATGAAGGTGTCGATGCAGTCCTATGCCACCGCGCCGGTCAACCGGGGAGGAAACCGGATGGCCCCCGTGGGCATCCGCATGATAGCGGGAGTATACCTGGCCGAGGGAGCGGGGGAGTTGAGGCTGGCTTCCAATGACCCCAACCAGCAGCCCATATTGGAGTACCGCTACCTAGAGAACGAGTTCGACCGGCAACGCCTGCGGGAGGTGGTCCGGGTTTGCGTGGGCTTGGGAGAGCACGAGGCCTTCAAGGACATTATCCAGGAACTGGTGGCGCCGACCGACGCCGACCTGGCCTCGGACGAGACCCTGGACCAATGGCTGCGACGGGAGGTCACCACCTCCCAGCACATCTCCGGCACCTGCAAGATGGGGCCTGCCTCGGACCCCATGGCCGTGGTAGACCAGCACGGCAGGGTGCACGGGCTGCAGGGGCTGAGGGTGGCCGACGCTTCCATAATGCCCGACTGCGTCCGCGCCAATACAAACGTCACGACCATGGTGATGGGGGAGCGGATCGCGGACTTCATCATCCAGGGTTCCTAGCCTAAGACGGTACTGGCCACGTTTTGAGGTGAGCAAAATGCCGAGAGATAGATTTCCCGAAGAAGTTAAGAAACAACTGAAATCGTACGTATACCGCCTGATTGACCCGCGCAACGGCGAGACTTTCTACGTGGGCAAGGGCAAAGACGACCGGGTCTTTAGTCATGCCAAGGGGCAACTCAACGGTGAGGATGAGGGGATTTCAGACCCGAAATTACAGCGTATCAAGGACATCGGAGCCGCCGGGCTGGAGGTGTCCCACGTAATCCACCGTCACGGCCTTGACGAAAGAGCAGCGTACCAAGTTGAAGCGGCCCTTATTGACGCCTATCCGGGATTGACCAACAAGGCTAGGGGGCAAGGGGCGAGTGACTATGGCAGCCGCCATGTGGAAGAAATCATTAATGAATACGAGGGCGAAGAATTCGAAGTCAAAGAGCCGTTGCTCCTGATTACCATTAACTGGTACTACTACCTGCGAGATACCCCTTATGACGCGGTGCGCTTCTGCTGGCGATTGGACAGGCGCAGGCGTGAGAACTGCAAGCTGGTGCTTGCGAGCCTTCGGGGGGTCATAGTTGGGGCTTACCGGCCAAGGAAATGGCTTGACGCTACCAGGAGTAACTTCCCCGATTTGTTCGAAAACGACATGGAGGGCTACGTGGGGTTCGTTGGTGAAGACGCTGAGCCCGAGTTCTGGAATTACTACGTCGGGAAGCGTGTGCCCGACCGCTATCGGAGTAGGCAAAACCCGCGTCGTTACTGCTATCCGGACGACGCATAATCTGCAATCCGCCAGCCGATTCAGATATTAGGCGCACAGATCTGCCAACGGAGGAGACTAGTGCCGGATTGGACGTCCAAAATGGTTGTAAGTCAGGAACCGCAGGGAGAAGAATATCTGGTAGTCGGCACCCGCCCCATCCGGCACGACGGCCCGGATAAGGTGGTGGGGCGGGCCAGGTATGCAGCCGACGTTCATCCGACGGGCCTGCTTCACGCCAAGTTGCTGCGCAGTCCGCACGCCCACGCCGTAATCAAGAGCATCGACGCCTCGCGGGCCCTGGCCCTGCCGGGGGTTAAGGCAGTGGCCACCGGCGCCGACTTTCCGATGGTGTCGGCCGAGGCGGCGGACCAGGAAGAAGGGGCGGTGGTGAACTATGGCTTCTACAGCCGGAACGTCATAGCCCGGGAGAAGGCCCTTTACCTGGGCCACGTGATAGCCGCGGTGGCCGCCGTCTCCGCGCCGATTGCGGAAGAGGCCCTTTCCCTGATAGACGTGGACTACGAAGCGCTGCCGCCAGTAATGGACGCCTACGCGGCGATGAAGGATGATGCGCCTATACTCCACGACCGGCTGCTGACGCTGGTCAACCCCAAAATCCGTCCCGGCGGATATGGAGACACACCTGACGGGAAGGGGAGCAACATCGCCAGCCGTTACGAGTTTCGGGTCGGGGACGTGGAGCAGGGATTCCGGGAAGCGGACGCGGTGGCGGAGCGAGAGTTCCACACCAAGGCGGTGCACCAGGGGTATATAGAGCCCCATTCGGCAACGGGGATGTGGCACTCGGACGACAGCGTAACCGTGTGGTGCAGCACCCAGGGCCACTTTGCCCTGAGGGACCATACAGCCGCAATCCTGGGCGTCAACGTATCCAAGGTGAAGATAGTACCCATGGAGATTGGCGGTGGATTCGGCGGGAAGGGGCAAGGGGGCTGCTACATCGAGCCGGTGGTCGCCGTTCTGTCCCGCAAGTCGGGGCAGGCGGTGAAGCTGACCATGACCAGGCAGGAGGTTTTCCAGGGCACCGGCCCCACCTCGGCGACGCACATCCGGGTGAAGCTTGGGGCCACTAAAGAGGGCAAAATCACGGCCGCCGACTGCCGGTTGATATACGAAGCCGGGGCCTTTCCGGGCTCTCCGGTGTCTACGGGGTGCCGCACCATGCTGGCGCCCTACGAGGTGCCCAACGCCTACGTGGAAGGTTTGGACGTGGTGTGCAACACCCAGAAAGCGGCTGCGTACCGGGCTCCCGGCTCGCCGGCGGCGGCCTTTGCCGCGGAGTCGGTCATCGACGAGCTTTGCCGCAAGCTGTCCATGGACCCGGTGGAGTTCCGGCTGCGGAACGCGGCCAAAGAAGGGACGCGCCAGCCCACCGGGCCGGTATTCCGGCGCATTGGTATGTTGGAGACTCTGCAGGCGGCTGAGGACCACCCCCATCTTTACGAACCGATCAGCGGGTCCAACACGGGCAAGCGCGGTGGCAGGGGCGTGGCCGCGGGGGCCTGGTTCAACAGTTCCGGGCCAGCCAGCGCGGTGGCGAGCGTGAACCCCGACGGCACGGTGGGCCTGGTGGAAGGGTCGCCTGACATCGGCGGGACCAGAGCAGCCATGGCTATGCACCTGGCCGAGGTGCTGGGCATCCCGGTGGAAGAAATCAAGCCTTCTATCGGGGACACGGACTCTATCGGCTACAGCTCGGGGGCCAGCGGCAGCGGGGTGACCTTCAAGATGGGCACAGCGTGTTACGAGGCGGGGCTGGACATAAAGCGGCAGGTTATCGAGCGGGCCGCCCGGATATGGGAGGTTGACCCGGATGACGTCGAATACGACGGCGGAATAATCAGCCATAAGGGCGACAGCGAACTAAGGACCACCATCAAGGAACTGGCGCCCCGCCTGAACGGGACCGGGGGCCCCATCGTGGGACGGGCCACGGTCAACCCTCCCGGAGTGGGGAACGCCTTCGCGGTGCACATAGTGGACGTGGAGGTGGACCCGGAGACGGGGAAGGTCGACATATTGCGATACACGGCGATCCAGGACGCGGGCAAGGCCATTCACCCTGGGTACGTGGAGGGTCAGATGCAGGGCGGCGCGTCCCAGGGTATTGGATGGGCCCTGAACGAGGAGTATTACCTGGACAACCAGGGCCGGATGTTGAATTCCAGCTTCCTGGACTACCGAATGCCCACCAGCCTGGACCTGCCCATGATCGACACTGTAATCGTCGAAGTGCCCAATCCGGGTCATCCCTACGGAGTCAGGGGCGCGGGCGAACTGCCGCTGGTGCCGCCGATGGCGGCGGTGGCCAACGCGATATACGATGCCGTTGGAGTGCGTATGACGCGGCTGCCGATGAGCCCGGGCAATGTCCTGGAAGCCCTGTGGGAGCAGGGTTAGGGGTTTGTGGACAGCTAGAGTTACACAACGGTACACTGCCGGTAACGACGGCCGTCGACCAGGCTTAGATTCGGCGCCAACAGGGCAGGGGAGGCCGAGATGTTAATTGGACACTTTACAGAGCAGCCCTGGCAGGACGAAACGTCGGGCTTGATGGGCACCCAGGGTATGGACCTGGGGGTGAGCAACGGCCTCTACAATCCGGCCTTGGGCGCGAGGCTCTATAACCGCTACCTGGACGAGAAGGTATACGCCGAGGAGATGGGTTTCGACGCCCTGATGCTCAACGAGCACCACAGCACCCCCTTCTGCATGCAGGGTGTCACCAACGTGGGAGCGTCGATCCTGGCGCGGATCACCAGCAAGGCGAAAATCATCATCCTGGGCAACGTGCTCCCCATCTGGGACGACCCCCTGTGGCTGGCGGAGCAGCTGGCGATGATAGACATGATTTCGCATGGCCGGCTGGTCTCAGGCTTCGTCCGGGGCGGTGGGCGGGAGAGCGTCTCCCACAACTCGCCGCCGCATCACAACCGGGAGCGGTTCGAAGAGGCCCACGACTTCATAATCAAGGCGTGGACCGAGCCGGGCCCCTGGCGCTGGGAGGGCAAGCATTACCAGTATCGCTACGTCAATCCTTGGGCCAGGCCATTGCAGCAGCCTCATCCTCCCGTCTGGATTCCGTCGACGGTCAGCGTGGAAACGGTGAAGTGGACGGCCGAGCACCGGTACCCGCTGGTGTTGCTGGCCACCAAGCTGGAGCCTACGCTGGGGGCCTTCCAGCTATACCACGACACCGCGGCCGAGATGGGCTACAAGTCGGGCACGCAGAACGTAGCCTATCTATGGAAGGTGCACGTCGACGAAACGGAAGAGAAGGCGGAGGAGGCGGGCCGGAAGTACCTCTCCGGCGTGAGCAATCCCTTTTTGGCAGGCAACGAAGGGCAAGTTAACCCGGCTATCCTCAACATGCCGGGGCATACGTCGCGGTCTTCGCGCCGGCTTTCAACCACGTCGTTCGGCCCCAAGGGCCGGTTCGGCGCCAACCTGCGGTCTTTCGAAGAGCAGGTCAAGGACCTGAGCATAGTAACCGGCACTCCCAAAACAGTGCTGCCCAAGATTCGCTCGGTGCTGGAATACCTGAGGCCCGGAAGCATTTTCTTCTGGGACGGCGACGGGGCGATGACCCATGATGACCAGATGCGCAGCCTGAGACTGATGGGGGAGGAAGTGCTGCCGGCGGTGCGGGAAATGGGCAAGGAGTTGGAACTCTTTAGTCCATACGAAGTGGACCCGGCGACGGGCCAGCCGGTGAAAGAACCGGCGGTGCCGGAGGCCTGAGGGTGGCGCAGGAGCTTGGGCGCATATCACGTCCCGCGGCCGCCCAGTACGAGGGACGGCGAAAGCTGTTGCTGGCGCCCCTGGTATACGGTCCACCTGCTGAGGCCGGGGAAGGTGTGGCCATTCTCCAGAAGTATTGGGACCAGATGCAGCAGCAGGTGGAATCGCTGCAAGCGGCGCTGGGTGGGCTGCACCACATATACCACGAGAGTGTGTGGGACGCCGGGGACCAGGGCCTGGAGCAACTGGAGCGGATGGACCAACGCAGCCACCAGTTCGTGAAGGCCAAGTGCGAGGGCGGGGCCGCCTTGGAAGCCACGGAGGACTTCGCTTCGTTGATGGAGAGCCTGGACCTGCAACGCTGCTTGATGATGCCACTGGCCAGCCAGTCGGTGCTGGCCAAGCTCCAGGGCTGGCTCAGCGAGAGCACCAGTGGCAGATACCAGTACATATCCGCTCGCATCGACGAGACCCTGGGGGAAAACGAAGTCGGCTTGCTGATGGTCAACGAACGGCACCAAATCCAGTTCCCCGAGGACATCGAGGTGTTCTACGTAGCTCCGCCCGCGCTGGGGGATTTCCGGCGGTGGCTGGACAATTGGATGGCTGCACAACAACGGGCGGCTGAGGATGAGCCCGATGGGGAGCAGGCGGAAACTAGAGAGGAGGATGACCGGGAGGAAGAGCAGGCCGCAAGCTAGGCTACGAGGGGGATTGGGTTCGAAATCCCCTTGACACCCCCATGCCCCTGTGATATTTTTCACTTGATTCTCAGCCTATTTGAAGCCAGGCTTGAACCGAATCCGGCAACGGAACGGCGCAAGTATGTTTGAAGACCCCAAGGCGCTGACCAGCGCCAATTGGCACGACATTCACATTTGGCTCACGTACTTCTGGACCTACCTGCCGCTGGTCTTTACCTTTGCTTTGACCATGCTGACGGCTCACGCGGTGATACCGTCGTTAATCGCGACGGGGCACCTGCCGGCTTCCGCTTCCAGGTGGCGCGTGCCATTGAGCGGGTTCGCTTTCCTGGTGCTGGTCGCTGCGGTAGTGATGCTGGTCCTGGGGATAAGCCAGACGCTGAGCGTCGAGAAATTCTGGGACCGGTACTTGATCTAGGCTCGAAATCTAGACCACAGAACAATCCCTCTTCATCCGAGTAGAGGGCGCCGCTAGGGCGCAACCCGATACAGGCGAGAGGAGTAGGCAACGCTGGGACGCGGACGGATCAGGTAGTGAGGATACCAAGGGGCAAAATGCTGGCCCTGACCCTGGTAGGGTCGGGGGTCGCAGTCATAGTCGGCTTTGTAGTGGTGGTGTTGCTTATTTCCTGGTTTTCCAATCCTCCATTCGCTTTGGGCAACGCCCCGGCGCAACCCGTAGCCTTTCCCCATTCAGTGCACGTCGCCGAGCAAGGCATCCAGTGTGAGTTTTGCCACCGCAACGTGACCAAGGGAGAGGCCGCAACCGTGCCTGCGGTGGAGCAATGCTTGTTCTGCCACCAGGAAATCGTCGGCGACACGGAGGCACAGCAGGTAGAGATCGTCAAGATTTCAGATAGCTTGATGCTGGACGAACCCATCAATTGGGAACGGGTCCACAGGCTTCCCGACCACGTTCGTTTCGTCCACGAGGCCCACGTCCGCTACCTGACCCAAATCGACGCCTCGGACCGCACTTCAGAAGAAAAGGTCCAGGCCGCCTGCTCGATATGCCACGGTGACGTCGCCAACGCCACCGTGGTCCAGCCGAAGCCTTTCCAGTCAATGAAGATGGGCACCTGCCTGGATTGCCACCGTTTCCTGACCTTGGTCCCCGAGGACGAAGGGTACGTTTTGCCCGAGACGACAGACATACCCACAGACTGCACGATATGCCACAAGTGACGACCTGCCGGAGGCTGGCCCAATGAAACTTACCCGCCGGAATTTCCTGGCCTGGGCAGGTCTATCCGCGGCTGGAGCGGTGGCCTGCGAAGGATTCGGCATCCGCGAGGGTGAGTTCGACCTACAGAGCCCGGTGAGGCTTCCGGAAGACCTGGTCAAGGGGCAGGACAACTGGTATGCCACCCTTTGCCGCAACTGCCCGTCGGGAGAGGGAATAGTTGTCAGGGTGATGGACGGCAGGGCAAAGAAGGTGGAGGGGAATCCGCTATACCCGGTGAATTTGGGCAAGCACAGCGCAGCCTCTGAAGCTGGCCTACAGGCCCTGTACCATCCGCACCGCATAGCGCGGCCATTGCAGCGCAACGGCCCCAGAGGGCAAGGTGAATACGTCCAGCTTGCGTGGCCTGACGCCTTGGACATCCTCAGGCAGCAGCTTCAAGAGCGGGGCAACTCAACGTTGATGGTTACGGAGCCGCTGCGGGGGCATTTGGGCACGCTGGTGAGCCGCTTTGCCGAGTCTGTGGGAGGGAGGCACCTGGGCTTCGAAACCCTGGACGAGAACACTTACAAGTCGGCAGTCAAAAACCTGTTCGGGCAAGACCTGCTGCCCGATTTCGACCTGGGGAATACCCGGTTCTTGCTTTCGTTTGGGGCAGACTTCCTGTCCACGTGGGTTTCACCCACCCGTTGGAGCGTGGGGTACGGGGAATTCCGCCACGGAGGAGAGAATGAGCGAGGGACGCTGTACCAAGTGGACTCCCGCTTTTCGATGACCGCCGCCAGCGCCGACAAGTGGCTGCCCATCCGGCCCGGATGGGAAGGCCACCTGGCGCTGAGCTTGGCCTACGTGATAATCGAGGAAAACCTGCAGCCGACGGGCGTGGACGTGGGCACCCTCACCGGCGGGAAAGGCGCCGCCGCTCTGGAACAGTTCCAACCTGAAACGATAGCCGACCGAGTGTTCATGGCCGAGCACCTGAGGGGCCCCGACGGAGTGCAGGCCACCCGCAGCTTGGCCCGAGAATTTGCCGGAAGAACTCCGGCACTGGCAATTGGCGGAGGGTCGGCAGGCGCCCACAGCAACGGGTTGTTCAACCTGGAGGCGATTTACGCCCTGAACTACCTGGTGGGGAGCGTCGGAGCGGAGGGAGGGCTGCGGTTCAATCCGGGCAGCCCCTTGGAAGGAGTCCCGTCGGGGTCTCAGGCAGGGTCCCTGTCGGATTGGACCGAGGTGGCGCAAGACCTGAATAGCGGCAAGACCCGCCTGTTGCTATTGCATCAAGCCGATCCGGTGCACGGACTGCCGGGCTCGTTGCGGTTCAGGCAGGCCCTTACCGAGCCCAGCGACCTGTTCATAGTCAGCTTCTCGCCGTTCTTGGACGAGACCAGCGCTTTGGCGGACCTGATTCTGCCCGACCGGGTGTATTTGGAGGACTGGGGAGACGACGTACCGGAGCCGGGCCCGGGACACCAAGTTGTGGGCTTCCAGCAGCCAGTGGTGAACCCGCTTTACGAAATCGAACCCCGGAGCTTCCCGGATATTCTGCTAACCATGAGCCAGGAACTGGGCAAGGAGTCGGAACTACCTTGGCCAAGGTACCAGGACCTATTGCGGGAAGGTTCCGATGAGCTTTTCGCACTGAACCGCGGGTCGATTCAAGCATCGTCTGCCGATGAGTTCTGGAACAAGCTGCTGCAACGGGGCGGCTGGTGGGACGAGGGAGTCACGGGAGCCAGGAACCTGACCGCTCCCAACGACCTATTGGGTCGCATAGCAGCCAAGGCCGCAGGGCCCAGAGTTTCTGCATCGGGCGGTTCCGGAGAGACTTTCTACCTCACACCCTTTGCCCACAACACCCTGTTGGACGGCAGAAACGCCCACCTGCCGTGGCTGCAGGGAGCGCCGGACCCGTTGACGACGATCACCTGGCAGACCTGGGCGGAAATCAGCGACCGGGACGCCAAGAGGTTGAACATCCGGGAAGGGGACGTGCTTTTGGTGGAATCGGCTGCCGGGTCTATACGGGTGTTGGCGTACCCGACGCCGGCGGCGCCTCCAGGCACTGTTTCCATACCCTTGGGGCAAGGCCGGAACCAAGGTTCGGAATACGCTACGGACAGGCCGGGCTGGGAAAGCGCCAACGTCATGGACGTTTTGGAGCCCCGACAAGTGGAGGGCTCAGGGAGCCTGGCTTGGGCCAGCACCAGGGTCAGGATATCCAAGGCCGGAGACAGCGTTAAGGTTGCGAAATTCGAGGGAGTAGTCCGGGCCGTGGAGGTAGGGATCCTGCCCGGCGAGCGAATCATTCAGACAATCGCCCCCCACGATTTATAGGCGTTGGCCCGGAATAGAAGCGGACTGAACGGAAAAATAGAGAGTGACTCGCCGGACGGCGGAATCAACAGGGAAAGCGGGTTCATAGAATGACGACACCCAAACCCAGGATCGACCACAAGTGGGGAATGGTAGTAGACCTGGACCGGTGCACCGGTTGCCAGGCCTGCGTAGTTGCCTGCCAGTCGGAAAACAACTTGCCCATCAACACCAAGGACGTGTTCCTGCAGCGGCGCGCCTACGAGTGGATACGGATTGAACGGTACTGGGAGGGAGAGTTCCCCAACGTCAAGGCCCGTTTCATTCCCATAATGTGCCAGCACTGCGAGAACGCCCCCTGTGAGCCGGTGTGCCCGGTATTTGCAACATACCACAACGACGAGGGCCTGAACGTGCAGGTGTACAACAGGTGCATCGGCACCCGGTACTGCGCCAACAACTGCCCTTACCAGGTGCGGTTCTTCAACTATTGGGAGCCGGTCTGGCCGGAACGCATGCGGCACCAATTGAACCCCGACGTTACCATCCGCAGCCGCGGAGTCATGGAGCGTTGCAGCTTCTGCATTCAACGCATTAGGCGGGCCGAATTGACGGTGGAAAGGCAGGAGCAGGGCAAACTGGACCACAAGACGATGAAGGAACGGAACTTCTTGCCGGCATGCGCCATGGCCTGCCCGACGAATGCACTGCAGTTCGGCGACCAGGGCGACGCCAGCGGTCCGGTGCATCACTACTTCGAGGAAGCTAACCACCGGTTAGAAGAACGGCACCACCGGACCGAGAGGGTGGAGGAGCATCCCAGCAGGGTGTACCGGCTATTGGAAGAGATGGGCACCAAGCCCAACGTGATTTATTTGAAGAGAGTGGAAATGTTTCCCGTGAAGAAGGAAGCCTAGGGTGGCAGCCGGCGAACACAGCCACGAAGGTATGTGGGTGTTCCCTGCCCCAGAGGCCGTTACCCAAGACATGGCGGAAAAGGCCGAGGCAATGCCCAAAGCTATTGCCCGCGCCCTAGCAGTTACGGGCATTCTGTTTGCCCTGGGCATAGCCGGGTTCGTAATGAGGGCGTTGGACGACGGTTTCGGAGCACACGGGCCGTGGGGCTACTACGCCGCCATATTCATGTTCCTGTTCATGGTCACCGGGGCCGCCCCCCTTGCGGCGGTGGCGTTCCGGTTTACCAAGAGCCACTGGAGAAGGCCCCTGTCCCGGGTCTCTGAATTGTTCGCGCTGCTTGGCGTGCTGAACGTCATCATGTTCATCCCGTTGATGATCGTCCTGCCGTCGATCAAGAACCCCGAGGTCGGTGTCGAAGAGCTGGAGATACGCAGGAGCATCTGGTTCGAGACGCCCATAGGGGCTCCGCTGGCTTGGGACTTTCTGGGTCTTCTGTTCTTGGCTATCTGCAGCCTGGCGATTTTGTGGCTCTCGGCCATGCCGGATATGGCGGAGGGCCGGCTGACCGCCACCGGGTTCCGCCGAAAGCTGTATTCGCTGTTGGCCGGGCGCTGGTACGGGACCAAGAGGCAGTGGATCTTGCACAAGGTGGGCTTGGGCCTGCTGGGCGCTTTCTATTTCATGTTACTGGTGTTCGTGCAATTCACCGTGGCAAGCGATTACGCCATGAGCCTGGTGGCGGGATGGAAGGACTCAATATTCCCACCACTCTTCACGCTGACCAGTTTCCAATCTTCTCTGGGGTTGATCCTGGTGACTCTGTTCATCATGCGCCGCTGGGGCGGATACGAGCAGTACATCGGCGTTTCGCCCTTCTGGTCGGCCAGCAAGATCCTGTTGGGGCTGACCCTGCTCTGGGCATACCACACTTTCGCTTTCTTGATCACTTTCTGGTACGGTCGGCTGGAAATCGAACAGAACGTGCTCAAATACTTCTTTTTCGAGGCCTACGGCGGAGCGTTCGCCGCCAACCTGTTCTTCAGTTTCATATTGCCCTTCCTGATCCTGCTCTGGAATCCGGTGCGCAAGACCGATTGGGGCCCGACGCTGGCTGGCCTGTCTGCGCTGTGCGGGGCGTTCATATTCAACCTGAAGACGTTTGTCGGGGCATTCAACGCCGGAGACGTCTACGCCATATTCTTCGAGTTTATACCGGGACCGACCTGGCCGGACCTTTGGGACGTCTTCATGGTAGTCGGCGGGCTGGGAGCCGCAGCATTCATATACCTGGCGGCAACCAGGCTGTTTCCCATACTGTCGGTGTGGGAGACAAAAGAGGGGGCCAAATATCAAAAGATGGACACGCTGGTGCGGGGCCGGTACCTGGTGCTGGCCAAGCCGGAATAGCTGACGGGTTTCTGGAGCAACTGGAGCTCTAATGCAGGAAGGTAGAGTCCTACCGTCAAGACAGATAAATGCGGACTTGCTCCGCTCTATCCTGAACTCGCCCAAGTGGTTCTGGATAAGCGTTGCATTCCTGGCCTTTTTTGTATTGGCGGCATTCTCGACTGCGGGGTTCCTGATCAACCGCGGTTACGGCGTCACCGGGTTGAATAACCAGGTGCTGTGGGGATTCTTCATAACCAACTTCGTGTTCTGGATCGGCATCAGCCACGCCGGCGTGATGCTCTCGGCCATCCTGCGGCTTTCGAAAGCCGAGTGGCGACGGCCAGCCACCCGGGCGGCGGAGGTGCTAACCGTCTTCTCCCTGATGACGGCTATGTTGATGCCTTTGATTCACACCGGGCGGCCTTGGCGAACGCTCTACTGGATATACACGCTGCCGTTTGTCCCTTACGATTTTGCCAGGGGCATCTGGCCCAACGTCCGTTCGCCGCTGGTGTGGGACCCCAGCGCGGTGTACACGTACCTGACCTCCAGCATACTGTTCGTAATCATCGCCCTTCTCCCGGACTTTGCCGTGCTGCGAGACCGGACTACCGGCCTGAGCCACCGCATATACTCGGTCTTGGCGATGGGCTGGCAAGGGAACGCCAGGCAGTGGAAGCTGCAGATTATCGCCGGGGTGCTGCTGTCGGCCCTGATCCTGCCGGTGTTCGTCTCGGTGCACAGCATAGTGTCCTGGGACTTCGGCATGGCGGTGTCGATCAAGTCGTGGCACTCCACCATTTTCGCTCCTTATTTCGTGGTGGGAGCGGTCCACTCAGGGGTTTCGGCAGTGGTATTCGTAATGATCCTGCTGCGCTGGGCGTATGGCTGGCAGGACTACATCCGGTTGGAACACATCGATGCGTTGGGGAGGCTGCTGGTGGTGGTGGCCACCGGTTGGTTCTACTTCTTCGTGATGGAAATCCTCTTTGGGTTCTACGGCATGGAGTCCGATGAACTGGCGGTCAGGAACATGCAGTTCATGGAACAGCCATGGAACATATTGATGTTTTTCTTCGTGGGTTTGACCTATTTCCTGCCGGTGGGCTTATGGCTGACGAGGAGTTGGAGGCGCAACCTGTGGCTGATGTCCATAGCGTGTATTTCGGTGAACATCGGCATGTGGCTGGAGCGTTTCCTGATATTTGTTCCGGCGCAGGCGCGGAAGCAAGTGTTCACCTTCAACTGGTACACCTATGCACCCAGCATAGTGGAAATCATGATCATAGTCGGTACGTTCGCCATGGTGACCATGCTTATGTTGTTGTTGAGCCGGGTCGTGCCGCTGATACCGCTGTACGACATAAAAGAGGGGGATATTCTCAAGACCCAGGTGCAAATTGGCCGCAGGACGGTGCCGGCAACGTTCCGAGAGGACTGAATTGAACCAATTGCGCAGGCAATCGGACCAGCGTTAGCCGTCTAGGAGAGAGACGCGATGGCAAGAAAGCCGATATTGGGTCTGTTCGAAGACCCCAACTATGCCGCCGAGGCGGGAGATGCCCTGCAACGGGCCAATATCTTGCCCCAGGACTATGACTTTCTGACGGACGCCCCATATCCGGAGGGGGCTTTCGGGGAGCGGCACGAGAAACACCGGCTCTACGTGTTTCCCTTTATTGGCGCGTTAATCGGCCTGACGGTGGGAATCATCCTAACGTCGATGACCCAGTTGGCCTATCCATTGACCCAGGGAGGAAAGCCCATCCTGTCGTTGCCGCCCATGGCGGTGGTCACCTATGAGAGCACGATGCTGAGCGCCATCATTTTCACCATCATAGGTATTCTCTTCGAGTCGCGGCTGCCCAAGATAAAGAAGGGTCTCTACGACACACGGATAACCGAGGGATACATAGGCGTTTTGGTGAATGTGGATGAAGAGCAACTGAACCAGGTGTCGGGAATTCTGACCCAGGCCGGAGCCGTAGACGTGGTGCAGGAGACCTAGGGCTGTCGACCGGAATGGGAAATCACTCATTGCAACAAGCGGACACGCAGGGAGGCCCCTACGTTTTGAGGAGGCTAAAGACTCCTCTCATTGTTTTCGCCGCCATAGCTGCCCTGGCGGTGGTGGGGTGCACCCAGGGGTCTTACCCGGTGGATATCTTCTACGAAATGCACTACCAGCAGTCGTACAAGGCCGGGGAACCTCCCCGGTTGAGCGCCCCGGCAGAGTCGGTGGCCTGGTTCCCGCCGCCGGAATCAACAGCCTTCCAAAGCGGCCAGCACCTTTACGCCGTCAACTGCTCCATGTGCCACGGCTCAGATGGACAGGGCGCAGGGCCGGTGGTCCAGACCATGAAGGAAATCTACGACTACAAGCCGGTAGTCGACCCGCCCATCATCACCGACAACCCCGTAGACAACATCGTGCTGATCCTGAGTTCTGAGACCCTGTTCTTCGGCCCGCATTCCGTTATGCCGCCTTTCGGGAAGTTATTGAGCGACGAGGAGAGGCTGCGGATTGCCGAGTACATCCAGACTATCCCAGTGCCGGAGCCGACGCCCGCTCCGGCTCCGACTGCTGAGTCAGATACACCGTCCAATGGGGGCGTGCCAGATGGGCCCGAAATCGGGGTCAACGGTGACGCGTTGGAGTTTGATACAGACACTATAGAAGCCGCAGCCGGGGACGAAGTGGTGTTCGTCTTCTATAATAGTTCTACGCTATACCAGCACAATCTCGTGTTTGTACAGGCGGGGCAGAAGGACGCGGTCACTGAACG
The DNA here is from genome assembly GCA_963668505.2 of Dehalococcoidia bacterium. Taxonomy (GTDB): domain Bacteria; phylum Chloroflexota; class Dehalococcoidia; order Lucifugimonadales; family UBA3495. The sequence continues at coordinate 19,874 of CAXXWY010000022.1, read as the reverse complement.
GGGTGCGAGTTGGCAGGACAACGGCTGGCTGGACCCGAATGACCCCGACGTCATCGCCGCCAGCGGGCTGCTGGAACCGGGAGAGGTCGGGCAAGTGCGGTTTACCGCCCCGGCCGCGGGTACATACCAATTTGTATGCACCTTTCCCGCACACAACGTGACCATGTTTGGAGACTTTGTAGTCACGCCTTAGAGCAGTCGAGGAAGCGATGCTGCTCACATCCGGCCCATCAGTCCTAACATCAACCAGAGGAAGCCATTTTCAGGTCCTTTCAGATATTCCCCGAGGGGCCATTTGGCTGCTTTCAACTTGCGCTCAGAATGCCGAACGTCTTCCGGGAACCCCCGTCCGGACGCGGCGCAACTTGCTTAAGCTCTTTGGTTTAGGCCTGGTGTTGCTGGCGGCGTTAATCCTGTCTTGGAGCGCAGTCCAAGCTCAGGAGGCCGACACTGACCTGGGCTATGACGAAGAAGAAGCCCTTTCGATTGACAGAATGCTAATTTGTCCTGTGTGCCCGGCGGAAACCATTGACCAAGCACAAGTAGAGCTGTCCAAGCAGATGCGCAGCATGGTGCGGGAGATGCTGGCTCAGGGAGCTAGCAGGGAGGAAATCTTGGACTTCTTCGTAGAACGTTACGGTCCCCAGGTATTGGCGGCTCCGCCAAAGTCCGGGGCCAACCTGTTAGCCTGGATACTTCCGGTGGTGGGCGTGGCGGCCGGCCTGGCGGCCGTCTCCCTCATCATATGGTCGATGGCTTCCCGAGGCAGGCCAACGGCTGCCCAGGAACCGGCTATGGACGACGATCTGGACCCTTATCTGGAGGCGGTCGACCGGGACCTGGCGCAGCCTGAAAGAGGCGGCATACTGCCTAGAGACCGGCGGTTGACCGAGGGGACGGAGGGCAACAAGCAGGTGAACGGAGAACTCCCAGGGGTTGAAACTCCTGAAGAGAACGGAGACCGGGAATAAATGGCTGATCTTGGCGCAATAAGCCTCTGGATAGCGCTGGCCCTGGCGTCCTATGCCGGAGTGGGCTCGGTGGCCGGCAAGATAAGGGGCTCAGCGGTGTTGTTGGAAAGCTCCCGGAGCGCCGTTTATTTGACGGTGCTGGCGCTGTTGGTGGCGACGTTGAGCCTGGTGGCATCGTTCGTAAACCGAGACTTCGAAGTGGCCTACGTGGCCCAGCACAGCGACCTCGCGATGCCACACAGGTTCACCTGGGTGGCATTCTACGCCGGGAACGAAGGGTCGCTGCTGTACATCGCTTTCGCCCTTTCGGTGATGTCGGCCATCGCCGTGTGGCTGGCGCCGGCAAAGGTCCGGGATACGCTGCCCTACACCATCGGGGTGTTGATGGTGGTGCTGTGCTTTTTCTGGCGGTGATGGGGTTCATGGCCAATCCCTTCGACAAGCTGCCGTTTATCCCGGCCGACGGCCAGGGCATAAACCCTCTTCTGACCCACCTGGGGATGTTCTTCCATCCGCCGGCGCTGATGGCGGGCTTGATCGCCACCAGCGTGCCATTTGCCTTTGCCCTGGGCTCTCACCTTGGCGGCAAGACCGGCGACGAGTGGGTGGATCCCGGCCGGGTGTGGGGACTGATCTCGTGGGCGCTGCTTGCCAGCGGGCTGCTGCTGGGTTCGTGGTGGGCCTATACCATCCTGGGATGGGGCGGTTTCTGGTTTTGGGACCCGGTGGAGAACGCCGCATTCATGCCGTGGCTCGCTCTGACCGCATTTGTGCATTCCATCATGGTGCAGAAGCGCAGGGGCATGTTCCGAATGTGGAACGTGGTCCTGATCAACGTTGCTTTCGGCCTGGCGTTGTACGGTATGTTCATGAACCGGGGAGGCTCGGTTCCTTCGGTGCATTCTTTCGGAGAATCTGACCTGGGCTGGACGTTCCTCGCTTTCCTGGCTGTGGGAGTAGTGGTGCCCATGGTGGTGTTCTTCTGGCGATACCCGCTGATGAAGAGCGCACAGAATTTGGACTCGATGCTGTCGAGAGAAGCCGCGTTCCTGGTAAACAACCTGCTGCTGTTGGCGGTGGCGTTTGTAACCTTGTGGGGCACGGTGTATCCGCTGCTGTCCCAGGCGACCACGGGAGAAGAAATCTCGGTAGCCCGGCCCTTTTACGATCAGGTCAACGGACCCATTATGCTGGGGTTAATTTTCCTGATGGGGGTCGGGCCGTTGCTGCCCTGGCGGAGGGCTACGCCGGCAAGCGTGCGGCGGGCCTTGCTTGCGCCTGCTCTGACGGGGCTGGCGGTTGTTGCAGTACTAGTTGGGTTGGGAATGAGGGAACCGTTCGCGCTGATCGGTTTTGGCCTGGGAGCGGTGGTGGCCACAGGGATATTCCTGGAGTGGCGCCGGGGCACAGTCTCCCGGCGCCGCTCGTCAGAGGAGAACTACCCGTTGGCATTCCTGCGCCTGATTGCGGCCAACCGTCCCAGGTACGGTGGCTATGTGGTGCACCTGGCGGTGGTGATGGTGGCGCTGGGGGTCGTCGGGGCAACCTTCTTCGATACCCAGAAGGACGTGGTACTGGCGCCGGGGGACACGGTGGTCGTGGAAGACTATGAACTGCGGTACTTGAGCACGACTGCGACGGACAAAGGCAACCGGACCGAGTTCGTTTCGGCTGTCGAAGTCTACCGCGGCGGTGAATTGCTGGACACCCTTAACGCCACGCGGTCTTTCTACTCCTCATTCAACATGGCGGCCACCAGGGCTGCCATTCGCTCGACCCCGGTGGAGGACCTATACGTGGTGCCGAGCGAGAACCTGCCCAACGGCAGCGTTGGACTGAGAATCCTGGTGAACCCGTTAATCTGGTGGATGTGGGTGGCCGGACCGGTGTTGGTGCTGGGCACGCTAATCTCCTTGTGGCCGCAGTCGGCGCCCGCTCCGGCCGTCGCAAGAAGTCCCGCCGTGACCCCCGGCGGTCCCAGCGTGCGCAGGGCGTGAAGATCTCTTACGGAGCCCAAGGCCATGTGCCCCGAGTGAAGTGGATGGCTGCGTTCTGAGGTGGTCCCAACCTCACGGCGCGTTGCCGTTGCAGGCACATGGGATCTCGGCAGATGGTCCTTAGTTAGATACTAGCGGAGGGAAGGGAATGGCCTTGGTCGTAGGAGCATTGCTGGCGGCTTTCAGCATCGCGATAGTCGTTTACCCTTTCCTGAGGTCGCGGCTAAGGCACGGGGCCGGCGACGATGAGGCGGCTGCTGAACACACGGCCGAGTTGGGGAATACCTACGACCGGATCCGCACCCTGCAATTGGAATACCAACTGGGGCAGGTGCCGGAGCACCTGTACCGTGAGCAGTTGCGAGAGTACCGGTTGCAGGCCGCCGAGACCCTGCGCCGACAAGCGGAAAAGCAGGACGCTTCTCCCGATCAGCTATTGGAACAGGAAATCCTCGCTGCCCGGGCTGGTTTGAGGTCCGAGCATGGGTGCGCTCCTGAGGCATGTCCGAACCGCAGTTCCCTTCCGAGTTCCGGGTTGAAGGTCTGCCCTGAATGTGGGGCGGAACCTGGAAAGCCGTAGCGGCAGGCGTGAAGTTGGCTTGCTGCCGGGCCTCGACGTTCTTGCGGATTGCCGTGTTGAGCTTGGCCGGGCTACTGGCCCTGGCCTTCTTTGGTTTCGGCCCCGCCGCGGCCCAGGAAACATTCAGCATCAGGGGAACCGTGGTCAACGGAACGGCTGGAAGCGAGCTGGGAGAGGAACTCCAGGTGTTGCTCCTGGTCACGGATGCCGACGGCGGACTGCTTGCCACCGGCCAGACATCGGTCGACCCCGACGGCTTGTTTGTGCTGGACGAAATTCCCGAGACGGAGGACGGCACCTATGCCCTCCGCGTCAATTTCAATGGGGTGCCGTACGAGCGGTCCCTTAGTCTCGAGGAAGCACTGGATGAGGTCTTGCTTACGGTGTACGAGGCTACCCAGGACGCGTCGATGGTCAGGGTCACGCGGCAAATCATGGTGATTGCGGGAGTTGATGCAGGCAACCGGGAGGTTGCGGCGATAGAGTTCGTGCAACTGACCAACGGCGGCGACCGCACCCTGCTGCCGGACTTGGCCAACCCCGCAACGTTGAGCTTCTTGCGTTTCGCCCTGCCGCCCCTGGCGACGGATCTCAGCGTGAGGTCCAACCTGCCTGGGGGCGACATAGTGTCCATTGGCACCGGGTTTGCCATCACCTCGACGGTTTTGCCAGGCGACCACAATGTGGAGTTCTCTTTCAGGTTCCCCTACGAGGGAAACAGCGTTTCTTACCGGCAGAGCCTGCCCCAGGGGGCCGACATCTACCAAGTGTTGCTGCCACAGGGGTTGGAGCAAGTCCGGGTCAGGCCGCTGCGGCCTGCTCCGCCGGCTAATATCGAGGGCGGAGAGTTCCTGGTGTGGGAAGAGAGAGGAATCGAGCGGGGACAAGGCATAGCGCTGGAGTTTACCAACCTGCCCCAACCGGGACTGGCCAGCCGCATGTGGAAGGTAGTCTCCGGCGAGGTCTTCTGGCAGATAGTGATTCCCAGCGTTGTCGGCGCCGCACTGGCAACTTTGTTGCTGCTTGGGATTTTGAGGTCCCAACACCGACCGCCGTTGCCGGATGGCCAGAGCGGCGGCGGGACCGACAGCACGATGGCGCAACGCGAGGCATTGGTCCGAGAGGTGGCATCTTTGGACGAGGAGTTTGACAACGGTACGTTGCCCGCGGAGGATTACCTGCGCCAAAGAGAACGGTTGCTGTCACGCATTCGCGGCGTCACCGGGCAGGCAGATGACCCGGGCGATGGGCCCCTATGAGCAAGCGACGCTGGTTGCTACTGGGGTCGGCGGTCCCTGTATTGGCGTTGATCGCCCTGCTAGCCTGGGCGTCACTCCGGTCCGACGAAACAGTTGGGGTTAACGACGAACCTAGGTCAGTCTCCATAGAGCCTAACCAAGCCAGGGATTTTTCCCTGGAATTGTTTGACGGAAGCGCCGTGTTGCTGGCAGATCTCCGGGGCAAAGCCGTGATGTTGGACTTCTGGGCGTCGTGGTGTGCACCCTGCCGGGAAGAAGCGCCGGCCTTGGCCCAAGTCTACGGCGAGTACCAAGACAGGGGAGTGGAATTTATCGGCGTAGCCATTTGGGACAGTCCCAGGGACGCCCAGGATTTCGGAGAACAATTCGACGTGCCGTATCCCGCCGGCATCGACAGCGAAGGGGCCATCGCCATCGACTACGGGATCAAGGGCATTCCCGAAAAGATCTTCATCGACGCCGACGGTGTAGTCAGGCAGAAGTTCGTTGGGCCTATCGACGCCGATACCTTGAGGACTACCCTGGACGGCCTGTTAGAGGGCCCTGACCCCTCCGGCTAGGGCGTCCATGCAGCCAGGTTCGGCCTGCCCCATGGGCAGGTGCTATACTGCTACGGTTCCACACCCGGGAATCCCAATATACTTCCCCGAAAGGCACTTACGCGACTGATCATGGACCGGCCACAACAAGCGGCGGTAGTCATGGATTGGGGAGGCACCTGGATCCGCACCGCGGTCATGGACCGGGCGGGTGAGACCCTATGGCAGGCGCGGATAGCCAATCCGAAAGACCCCAGCCGGGACGCGTTTCTACAAACCGCGTATGGGCAGCTAACGGAAGCCATGACCTGGCGTTCTGACCTGGAGCTGGCCGGCGTGGGCGTAGCGGTAGCCGGGCCGGTGGACTCGAATACCGGCGTGCTAAACGCGCCACCTAACCTGCCCGCCTTGGACGGGGTGTCGTTGAAGGCCATCTGGGAGCCGCTGGTGGATCGTCCGGTATGGGTGGACAACGACGCCAGCCTGGCCGCATTAGGGGAGTTCCAATACGGGGCCGGGAGGGATGCGGCAGCAGCGGGATCACCGCCCAGGACGCTGGTGTACGTAACCGTCAGCACGGGCATCGGCGGCGGTGTGGTCCACGGGGGCCAAGTGTTCCAGGGAGCCACCGGCCTGGCGGTGGAGATAGGCCACACGACCATAGACAGCGACGATTCTGCGCCCTATTGCGAATGCGGAAGCAGAGGGTGCTTGGAGGCTTTTGCATCGGGCACCGCCATCGCCCGCATGGCCCGTGGGGCCTTGTCGGGGAGGGGGCCATTGCCTGCGTCATGGCCGGTCAAGGAGGTTGAGTCGATAACCTCCAAGGACACGTCACAGGCCGCCGGCCAAGGCGATCCGGTGGCGGTGGAGATATTCGATGGGGTAGTCCAGGCGCTTTCAGTGGGGCTGACCAACGCGGTGCATTTGTTTAATCCCGACCTCCTGGTACTGGGAGGAGGGGTAACATTGGGACTAACCGAACTGGGTCACATATCCCGTTTACAGGAGTTGGTGCAGCAACGCGCCATGAGCGACGCCCATCGTAAATTCCGGTTTGTGACCAGCCAATTGGGAGACAACGCAGGCATGGCAGGGGCCGCGGCCCTGGTCTGGAACAAGCTGGACGGCTAGCTCCAGCCGCGAGCCATTGGCGGGCGTTACTCCGGGGCTTGGAACCCGGTCTCAGCAGCCCAAGCCTGCACGCCGCGCCGGAAGGCCAGGGATCCCATGGGAGCGATGACTGCTTGCAGGGCTTCCAGTATCTCCTGCGGGGAAGCACCTTCCTGTAAAGCGATTCGGATGTGGGCCTGGATTTGTTCCACGTCGGCCCGCAGGGCAGCCTCGACGACTATCTGCAGCAGTTCCTTGGTCTTGCGGTCCAACAGCCTCTGGCCGGTGTAGGTTGCCTCGATGAAGTCGCTGTATTTCTGGGCCCATTCATAATCGACCGATGCCATTATCCGGTGCATCTCCAGGGTGTATCCCCGGGTGCGCTGCATTCTATCCAGAAATCCCTGGACCTCTTCCGTAGCCATAGACGCAACTCCTTGCTTGGGCTTGCTTTGGGGATGAGAACCAAATGGGGAGCGGGGCAGCGCCTCGCGAAATCGGCTGGGCCGGCTCTATGCCACGCGACGCAACAGGTCTTGGACCTCTGCTACGACAGCGGCCGGGTTGTCGCCCTGGACCAGGTGGCCGGCCCCGTGGATGGTCACGGTGACGCAGTCTGGAATGGTCTGCTGCATCCGCTCCAGGGTTTCCGGGAGGAACACGTCGCTGCGGCTTCCACGCAACACCGTGGTTGGGCAGGCGATGCCGCCCACGCATTCCCACAGCCGGTCCGGGGTCCAGCCTAGTTCCTGCCCACCCGGGGTGCGCAGGCGCTTGTCATACTTCCAGGTCCATTTGCCGTCGGGACGCCGGCGTATGCTGTATTTCAGCGCACCCAGGGTCTGCTCGCGGCTGCGGCCGGTATACTGCTGGACTCTCTGGGCGAATTCCTCAAAAGAGTCCAACTCGTCTGGCAACTCGCGAAATACGCGCATCCGCTTCAGGCCGACGGTCCCGGACTCCGGCCCGGTGTCGACGATCATCAGGCCCTTCAAAGCCTGAGGATGACGCGAAGCCCAAACGTAGGCATTGCGGCCCCCCATGGAATGGCCTATGAGTACGAATCCATCCAAGCCCAAGGCTTCAACAAAGCCGTCGATGTCTCCCTGCTGGGCCTCAGTGGAGTAGTCGCCGTCGGTTGCCCAATCGCTATCCCCGTGGCCCCGCTGGTCCAGCGCCAGGACGTGACAACGGTGGGAGAGAGCGAGGCTGATAAAGTCCCAGCTATGGGCCTGCTGAGACCTACCGTGGAGCATCAAGACGGTGGGATTCGCTGCGTCTCCCCATTCCAAGTAGTGGAGATTCAGCCCATTGACGTCGACGTACCGGTCGGCGGGAGCATTTTCCTCGGCGAAGGGGACACCCATCTGGCGGGCTGCCTGATAGAGCGTCATGCCCTGGGCAGTATCGGAGGAAGACGCCATTTCTCTCCTCAATGCAGTGTCTAGGCCATGATAACTCGGCTGTCAACGCACGAATTGGCGTACAGGGCTGGGCTGCGAGGTTTTCTTTGCAGTGCCGCCGGTGCTATCATTACCACCGGACAAATAGGGCTACCGGCGTTGGCCTACCAAAGGCCATGTAAGAAGAGGAGAGACGGCTACCATGACCACCGAGGCGATCAAGCTGGAACTTGAACACAGGGAGTTGCTGGGCAAAAGGGTGAAGCAACTAAGGCGACAGGGAATCGTTCCCGTCCACCTGTACGGGCCAGGGATGGAAGAATCACGGTCCCTGCAATGCGAGGGCCCAAGCCTGATTCAGGTGCTGGCCCGCGCGGGGGGCAGCACTCCAGTCTCCGTGACAATCCGGGGAGAAAAGGGCAACCATTTGGCGTTTGCCAGGGAAATCCAATGGGACCCGCGCCGGGATTCGCTATTGCACGTTGACCTGCTGGTGGCGGAAGCTGACCGGCCGGTTACGGCCCAGGTGCCCATCGTACTCAGTGGAGAGTCCCCGGGAGCCAGGATGATCGGGGGCACGGTCTTGCAACAATTACGCCTCCTGGACGTCGAAGCGCTTCCCCTGGAGATGCCCGCTCAGGCAGAGGTAGACCTGACGACCCTGACCGAGCCCGACGGCGCGGTGAGAGTGGGCGACATCAGCCTACCCGGCAACGTCACCGTGCTTACCGATCCTGAAGAGGTGGTGGTCCGCATAGAGCAGCCCAGAGCCGAGGTTGTAGAAGAGGCACCCGTGGAAGGAGAAGCTGAGGAGGGTGGAGAGGCTGCGGACGGCGCAGAGGAGTCCCAGGAGTGACGGCCGGCGGTTCCGGGCTGCCGCTTTAGACAACAGGCTGCCCGCGGCCAATAGACGAGGTTGGTTGATCGTTAGGCCTGTTCGGGCGATTTCGACCGCACAACCCACGGGCAAACAGGTGATAGGTTATGTACCTGGCCTATTTGGGACAGTCGGGCAACACCGGCAGCAGCCTTAAAGACGCCAACCAGCCCCACCACGTCTACGCCGGTTTGCTGGTGCATGAAAACCAGTGTGTTTCCTTATCCGGGGAGTTTGACGCCCTTTACCTCCGCCACTTCAACCGCCCCCGGGGAGAACCTGGAATCCCCAGGCGCATCAGCGCCGGGGAAGCGTTCCAAGGCACGGGCGCACTTTCCTCCTGGCCGCCAGCTCAGCGCCACGAGCTGATCAGGGACTGCCTGGACGTTCTTCTACGCAGAGAGACACCGGTAATTGTCGCATTCGGCGACAAAGGGGAATTGGCATCCGCCGACACCGACACTGCTTCCCGCAATCAGGGCCCGTCTAAAGCAATCGTCAGCCGATTTCTGGCAGCTTTGAACCTGTACATGGACGAGCTCAACATTGCAGGCGTTGACCCTCACGATTTGATGAAGGTGGAGTTCCGGACCAGGCATTTGGCCCTGGTCGCAACTTCGGACAAGTCGGCGAGACCCGGGTTGATGGCCGAGTTCCTCGAGTCGGACGACGGGATAGACTCCACGACGTTGCTGGGCGACATTGTTGCAGTGGACGCGGAAGAGTCGGTAGGGGCCCAGTTAGCCAACATGTGCGCTTACTTCGCCCGCAGGTGGCTGCAAAACCCGGCCGGTTCCCACCCATATTTTGACGCTCTGCGGGACGGCAACGTTATCCAGGTAATCTACCCGGTCAAGCCGTAGGCGTTCGGGCCAGCCGGCACTACCTGGCCAACCTGCGCATCCAGGCGCAAAGCAAGTCGACGCCTATCACCAAAAGCAGGTACCAAAAGATAATCAACCCCAACTCCGTATAGTGGAAGAAGCTCAGGCTCAGGCGAAACTCCCGGCCAAGCCCCGTCGCGCTGACGAAACCCACGACGACGGTAGTGCGGATGACCACTTCCCACCGATATAGGAGATAGGTGACGAACTGGGGCAACGTCTGGGGCAATATCCCGTAGAGCAACATCTGGAAGCCGCCGGCTCCGGAGGACCGCAGAGAGCGGGCCGGGCCGGGGTCTACGTTCTCAACGACCTCGGAGGAAAGCTTGGCCAGTACGCCGTAGTTGTGCAGCGCCAGGGCCAGAGCTCCTGGGAGGATTCCGGGCGACAAAAAGAAGACGATGATCATTGCCCAGACCAACTCCGGCACCGCCCTGGTCACGGTAAAGAACCAACGGAACAGACAATAGGTGACGAACCCTGCGTGAGACGGCGCTCCTCCCAAGTCTCCGCTGCTGACGTTCCGCGACCCCGGCAGAAAGGTCAAGAACGCGCCTATCCCAGCGATGCTTATGGCCAGCACGCTCATGGCCAAGGTTTGGTAGGCCAGCTTGCCCTTCTCTACCCACTGATCCGCCTGAAAATAAGCGGGCTGGGTATCTACGCCAATTCCCAGCAGCCGCCCGAAGAAACGCCCTGCGTCGCTCCACGTCTGGGTAGACACCAAGTCGCCGACGCCGCTGTCGGTCCCGAGCAGGATGTATCCCCAGGAGGCCGCTGCTAGCAGGAAGACCAAGCAGGCAGATGCGCGAGCGAAAGTCATCGGTCTACGTTGCCGGCGGTCATTCCGGGCAATCTCCAGAAGACGGGTCATGCCGCTAAACTCCGGCGGACCCGGGTGCTCCAAATGTCGACCAACACGACAAGGGCCACCAAGAACATGAGCAGGGTCCAGACCTGGGAAAACAGCAGTTCTTGGAGCGAAAGCTGGATTTCGAAGCCCAACCCCCGAATTCCCACGAAGCTCATGATGGCCGCCGCTCTGATGGCGCATTCAAGACGGTAGAAGGTGTAACTGAGCAGGTCAGGCAAGGCCATGGGCATGCGGCCGTAAATCAGAACCGTTATAGGTGATGCGCCGGAGGCTCTCAGGGCCCGGAGAGGTTCTTCCGGCACGTCTGCCAGCCTCTCTCCGTAAATCCGGCCAAGTATCCCGCCGTAAGGGATGGCGATGGCCAGAATTGCGGCCAGGGAAGAAAAACCGAAGGCCGCCACGAAGATCACCGCCCACACCAGTTCGTGGACCGAGCGGATGACGGCCAGCAACAGGCGAGCCCCTAAGGCTACCGAGCTGCCGCGCCTGGATCGTGGAATGAGTTGACCGGAAGCCAGCACTCCTGACGGCAGACCGATTACTACGGCAATGGTGAGCGATGCCACCGCAAAGGTGGTTGTTTGCCACGCGGCATTCAGGCCAATGCGCAGGAACGCGGGGGACAGCTCGGGAGGGAATGCGGCTAGGAGGAACTGCTGCAGCGTCCCAATGCCGCCGGCGTGAACGAAGGCGCCGCCCCAGTCAACGCTGACTAGGCTCCAGACGAAGGCGGCCCCCAGTAACAGGCTTAGCAGCCGGCGGTTTTCAAGTAACCGCCACACCTGCCACTCTGCTGTTGTCGTCGTCTAGTTGGTAAAGCCGCTCCAGGACCCCGTCGCTCATTTGCTCCACTGGCAGGTCGAACTGGACCAGTCCTTCGCGCAAGCCTACGACCCGGGAGAAGTATTTTCGAATCAGGTCAGGCGAATGCAGGCTTACCACCAGGGACTTGCCGGAGGATTCCACGAGGCCGGTCATGAGGCGCAGCATGTCGTCGGCCCGGGCCGGATCCAGCGAAGATACCGGTTCATCGGCCAAGACGATAAGGGATGCCTGCACCAGCAGCCGCGCCAAGGCCACCCTTTGCTGTTCTCCGCCTGACAGCCGGGAGGTGCGTTCCTGGAGCTTGTCGCCTATGCCCAATTGAGTGAGTGTGTCCTGGGCCAATTGGCGCTCTTGAGGCCAGACCAGTGAGAGTATGGACCGGAGCAAGCTCCACCGGCCCAACCTCCCGGCGAGGACGTTATGAACGACGGGCAAATTGGGCACCAAGTCGAATTGCTGGTGCATCACAGAAACCAGCCCGGCCAACTCGCCGCCGGGCCTCAAGTCGGACAACCGCCGCCCATCGATGCTCACGCTTCCCTGGTCTGGCTGGATGATGCCGGCGAGCAGGTACAAGAGGGTGGTCTTGCCGCTGCCGCTGGGGCCGGCCAGGGCGACCTTTTCGCCACGGTGGACGGTCAAGCTCAGAGGAGCCAGGGCCTGGACGGCGGCAAAGCTCTTGCCGATGTCCAAGGCGACGACCAATCCGCCGTTTGGGCTAGGCCCCTCTTTCACCGAATGATCTCCAGGTCCCGAGCCACGTCTTCAATGGCCTGATAGTTGCGGTTGTTGGTGACAATAAACCGCCGGGTGTTGAAAAGGTCCAGGATTTCCGGGTGATCTTCCGAATTCAGAGCCAGCAAGGCCGAGCGAATGCGGTCGGTGAATCCCGCCCCGTAAACCTCGTCCAATCCGCCCTGAACCGTCCAGTTGTAGTTGAAATAAGCGGGCGTCGTATAGAACTCCCTGGCATCGTCCGGGCCGACCCGTCCCTCGCGTACGGCTCGGTCCCACACCGCCTCGCTCAAAGCCCCCACGTCGAAAGCGCCGCTGGCCACCAACTGCCAGGTCAGGTCGTGGGACCCGGAGAAGCTTGGTGCCGACGCGAAATCGTCGTCGGGGTCTATTCCGGCTTGAAGCAAGAAATAGCGGGGCATCAAGTGCCCGGAGGTGGAGCTTTCGCTGCCGAAGGTGATGGTCAGGCCCCCCGCCTGAGCCTTCAAGTCGTCAAGCGAGTTAATTGACAGGCCATCCCTGACGATGAGCTTGGAGTGGAAGTTGTCGTCTTCTTCTCTCTGAACAATAGCCTGGGACCCCGGGTTCTGAAGCCGGGCCTGTACCCCGGACAGGGCGCCGAAGAAGGCAAGCTGCAGGTCATTCTTGGCAAAGGCGGAAACTACGGCGGCGTAGTCGACGCTGGGGATGTACCTTACTTTCACCCCCAACTGCTGGGAAAGATATTCAGAAAACCCGCCGTAGCGCCGCGCCAGGCGGGAGGTGTCTTGGTCGGGTATTCCGCTTATCTTGAGCTCGGGAGGGTCGTCGCTCCCGCCGCAGGCCGACAAAGCCAACAGTAGAAGAGCGCTGCCGAGAAGCAACAGGCTCGTCATCGACGCCTTGATAGACATGGTTAGACCTCCGCCAGAATTTGCCAGGAGATTACCGGGGATGAACAGACGACAGCCGCGTCCGTCCAATGGCAAACCTGCAGGAAAGGAGGACAGGAGTCACGCCGCGGGGATAGATCGGGGGTTAAGAAGTGAGCGACTGTTGGGACTGCCGGCCTCTCCAAGTCCCACAGGATAAGGCTCAAACGAAGCCGGCGCCGCGCTGAAGAAGCTCGCGAAGGGGGGTGGGGAACATGAAAGAGATTCTATTATGGGGGCCTGGCTGTGTCAACGCGACTTGCTGAATAGCTGCGGGTAAGGTTTCGGCCCCAGCACCGATGGTGTAACATACACTGACGAACCGCCGCCCGGCCCAGGGTTGCACCACCAGGCGGCAGCCTGCGCCTTACTCTTGGAGGATTAAATGCCCAAGATCGCTATACTGGGCACCGGCTTGATTGGCACTTCCATTGCGCTGGGGTTGAAGCAAGCTAGGGTCCAAAACTTGGAACTGTTGGGCGCCGATCTGGAGCGCGAGGCCCGGCACAGGGCCCAGAAGCGCAAAGCCTTCAACAGCGTGGGGGTTTCGCTGCCGTCTGCGGCCCGTGATGCGGATATCGTAGTTATATCCACGCCCGTTATGGCCATGCGGGAGGTGCTGGAGACGATAGCGCCGCATCTGCAGGAGGGCTGCATAGTTACCGACGTGGGCAGCTCAAAAAGGGTAGTGCTGGAATGGGCGGAGGAGCTTCTGCCCAGGGGAGTGGACTTTGTGGGGGGGCACCCTATGGCGGGCAAGGAGTCTTCCGGCCCCGAAGCCGCGGACGGCGGCCTGTTTCGCGGCAAGGCATACTGCGTCATCCCCGGAGCCGGGGCAAGCAACCAGGCGGTCTCGGAAGTAACTGCCCTGGCGGAAGCCTTGGGCGCCACCCCCCTATTTCATCGGGGCGGAAGAGCACGACAGCTATGTTGCGGCGGTAAGCCATCTGCCATTCATGCTGTCTGTAGCCCTGGTGGGTTGCACGTCCAAGAGCGCCAACTGGGGAGACATCGCCCAACTGGCCTCCAGCGGCTATAGAGATTTGAGCCGCCTGGCATCCGGCGATCCGGTAATGCACCGGGATATTTGCGTTACTAATCCAGAGGCCATACTGGCATGGACCGATTCTTTCATTCGCGAGCTTTATGAGATGCGCAAGGTCCTGGCAAACGAGGGGGGCGATGGCCAAGGCCCCGACGGCGAAGCCCTGCGCCAAGTGTTCCAAGAAGCTTCAGATACCAGGGCCAGTTGGCTGGCCGGGGCGGTCAACCCATCGTCCCCGGCCCGGTCCGCCGTGCCGGAGATTCCTTCCTTTAGCGAGAACTTTGGACGGATGATGCTGGGTTCCAAGATCGTGGATGCCTTGAAGAGGGTGCATGGGGGAACCCGAACTCGCGAGGAGAAGTAGCGGCCGTTGGAGACGGGGTAAACCAAATTGCGCAAGACGGTCAGAAGTCCAAGGTCTCTTGGCGGCTCCATCTCCCTGCCGGGAGACAAGTCCATCTCCCATCGCGCGTTGCTGCTGAACGCCATTGCGCTGGGGGCAGCAAACATCACCGGTCTTTCGGAAGGGGAAGACGTCCATTCCACCATCCGCTGCCTGAAGGCGGCGGGGGTACGCATCGAATCAGGCACTGAACCAGGGTCCGCCGTGGTGTACGGCGCAGCAGACGGGCTCCAAGAACCCGGGGACATATTGGACGCTGGCAACAGCGGCACTTCTATGAGGCTCTTGGCCGGGTTGCTGGCCGGCCAGTCATTTACCTCGGTGCTGACCGGTGACGCTTCCCTGAAGGGCCGGCCCATGGGGCGGGTTGTGCAGCCCCTTAAAGAGATGGGGGCCCGGATAATGGGGCGGAAGGGCGATACGCTGGCGCCCCTGACCATCAGCGGGGGGGAGCTTAGGGGCATGGAGTATATGATGCCCGTGGCCAGCGCCCAGGTAAAGTCCAGCATCATGCTGGCGGGACTATCGGCCGACAGTGAAACGGTTTTGCACCAGCCGGCCAAGTCAAGAGACCACACGGAGCGGATGCTCGCCGCCATGGGGGCCCCGGTCCAAACCGACGGGCTGACACTGACGGTGCGGCCCGGGCCGCTGCGGGCCGTGGACGTCGACGTACCCGGCGACATTAGCTGCGCCGCTTTCTGGATGGTGGCCGGTCTTTGCCACCCCGACGCCCGCGTCTCGCTACGCAACGTGGGACTAAATCCCGGCCGCACCGGCATCATTCAAGCCCTGCAAGGCATGGGCGCGGGACCGAACTTGCGAATAACCGGAGAACGAAGCGCAGGCGGGGAGCCGGCGGCCGACGTAACGGTGCAGTCCGGGTATCTGAGGGGCGTTGAAATCGGTGGAGAGACAATTCCCAGCATCATCGATGAATTGCCCGTATTAGCGGTGGCCGCTTGCTTCGCCGAGGGCATAACCGTGATACGCGACGCTGGAGAACTTCGGGTAAAGGAGTCCGACCGCATAGAGACGACGGTGCGGGAACTGAAACGCCTAGGCGCCAATATCGAGGCCCGGGAGGACGGCATGGTGATCAAGGGTACGGGCCGCTTGCAGGGAGCGGAATGCCAGAGCTACGGCGACCACCGTTTAGCTATGGCTTTGGCCGTTGCCGGGCTACTGGCGCAGGGAGAGACGACTATTTGCGGGGCGAATGCGGCAGCGGTGTCGTATCCTGAGTTCTGGCAGCACCTGGACCAAATTTGCGGCGCCGAGGAAGCGGAGCGCCAGGTCGGCAGAACGTGAAATCTGACTGGGAATTTGATTCAGCCCCGCCGCTGCTGGTGGTGTTGTCAGGGCCTTCCGGCGTGGGTAAGGACGCGGCTTTGACCAAGCTGAGGGAGTTGGACCGCCCGCGGCGTTTCGTCGTTACTGCAACTACGCGCCCCAAAAGGCCCACCGAGCAAGACGGCGTGGACTACATCTTCATGGACGAGGCAGAATTCTTGGAGATGAAGGACAAGGAGCAGTTCCTTGAGTGCGCCCAGGTGTACGGCAGGTGGTACGGGGTGCCCCGCAGCCAGGTGCAGGATGGCTTGGCGGCGGGACAAGATGTGATCCTAAAAATCGACGTGCAGGGCGCCGAGACTGTCAGGAGAGCGGCCCCCGAAGCGGTGTCAGTTTTCATGGCCCCCGAGTCGCTGGACGATTTAAGGATTCGTCTATCCCGGCGCATGGGCGGAAATGCGGCTGACACGGAGGTGCGGATGGAGGAGGCCCGGCGGGAGATGGGCAGGCTGGATGAGTTCGACTATTGCGTGGTCAACCACGACGGACGCCTGGAGCAAACCATAGAGGTCATCGACGCCATCATCACCGCTGAGAAACGTCGGGTTGTCCCCCGCCGGGTATGGCTAACGTGACTGCCATGGAGGCTGTCTGCCGTCTATGTTTGTGCACCAACAGCCGGGGAACCGGATAACCTACCGGTATAGGTGAATACATGGCTGCAGATTCGAATCGGCCTGCCTTGAGGCCCAGGCTGCCCCAGTGGCTCAAGGCCACGGCCCCCGGAAGTCCCCGCTACCTGGATCTCAAACAGGTAATGCGGGGGGGCACGGCTGCACACGGTGTGCGAGGAAGCCCATTGCCCCAACATCGGCGAATGTTGGGGGGCTGGCTCCGCTACTTTCATGATCTTGGGCGACATCTGCACTCGCCGCTGCCACTACTGCGCAGTCACCACCGGACGGCCTACGGGCATCGATCTTCAGGAACCTAGCCGCCTGGCAGACACGGTGCGGCTAATGGGGCTTGACTATTGCGTCATCACCTCCGTCAACCGCGACGACCTCGTTGATGGAGGAGCGTTCATCTTCGCAACCTGCATCAGGAAAATCCGGGACGAGGCCCCAGAGTGCAAGGTGGAGGTCCTGATTCCGGACTTCGCCGGATCCTGGCTGGCATTGAAGAAGGTTATCGGCGCCCGGCCGGAGGTGCTTAGCCACAATATTGAGGCGGCCCGGCGTATTTTCCCGCGGGGTGAGGCCGAAAGGCGACTATGAACGGTCATTGGAACTGCTGGCGAAAGCCAAGGAGCTTGATCCCGAAATGGTGACCAAGTCCGGAATAATCGTTGGCATGGGAGAGACCACCCAAGAGGTGTTAGAGACCATGAAGGACCTGCGCCGGGTGGACTGCGATCTGCTTACCGTGGGCCAATATCTGCGCCCGTCGGCCAAGCACATTAGTATCGACCGCTTTTATCACCTCGACGAATTTACGGCATTGGCGGAGGCCGGCAGAGCGATGGGCTTCAAGCACGTGGCATCGGGGCCGCTGGTCCGCAGTTCGTATCACGCCGACCAACAGCACGCGGCGGCACGGACGGGTTAAGGCGAGGGTAGCTAACGTCCCAAGCCGTTGGGGTTGGTATCGGAATCCGGCGTTTGCTCAGCCGTTATTGCGGAGACCTGCGGCGGGCAATGCCTTGAGGTCGCTCCACCAGCGCAGAAAACGCTTGGTTTCTTGGACGACAAGCTCCTCCGCCAAACGAGCTTCCTCGGCAGTCTCTTGCGCATTAACGTTGGAGAAGGCGTGGAGATCGTCTACGTCATAGAGATGCACGTTGTCGATGTCTGCAACGGCCGGATCAATATTCCTGGGCACGGCGATGTCCAGCAGAAATAGGGGCCGCTGTTCCCTCGCTGCCATTGACCGGCGGACCTCACCTTCTCGCAAGATATACTCCGGGGCGTCGGTGCAACCGATTACGATATCTGTTGCTTCCAAGGCCCGGGATAGTTCCTTCAAAGGCACAGCCTGGGCCGCAAGGCGTTGCGCCAATTCCTGGGCGCGGTGATACGTGCGGTTGGTAACGATGATGTCCCGGACGCCGGCCCTGGTCAAGGCCCTTCCGGTAAGCTCACCGGCGTCGCCCGCGCCGACTACCATGACTCTGCGGTCTTGCAGTCCACCTAAGGCCCTCTTCGCCAACTCGACGCAGGCCCGGCTGACCGACAGTGCGTTTCGTCCGATGCCGGTTTCTCGGCGTACCTTGCGCCCCACTCGGAGAGCCCACTGGAACAGGTGCGAAACAGGAACCGGCACGGTTTCCGATTGACCGGCTGCTTCGAAGGACTCCCTGACTTGGCCGATGATCTGGCCTTCTCCTAAGATCATAGAATCCAGGCTGGAAGCGACGCGGAACAGGTGGTTGACGCACTGTTTACCCCGATATACGTACAGAAATTGGTCGAGGTCCGCTAGCGACACTTTGAATTGGTCGGCCAGGAATCGTTTGATGCGCTCCTCGCTGGACTGCTGCCCAATGGGCGAGGCCGTCCCGTCACCGGGATCCATTGCGTAGAACTCGGAACGGTTGCAGGTGCTGAGGATAACACCGGGGACGCCATATTCCGCCATGGCTTGCAGCGCCAAGGGTAATTGGTCCTTGGTCAGGGCCAACTGCTCCCGTACTTCCAAGGGGGAAGTACGATGGTTCAGACCCACTAAGAGGAATTCCAAACTAAGATCCACCTATTGGGAACGGCTCTCCCCAGGCAATCGCCGATGTTATCTGTGCGGTCATTCCGAGAGCCGCGGCAGAGCCATTATATTCGCAATACCAAGAACCGGAACAAATCCTAGGGCGCCCGGAAAAGCCTGCTTCTGAGCGACTATAACGCTTCTGCTGGCTGGGGCTCCTGGTCGAGCATATCCTCCAGTATTCGCTGGAGGGCCATTGTGTGGCTACAGACTCCTCGGGAATTAAAGAACAGACATTCGCAATACCAAGAACCGGAGTCGAAGCCGACCTCGTGGGAGTTGTGGTCGCCCTTAAAGGTAGCTTTCAGGTTTGTTATGGTTACCCTTCCCTTCTCTTCGGCGTACTTCTTGGCCTTGTCAATCTTCCCGATAATGCTGGAGTCCATCGACACCTCCTGATGTACAAGCCGACCGGCTCTCTGTAGGTCGATTGTAAAATGGGCGCGGGCGGTGGTCAAGGCTAATTGACGCTTGCGTCTGCCGGGACATAAAATTTCCCACAGGCAACGTTCCACAGGACCGGTCAATGAACGGCGATCAAGTCAGAAACTCCTTCATTAGCTTCTTCGAGAGCAAAGGCCATCTCCACATGCCCAGTTCGTCGTTGGTGCCGTCGGGCGATCCAACGTTGCTGTTCACCAGCGCGGGCATGGTGCCATTCAAGCCCTTCTTTACGGGGGAGCAGACTCCGCCGTCGAGGCGGTTGACCAGCAGCCAGAAGAGCTTCCGGACTACCGACGTGGAAGAGGTGGGAGACCACAAGCACCTGACATTCTTCGAGATGCTGGGTAATTTCAGCATAGGCGACTACTTCAAAGAATCGGCCGCCGCCTATGCATGGGAGTTGCTCACGCAAGGGTTCAAGCTCGCCCCGGAACGGCTGTTCGTCACTATCCATCTGGACGACGACGAGACTTTCCAGATATGGCGGGACCAAGTCGGGGTACCGGAGGAGCGCATCTACCGGTACGGGGACAGCGACAACTGGTGGGGCCCGGCGGGAAACGAAGGCGCCACCGGCCCCTGCTCGGAGCTTCACTATGATGGCGGGCGGGACAAGGGCTGCGGAGACATGGTTTCGCCGGAGACGCTCACCCGAATCCTGCGGGAGGACCGGAGCGCTGGAGTAAAGGCGGGGTTCCCAGAAGTCCCGGGATGCCACCCCAACTGCGACTGCGAGCGGTTTGTGGAATTGTGGAACCTGGTGTTCATGCAGTACTACCAGGACACGCAGGGCGAACGTATGCCTCTCCCATCGACCGGCATCGACACGGGGATGGGACTGGAAAGGGTCTCTGCGGTGCTGCAAAACAAGGCCAATATCTACGAGACCGACCTATTTTCGCCGATTATAGACGCAGTTTGCCGCCTGACCGGTAAGACCTACGGAGTCGACGCGGGCACC
>CAXXWY010000021.1:0-64341 GCA_963668505.2 Dehalococcoidia bacterium | reverse complement strand
CATGCTGCCGCCGCCCAGATCTGCCATTAGCCCTCGAGACACGGGCAGTCCTTGAACTGCGCCGATAAAGCAGTAACCTGCCTCTTCGTACCCGCTTATGACGTGCAGGTCGACACCGAACCTTTGACGGGCCTCTCTAGTGATCTCGGAGGCGTTCTGGGATTCCCGCAATGCCTCAGTGCCAACGGCGTGGATGGTGGTGACGCCGTAGCCGCGGCATACCTGGACAAAGTCCTCTATCGCGTCCACGGCGCTGGTCACGCCCTCGTTGTCCAGTACGCCGTCAAGATCCACATGACTCATCAAGTTGAGGCCCAAGCGCTGCTGGGCGAGAATCTCCACCCCTCCCGCACTGGGCTGTATGACGATGGCCCGGGCCGAGCCGGATCCCACGTCTATAACCGCCATGGGTGCAGGACTGGGCGAGTCGCCGGCTCCGTGAAGCGTCCCGGAATGACCGCGTCTTGCGATGGGCGTTTCCATCGCTACGGACTTAGCGTCGATATTGGAGGTCCAAGAATCATGAATTGTCAGTGGGTGCCAGCGCCCTCGATTCACATTGGGCCGCGTTGCCCACCGCCGGTTGGTCGAACGGGCTGTAGTTTAGCGGGCAAGTCGAGAAGACAAAATGAATCTTCTTTTGGGTGGCCGCCGCCAATGGCAATAGGTTAAGGAGCGTAGTCAACGCGTTCAAGTAGCATATGTTTAAGAGTCAATTAACGGAGCGTTAACAGTTGCCCAAGGTGTAGAACGGAGGCAATAGAGGGTTAGCGATACCCGAGAGGCTCGGGACTGGAATAATCGCGGGGCCGTTGGTTGGGGCCGGCCAGCGCCGTCCGAACTCGATATAGCCGCGGGGTTACTCGACTATTGGCTGGGCGATTATCCATAGGCTGACGACGGTGTACAGCACCATCAAGGTCAGCATCGGATACTGGCTGTTGAGGGCAGTGGTCCTGTCCTTGAACAGCCGGAACGCAGCCAGGTGGGCCAGGTACACCGCCAAGACGTGGCCCGCCACTATGACGGCGACCGAAAGAAACCACACGATCCGAGCGTTGATCACCCCAATGTCGATCTGGTAGTCGGCGGTCCCGAATAGGTCCCAGCCCCGGCCCAGTGGGTCGGATGCAATGGGAACGATGAGTTGCCCTTGGACCAGCAGGTAGGTGATGAAGTGGGCGATGTTGTAGGCGAGGGCGATGGGTATGAGGGAAAGAGCGAAGGCTCGGGCCATTTCAAGCGCGCCCAGGCCTTGCTCCGCCGCCCGAGACATGAATGAGGAGAACAACAGGAACACCAGCAGGAAAGCTGCGGGAAAGAGCAGCACACCGATCGTGTCGGCAAGGGTAAGGCTGTTAAAGGCGGCATAATTTATCGAGCCGGAGACGGCGTCCACGACGTATGACTGGAAGTACACCCAGGCCGAGGTTGCGCTGAAGCCGTCGAAGGTCACCGTGGCCAGCAAGAGCACCACCATGGCCAGGGCGTCGTTGGTCATCCCGTCGTTCCGGGACAAGCCGATGGCCAGGGGCCGGACATTCAGTTCCCTGTTCTCTGCTTTCTCGAAACATTCATAGCAATTGATGCAGTCCCTTTCCTCGCTCGGGCACAGGCCGTCACAAGTCCGGGACGGTGATGGGTCCAGCACCCGCGCCTCGGTGGGGGCGAACCTCGCGAAGAACCCGAAAACCACCGAAAAGGCCTCGCCATGCCGCAACCAGCGGTGTTTGCCAAAAACCGCCATTCCGCCCAGGGTGATGACTGTGTAAACGATGGCCATCACTGCGACGCGGTCGGGAAGTGAGTTTTGAGGGAAGGCGTCCTGCAGCCAACTGAAGCCGAGGAACAGGGCCACGGCTGGCCAGATACCCCATGCCTTGGGATAGCTGACGTTGAGGCTGAGGCTGCGACCTGGACGGAACAACCGGTACAAGGCCTCGGCCCCTTCGAAGAGGGCTTTCCAAGGATTAAGCACGGCCCACAGATTCCCTACCAGCGCCGCCACGAAGGCCATGCCGACCCACCAGATTATCCAGACGAAGACCGGGGCAAAATTCAACGTGGGAGTCTGGTCGCCAAAGAGGCCGGCTACTACCACCAGACCCAGGAGAAAGACCGACAGGAACTTCAAAGGAAGCAATGCGGGGCCGGTGAGTAACAGCCGTAACGCCCGGTGCTGGAGCAGGTTGTACCGCCAGTAGGAGCCGTGCTCAGATACTCCCTTCAAGAATAGTCCTATGACGGCGAAGGAAAGCGCTACCGCCACGCCTGCGCCTGCCAGGAAATAGCCCAGGGGCACCGGCAACTCGGTGCGATCTCCTATGCCGTGAGCGTAGACCGGTTGGGCAAAAAACGCCGCTGCAAGGGCCAACGGGATCAGGATGAGGAACGGGAGTCTCATATCGCTACCGCCGCCGGGTCCGGCGCCAAGTCCAAACGACCAGGGCCAGAGCGGCGGCGAGCCCGGCAGCCAGCCAGGCAACCGGGAGCCCGTCGGGCTCGGTGACGTCCAGTGGTATGTCGAGGCTTGCTTGCCCCAGTCGGCTGTCGGTTTCCAGGGTAACGGTCCAGCGTCCGACCGTGTCCAGGGGTATGTCCACTTCATAAGACTGAGGGCTCTCCAGGGTGGTGACCGCCTGCAACGGGCCAACGTTGGCGGCGCCGGCTGGGCCCTGGGCCGCGACCAGGACGGCAGCGTCGGTAATAATCGTTTCGTTGGCGGCGTCCTCCACTTGTATGCTCAGGTGCAGGTTGCCCACTTTGGGGCTGCCGGGCAGGATGCTCACCTGCAACTGGTAGGGCCCCGCCCTGGCGTCTTGCACGACGGGGCGGGCGGCCCCATTGGCTGAGACCGGCGATGCTCCGCCAAGAGCCGCAGGCAGAGTCCCGAGGGCGATAACCAGGAAGACGGCTACCGATAGCCTAGAAGTCATCTAAAGCCATAGGGGTGTTCGCCACCCTCGTTCCCTTCGCGCCGTACATAGTTCGAGAATTCATCGTACTCTCACGACTGCTTCCTGGTCAATTTGGGTCTCGGCCCTTCTAGGGCTTTGAAGCTCCCCGGTGGCGGTTTACGATCGTCAACGGCATTTGTACAGAGGCCCCCAGCGTTAAATCTAGAATCTACTGCTTGCCGGTTCCTTGACTCTATCGATGGGCGCGGCTTACACTGAAACCGGCAAACTGCTCACAATGGACGTACCAAAAATATGACCGGACCTTTTACCCCTGGCGAAGACGTGGCCCTCTTCATCGATTGGGAGAACTTCAAAATCAGCCTGGCCACGGGGCACCGACTCCCCAATGTATCCGCACTAAAAGAAGAAGTTTCCAACCTGGGCAGGGTGGTGGTGGCCAAGGCCTACGCCGATTGGGTCAGCCGCGCTCCCGAGCTGAGGGGGGCCAGCCAGTTCATCAACGACCCGCCTGCTCTCTATGCTGCAGGCATCGAGCCGGTGTACGTGCCCACCCGGATATTCTCCGGCAACACCAGGTCTTCCACCGAACCCCCGCGCGGGCCGCGAATTAAGAACAGCATCGACGTGAAGATGACCGCGGACTGCCTGGAGTCCGCCCACTCCTACCCCAATATCGGCACCTACGTGCTGGTGTCTGGCGATTCCGATTTCATCCACGTGGTCAACACGCTGCGCACCATGGGGAAGCAGGTGGTAATCATCGGGGTTTCCTGGTCCACATCTAGAAGGTTGGCGGACCAGGTGGACGGCCTGATCTTGTACGATGTGGACGTGGACCCGGTGACCGCGGCGGAGCCGACGGCCGCCGGCAACGGCCGCGGCCCGGTGAGGGGCGACGAAGTCAGCCGGGTCGAGTTGGCCGAGGTCATCCGGGTGATAGAGGACATCGTCCGAACGGAGCGGCAGGCCGGGGGCAACCCTTTGTTGACTTCGATCAAGCAACGGGTGGTGCGCCGCATTCCGGCGTTCGACGAGAAGAAGCTGGGCTTCTCCGGGTTCAAGAAGCTGATGGCCCGGGTGGCCCGTGAAGGCAACATAAGGCTGGTCACTCACGGCCTGGTGGACTGGGCAATCATGGCCGATGAACCCGACCCTGATGAAGGCGACGCCGATGCCATAGCCCACCAAGATGCCAGGGCGGCGCAGGGTCGGGGACGCCGCAGGACTAAGCCAGAGGTGGCGACGCCCGGAGTCGAGGACACTGACGGCGCGCCTGACGAGCAGCACAAACAGGCGACCCTGCCGGAGCCGGTGGGAGCATCGGTTGCGTCTCGGGACGCGGCGGCCGGGACACAGTCGCTGGAGGCGGTGATTTCGGAGGCCACCTCGGACGCGGACATGCCGATGGGACCCGGCGACGGGCTGGACTCCCAACGGGCGGCCGACTTGATTGTAATGGCGGAGACCCTGCAGCACCGGGAAGGGATCAGCCACGTGGCGTTCAACTTCCTGGTGGGCGAGGTGTGCCAAGCCCTGGAGCAAGGGCTGGAAGCCGAGGACGTGGAGATTACCCGCCGTTGGTCCCAGGTCTATACCCGGGCCTACGTGAGCAGGATGTTCAGGGGGCTGAACTCGGCCGACATGTTCAAGCGGGGTTGGCATTCTTGGCGAGATGAGACTTCCGGCGCCCAAAGGCGTCGCCGTACCTTCACCTTGGACTTGGACCATCCGGTGGTAGACCAGGTGCTGAAGTCCCGGTGGGGGTCCAGTCCCGATGAGTATGACGACCCCGCTGCGGCACTCTCGGAGTCGCAGAACCTTGCGACGGTTGACGGGTCTGCGAACGGGCAGCCGCAGGAAGCAGAGGAGACCCGGAGTCCGGTCAGGGTTGGGGTGCCCTTCCTGTCCCGGTTCCTGAGGCGCCGCAGCAACTGAACGCCGGGGCCCGGCCCTTCGATTTCCCTCAGGGCGAACGGGTAAAGCCAAGATACAAGGGTGAGCGGGGGGTGTGGGGGGCAGCCCCGTCAGGGCTTCGGCCCGCCCCTAAGCCCTGTGGCGGCGTTTAACCAGCCTCTCCGGAAATCACCACCCCAAGGCGTAGCAGGACCGTCGAGGGTCGGCCCCGGTGCTCAGGATGCCGTTAACGACGTCCCTCCGGGCCACCGTCGCCCCCGCCCCGCAGTTCAGCGGCCTCACTATCTTGTGGCCAAGAGCGCGCAGATCCTCCGCCGTCGACTCCGGGATGCCCGTCTCCAGGTCCAGTTGTCCCGGATAGTACACGTGAGGATGGAACGAGTTGATGATGCTCTGCGTCGAAAACCTGGGCGCTTCCACGGCCTGCTGCGGGTCCATGCCCCACACCAGCGAGTTCAGGACCAACTGCACGTTGGCCTGCGCCTGGTTGTCTCCGCCGGGACAGCCGATGGTCATCACCGGCTGGCCGTCCTTGCACACGATGTAGTTGACCAGCGTCGTCCGGGGCCTCTTTCCCGGCTCCACCACGTTGGGATGCCCCGGCTCGCAGTTGAACATCTCGCTGCGGGTGCTGAGGGCGCAGCCGAGCTCGGGGAAGAACACCGATTTGGCGAAGGCCCCGCCGCTGATGGTCCCGTTGACCATGTTCCCCTCCCGGTCCAGGGCCGTCACGTAGGTCGTGCCGTCGTTCCCCGCGTTATCGCCGTCCCGAGTCCCCGCAGGAACGGACGCGGTGGCGGCGCGGGCCGACGCTCCGTTCTTGGTGTAGCGCCACGGGTCGCCGTAGGCCGGGAGTTCCGGGCATGCTCTGGCCGGGTCGATGAGCTTTGCCCGCTCCGCGGCGTACTCCTTGGACAGCAGCCCCTCGACGGGTATGTCCGAGAAGTCGATGTCCCCGTAATAGGCCTCCCTGTCGGCCAGGGCCAGCTTCATCGCCTCGGCCACCGTATGGATATAGGCCGGCGAGTTGTAGCCCAACCCCTCCAGGTCGAAGCGCTCCAGCATGTTCAGCGTCTGCATCAGGACCGGCCCCTGGGTCCAGGCGCTGGGCCCCCATATCTCGTAACCCCTGAACGTCGTGTTCACCGGCTGCTCGTACTTGGAGCTATAGCCGACCAGGTCGTCCAGGGCCAAAATCCCCCCCGTCCGCTCCGAGCACTGGGCGATGGTCGTGGCGACCGATCCTTCATAGAACACCTTCCGCGCCAGCCGGATGCCCTCGTCCCTGGACTCGGCTTCCGACCCATGTTGCGAACCCCGGCGGCCTGTGCGGATGGGTGGTGGGTCTGCCGGGCCGCGGAGGGGGTCGCGGGGATCCGGGGCTGCCATGCTCTTCAGGGTGTTGGCCAGCCCCGGCTGCACCAGCAGCGAGCCCGGAGCGGGCAGATCGCGGTCGTCGTAGAAAACGTCCCAGCCTCCCGGCGGGTAGTTGTCGAACTGCACTCCAGTCACCGGCGCCCTCAGCTTGCCGATCATGTACTCGTAGTTGGGGATTCCCCCCTCGGCGTAGTGAATCGCCGGCGCCAGCGCCTCGCCCACCGGCTTGGTGCCGTAGTCCTCCAGCAGCGACAGCAGGGCGTCCACGATGCCGGGAACGGTGAACGACAGGTGGGCGCTGCGTCCCGGACCAGTGGGGATGCGCTCCAGTCCCTGCGAGGTGAAGAAGCGCGCCGTGGCCTTGGCCGGCGCGGTGCCCTGGCCGCTGAGGGACAGCAGCTTGCCGCTGCCGGCGTGGTGCAGCATGAACACCCCTTCGGCCGCCAGCGAGTAGGCGGCCATGGGCTCCACCACCGCTGCGGCGAAGCTGGCCGCGACCGCGGCGTCGAAGGCGTTGCCGCCGGTCAGCAGCATCCTCATCCCCGCCATCGACGTCAGGTAATGCCCCGACGAAATCACCCCCTGCGTCGAATGCACCACCGGCCGCCCCGCGGGAGCAACGGTCATCCCCTTTCGCCCTGGTCCGCCGTCCACCGACTCGTGCCTAGCCATGCTGCCTCCCGCCTGTGGATAGCCTCAGAATAGGCCAATTCCAACACAGGCCCGCCCTAGTGTCAACGATGCCCTACGACCGCGCTCCTCTAGCTGAAATTTTAGATTCCCTCCCATTTCCTCTCATTTACTCCCATTCTTGCCGGGGGGCATTGGCGCCGGTCCCGGGTGGGGGCTGAGGTACTTCTGACATATTCCATGATAGGGGGTTAGGGGGCTGGTGGGGAAGGGGCAAACTGTCAGTAAATTGGGGGTGTGTGAGTCCGCCGTCCTTGTCATTCCTGTAGATGTCAGGTAATTCGCTGACACGAGCGCTGGCTTGTACCGCGAAATCAGGTTATGTTACAATTCACCGTCGTCAATATTCCTCTGAATTCCATTATCCCGGCTTCGTTGCGGACTACTTTAGGAGAAGGAAATGGCTAAAGAAGATGTCGCATTGATGGCCCATTTGATGCGCCGCGCCGGCTTTGGCGCCCAACTCGAAGAATTGGAGGCCCGGGCAGCCAAGGGATACGAGGCTACCGTCGAGGAGCTTCTACATCCGGAAGACCAGCCCGCCCTCGAACACGACGTCATCAAACGCTACCGGACCGATTGGATGATCCAGGCGGGGTTGGAACAGCAGCAGGAAGAATGGACCTACGAGATGATCAACACCAACCGCCCGCTGCTGGAAAAGATGACCCTGTTCTGGCACGGCCTTTTCCCCACTGGCCACGCCAAGTTGGAATTTCCCCGCCAGCAGTACACCGAACTGAGAATGTACCGGGAGTTGGGCATGGGCAGCTTCCGGGAATTGCTGCTGGGCTTGGCCAAAGACCCGGCGATGGTCTACTACCTGGATAACTGCATGAGCCACAAGGGGGCCATAAACGAGAACTGGGGCAGAGAGCTCCTGGAGCTGTTCTCCCTAGGCGTGGGCATGGACGGCCAGTTCAATTACTCCGAAGACGACGTAAAAGAAGCCGCCCGCGCCTTCACCGGCTGGACCGTTGCCAACGCCGTGCCCAGGTACCCCTACGGCAGGTACCAGTCCAGGTTCGTCTACGACCCCACCGACCATGACGACGGCGACAAGACCTTCTTGGGAGAGACGGGCAACCTCAACGGCGAAGACATCATCGACATCATCGTCAAGCAGCCGGGGGCGGCCCGGTTCATTTCCAGGCACCTGTACAACTACTTCGTTGCCGACGAACCCCACGTGCCTGCCTGGAAGGACACCCCGCCGAAGGACCCCGAAGCCATCAAGATGCTGGAGGACGAGTACTTCCGCTCCAACTACGACATCCGCTCCATGCTCCGGGTCCTGTTCAACTCCGATTTCTTCAAGAACGCCCGGTTCGCCAAGGTCAAGAGCCCCGCGGAGACGGTCGTCGGCACCATCAAGTTGGTGGGAGACTTTACCTTCCCCAAGCCCGGATTGGACGCGGTGACCATGACCATCCGCTACATGGGCCAGGACCTGCTCAACCCTCCCACGGTGGAAGGCTGGCACACCGGGCGGGAGTGGATCGACTCCGGAACTTTGGTGGAGCGCATCAACTTCACCGCCGACCAGGTCGGCAACGCCGACCTCCCCGGCATCAAGGCCATCATTCAAAGGCTGGCCGCCAACGGCGGCTCCCTGGCCCCGGACGCGCTGGTAAACGGCTGCCTGGAAAGCCTGGGCTCATACGAGATCGCCGACGAGACCCGCGAGCAGATCGTCCAGCTGGCCGCCAGCGAGGGCGAGATCCGGACGGATTCCGAGAAATTCCCCGGCCAGGTGACCACCGTACTCCAGTCCATAGTGGCGACAACCGAATACCTGTTCGCCTAAACCCTGTTTAGGCATGTCAAGTCGGCCTTCCGGGCCGCGAGGGCAACGGCAGCCCTCAAATTTTTGGAGGTTTGGCAATGACCTCGACGAATAAAGACTCGGTCTTAGTGGTGCTTCAGTTGTCCGGAGGCAACGACGCGCTCAATACCGTCGTCCCCTATTCCAACCCGCTTTACTACGACAACCGGCCTGGAGTGCGCGTGCCGGAAGACCAGGTGCTGCAGATCAACGACGAAATAGGCTTTCACCCGACTATGGCGCCCTTGAAGAAGATCTACGACGAGGGCAACATGGCGATCATCCAGGGGGTCGGATACCCCTCCCCCAGCCGCTCTCACTTCCGCGCCATGGACATCTGGCACACCTGCGAGCCGGACAAGGTCGGCGACGAAGGCTGGCTCGGCCGCCTCGTCCGCGACCTGGACCCCCAAAAGGAAAACGTGCTCACCGGCGTGAACTTCGGCCGCGGCCTCCCCCGGGCCATGGCGGTGATGGGCGTCCCGGTGGCATCTGTTGGGAATCTGGAGACCTACGGCGTCCTCACTGGCATTGCAGACCAGGACCAGCGGGCCAGGGCATTGGACGTCTTTTCCAAGGTCTACTCTCCCATGATCGGGCAGGGCCCTACCGTGGACTACCTGGCCCAGACCGGGTTGGACGCCCTGGCCGGCGCCGATGTCCTGAGCAAGGCCCCGGAGATGTACAGATCGACGGTTGAATACGGCGGCGACACGGTGGGGCAATACATGAGGAACATCGCCCAGACCCATCTGGCCGGTTTCGGCACCAGGGTGCTGTATACCGCCTCTCCCTACAACGCCTTCGACACCCACGCGGGACAGCAGGGCAACCACCCGGTGCTGTGGACTGACACCAGCAGGGCCCTAGCCAATTTCTATGACGACATCAAGGAACACAACGCCAGTGAGAACGTGATGATCCTGGCTTTCACCGAATTCGGACGCCGGGTGCACGACAACGGCTCTGGCACCGACCACGGCTCCGGAGGCCACGCCTTCGTCATTGGCGACAGGGTGAAGGGCGGCCTGTACGGCGAATACCCGTCCCTGGAAGAAAGCAAGTTGTTGGAGGGCGACCTCCACTTCAACAACGACTTCCGC
Source organism: Dehalococcoidia bacterium (assembly GCA_963668505.2). Taxonomy (GTDB): domain Bacteria; phylum Chloroflexota; class Dehalococcoidia; order Lucifugimonadales; family UBA3495. The sequence goes on along the minus strand of CAXXWY010000021.1, from coordinate 54,511 downwards.
GGCCTCTACTCCACCATCCTCGAAAAGTGGATGGGCGTGGACGCCAAGCCCATAGTCAACGGCTCCTTCGAGCAGTTGGACTTCGTCTAGGTCGACGATCTCGCAGCCATAAGACCGCCGGCCCACCGGAGAAGGGGCAGATAGTTTCGAATCAGGTCTCTGTGAGGGAGATATGCCATCAGAAGACTCGTTCATAAACCTGAGGTACTTCAAGACCATCGGCCGTCCCGAACAGGCAGGGACCGGCTTTCGCGGACCCGTATGCATGGCCCGCGACAGCGGCGACTTGATGTTTGTGCTGTGCCGGAGTTCGGAGTACCGCCCCGAGGGGACGCGGGTTACGGTATGCAGCTTGGACGACGAACTGATTACCGAGTTCGCCCGCGGCGTTCCCAGGGAGGGCCCCCATACCTGGAACCCCGCCGACGGGTCCATGGTCTGGCCCACCTGCATCGCCTTGGACGGTCAGGAGACCGTCTACATCTCCGACGAGTGGCTCAACCGCATTTCCATGTTTTCCAAGGACGGGGAGTTCCTGGGCAAATGGCAAGAGCGGCCCGGGTCCGGCGACGGAGAAATGGACCGTCCCTCGAGCATGGTGTTCGACGCCGACGACAACGTGTTGATCGTGGACTCGGGCAACAACCGGGTCCAGAAATTCACCAAGGACGGCCAGTTCATCTCCAAGTGGGGAGTCGGCGGCGCCGGGCAAGGCGAATTGAACCTGCCCTGGGGAATCGCCTTGGACTCCCAGGGCGACGTCTATATCGCCGACTGGAAGAACGACCGTATCCAGAAATTCTCTCCTGACGGCAAGTTCATGCAGCAGTTCGGCGAGCCCGGTTCCGAAGAAGGCCAGTTGAACCGGCCCTCCGGGGTGGCGGTGGACAGCGCAGGCGCGGTCTACGTGGCCGACTGGATGAACAATCGTCTCCAGGTATTCGACTCCGCCGGCAATGTGGCCGCCATAAAGACGGGCGACGCCACCATATCCAAGTGGGGCAGGGACAAGCTCAACGCCAACCCCGAGATGTGGGGCGAACGGGAGCGGGCCCCCGACGTATACCGGGAGAAGTTCTTCTGGTGCCCCACCGCGGTGACCGTGGACCACAACGACATGGTCTTCGTGGTGGAGGCGACCCGCAGCCGCATTCAGATTTATGAGAAGAAGTCTTTGGTCTTTTCGGCTCCCGGGCTTTAGCCCGCAGGAGAATACGGCAACCGAGACAGGGCCTCGAACCACCGAGGCCCTGTTTAACTTTAAGGCCCAGATTAGAAAGATGACGACACAATGCCGCCAATCCGGGTGATGCTGGAATGCCGCCGCTGACGGTCGGACGCACCCCCTACATCAGCTCCGAGCCCCTGTTCTTCGACATGCCCAAAAGGGGCATCGAGGTGCTGGAACTGCCGCCCAACCAGTTGCCCGCCGCCATCGCTGACGGCCGCCTGCAGGGAGGCCTCATACCGCTGACGGACTGCTTCCCCATGCCCGACACCATGCGGGCCCTGTCGGGGTTCTGCGTCGCGTTTATCTCCCTGTCCATGAGCGTCAACCTCTCCACCAAGCGTCCCCTGGAAGAGATGGGCGGCGCCCCCATCGCGGTCCCCAGCGAGGCGCCCACAGCGGTCAAGCTGCTGCAGGTGCTCCTCTCCCTGAAGCACGGCTTGGAGCCAGGCGCATTCGTGTCTGCCCAGGAACCCCACGATGGAACGCTGCTGGTGGGCACCGAGGGACTCCGTCACCGCCGGGTCTCCAGGGAGTTCCCCAACCACTACGATCTGGGGACCGAATGGGCCGAGTGGACCGGCCTGCCCTTTGTCATCGCCAGGTTCGTAGTGCGCTCCGACCTGCCCGAGGAAAGCGCCAACCTGATAGAGGATTCCCTCTACACCAGCCATGAGGACTGGGTATACGGCTCATACCAGATTTCAGGGCCCGGCGGCAACCTCCCCATGCACCCCCGTGAGGTGCTGCGCTACTCCCAGGGAATCCGCTACTTTGCCGGCGCCCCGGAAAACAAGTCCATCGCCCTCTTCGGCGAGTACCTGGGCCGGATGGACGCGGCCTAGCGCCGGTTCAATCCAACATAAACACGCACTTGCCCGTGGTAGCGGTATCGAATGTCTGGAACGCCTCCGCCGCCTGGTCCAACCTATAGCGATGGGTGATTAGCTTGTCCAGGGGCACCTGCGCTTCTACTATAAACCGGGCTATTTCGATGAGCTCGGACTTGCTGAAGGTCCACGAGCCGTAGACCGTCACGACCTTGTAGATTACGTCCCGGGTGAAGTTGATGGTCGCCGGGCCGCCGATGCCCACGTAGCAGCAACGGCCAAAGGGCCGTAAAGACTGGAGGACCTGGGACTTGGCCTCTGCGTTGCCGGATGTCTCCAAAGCCGCCGAAGCGCCCATTCCCCCGGTCAGTTCCCGGATGGCCTCCACCGGGTCGGTCTCCCGGCTGTTGATCACGTGGTCCGCTCCAAGCTCGACAGCCAGCTCCAACCGTTCGGGCACAACGTCCACGGCAATGACCCGGGAACCCATGGCCTTGGCCGACAGGGTGCCGCTCAGGCCCACGGGGCCCTGCCCGAAGATGGCCACCATGTCCCTGCCCGAAGGCTCCATTTTCCTCAAGCCGTTCCAGGCGGTGCCGGTGCCGCAGGAGATTGCGGCGCCCTCCTCGAAGGACAGCTCGTCGGGCAAGTGTACCAGGGTGCGCGAAGGCACCAGGATGTAGTCGGCGTTGGAGCCGTGTCCTGAGCCGCCTCCGTAGACCACGTTGCCCTCGGGACATAGCTGCTCGTAGCCCATGGCGCAGATTTCGCAGATGCCGCAGCCCCGGTAGTGGTGGACTATGACGCGGTCCCCGACTTGAAGCCCGGATGGCGCTCCGGCCCCCAACTCTGCGACGACCCCGCAGGGTTCGTGCCCCGATATCGTCTCCGTGGGCTGGGTATCGCGGTACCGGTGCAGGTCACTGCCGCACAGCCCGGAAGCCCGGACCTTCACCACCGCCTCGCCGGGACCGGCTTGGGGGTCTGGAAACTGCCTTATCTCGGCCTGCCGGTTGCCGTTGAATACAACGCCCTGCATGTGGCTCCTCCTTTGACTACGATGACCAATGGCGGTCGTATAAGACTGGGGAATCGCCCAAGTCGGCCCAGGGCAGTATGGAGCAGGGCCCGCGGCGCAGCCGCAGGGTCAGGACTTGAACCGGCGCAGCCGCAGGGAGTTGGTCACAACCGAGACGGAACTCAGCGCCATTGCGGCGGCGGCCATCACCGGGTTCAGGAACCCGTAGTCTCCCAGCACGCGCCGCAGCGGACCCGCGGGTACCGGGCCTCCCCAGCAGCTCGTTGAAGACCACGAACAGCAGGCCCGCGGCTATGGGTATCAGGACGACGTTGTACCCGAAAGCCCAGAAAAGGTTCTGCTTGATGGTCCGTACCGTGGCCATGGACAGGCCGATGGCCTCCGGCACCCCGCGAATGTCGCTGCCCACCAGGGAAACGTCGCGCCGCGGCTATGGCGATGTCCGATCCGGCTCCGATGGCTATGCCAACGTCCGCCTGGGCCAGCGCCGGGGCGTCGTTGATGCCGTCGCCCACCATGGCCACCGACTTACCCTGGGCCTGCAGCGCGCGCGGACCTCCATCAGTTTCTGGTCCGGCGGCGCATCGGCCAGCACCATGCCTATTCCTAACTGGCCGGCAATGGCCTGGGCCGTGCGCTGCGTGTCCCCGGTATACATCACAACGTCCAATCCCCAGCCGCCTCAGGGCGTCAACGGCCTCCTGCGACTCGGGCTTCAGCACGTCGGCCAGGGCGATGATCCCGCTCACCTCGCCGTCTACGGCTACGAACACCGGCGTCTTGCCCTGGCGGGGAAAGCTCCTGTGCGCTGGATTCCAACCCATTCAGGCCGAACCCACGTCTCTCGCATCAGCGCAAGATTCCCGATAGTCAGGTCGGCCCCGTTCACCCTGGCGTTAATGCCGTGGCCGGGGCAACGCTTGAAACTCGGCTACTTCCTGCCTGGCCAGCCCCCGGTCGTCTGCGGCGGCGGCTATGGCCTCCCCCAGGGGATGCTCCGAGTCCCCGCTCCGCCGACGCAGCCAGGGCCAGCACCTCATCCTCGGTACGTCCGCCCGCCGTTATCAGGTCGGTGACCTCGGGCCGTCCTGTGGTAACGGTGCCCGTCTTGTCCAGCACCACCACCTGCAGCTTGCGCGCCCGCTCCAGGGCCTCGGCGTTGCCGAACAGGATGCCCCGCTCCGCCGCCTTGCCCATGCCTGCAATAATCGCCGTGGGCGTCGCCAGGCCCAGGGCGCAGGGACAGGCGATGACCAGCACCGCCACCAGGTTCAGTATTGCGATGGGCAGCCCCGGCTCGACCGGCTGCCACAACACCCACACCAGGAAGGTGACCAGGGCGATTCCGATGACCGCCGGCACGAACCGGGCCGCCACCTGGTCCACCAGCCGCTGAATTGGCGCCTGCGACCCCTGGGCTTCCTGCACCATCCGCACGATATTGGAGAGTACGGTGTCGCCGCCCACTTTGACCGCCCGAAACCGGAAGCTCCCCGTCTTGTTGATGGTTGCTCCGTATACCTGCGACCCCGGCTCCTTGTCCACCGGCAGGCTCTCCCCGGTGAGCATCGACTCGTCCACTGTCGAGGACCCGGCCACGACTTCGCCGTCCGTCGGGACCTGCTCCCCGGGCCGCACCACCAGGACGTCTCCCACCGCTACCTGGTCGATGGGTATATCAGTCTCGACCCCGTCCTTAATCACCCGCGCCGTCTTGGGCCTCAGCCCCAGCAGCTTGCGAATGGCGCTGGATGTCTGCCACTTGGCCCGCGCCTCCAGCAGTCTCCCCAACAGCACCAACGTGATGACGATGGCTGAGACCTCGAAGTAGACGCCGGTCCCGTGACCGAATACGCTGTTGGCGTAGACCTCGCGCGCCTGGGCAAAATAGCCCTCGAACACGGTGAGCAACGCGCTGTACCCGTAGGCCACGCTGGTCCCCAGGGCGATGAGGGTGTTCATGTTTGCCGTCCGGCGCTTGAGCGCAGCCCACGCTCCGCGGTAGAACGGGGCCCCGATCCAGAACTGCACCGGCGTGGCCAGCGCCCACAGCAGCAGGTTGAGCTGCAGCGGCGTCATGCCCAGCCGGTCCATCGGAACGAACATCAGCGTCATCATGGCGGCCCCAATTATTCCGCCGACGCCAACCTTCCAGGCCAGGCTCTTTATTTCCCTCGCCCGGGCAATCCTCGTCCTTTCTTCTTCGTCGTCCGACTCCTCGCCGACCGCGCCCTTCACCAAGTAACCGGCCCCTTGCACCGCGACGTCGAAGTCGCCCAGGGTGGCCGCTCCGGCCAGGTATTGCACCGTCGCCTGCTCCGTCGCCAGGTTCACCCCTGCTGTAACTACTCCGGGGACCCCGGTCAAAGCGTTAGTCACGTGCGATACGCAAGCCCCGCAGGTCATCCCTCCAATCTTCAGCGTCAGCGCGTCCGTCTCCGCCGCATAGCCGGCATCCTCCAGGGCCTGGGCCAGAACGGGGGCAGCGGCCCGCCGGGGATCGGCCTCAACCAGCGCTTGCTCAGTCGCCAGGTTGACCGACACCGACGCCACGCCGTCCACCTCTTTCAAGGCGCGTTCCACGTTCGCCACGCACGAGGCGCAGGTCATCCCCTTCACCGGGAGGGTCAAGCGCAACAGCGATGGGGTTATTCTCATTTGGGTCACGAAATCTACCTGCCGGCCGGAATAGCTCTTCCCGGTCTCACTACCGTTCTAGGCCGGGGCGGCGGGCCGTCCTAGCCGCGCCCTATAAGCGGCATCTTGGTGGCCATGACGGTCATGAACTGCACGTTGGCGTCCAGCGGCAGCCCCGCCATGTACACCACTGCCTGGGCTACGTGGTCGACGTCGAAGGCCGGCTCCGAGAGGATAGTCCCGTTGGCCTGGACGATCCCACTCTTGAAAGCCGCAGCCAGCGCGGTGTCGGCGTTGCCTATGTCGATTTGGCCGCAGGCGATGTTGTACTTGCGACCGTCAAGCGAGGTGGACTTGGTAAGCCCGGTCACGCCATGCTTGGTGGAGGTATAAGGGGCCGAATTGGGTCTCGGCGTCATGGCGGATACCGAGCCGTTGTTGATGATCCGGCCGCCCATGGGGTCCTGGTCCTTCATTATCTTGAACGCTTCCTGGGTGCACAGAAACGTACCGGTCAGGTTGACGTCCACCACTGCCTTCCATTGAGCGAAAGTCAAGTCCTCCAGCAGCTCCGGGGGCGCCCCCATGCCGGCGTTGTTGAACAGCAGGTCCAGGCGTCCGAATCGTTCCTTGGTCTTGGCGAACAGCCGCTGCACGGCCTCTGGGTCGCCCACGTCCGTAGGCGCCGCCAGCGCGCGGGAGGCCGCCTCGCCGGCCTCTGATACCGTAGCCTCGAGAAGTTCGGCTCGCCGGCCGGCCAGCGCCACCGAGTATCCCTCCTGCAAAAGGGCCAACGCCGTCTGTTTTCCGATGCCGGTGCCTGCCCCGGTGACTACGGCCACCTTACCTTGTGCGCTCATAGGTTAATCTCCTGCTGTGTCGGTCAGGCGACTCAATCACCCGCCTCTTTGTAAGTGTAAACCGCCTTTGGATAGCAGTCCACCTCTGCGTCAGACCGGGCCGGCCCAGGACTGCCAAGGCGCCTGGCGGCGGCCGCGGCCTTGCCGCGTTGACCAGTGGAAGAGTAGATGGGTATCATTGCTGGGAGGGGAGCAACCGGCCCACCGCTGGGCTGGATATCTGTCAAGGAACCCATGGCAACTGATCTGAACAGCATCTACCGGACTTACGAAGAGCTCCTTTCCGACGTGGAAAGGGAGTTCAACAGAGTCCGCGACATTTTCATCGACCGGATGCAGTGCCGCATGGGCTGCAGCAGTTGTTGCACCCAGCTATTCCCCATCAGCGCCATCGAAGCTGCCTACATCTCCAAGGCGGTGAAGGCGTTGGAGCCTGAGGCCAGGGAGCAGATGCGCCGCAAGGCCCTGGCTTACCTGGCAGAACTGACCGGATCAGAGGTGGACGAGAATCAGGGCATCGAGGCCCACAGTGGAGTCGTCAAAGAAGCATTGGACCGGCTGGTGGGACGCCGCCACATCCCCTGTCCGGCCCTGGTCGACGACGCCTGCTCGATCTACAGCCACCGCCCAATCATGGCCCGCAAGTTCGGCATCCCTTTGTGGAACCCCCGCAAGCCCAACGTCCTTCAGGCGTGCGAGCTGAACTTCAAGGAGGGCGAGGCCATCGAAGCCGACGGCCTGGTGGAACCCCAGATAAAGCTGGAGCACGACTGGCTGGAGTTCAGAGACCGTACCCACCTCCAACTTGGCCTGCCCCAACTGACGGCAACCGTAGCTTCCGCCGTCGTCTTCGACTACGAAGCGCTGCTGGAAGGCAAGATCGCCCGCCAACCGGAACCATAACGTAGCAGCGGCTCCCTCGCCCCTGCGTCGTGGTCCTAACGGGGGACACGGTTCCGTTTGCTCGCTCAAGTACGGGCCTCCTCCGGCAACTCGCTGCATTCCACAGCGGCTAAATGAGCCGGTTTATAATACCCTCTGGCCTAAAATTGATACCGCACCAAGTAAGGAACACTGAGTAAACAATGAAACTAACAGAACTTATCGCCCGCGCACCCTGGCGGGAAGCGGTCACCTACCGGGATACCTGGCCCCATGAATACGTCCTCAGCCAAAAGGACGGGCAACGGGAACTGTTGGATGCCATCTACGCCCGCTTCCAGGACGGCGAGGGCGTAGCCTGTCGCTTCTTCAGCGTGGGCAACAAGTACCTCTTCATCGGTGATTTCAAATACTGGTTCAATAGCCAGTGGGATGGCTTCGATCCCGATGGCGAGAATGTGATCAACCGCGCTCGCCTCTACCGGGACCGACGGGACTTCGTGATACAGCCCGGCGACACGGGGAAACCGGGAGACTACCCGACCCAGGCAGCCCACCATAACTAAGAAATCGCCTCCCACGGAGATTCGCCATGACTCAAGAACGCTCCTTGCTCAGTTTCGTCGCACAACACCATATCCTGGGGCTTGAGGATGCCGCCACCGACGCTCTGTATTTCATCCTGTCCCGCTCTCCCTCTGCCAAAGAGGCGTTATCCGAATTTCTGGGTGACGAACACGGGCCAATGCCTATAGCAAGGGCGCAAACCTGGATGACGGACGAGCATGGAGCCACACCCGACCTGGCTTGCGTGGACGAATATGGCGATAAAGTCGCCCTAATCGAGTCAAAGTTCTGGGCGTCACTGACCCATCACCAACCCGTCACCTACTGGCAAAGTCTTCCAGTTGATAAACCATCCGTGCTCCTGTTCCTGGCTCCAGGCTATCGCGTCGAACAAGGCCTCTTGTGGAACGAACTTAAAGATAAGTTGCGCGACGCGGGTCACGAACTGAGTGATGTCGATAACGGCAAGGACCTTAGAACGGCGCGCTCTAGAGACGGCCGACGCCGTCTGATGCTCACCACCTGGCAACTGCTTCTTGACCGGATGGCGCAACGGGCCGAAGAGAACGGCGATACCCAAGCGTGCTTCGAGATCGCCGAGCTGCAAGGACTCGCCGCCAGCGCCATCGAGGGAGACAATCCGACACGCGACGAGAACCTGAAACAACTGATCACCGAGGCCGTGAAGTGTGTTGAGCAATCTAAGTGGGCATACACCAACGGACTATCTACAGGACAAGTAATTGACGACTACTACGCAAGGTATCTTTTCCTCGCCGGCGCGTTCGCCTGGATTGGCATTGATTACAGGGCAGCGAAGCAGATGCCGGACAAACCACTGTGGTTATCTTTTTACCGAGACTACGAAGCCGATGTAAATGCGAAGAGTGTGAAGTTGGAAGAGGTCCGGAGCAGGTTGAAGGACTTGGCAGAGAAGGGAGTGGAGCGGTCTGGCGGCGAGGTAAATGTACCAATTGACTTGCCGGCTGGCACCGACCGCGACCAAACCCTGGACGCCATTGTTCGACAATTGGAACACATAGCCAGCTTAATCGACCCCGAGGGTCCAACCTATCGGTAAGTATGCTCCTCGCCAGCGATTGCCGCTCTTGGCCTTCCCCTCAGGAATCCAGGACAGTTATCTCCAGCCAAGACGGCTGTTCGGCGGTGTGGTGCACCTGCTGTATTGCCACCCTGCCCTCGGTTTCCTGGGCCACGATTCCGCCGGTGTTGCCGTTGCGGTCGAACCGTGGAAAGTTGGAGCTGCTGACCTCCAGCCTGAGCCTGTGCCCCGCCATGAACACGTGGGCCGTTGCCACCAGGTCCACGGTGTAGTTGTAGGCCGCTCCCGGCGTCAGCAGCTTCGCCCGTTCCGTAGATTCCCGGTAGCGAGCCCGGATAATCCCGTCGCACAGGTTCAGTGCAGTCCCGTCCTCGCTCACGTCCACCAGCTTTGCGGTCCAGTCCGTGTCCGGTCCGTCGGTAGTCGCCCACAGGTGCAGGCGCACCGGCCCAACCACGGTCAGGTCTTCGTCCAGTGCATCGGACGTGTAGACCAGGACGTCGTCCCGCTCTTCCACCTCCCGCTGGTCCCACGGCCCCGGATCATGTATTGGCAGCATCAGCAGGTTCCCGCCCCGGGTCGGGACCGGGCGGTCCGGGTTGTACAGAAAGACGTCCGCAGCCTCGTCCGAGTCGGGCGCTTGCCGGTCCAGGAGGCCGTCGCCCCTAAGGCTGTTGGCCGAGCCCCGGCTGTGCAGGTACCACGCCTCAACCCGCCCTTCCGGCGGCGGCCACCCGTCGGCGTCCCGCCAGCGATTGGCCCCCATCAGGTAGTAGCGCACCGGGGCCCCGGTGTCCGTTCCCTCCTTTTCCGCCACCCAGCGGTCCAGCCACCTGATGACCTCCTGGTGGACGCCGGAGAACAACGCCGGCCCCGTCGCTCCAAAGTCCATCAGTCCCAAACGCCTGACGTAGTTGCTGTGGCCCCACGGCCCTATTATCAGCTTCTGCGGAGCGCGGCCCGCCTTGGTCAGGCCCGCGAAGTTCCGGATTGTCCCGGCCAGGAAGATGTCGAACCATCCTCCTAGGTGCAGCCCGGCAACGTCCATCGAGCCGAAACTGTCTGAAATCCGCAGGGACCGCCAGTACTCGTCGTTGTCGGGGTGCGACACCCAGTCCCTCCACCAGGGTACCGCCCCCTCTTGCGACACCCCCGGCAGGTCCACCACCGGCCGGTGCGCCAGAGTTGTCGCGGCATCGGCCAAGGCGACCCCCAGTTTCCTCACCTGGTCAGGGGACAGCCAGGTGTCCGGCCGCATGGCCAGCGATTGCGCCAGGCCTCCGGCCCAGGTGCCGGCGAAGCCCAGTTGCAGGGCGCCTCCATGATAGTTCCAAGTCTCGTAGTATTCGTCGGTGGTTACCGTGGGCACCACCGCTTTGAGGCCCGGATGACCGCTCCTTGCTCCAAGCATCGTAGTAGCCCCCAGATAGCTCGCCCCCATCAAGGCGACCGATCCGCTGCTCCACGGCTGCGTTGCCGCCCACTCCACCGTGTCGTACCCATCGTCGGTCTCGTTGACGAAGGGGTAGAACGTCCCCTCCGAGGTGAACCTTCCCCGGATGTCCTGCATCACCACCGCAAACCCCGCCTCGGCCAGCCTCACCTGGGGCGGGTACGGCGTGATGCCTCCGCCGCCTTCCTTGTCGTACGCCGTGCGCGTCACCACCACCGGCACGGGGCGGTCCAGCAGCGGCCGGTAGACGTCCGCATAGGTCACGACGCCGTCGCGTAAAGTGATGCGCTCGTTTTTTTCAATTACGATCCTGTAAGCGTCGGGCATTGGCTTTACCTTCCTCTGTATCGGCCTTGCTAACGGGCAACGACGCAGGACGATATAGTCGTGTGCTCAGGAACGGCTGTTGCGGCAACGCCCACCGCAACTCGGCGGGCGACTTAACCCAGTTCGGCTAACCGGGCGTCCAGGTCTACGCTGCCTCTAAGCAACTGCAGAAACCGCCGGACTTTCCCAATCGTCGGCGGCGAAGGATTGTCCAGGACTCCTCCCAGGGCCTCGGCCGTTTCCACGGTATTCGAATCCACCAGGATGACTGGCACCCCTTGCTGTAGCGCCTCCGCCGTTATGTACTGTGCCGCCTCTTCCCGCCCTGTAAGCACCAGGCAGCGGGTCTGCGGCATCAGCCCGGCCATCTGGATGTCCGGCCGGCCGGCCCGGACGATTACCGCCTGGTTGCTGTGGCGGCCAAAGTAGGTAGGCCCCAGGTCCATGATGTTGCCGCCTATCAAGAACCGTTCCACAGGAGCGTCGGCGTTCTCCGGCTCCTGGGCCCACCGGCCTCCCAAATGGTCTGCAATTTCCTGAACGGTGACTGCCAACAGGGCCCTGTCTTCTTGCAGTGAGCCCCAGTACGGTATTCCCTGGGCCGCCAGCGCCGCTCCGGTGGCCTCGTCCACTTCCCGCTTGCGGTACTGCGTAACCCCGTTGACCACGACCCCGCCCAACCGGTCCATGAACGGCTCCGCTACTCTTTCCACGTCTGCCGGACTCAGTCCCTTGGTGTATCTGACCACGAGCAAGACCTTGGAGCCGGTCAGCGACGAAACTTCCAGGGCCGGGGGCGATTGTTCCCCATCCTGCGCCCCAATGTCGGGCCCTTCCATCACCACCCAGTCGCACTGGCCCTGAAGCTCTGCCGCCGCCCGTTGCACTTGCCCGGTCGCCGCGCCGGAATCAGAGGCCTGGGGCAATGGCAGCGGGTCAGGGACCCGGACAGCCGCTTGACCATCCAGCAGAGACTGGGTTGCCAATGCAACGTCCGGGTCGTCACCTGGACGGTTGGAGAAGGGCTTGTAGTACCCGACTCGCTGGCCCGACTCGGCTAGGTGTAAGACTAACGCGCCGGCCAGGCAAGTCTTGCCGGCGCCGGGTTGATCAGCAGTGATTTGCAGGACTGGCAATGGGACCCCCTACAAGCTTTGCCGGTGACCATTCTAGCATAAGGATTGGCCTTAATCCCTAACGTCCCGGTTGCCCGTTCGATACGGGTCGAAGCCTTGCGGGAATATGGTCGTCCCATCGAATTTCGCCCCGTCCATGTCCGACCGGTGCAGGCTCGCCCGGTCGAAATTGGCCCCGCGCAGGTCTGCCGCAAACCACAAGGAGTCCCGAATCATGGCCAACGTGAAATCGGCCTCGGCCATAACGGCCCTGCCCAGGTCCGCTCCGTTCATGTTGGCGGAACGAAACCGCGCCCCCATCAGCGTCGCGTTGCGTAGGTCGGCCTCTATCATGGTGGCCTGGCTGGCGTCGGCCCCCGTCAGGTCGGCGTTGAGGAAAGACGCCCGCACCATCCGCGCCCAGCGCAGCGTTGCCCCTTGCAGGTTGCAGTTCTTGAGATCGGCCCAGAACAGGTTGACGTTGCTCAGGTTCGCCAGCGTGAGATCGGCCCCCGCCAAAGTCGCCCGGCCCATGTCGGCCCCCGTCAAGTCCGACTCCCGCAGGTCGGCCCCCGCTAGGCTAGATCTGGACAGCAGTGCTCCCGACAGATTGCAGCCGCGCAGGTTAGCATCCCGGATCCGCGCGCCCCGCAGGTCTACCCCGGACAGATCCGCCCCTTCCAGTTGAAGCCGAACATCGGTGTTCAGCGCCCGCCACTCGCCAAACCCATCTGGGCCTGACCGGGCTGCTCTAATGTGGTCCGGGTCGGCCAATGGCTGCTCCTGTAGTCGTGGCAAGATGGTTAAGGGCGTAAAAATGCAGCCCCGGATAATGCCAGAGGGCTGCATTTCTGAAGCTGACTGCCTGTACGTGCTAGGAAATCCCGGTTGCTGTCGCCTCTTCGACCTCGAAGATTTTCTCCGCGATGACCATCTTGAGCTCCCGCACCTTGTTTAGCTCAGGGTATCCGCCGTCCGTTTTGCGGTCAAAGATTTTCTCCCCATCGACGTAGACTTCCAGCCGGCCCTTGGCGTTGGGAGTCAGCTTGATTGCCTGGTCCCCAGGCTTGTCCGACCTGAAAAACTCCGTCGCCAGCCACGCGGCGACCGGGAAATAGCCTCAAGGCACGCAATAAATTATCTCTATCTCTATCTTCCCGAACTCGCTGGTCATAATCTTCCTCCACGCCGGTGGGCGGATGCTGCGAGTATAAATAATCGCAGGCGCCGATGCAACAACTCCCAGGCTTGGATCGCCCGCGTTACCACGCCTCCACCGTTTGGGCCCCGCCTATGGCTTGCCGCCCATAGATAACCTATAATATCCGGCAGCGAGTCCCGGCAGGGAAACAGGGGATATGGACATTACCTTCGACAGGGGCGACCCCGACCGGCCCAAAGGCCACGCTCTTCTCTATTTTCGGGTAAGCACCGAGCCGGACAAGGTCTATGCCACCTACCTGATTGTCCTGCCGGTGAAGGCGGACATGAGCAAATACGTGCCGCCCTTCCTTGCTTCTCACTTGGGCAACCTGTCCATGGGCGACTTTTCCGCCTTCCCCATGCCCCCTGTCCCCGAGCCCGTCGGCAGCTATGAAGAGCTGGAGCAGATGAGCCGCCAGCGCGACGACGACCTGGTATTCGGCGACAGCATGTTCTCTTTTGATTTGCCCCGGATGATGGAGGCGGTCAACGAGGCGGTGGAGGCCTATTCCAAGAAATACGCCGACCGCCGCGACGGCCCGGGGGCCCTGGTGGCTGAGTCCACCCAGGAAGAAGCCGCCGAGCCGGACCCCGCCCCCTCCGAAGACCGCTCCTACAACGTGAACGAGGTCGTCTTCAGCTTGATGAGTGAGCGGGACAAGCTGGGGGAACTCTCCAAGCTGCTTGGCAAGCTCCGGTTCGCCGTCGAGGGAGACGACTCCCAGAATGCCGCCGAAGCCGCCGAAGAAATTACGACCCTGGCGGGACACCTGCCGGAAGAATTCCAGGTCTCGTCCCTACTGGCCGTGGCCGGGGACGCCTCGCAGAAAGGCTCCCGCCTGGCCCAGCTTTACCTGGACCGCTGCTTCCGTTTGTCCGACGGCGACGTCAACAGCGCGAGGGAGTTGGAAGAACAAATCCGCTCCCTCGAGGACTCTCCTTAGCCGTATAGGTGTTTCTCTCCCGCCTGATCCTCAACAACTTCCGCAACTTGGTCGAGTTGGACCTTGAGCTTCCGCCCGGCGTGGTGGTCTTCTTCGGTCCCAACGCCCAGGGAAAGACAACCCTGCTGGAAGCCGTGTACCTGTTGGCCGTGGCCCGGTCCTTCCGCGCCGAGAATGAGCGGGAGGTCCTCAATTTCCAAGCCGCTGCCTCAGGCGGTCAGGGGTTGGTTGGCGGTACAGTCCAGAAGGGAGGAGACCGGGTGCAGGTTTTTGTCGGGTATCAAAGCTCCCGTCCCGCCGCCGCAGAGGATTCGCCGCCCGGCAACGCCTCCGCGCTCGCTTTCTCGTTGCGCAAGCAGATACGCGTCGACCGCGTTAACCGCACCGCCGCCCAGTTGGTGGGCACGGTCAACGCCGTCCTCTTCAGCGCCGACGACCTCCGCCTTGTCCAAGGGTCCCCGTCCCACCGGAGAAAGTTCCTGGATATCCTCATCTCCCAGGGAGATTCCCAATATCTCCGTGGCCTCCAGAGCTATCAGAAAGTCGTGCAGCAACGCAACCAGCTCTTGCGCATGTTGCAGGAAAGGCGCGCCGGCGCGGATGAACTGGAATACTGGGACGATGAACTGGTCCGGGAAGGAGCGTGGATTACCTGGCGTCGCCGGGAGGTCATCCGGGACTTGGCCGTTGCCTGCGCCGAGCACCACGCCCGCCTGGCCGCGCCGGAAGAAGAACTGCGCGTCGCCTACCGACCCAGCGTTCCGCCGGGCGACTCCATACCCGCCACCGAAGACCAGTTCCGCCAGTCCCTGGCCGCCGCCGGGCAGCGGGAACGGGCCAGCGCCCATACCGCGGTAGGCCCCCACCGCGACGACCTCGAACTCTTGATTAACGACCTGGACGTGGGCGCTTACGGCTCCCGCGGCCAGGTCCGCACCTTGGCCCTGGCTCTCCGGTTGGCCGAGGCTACCTACCTGGCGTCGGTGCGCAACGAGCGGCCCATAGTCATGCTGGACGACGTCCTCTCCGAGATGGACTCCGAAAGACGGAGCCGGGTGCTGGAGACGGCAGGGGAGTACGAGCAGACCTTGATAACGGCAACAGACCCGGAGCCGGTGCGGCGGCACTTCGGTTCCGATGCCCGGTATTTTCGAGTAGCCGGCGGCGGTGTCAGCCCATGCCAGTAACCAAGGAAACCCTGGAGGAAATAGCCCTCACCCAGGCCGAATACGACATGATCCTGGACCTGCTGGACCGGGATCCCAACGCCGTCGAACTGGGCATGTTCGGGGCACTGTGGAGCGAGCACTGCGGCTACAAGCACTCAGCTCCTTTGCTCCGCCTCCTGCCCAGCCGCTCCCCACGGGTGCTGTCCCGGCCGGGGGCCGAAAATGCCGGCGCGGTCGACATCGGCGGCGGTCTGGCCGTGGTCTTCAAGGTCGAGTCCCACAACCACCCGTCCGCCGTGGAACCCCGGCAGGGAGCGGCTACGGGCGTCGGCGGCATCGTCCGCGACATCCTCGCCATGGGGGCCCGCCCCATCGCCCTGCTCAACTCCCTCAGGTTCGGGCCTCCCCAGGACCCTGACAACAAGCGCCTGCTGCGGGGTGTCGTCGGCGGCATCTCCTGGTACGGAAACTGCATCGGCATCCCCGACGTGGCTGGCGAAATATACTTCGACCCCTCCTACTCCCAGAACCCGTTAGTCAATGCCATGTGCGTCGGCTTGGTGCCAGTGGACCAGATTGCCACCGCCTCGGCGGGCCGGGCGGGCAACGTCCTGCTGCTGGTCGGCGCAGGCACCGGCCGCGACGGCATTCACGGCGCTTCCGGCCTGGCCTCCCGCACTTTCGAGGGCGAGCAGGAACGCCGCCCCACGGTCCAGGTGGCCAACCCCTTCCTCGAAAAGGTGCTGATCGAAGCCTGCCTGGAAGCCCTGGAGACCGGGGCCGTCCAGGGAATCCAGGACCTGGGAGCCGCCGGCCTTACCAGTTCCACCGTGGAATCCGCCTCCCGCGCCGGCCGTGGAGTGCGGCTCGATGTCTCCCAGGTGCACCGCCGGGAAGACGGCATGAACGGCTACGAGGTCATGCTCTCCGAGTCCCAGGAGAGAATGCTCCTGATTGCTTCCCCGGACGGGGTAGACAGGGTCAAGCAGGTGTTCGACAAGTGGGACGTGCCCTGCCGGGCCATCGGCGAAGTCATCGACCCGCCCACCGTTCACGTCCTCGACGGCTCTCGCCCCCTCGCAAACCTGCCGGTTCGCCACCTGGTCGACGCCCCCCGCTACCGGAAGAAAGGCGTCCCGGTGCCTGACCTGCGCCAACGCTGGCGGCTGCCCCTGTCCGATGTCCCCCTGCCCGACCGCCGGGCTGGAGCCGTGCTGCTGACGCTATTAGCCTCGCCTAACATCGCCGACAAAAAGAGCGTCTACCGCCAGTACGACCATCAGGTGCAGACCAACACCGTGGCCGGGCCCGGCGGTGATGCCGCAATCATCCGCATCAAGGACTCGGGCAGGGCCATCGCCCTGACAATCGACGGCAACGGGCGCCTTTGCCATCTGGACCCATATCGCGGCGGGCAGATAGTCGTTGCCGAGGTATGCCGCAACCTGTCCTGCGCCGGCGCGGAACCCCTGGCTCTCACCGATTGCCTCAACTTCGGCAACCCGGAACGGCCCGAGGTCTATTACCAATTGGAATGGGTCGTCCGGGGCATGGCCCGCGCCTGCAAAACCCTGGGAACGCCAATCGTCAGCGGCAACGTCAGCCTGTACAACGAGGCCCAGTACCAGGCCATATTCCCCACCCCGGTTATCGGGGGAGTCGGCCTCATCGAAGACGTAAATCGCCATGCCCGTGCCCACTTTCTCGAAGATGGAATGGTGGTGGCCCTCCTGGGCCGCCCGGACTGGAGACAGAGGGCCTCCGACCTGGCGGGCAGCGAGTACCTCCAGGTCATCCACGGCATGACCGCGGGACGCCCCTTCATCGACATGGACTTAGAAAGCCGTGTTCAGGGCCTCTGCCGTAAGGCCATCCAGGAGGGGCTTGTAACCTCAGCCCACGACTGCTCCGAGGGAGGGCTGGCCGTGGCCCTGGCCGAGTTGTGCATACCCCACGGGGTGGGCTTTACCGGCGAACCCCTGCTGCCCGGCCGATGGGACGCAGCCCTGTTCGGCGAGGGCCAGTCGCGCATCGTCGTCGCCGTCTCCCCTGACAGGTGGCCCCGGCTGCAACAGATGGCCGCTGCCACCCAAACCCCTCTCCTACGGCTGGGCGTCACCGGAGGCAACCGCTTCGCCTGGGGCCACTGGCTGGACTTGCCGGTATCAGACATTAGCGACGCCTGGTGCAACGGCTTGGAGCAGGCATTGGCATGACCCCGCCGTTGGAGACCTTTGCACAACATCGTTCCTTCGCACGAAGACCATCGCATAGGCTGGGCCTAGGCCGTCCGTTCGCCCTTGTATCTTGGCTTTACCCGTTCACCCTTGTATCTTAAACAGGGACGTGACAGACCGCTTCGCCCCAGGTCTTTAAGACCGTAGCTCAGCAGGGTCGTCACGTCCAGCGCCCCTCGGAGCCCGAACAGTTGACTGGGCAATGAAGCCCGAATTAAGCAAGGATGGGCCAGAGGCAGGGAGAATATCTTGAAAGGAGGTAGATGAATGAAGGAAGCTCTGTTGTTCGTTGGCATCGATGTCTCCAAGGACCGCCTGGACGTGGCGGTGCGGCCTACCGGTGAGGCATGGCAGGCTTCGTATAACCCCCGGGGCATCGGCGAGTTGGTGCACCGTCTGGGGGAACTGGCGCCCCAACTGGTGGTCCTGGAAGCCACAGGTGGGATGGAAATGACCCTGGCGGGAGAACTGGCGGCATCTCAATTGGCCATAGCGGTAGTCAACCCCAGGCAGGTGCGGGACTTCGCCCGCGCTGCCGGAAAACTGGCCAAGACCGACGCCTTGGACGCCCATGCCCTGGCCCACTTTGCCGAAGCAATGCGCCCGCCCTCCAGACCCTTGCCCGACAGCGCCTCGCAGGAACTCAAGGCCCTGGTGGCCCGACGGCGCCAACTGGTGGAGATGATCACCGCAGAGAAAAACAGGGTGAGAAGCGCCCCCAACCGTATACGCCCCAAAGTTGAGGAGCACGTCTCTTGGTTGGAAGAGAGTCTGGAGGGCCTGGACCGGGAGTTGGGAGAATTCATCCGCTCCTCGCCTATGTGGAAGGACAAAGTCCAATTGCTCCGAAGCGCTCCGGGAGTGGGGCCTGTTCTCTCCATGACCCTCTTGTCCGACCTGCCGGAACTGGGGGCCTTGAACCGGGGTGAGATCGCCGCCCTGGTGGGTGTGGCGCCATTTAATCGAGACAGCGGCGCCCTGCGGGGGAAACGCCAGGTGTGGGGAGGACGCAGCCGGGTGAGAGCTGCCCTGTACATGGCGACCTTGGTGGCCACCCGATACAATCCGGTGCTGCGAAGCTTCTACCAACGCCTGTGCGAGGCTGGCAAACCCAAGAAAGTGGCCCTTACCGCCTGCATGCGCAAGCTGCTCACCATCCTCAACGTCATGGTCAAGCATAACCGCCATTGGAACCCTGCTCTTCACAATTCTTGACTTTCAAGACAGTTGCTGAGCTTGTCGAAGGGGGAAATCGAAGGGCCTGTCCTGAGCCGAGTCGAAGGGTGAACGGCCAGCCGGAATTACGCAAAGGTCTCCCCCTCCGGGTCCTCTTCTTGACTCCCTACTTTCGCCCCTACCTGGGCGGCGTCGAGCGGGCAATAGAGCAGTTGACCTTCCAAATCCAGGATTCGCCGGAAGTCGAAGCGGTAGCCGTCCTCACCACCAAGTACGCCTTCCCCCGGATACCCCAGCCCCACTGGGCCGACCGTGAGACCACTCCCGAAGGCATAGAAATATTCCGCCTGTCCGGCTTCCCCAGGTGGTCCCCGCCCATCTATTCGGTGCCCCTGGTATGGTTCTCTCCTCTGCAAATCCGGCGTTACCTCCGGGAGTTCCAACCCAACGTCGTCCACTTTGTCAGCGATGGCTGGTTCTGGGGGCATCTCTGGGCCTGGTTCTGGCTCCGGGGCCGCGCCCGGTTCGTTTTCACCCCGTCCTACCACCGGCTGCCCGTCATTCGCTGGTGGCTCCGGCCCATCAACGCCTTCCTGTGCCGCATCGTGGACCGCGTCGTCTCCCTCACCAACCAAGAAGCCGCCCTGGTCCGGCGAGACTACTGGGCTCCCCCGCGCAAGCAGGCGGTCATCGGCTGGGGCGCGCCGGTACCGGAGACCGCCCCTGCCTCGCGCCCGCTGGAACCGGAAGAGAAGTCGGACTCTCCCAACGACAGTCCATTGACCCTGCTGTGCGTAGGCCGCTTGGGCCGCCACAAGGGACAGGAGTGGCTCGTAGACGTCTACCGCCAAGCCCGCAGCCGGTTCCAACGTCAAACCCGGTTGGTCCTGGTGGGCCGCGACGAGGACGCCCAGGATAGAATCGCCGTTCAAGTCCGGGAAGCTGGACTTGAACGAGAAGTCGTTATGTTCGGTGAAGCGACTGATCAGGAACTGGCCCGTTGGTACGCCCAAGCCGACCTCTTTGTCCTGTTCTCCCGCTACGAAGCCTTTGGCCTGGTCTTCTTCGAGGCCATGGCCCACGGGACCCCCGTCTTGACCCATGACGTAGGAGCCAACCGGGAGCTCCTGACCAAGGGAGCCGTGGTCATTCCCCCCTTCGACTGCGACGCCGCAGTCTCGGCGCTAGCCCGCCTAGTAAACGACGACGCCCACCGCCA
Source organism: Dehalococcoidia bacterium (assembly GCA_963668505.2). Lineage (GTDB taxonomy): Bacteria > Chloroflexota > Dehalococcoidia > Lucifugimonadales > UBA3495. The sequence continues at coordinate 34,562 of CAXXWY010000021.1, read as the reverse complement.
ACACCTCGGCCAACAAGCCCAAACCTACACCCTCGCCAACTTCACCTGGCCCGCCGTTGCGGACAAGTACCTGGCCGTTTACCGGGGGTAGGAATTTCCCGGTATCATGAGTATGGCGGCCAGCCATGAAACGACAACACACCGCAATAAGGCATCGACAACTGGAACCCCTGCCGGAAGTGGAGGTGTGCTATACGACCGAGACCCAGACACTATCCATACAAAACGGATTACGGGTGAAGGACGGAGAAGAGACCGCCAGAGGACTGACGGCTTTCTACGACGCCGATGGCAGCTTGGTCGCTATTGACCTGGAGTCCGCCGAATTCCTGCTCAAGCCGTTCTTGGATGCCGTCCGGCGCAAGGAAAAAGAAAAGCCGCTCCCTTGACCGCGAGTCTAGTGAAACCTTTGAACAACGTCATTTGTATGTTGCAGATGTCCCCTGGATGGGTCAATCTGTGGGGGCATGGGTGAGGGGCGCGTCGACCGTCATTGGGCGGACGAGGCTGTTGCCCCGTGGCGCCGGGCCGGAGTATGACACCCCTCACCCTAACCGGAACCTCCGAACGGATACCGGGGTCATAGGACCCGCATCAGCAAGTGGGGAGGCCGGCGATGCAATCATACGGGAAGGGGAGGCGCCAATGGAAGAGGGAAAGGTAGCCGGTATAGACGTAGGCAAGGCCAGCTTGGATGTATGGGTTGGTTCGGGGCCGGTGCAACGCTTCGACAACACTGAAGAAGGCATCACAGCCCTTAAGGAATGGCTGGAAGGTCAGGGAGTGGAGTTGGCAGTGTGTGAACCCACCGGGGGATACGAGAGGCAGTTGGTCAAGGGGCTGAAAGAAGCCGGGTTGGGGGTTCACCTGGCCCATCCCAACAGGGTGCGGGCCTTCGCCAAGGCTTGCGGGTATGAGGCCAAGACCGACGTCATAGACGCCCTGGTGCTGAGCCGGTTCGGGCAGGCCTTTGCGCTGGAGCAATCGCCCCAGAGGGAGATGGAGCCGGAACGGGCTGAGCTAAAGGAGTTGCTGCGGCGCCGGCGTCAGTTGGTCGAACAGCGGGTGCAGGAACTGAACCGGCTGGACAAGGGTCTGAGCGAGGCGGCCCGGGCCTCGACCCAAAGGCACATCCACTGGCTGGATGAGGAGATATCCCGGCTGGATCGGGAGTACCAGAAGGCGCTGCAAAGCAGTCGGGAGCTGTCACAGCAGGCGGAGTTGTACCGCAGCGTAAGGGGCATCGGGGAACTCACCGCAGCGGTCCTGGTGGCGGACTTGCCGGAGTTGGGGCAAGGGGACGCTAAGGGGTTGGCTTCACTGGTGGGCCTGGCCCCCTGGTCCCGGGACAGCGGGCGGCAGCGGGGCTACCGGGCTATCAGGGGTGGGCGCGGGTCAGTGCGACGGGCCCTGTATCTGGCTGCCTTGGCGGCGGTCCGCCGCCAAGACAGCGCTATTGGACGCTTCTACCGCCAACTGCGCCAGCGAGGCAAGCCGGGCAAAGTAGCCATGGTGGCGGTGACGCGCAAACTGCTGCTGCAACTGCATGCGGTAGCCCGAAGGGGAACACCCTGGGTGGAGAACTATGCCCCAGCCGCCTAAACCCTTGACATTCAACACAGATACTCCGGTGGCAGCCGAGGAATCTCAAAACCCTGGCCCCCAACCCCCTGGCAGAACCCTGGTTCAACACTAACTGTCTCCAGTTAGTGCACTAACCGCCCCGCGTTCGTGCTGAGCCTGTCCTGAGCTTGTCGAAGGGGCTCTCGAAGCATCCGCCAGGGCTCGAATTACTGACAACTTGCCCCTTCCCAATCCCGTCCCTACCCCTTTACCATGTAATACACCAGTCCCCGTTCCTCATCCGGGACTGGGGCCAACTAACCAGGAACCGAGGCCCGAAACAGACAGTGTCCAAAACCCGTTCCAACCCTGTCTGCCCGCCAACGCCCGGCAACAATGGGAGGAAATGGGAGGGGATCTAAAATTTCCAGCTACAGCGGGATTTGACCCATGAACTCGATAAGCTCTCGCATCAACGCCCCACGCCGCAATATGGCCCTCGAAATCTCCATCGTATCTCTACGCCCCTGGGCCAAAAACTTCCGCATCCATTGATAGCTCTCCCGTAATGCGCACAGCCGATTTCGACTACTACCTTCCTCCAGACCTCATCGCCCAGACTCCCATCGAACCCAGGGACTCGTCCAGGCTGCTGGTGCTGCACCGCTCCTCGGGCCTCATCGAACACCGGAGTTTCCTGGACCTGGCCGAGCACCTTCGGCCCGGCGACGTGATGGTCTTCAACCAAAGCAGGGTCATACCCGCACGTCTGTGCGGCAGTCGGCTAGACACCGGGGGAAAGGTGGAGTTCCTACTCCTCCACCGGGAGTGCCCCGGCGTCTGGCAAGCCCTGGCGCGGCCAAGCCGCAGGCTCAGGCCTGGCACGAAAATCGTCGTTGCCCCGGAACAGTCGCCGCAGCCGCAGTCCGAGCAACCGACCCTGGGAGTCGAGATTCTGGCCTCTCTATCTGACGGGACCAAGACCGTGCGCCTGAGCTCAGAGGAGGGCATTGACGAGTTGGGCCGGATGCCGCTCCCTCCCTATATTCACCAGCGGTTGGAAGACCCGGAGCGCTACCAGACGGTCTATGCCCGTGAACCGGGCAGCGTGGCCGCCCCCACTGCAGGCCTGCACTTCACCCAGGACTTCATGGAAACTCTCAAAGAGTTGGACGTCAGGATGGCCTTCGTGACCCTCCACGTTGGCCTGGACACCTTCCGCCCCGTCAAGGGTGAAGATCCCACCGAACATCAGATTCACACCGAGTACTTTGAACTTGGTCCCGAAACCGCCCTGGAGTTGAACAGGGCGCGGTCCGACGGACACCGGATTATCGCCGTGGGCACAACCACGGTTCGGGTGCTGGAGCAGACGGCACAACTAATGTTGCAACAGGGGAAAGACGAAGTTGCTCCGGTCAGCGGACAGGCCAGCCTCTACATCCTGCCGGGACACGACTTCCGGCTGGTCGACGCGATGTTCACCAACTTCCACCTGCCAAGGTCCACCCTGCTGATGCTGGTCTCGGCCTTCGCAGAGCATGAACCATCCGTCCAGTCTGGCCGTGACTTGATGTTGCGTGCTTACCAGGAAGCCATAAGCCAGAGCTACCGGTTCTACTCTTTCGGCGACGCCATGCTCATCCTGTAGCAGCAGGGTCAGGGCAGTTGCAACAACTGCAGCACGTTGCCGTCGGGGTCCTTCAGCGTGGCGATCCAACCTTCCCAGTGCTCCTGCTCCGGCGGGCGGATGAACTCCACGCCCAGTTCCTTTAGCCGTTGAAACTCCTGGTGCATGTCGTCCACACCCAGGTGAGGCATAAACCGGAACGGGTCCCGGGAGGCTCCGCTGACTTGGCCGTGAAGTCCGATGTTAAAACGCACTTCGCCCAGTTTGAAGGCGATGAAGTCGTCGTGGCGGGAGTGCAGGGGCAGCCTCAACACGTCGTGGTAGAAACGGAACATTGGGTCAAGGTCGTCGGTCCAGATGGTCATGCCTACAACGCCGGTAATCATGTTGGCCATCCCCAAGTCCAGGGCAGCGTTCGGAAAAACTCAACCGTTGACCAATTATAAGCCACCCTCTTGGGAAGCCGCAGAGAGGACGCCGCCCATCAACGCCGCAGGGCGCGTCGCCATTCGTTCTTGAACGGGATTCAAAGGCTGTGATATTCTGGCCATCACTCAGGAGAGATGGCTGAGTGGACGAAAGCGCCGGTCTCGAAAACCGGTATACTCTTTGGGTATCGTGGGTTCGAATCCCACTCTCTCCGCCACCGTCAATTTCCCCACGCGCCTGGCAAGTCTGCCGCGGCAAGCTCAGCGTACCGCCATGCCCCAAGGCAGTCAGAGGCTCAAAGCCACCTTGTGCGCCTGGTACGTCGCCATCTCGATGTCCCGGGGTTGGGCGCAGTCCCCCACCGCGTGCAGCCCTTCTACCTTGCCTTTCAGGCGCAAGTACAGGCCGTCGTTGACTTGGCCGCCGCCGGCTATCACCACCGTGTCCACCGGCTCTATCCGCCAAGTGATGTCGGGGCTAACCACGTGGTATACGTCCAACGAGTCCTCGCCGATGCGGGTTACGCCCGTCATAGGAGTCATGGTCACTCCTTTGCCCACCAGGCGCCCGTAGAGGTGGTGCCATACGGCGCGGGCATAGATGCCGCTGCCCACCATAGTCATGCCCGTCACTATCTGCACCTGCTTTCCCTGGTCAGCCAGGTAGTCGGCCAGCAGGCAGGCGGGGAGGGTGCCCTGGGTGTCGACTATCGCCACCCGTTCCCCGGTGGGGGCATCGTTCAACACGTCGGCCACGGCCAAGACGTTGCTCCCCTCGACGCCGGGTATTTCCGGCATGTAGGGCGTGGAGCCGGTGGCTACGATAACAGCGTCGGGAGTTTCGGCCACCACGGTCTCAACGCTGGCCTCCACTCCCAGTCGCACGTCTACGCCCAGCTTGGGCAACTGTTTCTCCCCGAACAGGATTATCTCTTCGAAGGACTGGCGGGTGGGAGGCTTCATGGCCAGCTTCACCAGGCCGCCCAGGCGGTCAGAGCGTTCGAACAGTACGACTTGGTGGCCCCGTTGCGCGGCGACCCGGGCGGCTTCCATGCCCGCCGGCCCGCCACCGACCACCACGACTTTCTTGGGCGCCGGCGCGGGCCCCGGCTCGGCCCAGTCCCTCTCACGCCCGGTCACCGGGTTGTAGATGCAGGTGATGGGCAGGCCAAGGTTCGAACCCCTGCCGGCGCAGCTCTGGTTGCAGGCGATGCAGGTCCGGATGTCGTCCACCCGGCCCTCTTTGGCCTTGTTCGGGAAGTAGGGGTCGGCGATGAGTTCCCTTACCAACCCCACCAAGTCCATCTTCCCGGACACCAGCATCTCCTCGGCCAGGGCGGGGGTGTTGATGCGGCCGGCGCCAATCACCGGTAGGTCCACCAACTCTTTTATTCCCGCCGCCAAGCCGGCGAACTCCGCGGGCGCGTTGTAGTGGGGTGGGATGTGGTAGCGATTGGACACCTCGTTGGGCATGTTCCCAATCCAGACGTTCAGGTAGTCCAGCAGCCCGGAGGATTCCAGGAGTTTGGCAATGGTCTTCAGGTCTTCGTAGACCAGGCTGTAGTCCACCACGTCGTAGTACAGGCGCACTCCCATGAGCAGGTCGGGGCCCAGGGCGTTCCTCACCGCGCGCAGCCCCTCCATCATGAAGGTAGCCCGCTCCTCCAGTGTGTCGCCGCCGTACTTGTCCTCGCGGCGGTTGCTGTAGCCGTGCAGGAACTGGGACATCAGCCCGTAGGAGCCGACGCTGACCTCCGCGCCGTCCAGCCCGCCGCTGCGCACCCGCCGGGCCGCCTGGCCGAAGGCATCGACGATTTCCTCGATCTCGTCGATGCTCATTTCGTGGGGCATCACCTGTTCGTAGCCGAAGCCGGGGTGTGGCACCGGCGACGGGGCCATGGTCAACAGTTCGCCGTTCAGGGCCCGCCGGTGGTTGTTGCCCGCCTTGCCGCCCTGGTGGGTCATTTGGGCCATGACCGGCACCGGGTACTCGTGGACCAGGTCAGCGACCCGCTGGTACCGGGGAATTATGGCGTCGTCGTAGTTCAGGTGCACGGTCCCGCTGGTGGGATGGACGGCGCAGCCGCCGAGGGTCACCAGGCCCGCGCCGCCCTTGGCCCTTTCCCGCAGGTAGTACCCATAGTCCCTCGGTGGGCATCCCCGATTCGAAGAAGTAGCCCCGGTGGCCGGTGACCACGATTCGGCTTTGCAGGGTGAACTTGCCTAGCTGGAAGGGAGTGAAAAGCTGCGGAAATTGTTGGGTCATCTGGTCACCCCGTCAGGTTTAGAGAGGAGAATGGATGGGCTTCCCGGACATTCGTTTGGGGGGATGGCCCGGACTATACTTGGGCGGCGGTAGAGAGTCAATTGCTCCGCGTTGCGAGGCGACCGCTTTTATGCTGGGGAAATCAACCGGCGACCGCCCGGCTCTCAGCGGCGGCGGGCCGTCCCGGCGGATCCCCTACCCATAAGAACAGGGAAGATCCCAATAGTGAGACTGCGGCGATTATCCAGAAAGCGAGGTCGAATGTGCCCAGATAATCCCTCATAATTCCGGCAAATACGGGAGCGGCGAACAGGCACATGCTGGACGGCACCCTGGACAGACCGCTGATGGCGGCGAAAGCCTTGCGTCCGAAGTAGGTGCCCCGCAGAGACTTGGTTACCGGAGTACGCACTCCGAATCCGATGCCGAACAGCAGCGCGAATAGGAGCAGCATCTCCATGTTATTTGAAAGCACCAGCACCACCATTGAGACAGACTGCAGGGCGGAGAACACGAAGGCCACCACCTTGATGGGGAATCTATCGCCAATGTAGCCGCCAATCAGGATAAAGACGGAGTGGGTGCCCGTATAGACGGCCGACACCAAGGCTATGTCCTTCAGGGAGTAACCGCGGTCATCCATCATGAGCCCCAGGTGGACCAACAACGTAACTATCACGCCGGCCGAGAGCGCATTCGCCAAGCTGATCAACCAGAAGGACCTTGCCCTCATGGCTTCCTGCAACGTATATCCCTGGTACTCTGTTCGCCCCCGTGCCTGGGTTACCCCGGTGTCCGCCGGGGATTCGGCGGCGTCAGCGGGTGGGTCGCCGTCGGGCCTCAGGCCCACGTCCTCGGGCCGGTCGCGCACCAGCCAGGAACAGGGGACAGCCAGCGCCATTACCATGACGCCAATGAAGAGAGCGGTGGTCCTCCATCCGAAACGCTCCGACTCGCTTGGGTCGATTCCGCCAATGGACCAGGCCAGCAAAATAGGGGCCAGGATGCCGCCAATAGCCAACCCTTCGGTCAGAATTGACATCGCCCGGGTCTTGTAACGGATGAACCAGTTGTTTACTACGACCTCGACGGCGATCAAGGCGGACAGGCCCGACCCGAAGCTAATAACGAAGAAAATCGCGTACAGTTGCCAAAGCTGCTGAACCAGGCTGAACAATACGAAACCCAGGCCAAACAGCATCATGCCCAGGAATATGCAGCGCCGGGGCCCCAGCTTTTGCACTATCAGCCCCTCCAGCGGGCCGAAAAAACCTCCCTCGATTTGGGTGATGGCAAAGGCCCATGACATCTGCCCAGCGGTCCAGCCGAAAGCATTCCGCAGCACCGGGTTCCATATCGAAAGGCCCCAGTAGAATGGCGCATCGGCCACAGCCATAACCAGGGCGCCGATGCCGGCCAGGGGCCAGCCGCGGAACACCCCTCGTTTCCGGCGGACTGCCCCGAACTCCTGCGCCGCCCGCCGCCCGTTTGTCACCACCGCCCCTCGCTGGCGGCAAACGTTCGCAAAGAAGCGCCGGCATTGGTGGACATCATGGCGCGGATCCCTCGATCTTCACCCTGGCGATGAGCCTCCGGACGGAATCCTGCCTTCCCAATCCCACGGCCCAAGCGTACCACAGTCGCCCGCCCGTATTACCTTGCCGGCAATAGGGCCTGCGGGGAGGAAATCGCGATATTATTCTTTGGCTCGTACGTCAACCTTGGGCCGGCTCCGGCACCGACTTGGGCAAGAGAAAGCCTGCGATGATTATGGCCCAAGCGGTGACCGCCGCCACGGCAAATCCTAGGATAAAGCTGTCATAAACGTCGCTGAGCACACCCACCACCAGGGGGGATAGGACCATGCCAACGCTGCTCACCGAAAAAATAACTCCCCAGACCATAGCCAGCTTCTCCGGCGTCATGCTTGGCAGTCCCATGGGCATGGACAAAGTGATTGGACTGTACAGGTGGGTACCTATGCCAAGCACAATTATCGATGCGTAAATCCAGCCCAGGTCGCTGAACAGGAATGTCCCAGGCCCTCCCAACACTGCCAACAAACCGCTGGCTATGACGAAGTACCTGGACGGTCCGATGCGGTAGGAAGCGAACCCGGCCAGAAGCAGGGCGAAAATCCCGGCAAAGGGCAGGAGACTGGTGGCGGCGGCTGCCTGCTCCAGAGTCAGGCCCCGGACCTCTTCAAAGAAACTTGGCAGCCAGCTTGTAATGGCCGAATATTGGGTGAGAGCCCCTGTTTCAACGGCCACCAGGAGCAGGACAGTACGGTCCGATATTACCGTCCAGATGGCTCGAGGCGAGAGGTTGGGCGGAGCGGCTGCTGCGTCCCTAACCGGGCCGCTCAAAGGAATCCAGGCAACCGCTCCCACCACGGGCAACAAGCTGAATACCGCCAGGGCCCATTGCCAGCTTAACGCATCGGCCAGCAGGGGGGCGGAGAAGATCGACGCGGCAATTCCAATGTTCAGGGCCGACATGATCAACCCGTTCATGACCAGCGTCTGCCTCAGGCGGAACCACTGCATTATCAACGGGCCGGCGACAATGCCGGCAATGACAAGTCCCGCTCCCGCGGCCACCCGCAAGGCCAGCAGCGCCGCGAAGCTGCCGGCGAAGGGCGTCAGGACCGGGAGGGCCATCAAAAACCAGCTTATTGCGAAGGACTGCCTCATCCCGATGCGGGCGATGATCACCCCGCCGGGCAGGCCCATACCTGCAACCATCAGCAGGGGTAGGGAGATTAGCAGCGAGGCGGTAGTCCGGTTGATTGCATAGTCGTCGATAATCAGGGGCAATAGAGGAGAGGGGGCCAGAATGGCCAGGCCCGCCGCCATGTAGCCCAGCACGGCGAAGCCGCCAATCACGTAGCGGTAGCGGGTGCGCCTCTGGCCATCCTGCGCCTGGGTGATCTGAGTCCCCAACTATGCCCCTCTATGACGCGCCTCGTGAAACTACGCAGCCAAACCCGGGCTGCTCAGGCCTTCATCGCCTGTCACCGGCTTGGCAAGACGCGCTCTGCGGCTATGCCTGTACGCGCCTTGGGCTATGATAGCAGCCGCGGTTTAAGGGAGCGGCAGCATAAACAATCAGACGCCGTAAAGATCGAGGAACTGTCCCGTCATCGCGGCGGGGGCGTGGGCCGCCAGGTACAGGGCCGCTTGCGCCACCTGCTCCCCGCTCATCCATCTCGGGTCGCCGCCGGGACGCGCAGTACGTCCCCATGTCTGTATCCACCCCGCCGGGATTGATGCCGTTGACCTTGATGCCGTGAACTCGCAGGGAGTGGGCCAGCGAAATAGTATATCCCACGACTCCCCACTTGGACGCCGGGTAGGCCCCGTAATACGCACTGGGCTGCCCGACCACCGACGACCCTATGTTGATGATCACTCCCTGTTTTCTCTCCATCATGTGAGGCGCGACCGCTCTGCACACCGCGTGCATGCCCCGCAGATTGGTGTTCATCACCTCGTCCCACTCCTCCATCGTGGTCGCCCAGACCGGCGTGTTATAGTTTGTGACCCCGGCATTGTTGACCAACAGGTCGATACGCCCCCCACCGGGCGATGACCTCCTCAACCACGGCGGCTGCATCGTCCGCTCTCCTGACGTCCAGGGTAAGCGCCTCGGCCTTTCCTCCGGAGGCCCGAATCTCGTCTGCCGCGGCGTCGAGGCGTTCTCTGTCCCGCCCGGTCACGACGACAGAGGCCCCCTCGCCGACGAAGCACACGGCAATGGCGCGCCCAATGCCCCGGCCGCCGCCCGTGATCAATGCCACCCTATCTTTGAGCAGCATGCGCTCCTCCATGCCCCGGTACAGGTTCCCAGTCAGAACGCCGGCCACCCGGTGAATCCGCCGCCCTCAACCTCCCTGGGGGTGCCGGGGCGTTTGCACCACCTTTCCTTACGCCCGCCGGGGTCGGGAAAAACTTCGCCGTAAGCGCCTGGGCCATCGTGATGGAACGTATCCGCTGCCACCCAGATGACGTTTATCATGCAACCTCTCCAAATAAGCGGCAATCCCTGCCGACAAACGGTAATGACGGTGGTAAATGTATTATCACAAACTGGATTACCTGGAAAGAGCGACAACTACCGGATTGGTTGGGCCCAAAAGTAGAGTGGAGCAGCACGGTAGTGCACCGGTGCTCCTGGCAGTGGTTTAACACCTGCCCCAAAAGGTGATAGGATATACTGAGACGGCGCCTTCGGGAGGCAGCCTCATCCTCGCCCGACGTTTCAACCATCCTGCCGGGGTCAGGATTAGCTTCTCCCCGACCGGGCTCACTTGATGGTATCCAACCCATTGATTCCCTTCCAGGAACAAGGGTTAACTCATGCGGCCGCTGGACGGCCCCCAGGCCCTGGGTGGAGAAAGAGGTATCGAAATGACTCAACAGTTCCCCCTGCTCTTCACTCCTTTCCAACTGGGCAAATACACGCTGCAGAGCAGGATAGTAGTAACCGGCCACGCCGCCAACTTCTACGACAGGCAGAAACACCCCCAACGAGGCCTACGGCTACTATCTTCGGGAACGGGCTAAGGGCGGCGCCGGCTTGGTCACCATCGGAATCAGCAACGTGCACCCCACGTCCATCGGCGACCAGATGAACTGCGACGACAGCATAATTCCCAAGCTCCAGCGCGTCGCCGACTTGGTGCACGAATACCCAGTCCCCGTCATGACCCAGATTTCCCACTTCGGCAGGAAAGCCGGCGTTTCCCAACGCACCAAGTTGGACGGCGACATCACGGTCATGGCCCCCTCGGCCGTGCCGTCCCCAGCTTTCGGTTACGCCCAAGTCATGCCCCGCGAGATGAACATCGATGACATCGAGGAGACCGTCGACGCATTTGGCCAGGCGACCAGGCGCGTTCGTGAGGGCGGCCTGGACGGCGTCGAGGTAATGATTGGTTCTTATAACCTGATTGCCCAGTTCCTCCACCCCCAAAGCAATCGCCGCACCGACAAGTACGGCGGCAACACCCTGGAGGAGCGGTCCGCCTTCATGATGGAGGTCTTGCAGGCAACCCGTAATGCCCTGGGTCCCGACCTGTTGCTGGGAGTCCGCCTGTACGACGACATCGTGAGCTACAGCCTCGACTTTGAAGACCTCAAGACCATTGCCCGGCTTCTCGACGCCTCCGGCCTGGTCGACTACATCAACTCATGGGTCGGCAGCGTCCCCGGCGAGCCGTCCATCCGACACCACGTCCCGCCCTACTACCACGACCCGGGCGACTCCGCCTGGCGCGCCGAAGGGATAAAGGACTTGGTCAACCTTCCAGTCATAGGCGTCGGCCGGATTAACACTCCGTCTCTGGCCGAAGACATGCTGGCCACCGGAAAAATGGACCTTGTCGGCATGGTCAGGGAACTCATCGCCGACCCCTACTTCCCGCAGAAAGCCAAGGAAGGCCGAGCGGACGATATCCGCATGTGCCTGGCCTGCAGCCAGAGCTGCGCCGGTCGCCAGGGGTTGGGCCTGCCCATAACCTGCATCTACAACCCCGTCACCGGGCACGAAAAGGAATGGGCCGACCCGGGCCCGGCCCCGGTGAAGAAGAAGGTCGTCGTCGTGGGCGGCGGGCCCGCAGGCATGGAAGCCGCCAGGGTGGCTGCCGAAAGGGGGCACCGCGTAGTCCTGTTCGAACGTTCCGACCGCTTGGGCGGTATGGTCAAGATCGCCATGCTCCCCCCTCATCGTGAGTCCTACGAGGAAATCATCCTGTTCGGCGAGAAGCAGTTGCCCAAGTTGGGGGTCGACGTCAGGCTGGGCGTCGAGGCCGACGCTACTACCGTAATGGCCGAAACTCCCGACGCCGTCATTATCGCTACCGGCTCAACCCCCTACATGACCGAGATACCAGGCGCCGAAGGCCAGAACGTCCTCACCGTTGGCGACGTGCTCACCGGGGCCGAGACAGGCGACAGGGTGGTCATCGTGGACACCCAGGGCAACCCGCCAGCCAGCCTGGTGGCCGACTTCCTGTCCGACCAGGGCAAGCACGTCGAGATCGTCACCGGGCTGCCCTACGTGGGCAGCGGCATCCAGGTCCGCGCCGTGTGGCACTACCTCTACGGAAGCCTCATCGAAAAGGGCGTGGTCATGACCCCGATGACCGGCGTCACCCGCATCGGCGAAGACTCGGTGGACGTTTACCACGTAGTCAACCCCGAAGTCACCCGGACTATCAAGTCGGTGGACACCGTAGTAATAGCCGCCGGGGGCCAGGCCAACGATGCCCTATACCGCGACCTCCAAGGTAAAGTCCCCGGACTGCACGCAGTGGGCGACTGCGCCCAGCCCAGGGACATCGAAATGGCCACCTATCAGGCCCACAAAGTAGCCGTCAGCCTCTGATGCCCCCGCCCCCGCCGGCATTAAGAGCGATACCCTGAGGCTCACCCGTGGGGCAACAGAGCCTGCTGAATCCAATTCCACCAACGGCAGATCCTTGCCTGTACCACGCGGGCTTAAGGCAAAGCTATACGTTGGCCAGCCCAAGGAGCCTAACATGAAAGCATTCCCAACCATGGCTGAGGTTGAGCTCCTGCAGACGCACAGTGAAGTTATAGCCGAACTAAAACGCCGAGGAGTTGTCAAAACAAAAAACAACCCTGTAGGTGATTACACGGAGTGGTTAGTATGCAACCGTCTCGGGCTGAGGCCTCAGCCGAACTCCCGCGCAGCATATGACGCGACCGACCCTCAATGCATTCGGTACCAGATTAAAGGCCGCTGCTCCGGCGATAACTCGGTTCAATTCAGTTCTATTAGGAATCTCGAACAACACGGGTTTGATTTTGTCATCGCGGTCATATTTCACGAGGACTATTCCGTCCGCCTGGCTGTCAAAATTCCGCATACGGTAGTCCCGCAACTTGCACGGTATCAAGCTCATACGAATGGTTATAACCTGATTCTGACAAGCAGGACGGTCGAGCTAGACGGCATTGAGGAAATCACCCATTGCCTTTCTTAGCGCTTAAGGTGTCCCCCGTAATCAAACCATTAGACCGGACGCTTGTTACCAATGCGCCGCTGACGTCACTTATGGCCTTCGCAAGACGATAGTAATTCGAACGCCCAACACCGTCATTCCGAGCGAAGCCGAGGAATCTCAAATCACTGTCTACTGCCAACTCCGGCCCTGCCAAACATCTCCAGCTTCCTACCATGCGCGGAGCAACAGGCTAGTCTGTCGCAACCAATTCCATTACCCTGAAAGCTAATGCCAACTCCCGAACACAACAGTCCTGCGGCCACACAACCCGAGCAACAAGGCCTCTACCTGGGTCCCTGGCTGCCCCAGGTACAAGCCGCCCTCGCCGACCTTGACCGACGGAGGATCATCCCCCGCATCTGGGACGCCGACCACGCCGTCTGGAAGCCCGACCCCATCGAAATCTCCAACCGTCTCGGCTGGCTCACCGTCACCGGTGCCATGCGGAAACAAGCGCCGGCTCTCACGTCCTTCGCCGACGAAGTGCGCGACTCTGGCTTCCGCTACGCCGTCCTGCTCGGCATGGGAGGCAGCAGCCTCGGCCCCGAGGTGCTCCGCCAGACCTTTGGCAGCGCCCCCGGCCATCCTAAACTCCTGGTGCTCGACTCCACCGTCCCGGCGTGGGTCCAATCCGTGGCCCAGGCCATCGACCCCTCCCGCACCCTGTTCCTGGTTTCCTCCAAATCTGGCTCCACCACCGAGCCCAACCTGCTCTACGCCTACTTCCGAGACCTGGTTGAAAAGACCGTGGGCAAAGACAAGGCGGGCCGCCACTTCATCGCCGTCACCGACCCCGGCTCCCCCTTGGAGACCCTCGCCGCACAAACCGGGTTCCGCAGCGTGTTCCTCAACCCTCCGGACATTGGCGGCCGTTTCTCTGTCCTGTCTTACTTCGGCCTGATCCCCGCAGTCCTATCCGGCCTCGACCTCTCAAAGCTGCTTGAACGGGCAGACGCCATGCGTGAAGCCGCCGGCCCCGCAGTTCCGGCCCGTCTAAACCCGGCGGCATGGTTGGGCCTCGCCATGGCCGTCCTCGCCCGCCAGGGACGGGACAAGCTTACTTTGGTCGCGTCCCCTTCCATAGACAGCTTTGGACTGTGGATTGAGCAGCTAATCGCAGAGAGCAGCGGCAAGGAGGGACAGGGCATCATTCCCGTGGCCGGAGAGTCCCCCGAACTCTTTGGGCGGTCTCCAGATGTCTACGGACATGACCGCCTCTTCATCTACTTGCGCCTGGACGGCGACGACAACCGCACATCCGATGCGGCAATGCTGACCGTCCAATCTGCGGGGCAGCCTGTAATCCGTCTGGAACTCGCCGACAGGTACGACCTGGGCGCCGAGTTCTTCCGTTGGGAACTGTCCACTGCTGTAGCCGGTTCGTATTTGGGAATCAACCCCTTCGACCAACCCAACGTCCAGCAGGCCAAGGACATGACCGAAAAAGTCTTGGCCCGGTTCGACTCCACGGGTAATCGCCCCACTATGGAGGACTCCGGCTCCCTGCAGCAACTACTGGCCGCGGCGGCCGGGGGCGACTACCTGGCCATCATGACTTACCTCCACCAGACTTCCCAGGTAGACCAATCCCTGAACGCCCTACGCCGGAAGATAACCGACAAGTACGGTATCGCCGTCACCATCGGCTATGGCCCTCGCTTCCTCCACTCCACCGGCCAACTCCACAAGGGAGGCCCAGGCTCCGGCCTCTTCCTGCAACTCACCGCGGGCCACAACCCTGACCTGCCTATCCCAGGGACCAACTACACTTTCGGTGTCGTAGCTGACGCCCAGGCGGCCGGAGACCTGGAGGCATTGCTGGCCTCCAACTGCCGCGCCGCCCGCGTCGCCCTAGGCCCCGACCCGGCCGCCGGCATCCTCAGCATAGCCGAATCCCTGGACTAACTCCAGCCCCTTGCTGGCTTGGCGTCGGTGGAAGCTGAACGCCGACGCTATGAAGGGCGCTCTTTGCGCTCCTTCTCCCGCTCCTCGGCCTTGTCTCTCAGTACCCTGCCCTTGTCCGGAGTCGGGTCCTTCACCAACCCGTAAATCGCCCTGCCTTCGTGGTCTTCCGGCAAATACTCGGTGATGGGCATGCCCTCTTCGTTTACGAACAGCAGGCAGTGACAATACTTGTAGATTTGCATGTCGTCGCAGGCGCAAATCCACGTCCGATGCTTGATTTCCTCGTTCTTGTCCGGATAGAAGCGGCAGGGGCATAGCGGCCGGCCTATCTGGTCGACGTTTTGGGCTAGGCCAAGTACCACCGCCTCCGTCACCCCGGCGTCAGGATGCGTGGTCGTCCCCGATTTCTCGCAGTACTTCTCTATGAAGTTGCGCATCCGCTGCATCGCCTTGTTGCTGGGCTGTTCGGCCATCGTCGTCCTCCCTCTGCTGAAGGCTCTGCCGGGTCACGTCAAGTTGGCGTGAAGCCGACGCTACTACCTCTATATTTATATATTTAGTGTACCATTTCTCCGTCGAACTTTTCTCCTGTGGCCTGTTCCGTGCGATGCTGACCCTGGAGGAGGATGCGCGCTGATTCGGCCCGAGATGACAAGGCCGACATGGACTATGCCGTCGGTATACAATGAGGCAACTCCGTTAAATCTTCCAGACACGTTGGAGGTGCCGGACCATGGAATACCGTTCACTTGGGCCAACAGACATAACGGTCTCAGTGCTTGGAATGGGCCTCTACGATGCATCGGGTTGGCCTTCCGGTTTCGATGACATGGCCGCCGCCATAGATCGGGCCATTGACCTGGGAATCAACTGTTTCGACACCGCCCCGAATTACGCAGGTGGAGAGTCCGAGTTAATGCTTGGCAGAGTCCTCGGTCCGCGCCGCAAGGACGTGGTGGTGGTGACCAAGTGTGGCCTGGGTTGGCAGGGATCCCAAGTCGGCAGGGAGAAAGGCCGGGACGGTCGCCGGGATTCCATCCTCCCGTTGGTCGACCAGAGCCTGCAGCGTATGCAGACGGACTACATCGATGTGCTGCTGGTACACTTCCCCGACAAACACACTCCCATCGAAGAGACTATGGGCGCTCTCGACACCGTCCTGCAGCAGGGGAAGGTCCGATCAGTGGGCGTGAGCAACTACAGCCTGGACGGACTCAAAGAATGTGAAAAGACGCTGCGGATTGACGTTGTTCAGTACCACTACAACGTCTTCGACCGGCGCATGGAGGACGAGATTCTACCCTACTGCCGGGAAAAGGGCATCGGTTTCATGGCCTGGGGACCCCTGGGCAACGGTCTGCTGGCGGGAACGTACACCGCGCAGAAGAACTTCAGGGACACTGACTGGCGCGGCAAGGGCGACGTAGGCGAGATAATCATCGGGATGTTCGCCGACCAAGTATGGGAGCGGAACATACGGCTCGTTGACGACCTGAAGCCCATCGCCGCCGGTCTGGGCAAGACACTGCCTCAGCTTGTCCTGAGGTGGGTCCTCTCCAACCCTACAGTGGGCATCGCCATCCCAGGCATGATCAACGTGTCGGAGCTAGAAGACAACCTGGGAGCCCTGCACTGGGCCCTATCCGGAGAGGACTTGCGGCAGATAGACCAAGTCTTCGCCGCGCACAGCATCGATACCAGTCCTCCCCAGCTCATAGACCCCTAGCAACCAAGCTGTCCTCCCTCCCCTTGCATAGCTTGATCCCCTCTCCCCCCTGAGAGAGGGTGATGGCGACTCAGCAACTTGCACCGAGGCCTGCCGTCTCGTCGCCCATACCACCGCCCATCGGCCTAGCAGCACGCGTCCCTCACTGCCTGCGATATCTCCGCCAGCCGTCGGTCGTTGCTCTCCTTGGCCCGGCACCCGTTGGTGATGTAGGCCATCGCCAAGCCGGAATCGGTGTCCGCCCAGCCCATGGACGTTCCCACACCCCCGTGGCCAAAGGTGTTGGTTGGTTCTCCCGCCGGTTTTCCCATCCTTTCGTCAGCTATCACCAGCCCCAAAGACCGCCGGGCGAACAGGCCGGTGATGGCGTCCGTAGCTTCCACCCGCACCTTCACCGCTTCTTTAATCGTCCCTTCTTCCAGCACCCGCGTCCCATCCAGCGCGCCGCCGCGCTCCAACATGGCGTAGAACCTGGCTAGGTCGACCGCCGACGCTATCCCGCACGCCGCAGGAACGACCGACCGGTGCAACTCAGGCCTGTTGTACCTCAGCACAACCCCGTTGGGGTCCGCGTCCTCCTCCATCAACTGGATTTTGGCGACCCCATCCTCCAATTCCGCTGGAAGCCCCACGTACGTATCCTTCATCCCCAGCGGCTCTGTGATTTCCTCTGATAAGAATCGGCTGAAGTCCCGCCCGTCTATCCGCCGGACCAGCTCCCCTATCACCCAACCGTAGTTGACCGGATGGTAGGCGAACACCTCCCCGGGAGTGAACGTCGGCGTCGCATTCTCCATGGCCCGCACCACCTTGTCCCAGTCGCTCCAGTCGGTCCAGGGCAGGTTCTTGGGCGTGACCGGAAAGCCTCCCTGGTGGGTCATGATGTGGTATATGGTCACACGCTCTTTGCCGTTCTTGCCGAACTCCGGCCAGTGCTTGCACACCGCATCTTCCCAGGCCAACAGACCCCGCTCTTTCAGCAGGTACATACAGACGGCCGCCAGGGGCTTGGTCGACGACATCAGCACGAACATTGAGCCCCCGGAGACCGCCCGTCCCGCTTCCGCGTCCGCCAGCCCTCCATATATGTCCAGCACCGGCTTCCCGTACCGGTACACGGCCAGCGCTGCTCCAGGGTGTATGCCGTCGGCTATCTGCTGGCGAAACAATTCCTCCGCACGTTCCAGCTTCGCCGCGTCCATGGATACCGTATCCGGGGCCGTTAACGTGGCCATGACCTCACCCCAGTCAATAAATTCTCAGCCGTTTGCGTGCCCTCGGCGCGGCGCGACGTTCCACCCTTCCAGATCTCCAACCCGTCATTCCCGAGCAGGGGGACCTTTGTGTAGCTCGCGGCATGGTATTTTGCGGGTTTCCCCAACAGAAAAGTGAGGCTCAAGAGGCCCTATGCTCCGGCTGGTGGGCTGCACCTTTGCGTTGTTGGGTGAACTGACCACTCACCGGTCACATGGTGGTTTCAGACGGCCCAACCGGCCAATCTGGGTGCCTTCCTCAGGTTGTACGCCATCAGCTTGAACCACGTCTCCACGGCGTTTCGCTCAAGACTCCTATAGCGCACACGGCTGTAGCCGTAGCTGCGCTTTAGGGTGCCGAATATCTTCTCGACGAGGGCCCGCCTCGGCGTTCTGTTCCATTTTGACGCGGGATAGGTCACTTTAGCCTCCCTATGATCCGTGGGGCCTGTATCACCTGGGTGAGAGTGGAATTGCCGGCTCTCGCCCTATTCAAAGACGGATTGACTAATGTAATAAAGGCATCCTCTATCCTCAACAATGAATCGTTGTCACAATAACTCTCAGGAAACGGAATGTATAGTACCTCGGCGAATATCTTTTCACTTTGATGGCTCTGAATATTTGCGTGGATATTGTTGCTTGACCCGATGTATTGGATAGGCTCTTTCTTTTCAAGAAAGAACACTCCTAGCGTTATTTCGACTGTTCCAACGCTATATGCGGTACTGAGGTCATCAGGCGTGATCAATGGCGTCTCTATCGGCCATGCAAGCCGCGTAACCATGTCAAAAATTAACTCGGTTGACGGGAGACTCCAAGTTAAGAATATCCGAAAGTTTCCAGTGGACAGCCCGCATGGCTGATACCCCTGGTGCCGGGAAATCTAAAGCATACATAGCGTGACGAAGCTCTTCAGAGGTGAAGCCCGTTATCTGAAGGACCTCGCCACGGGTTAAGAAAGTCTCTTGCACGAAAGTTCTAAGCTCTCACTTCAGATATTGTTGTAGTTTGTCCATAACCTACCCCGCGTCAAAACGGAACACAACCCGTCTCGGGCTTATCAACTCGTTGCGCCGCTGCTGCCAGTGCGGTAACTGCCGTTGATGCTTGTGCGAACGATGCATGATCCGGTCGTTAATCCCCTGGGACTTCAGCCACCGGCGCCGACGCTTGGACTCATAGGCCCGGTCCCCGTACACCGCCTGCTCATCGCCGCTCACCAGGCCATCGGCCACCTCGCTCTCATAGACCTTGGCAGGCGTCAGCGCCGCCTTGCGCACCAATCCAGTGCCGGCATCCACTCCCAGGTGCACCTTGTAGCCAAAGTGCGTCCGGGACCCCCGTCCGGTGTAGCTCCAGTCGGCATCGGGGTCCGTAGAACTCTTGGCCCCCGCCCTTCAGATACCGGAGGACGACGCACTTGGGCATCCACCAGTGTGGCGTCCATCAAGGTCCCTTCCTTCAAGATCAGGCCCCGCTTGTCCAGTTGGGCCTCCAACTCCTTGAACAACTCCTCGCTCAGACCACGCTTGGACAACTCACTCCAATCGCTGGTTTCTCCCAAGAGTCTGCGGCAACAAAGATTCTGCTAGCGACGGATGACCTGTCTCGCGGTGCATCTCTACCCTCCCCCCCCACCAATGACTACTCACAATTTTCGCCCACTAATCCCAGTGATGCAAAGGCCCCCGCAATCGCTGGTGACGGGGTGGGGTGCTGGGAGAACGGGTTGGGAGAGAGAGGGAAAGTGTTCGGCTATTGAGGGGTGGGGTGGGTTAGCCTATAATGAGCTGGTTGTACCATGTATTGTTGTGGTTTGGGCCAGTCTCAGCGGCGGTATTGATTTCGGGCAGTCACTTTAATTTGGCGGTTGTTTCAGGCGGTAATTGATGGCGATCCGGGACTATTACGAGGTGTTGGGGGTATCCCGCAACAACACGGACGAGGATATCCGCAAGGCGTTTCGCAAGAAGGCGCTGGAATACCATCCCGACCGCAACAAGAGTCCCGACGCCGAGACTAAGTTCAAGGAAATCAACGAGGCCTACCAGGTATTGTCGGACCCGCAGAAGCGGGCGCAGTACAACCAGTTCGGGCACGCCGGAGTGAGGTCCAACGGCGGGTTCGAACGGCCCTTCGACGGCTTTGACGTTTTCGGCGGGTTTGGCGACATTTTCGACTCGTTCTTCGGGGACGTTTCCGGACGGCGGGCTCGTGAGGCCCAACGGGGCGCTGACCTGCAGCACCGGGTGGTGCTCAGCTTCGAGGAGTCGGTGTTCGGCGCGGAGCGGCAGGTAGAGGTGAGCCGGCTGGACCTTTGCCGGCGCTGTTCCGGCGAGGGCAGCGAGCCTGGGACGCCGGTGAACACCTGCAGTACCTGCCGCGGCAGGGGACAGGTGCGGCGGTCCCAACGCAGCATCTTCGGCCAGTTCACCCAGGTAGTGGCGTGTTCGACCTGCCAGGGCCGCGGAAAGGTGGTCGAAACGGTTTGCGAGGCATGCCGCGGTGGTGGAGCGGAGCGGCGGAAGCGCAAGATAGCGGTGAAGATTCCCGCGGGCGTGGAACGAGGCATGCAGGTCCGGCTGTCGGGCGAGGGCGACGTGGGCCGGGAGGGCGGCCCGGCTGGGAACCTGTACGTGCAGGTGGACGTTCGGGACCACAAGCAATTCGTGAGGCAGGGCAACGACCTGCTGTACCGTTTGCCCATCAACGTGGCCGAGGCCACCCTGGGCGCCAGCAAAGAGGTGCCCATCCTGGAGAAGGACGGGGACGGCAACGGCAACGGCAACGGCAAGACTGAAACAATCAGGGTGCCCCAGGGCACCCAGCCCGGAGCGGAATTCCGCGTGCGGGGCAAGGGAGTGCCCCACCTGAACTCGAACCAGCGGGGCGACCTGCGGGTGCTGGTGGATATCCAGGTCCCCAAGAACCTGAACTCCAGGCAGCGCCGGTTGCTGGAGGAATTCGCCCGCTCGATGGAGCCCGGCTACAAGGCCAACGGGGCATCCAGCTCCAAGGCCAACGGCAAGGGGAAACCCAATGGGCAAGCCGGGACGAACGGGCAGGGCGAGGTCAACGGCGACGGAGAGGCGGACGCGGAGGCGGAGAAGGGGCTGTTCGACCGCTTCAAGGAGACCTTTGGCTAAGGCGGGCGCGGTCGATACTGCGACGGCCGCGTAGGGGTCTCGAAGGGCATGCCGGCGACCTGGCAGGAAATCAGCATCGCAGTCCCCCACGAATACGTAGAGCCAGTTTCCTATCTGTTCAGCCGCTACGGCCGCGCCCTCACGACAGAGGCGGCCGGCCCGGGGAGGGTCATCCTCCGCACCTACCTGCCCACGGGTTCCCGCGAAAGGTTCGCCCGCATAGAGGTCGGGATAAAGCTGGTCTCGCTGCTGGAACCCCTGGGAGACTTGATAGTCAACGAGGTCAAAGAAGAGGACTGGCAGAACAGCTGGAAGTCGCACTTCCACCTTCTGAAGATCGGCGGCCGGCTGGTGATAAAGCCGTCGTGGATTGACTACGAGGAGCAGCCGGGAGAAGTCGTGATCGAAATCGACCCCGGCATGGCCTTCGGCACCGGTTATCACCCGACGACCTACACCTGCCTGCAGGCGCTGGAAGAATGGGTCAAGCCCGGAATATCGGTCCTGGACCTTGGGGTTGGCTCGGGAATCCTGTCCATAGCGGCGCTGCGGTTGGGCGCCGGGGCGGTGGCCGCGCTGGACATCGACTCCCAGGCAGTGCGGGCGGCCCGGCAGAACTTCCGGCGGGTCGGGGTAACCCGGCAAGTAACGCTGGCCCAGGGCAGCGTGCCCCACGCCGCGGCGAAGGCCGGGCGCTTCGACCTGGCAGTGGCCAACATCTCGGCCCGGGCGGTGGGTGAGCGGGCCCAGTCCATTTGCCCCGCGCTGAGGCCTGAGGGTACGCTGATAGCGTCGGGGATGGTGCGGGGCCAGGAGACGCAGGTGGTGGAGACCCTCGACGGGTTGGGCTGGTCGCCGGTCCAGGAATGGGAGCGAGAGGACTGGGTGACCCTGGCTTTCCAGGCGGCTAAGAAGTAGAGTGCTATACTGGACGCTTGAAACAAGGAACGCAAGCTACGAGGACGGCCGGAGTGTCGGACCGCGTTGCCGGTCCCGGTAATATTCCCGCCGGCGGACCTGCCGACAGCGAACAGCAGCCGTGGCCATCGAACAGGTAGAACTGAGCCGATACACACTGTTGGGGGGCCCTGGGCTCGGGGGCCGACTACCAGGTGCGGGCGGCTTTGGACGAAGAGACGGGGCGGGAAGTGGCGCTGAAACGGCCCCAGCCCCAGATGGTGAGCAAGCAGCTGCACGGCCGCATCGAGGCGCGGACGGACCGCACCTTGGAAATCCTGCAGGGCCTGGGATTCGACGTCCCCACTGCGGTCCCGGTGTTGGGATACACCCAACGGGCCAACCACGATTCCTATTTCGGGGACTCGCTGGGCCAGGAATACAGGGTGGTGGTGGAGGAGCGGGCTAAGGGCATACCCCTGGTGGGCGACCCCATGGCCCGCATCATCAAGGTGCCCATCGGAGTGGGCCAGAACCTGTTCACCCTCTTTCCCATCGTGCAACCCGAGGGCCAGCCACCGTTTCCCATCCACCGGCAGCTGCTGGACATGGAGGAGCGGCTGTACGACGCAGGGTACGTGCTGCTGGACATGAGGCCGCAAAACATCTTCTACCAGCCGTCAGAGGGGCGCATCACCGTAATAGACTACGGAGACCTGAGGTCGCTGGACGACGTGGCGTACGACGGGCTAAGGCCGCCGCCGGAGATACACCAGTTCTACATGGAGATGCTTAAGTTCTATACCACCCCGGAGCAGCCGCCGGCGGAGGCCCAGGGCTACCGGGATCCCTACGGCCTGCGGCGGGTGCTGAGGTTCGAGCTGGAGATGGACGACATGGCGGACAGTTTCGCGAGTGCGCCGTCCGCCGTGCGAGACGCGGCCCTGCCGATGATCGGCAAGGTGCGGCAACGGGCGTATGGCTGCTTCGCAGACTTTCGCGTGGACCTCGACGAATACCTGGCCGCGGTCAAAGGATACAATTTGGGGCTGGCCAACGCTCCGGAACTGCGGCAGGCCTGGATGGAGGCCCTGGGCTGGCTTGGTGATGAGTACTGGGAGCGATACCTGTTCGATTACGACGAGGAAGCGGCGGCGTTTCAAGCCTAGCGATGGCGAGGAGTTCAGGAAGACAACGGGATTTTGCGACGGCGGCGGAAGGAACAATATCTTCGAGGATCGATTAGTATGATCCCCAGCATAGTAGCAACATTACAAGACAACTCGGTACACGGCGACGACTCTCTCTTGACTCGCGACCTGGGAGGAAACGGGTTCCTGGACGCGGTGATGGACGGGGTAACCGGGCACGGGGGGGCGGAGGCAAGCCGCTCGGTGAAGGAGGCGTTGGAGTCTGCGGCGGTGAATTCACCCGAAGACGTGGTGGCCGTGTTGGAAGACCTGAACGATGAGTTTTACCAGGTGGGCGGCGGGCGGTTCCTGTTGACCACGGTGTCGGCGGCGCTGTACCTGGACGACCGACTTTACGTCGTCGGGGCCGGAGACAGCCCGATATACCTGATCAAGCCCGACTCGTATGAGCAGATTTGCGGGAGGAGCGGCCGATTCTTTCACGTGGGAGTGACGCACACCGTGGGAGCGGCGCCGACGCTGTCGAACCTGACGAGGCTGGAGACCAGCATAGGGCCGGGGGTCCGGCTGGTTTTAGCCACAGACGGGCTGACCGATAACCTGCTAATGGACGACTTGGCGAAGATTGTGAGGGGAGCGGGGTCGCCCGACGACGCCTGCCGGGAGACCAACAGCGCCCTGGAGACGCTGCTACAGCCGGGCCGGATGCCGGTGGAGTTGGGGCAGCGGTTCAGGCGGGACGACCGCACGGGGATATTCCGGTTTTTCGAGTCGATTCCCTGAACAGGCGTTACGATAAGGCAGCATGAGACGCGGGGAATAGTATGGATTCTGGCCCAACGACGGCGGAAATTCGTAAGGCGCGTCCTTGTGACCATGAGGGGCGGCTTGCTACAATGCCGGCCATGAAGCTTGGAGCGACGACGTGAAAATCGCGATGGTGTCGCCATACGATTTCACCTGGCCGGGCGGGGTAACTACCCACGTGGCGCAACTGGCGCGGGAATTGGGCAGGCTGGGTCACGAGGTGCAGGTGCTGGCCCCGCATTCTCCCTCCAGGGCCAGCGCCGAGGCGGAGCAGTTCATTCCGCTGGGGAGGTCGGTGCCCTTGCCCAGCGGCGGTTCCACGGCGCGGGTGAGCCTGTCCTGGTGGCTCTATCCCAAAATCAAGGCCGTGCTGCGACGGGAACAGTTTGACATCGTACATCTGCACGAGCCGCTGGCCCCGATACTGCCCCTGTGCGTGCTGGAGTTTTCCCACTCGGTCAACGTGGGGACGTTCCACGCTTCGTACAGCCACCAACGGCTTTACACCCTGACCCACCCGATTATCAAGCGGTGGCAGCGCCGCCTGCACGGAGCGATAGCGGTCTCACCCGCAGCCCGCCGATATGTGCACGAGGCCTTTCCGGGCGACTACAAGATCATCCCCAACGGTATAGACGTGGACCACTTCGCCAACAACGGCGGTCCCTGGCCCAAGTACCAAGACGGCAAGACGAACATCCTGTTCGTGGGAAGGCTGGAGAAGCGGAAGGGGCTGAAGTACCTGCTGGAGGCGTACAGCAAGCTGAAATGGGACTATCCAGACACCCGGCTGCTGGTGGTGGGGCCGGGACTGCCGGACGAAGGGTCATACGAGGTGATCGGGGCCCGCAGCCTGCAGGACGTGGAATTAATCGGCGGTGTTTCTTATGAAGACCTGCCCCGTTACTATGCGTCCGCAGACATTTTTTGTTCACCGGCCACCGGGGCCGAGAGCTTTGGCATTGTTTTGCTGGAAGCGATGGCGGCGGGGAAACCGGTAGTGGCTTCGGACATCGAGGGTTACCGAGGCATCATAGAGGACGGTGAGCAGGGGCTGTTGGTAGCCCGCAAGGACGGGGACGAGCTGGCTAAGGCCCTGGAGCGGCTCATCGAAGACCGGGCCCTGGCCAAGCGGATGGGCAGCAGGGGCCGGGAGATGGTGGAGCAGTACCGTTGGGAGGCGGTGGCCTCGCAGGTGGAGGCCTATTACGAAGCCTGCTTGAGGGCAGCCAATGGCAATTCCGGGACGAGAGCAGTTTAGGTCGGCGTTACTCCGGTACGTGGAGCTCCCCGGCGCCCGTCTGCTCAGAGCGCTGAAACTCACTCCCAACGCCGTGACCGTGCTTGGCTTCGGGCTGACGGTGGTTGCGGCCTGCCTGGTGGGTTTCGGATGGCTTGTGCCCGGGGGCATTGTGTTCCTGGCGGGCAGCGTCCTGGACCTGATGGACGGCGCGCTGGCCCGGTTGACGGGGAAGGCCAGCCGCTTCGGCGCGTTGCTGGACTCGCTGCTGGACCGGCTGGGCGAGGCGGCGCTGTTCGTGGGGCTGGCGATCTATGCCCTCAGGGCCGACTTCAGTGACAATGAACGGCTGTTGTTCATTGCGGCGCTGCTGTTGGCGCTGGTTTTTTCCCAGGCGGTCAGCTACTTGAGAGCCAGGGGCGAGGGGTTGGGAGTGTTCACTCGAGCCGGCGTAATGACCCGTCCAGAGAGGGTGGTGCTGCTGGGCGCCGGCCTGATCAGCGGGCAGATTGTCTGGATACTGGTGGCTATAGCCGCTGTGTCCTGCCTGACCCTGTTCCAGCGGTTGTTCACGATAGGCCGGCAGCTTGCAGACGGTGGATAAGCGGAAGGTTAGCGTGTAAACTGGTGTCCGAAAGGGCGGCCGGCCGTCGCTACCCTGCCGGAGCTTCAGCCATGATGCGGCAACCGCTCATCGCCGATAGAGACAAGGCCCAGCTTAAACGGATATTCCGCAAGGACCTGACCAAGGAGGTGACCATACGGCTGGTTACCCAGAAGCCATCGCCGGTGACGGTGCCGGGTCGGGAGTGCCGGTACTGCCCCGAGACCCAGCAGCTAATGGAGGAACTTTCGGCGCTGTCGCCCAAGGTGCACCTCAAAATCGTCGACTTCTACCAGGACGCCCGGGCGGCGCGAGAGATGGGAACGGCCCGGATACCGGCCATAGTGCTGGGAGCCGAGGGAGATTCCAGAGCTAAGTTCTACGGGATTCCCACGGGGTACGGGCTGGGGACGATCGTGGAGGGAATCAGGGTGGTTTCCAGGGGCGTGAGCCCCTTGAGCATGAATACGAGGAAGAGGTTGAGGCAAATCAACAGGCCGGTGCACATCCAGGTATTTGCGACGCCCACGGACGCCGGTTGTCCCCGGATGGCCCAACTGGCCCACGCATTTGCCCTTGACTGCCCGTACATCACGGCGGACGTAGTGGAAATCCAGGAATTCCCGGCCCTGGGCCGGACCTACGGGGTAAGGTCGGTGCCGGCGACGGTAATCAACGAACATATCCGCTTTGCCGGGCCTGTGACCGAGGCCCAATTGCTGGAGAAAACGCTGCAAGCCGGGGCGGGAACGATGATGCAGACCGCCAAGGCCGGCCCAGCCCAGGCGGGCTAAAACTGCGCCAGGAGAAAGCACCTTGCCTAAAGAGCTGAAGGTAGACATGAACGGCGAAGGACTGAGGGTGGGAGTGGTCGCGGCGAGGTTCAACGACGTAATCACCCGGCAGTTGCTGGCCGGCGCGGTGGACACGCTGACCCGGCACGGCGTGGGGGACGACGACATCCTGGTGGTTTGGGCGCCGGGGTCTTACGAGTTGCCGCTGGTGGCGCGGGCCCTTGCCAGGAGCGGCAGGCACGATGCGGTTATCTGCCTGGGAGCGGTAATCCGCGGCGAGACGGGCCACTATGACATGGTGGCGGGACATGCGTCGGGCGGCATAGGGTCCGTTGCCTTGGAGACGGGGGTGCCAGTGATATTCGGGGTGCTGACCACGGAGAACATGGAGCAGGCCATTAACCGGGCCGGGGGTAAATCGGGGAACCTGGGCAGCACGGCGGCGGCAGCGGCCATCGAAACCATCCGGCTGGTGCAGGCCATAGAAGGGCAGTAAAGGGGTCAAGCTACCGCTTGCGTAGGTCGACCGTGGACTGGCCTCCGGACGCGGGGCAGGCTTGGCCGGAATGATTGTTGCGCGACGGGCTTCCAGGCGGGGCCCCGGGTTGATGCTCTATTCCAGGACGCTGAGGTTGCCATGAAGATCGGTGTAAGCATACCGAACCACTGGGGCGTCGAAGACGCGCAAGCGATGCTGGCCCTGGGGCCGTTGGCCGAAGAACTGGGTTTCGATTCCATCTGGGTGCAGGACCACCTGTTCAACATCGGGGCGATCAGAGAGCGGCTGGACAACAGGCCCTACTACCATCCCTTGCCCCTGTTGTCCTATATGGCGGCCACCACCAAGAAGGTCATACTGGGGACGTCGGTGCTGGTATTGCCCACTCATCACCCGGTCAACTTGGCCAAGTACCTGGCGACCCTGGACCAAATTTCGGGCGGCAGGGTAGTCCTCGGGGCCGGAGTGGGCGGCGAGGGGGACGAATTCAACCTGCTGGGCGTGCCGATACGGAAGAGGGGCGCGTTGACCGACGAAAGCATAACGATAATGAAAGAGTTGTGGAGCAATCCCTACCCCAGCTACCAGGGCGGCAGCTTGAATTTCTCCGAGGTTAGGTTCTCGCCCAAGCCGGTGCAAAAGCCCCACATTCCAGTGTGGGTCGGCGGGTCAAGCACCGGAGCCAGGAGGCGAGCGGCCAGGGTGGGAGACGGATGGCACCCCAACGGCGTGAGCCCGGAGGACTTCAGCGCCGGTAGACGAGAGATACAGGAGTTGGCCGCAGAATCGGGACGGAACTCTGGAGACATCGTCATGTCTGTCCGGGCCGCAGTAGCGGTCCAACCCGACTGGCCCAGCCGCAATGCCCTGCCAGGGTACGACGCTGACGGGATGGCGGCCGCGATGGACGCATACCGGGAAGCCGGAGTGGAACACATGGTGCTTGGGCTGAACTCCGGAGACGTGGCGGCGATCAGGCGCGTCATGGAAAGCATCGCCCGTGACGTGATGCCCCGCCTGGGATAGGGGTCGGCCGGGAAGAGAGTGGGGCGGTTCAATCCGAGGAACGCAAGAACTCTTCAGCTTCCCTGAGGTCTTTGAATGAGTCGACGCTGCGCCAGAATTCCGTGGTCTTGAAGGCAGATACGAGGCCGGCGGCGGCGAGCCGGGGAAAGGCGTCGTTTTCGTGGTCGCCAATCTCGGGCAACTCGGGAAGAATCCCCCGCTCCAGCACGTAGACCCCGGCGTTAATCCAATGGGGCATCTGCACTTTCTCCCTGAAGCCGACCACGCGGTCGAGACCGTCCACGTCCACAAGGCCGTAAGGGCTGACCATGGGGGTCACCATGATGGTGGCCAGGTGGCCAGGGTTGGCGTCCCGACAAGCCCGGTGCCGTTGGAGCAGAGCATCGAGGCTTTCCTGGGTGATTACGTCGCCGTTGAGGACCACCATGGTCTGTTCAGTTTGGGGGACGAGGGACATACCCTGGCGGATGGCGCCGCCGCGGCCCAAGGGAGTGTCTTCCACACTGTAATGGGCGCGAATGCTGTAGGGTTGGCCGTCGCCAAAGTAGTCCTGGATAGCCTGCCAGCGGTAACCGGCGAGGAAAACGACGTCGGTTACGCCGGCGGCGGTAAGCCAGGCTACCTGGTGGGCGAGGATTGGCTTGCCGGCTACAGGGACCATGGGTTTGGGCAGATTGTCGGTCAGGGGCCTGAGCCTTTCGCCTTGGCCGCCGGCGAGAATCAAAGTGTACATTTAGAGCCTTCCGCTGGTTTCACAAGGCCTTTGAACGGCTCACCAACGAGCATAACTTCGGGACCATGACAGCCTGCCACCGGCTCCCATATTCCGGCTCGTAGTCCGGAATGACGGTTGCGCTAGGGTTTCTTTTGCCGGGAATCCTACCACATGTTGGCGTATCCGGTGTATGCACAAAAGCCGTGAGATGGGTTCAGTTGACAGACTATCACACTACTGATAGCATCCGCGCCTACACCTAGGAGTAGGCGTCAGGTCGTCGTCGCACATACGAGGGGGCCGAACGCAACCCGGCGGATTCCAATGGAGACCCAAGTCTAAACGTCCAAGCGATCCGGAGGGCTGATTATGTCTCGACGACCTTGGTTAAGTTTCGGATTCTTCGTACCTTTGCTGGCTGCTTTAATGCTCGTGGTGGGAGTAGCCTGCGGTGAGGCGGCTGACCCCACTGAGGAGCCTACGGCGATGGTGGAGGAGCCTACGGCGATGGCTGAGGAGCCTACGGCGATGGCTGAGGAGCCTACAGCGATGGCTGAGGATCCCACGGCGATGGCTGAAGAGCCCACGGCCACGGCGGCGCCACAGCCTACTCCCACCGAGGCCCCACCAACCGAAGCGGCGATGGTTCAAGCTCCCACCGGGACGCTCAACATCGCGCGACCACTTTTGGGGCCGCATTCGGGGCATACCCGTTACTGGTCAGGGTCCGGCGGAGGGTTAGGGACCGTCGCCGAGATCCACGAAGGGCTGTTCAGACTAAACCGGGACGTGCGGTACGACAATATATTGGCTGAGGATTGGTCTCTAGAGGGCGACCTGGTCTGGACGTTCCAGTTGAAGCAGGGGATCCCGTTCCAACCGGACTCAGAAGGGCAGGACTGGGGCACCGTGACCGCCGATGACGTAATCTACGCCATCACGGAGATGGTGACCGACGACAGCGCGTGCGCTTGCTCGCACGCTCAATATATCTTCACCAACGCGGAGGGATCCTTCGAGGCGCTTGACGACTACACCATAGAGCTCAACACCGGAATGCCCAACTGGGAGGTCCTCGACTGGTTGTCGGCGCCGGGTAGCGGGCACGTGTTCAGCAAGAGACAGTGGGAGTCGCTGGTGGAATCGGGGCTGGAGGAGCATGAGGCGGCTAGCCAGTTGGTCGGAACCGGACCATTCACACTCTCCGATACCCAACTAGACCTGTGGACCCTGACAGCGGTGGAGGACCACTATCGCAAGACGCCCGAGTTTGCTGAGTTGAGATTCCTGGAAATACCAGAGGAAGCGACCGCGTTGGCGGCCTTCCAGGGCGAGCGTATTGACACCTGGTCTGCGGCCCTGGACTCGCTGCCTGCGCTGGCCCAAGACGCGGATACCAGGTTCATGTCCCTGCCTGCCGCGGGGGAGTTGTTCTTGATAATCTTCCAAAACGGCTATACATACGTGGGGACGGACCAGCAGTGGCCGGGGTATGACCCGGACCTGCCCTGGATAGCCAGCGACCCCGAGGTAGGCTCGGACGGCTGGGAACAGGCCAGGAAGGTGCGTGAGGCGATAAGCATAGCCATAGACCGGCAAAAACTGGTGGACGAATTGCTCTACAGGGAGGGGCACCCATCGTCCGTATACGGATGGTCGCGTCACCAGGACCGAGAGCCTGCTGATTGGGCGTGGGAATTCAACCCTGAGCGGGCCAGGGAACTGCTGGCGGAAGCGGGCTACGAGGACGGGTTCGACGTGACAATGGTGCCGGTTGCCTCTACGGTGGGAGTGGCGACGACCGAGGCCGCATGCGTGGCGATGGCCGGCATGCTGCAGGACGTCGGCATAAACGCCACGATAGAGAATGTGCCGGCCGCGACCCTCTATGGGGGCTACCAGGACCGCACGGCGGAAGGGATAATGTGCCAATACAATTCCCGATTTGGCCCGGAACCGGTCTGGCTGCACCGCTATGCGTACGTTCCCGACGGGACATGGGGCACTGGCTGGGACCACCCTGATTTCACCGCGCCCCTGCTGCAGACGGCAGCCACCATAGACCCCGAGGAACGCTGGCGGCTGCAGACGGAACTGGGCCAATGGATGCGGGACAACGCCCTGGCCGTGAGCGTATTCGGGGTTAACACCGTGTTCCCGCTGGGCCCCAAGGTCGATA
Source organism: Dehalococcoidia bacterium (assembly GCA_963668505.2). Lineage (GTDB taxonomy): Bacteria > Chloroflexota > Dehalococcoidia > Lucifugimonadales > UBA3495. Next base: position 3,700 of record CAXXWY010000021.1, on the reverse strand, counting down.
GCTGGGAGCAGCACTTGTCCCAGGGGATTCCATCCCGGGTGAGCGGCTTGGAGTTCGCCAAGCACCGCCAGTAGAGGCTGTTATTGAGCCAAGGCGTAGAGCCGTCCCGCCAGTTTGTTCTGGCGGGACGGCTTGTTTATATGGTGGCAGATCAGGGGTGGGTTTGGACGGAAGAGGGAATGTGCAGTTCGTGGTGAGATTCCAGCCTGCATTGGCCAGGATACCCTGGGAGCGTGCGAGGTCCCGCACTGGGCGGGGGGCACCACTGCCACCGACAGCCCCGCATATTCCAGCATGGAGATCCACCCCTTCGCAGCCCCCGGAAGCCTCCAAGACCATCAGGCCTGGGTCCAATGCTGCCATGCTCTGGACCAGTCCCGCCAAGCCTCCGGGTCCCGGCTGACCAGCCACTGCTATCCGCTGGGGTGTATTGCTACTTCCAGACAGTCCTTCACCATGTCGATTCCCAGAACCTGCGCTTCCTTGGGACGTTCCACCTACTCCTCTCTCCAGCCCTGCCTTGTGATTCCGGGCTCGTTGCGGCCCTGGCAACTGTTTGGGATCCATGGGACCGCTCTCGGCGGGACGACCATGCTGAACTACGGCCTCTCGACCTAGGATGAACCGGTCTGTCACGTCCATGTTTAAGGTACAAGGGCGAACGGAGGGGTGACAGAGGTTGGTTGGATGAAGGGCGTCGCCGTGACGCCTGGGGTTACATGTATTCGGGAGCGTTCATTCCCATCAACGCCAAGGAACGGCGGAAGACCACCTGAGCCGCTTCCACCAGCTTCAAACGGGCCTTGCTCACGTCCAGGTCTTCCGCGTTGGAGGAAATGACCCGGCAATTTTCGTAGAACCAATGGAAGGCCGTAGCCAATTCCATGGTGTAGTGGGGCAGATGGTGGGGTTCTAAAGTCCTAGCCATGTGGGCCACCAACTCAGTGAACCTAAGCATGGCCCGGATGAGGGCCAACTCGCTGGGATGCTCCAACAGGGTCACGTCCCCATGGCTCCAGTCCAAGCCCTGGCTCCGAGCCAGATTCAATATACCGGAGTTGCGAGCGTGGGCGTACTGAACGTAGTAGACAGGGTTGTCTGCGGACTCCTTCTTGGCTAACTCCAAGTCGAACTCCATGTGAGTCGCCGGGCTGCGGGCCAGGAAGAAGAAGCGGCAGGCATCGATGCCCACCTCGTCGGCCAACTCCCGGAGGGTGACGAACTCCCCGGCGCGTTTAGATGCGCGGACCACCTCTTGCCCGCGCTTCAGGGTGACCATCTGGGATATGAGCACCGTTAAGCGGTTAGGGTCGATGCCTAGGGCCGACACAGCCAACTTCAAGCGCGGGACGTGGCCCTGATGGTCGGCACCCCAAATGTTGACCACACTGTCGAACCCGCGGCGCATGAACTTGTTGTAGTGGTAGGCGATGTCGGAAGCGAAGTAGGTAGGTTCTCCCGTGGAGCGGACTACAACGTTGTCCTTGTCATCGCCCAAGGTGGTGGAGTTGAACCAAAGAGCTCCTTCCCTTTGCGACAGATAGTCTTTCTCCCTTAGCAGGTCAACGGCCTCGCCGTATTCGCCGTCCCGATACAACTCTCCTTCGCTGAACCAGGAGTCGAAGGCAACGCCTATCCTGTACAAGTCGTCACGAATCACCTCCACCATCTTGTCGCGGGCATGTGCCCCGATTTCTTTGATTGCCTCGCCTTCATCCAGATCGGCGAACCGGGGGCCTTCGGCAGTCAAGATATCCTGGGCCACTTCCACTACGTAATCGCCCACGTAGCCGTTGGCCGGCATGTCGGCCTGACGGCCCAAGGCTTGCTGATAGCGGGCGTAGACGGACAGGTAGAAAGCATCCATCTGGCTGCCGGCGTCATTGACGTAGTATTCGCGGGTCACATCGTAGCCGGCGGCCGAGAGTATGTTGGCCAGCGTACTGCCCAGTACAGCTCCCCGGGTGTGCCCCACATGGACCGGGCCGGTGGGGTTGACGCTGACGAACTCCACCATCATCTTCTGCCTGCGGCCGATGTCCAGGTTACCGTACTCAGGCCCTGCCTGCCGCACGACGTTGACTTGCTGCTGAATCCAACTGTCCCGCAGATAGAAGTTTATAAACCCGGGAGGCGCGGCCTCGACCCGCTGCACCTGCTCGCCTGTGGGAATCAGCTTGACCAGCCCCTCCGCCAGTTGCAGCGGATTAATGCGCGTGGCCCTGGCCAGGCGCAAGGGGAGGCTGGTGGCGAAATCGCCGTGTTGGGGGTTGGCTGGCCGCTCCAGTTGGATGTCGGGCACGGTGTCCAACTGCAAAAATCCGTCGAGGCGGGCTTGTTCTACTGAGCGGGCCACCAGATCGGAGATAATGTCTACTGCCAGAGGGGTTGCCACGGAAGTCCAATCCTCTCCCCAAAAACCAAAGTCTCGGCCTCCGGCCTCAACCTATGCTATCACAAACCAGATTGCGCACACACATACCCGGCCAACTAGCTTGGCCGAAAAGGGTGTCGCTAACTATTGGTGCAGTGGCTGACGGGGCTTTGATTCGGGATTGGGCTGATAAAATAGGGCGCATGACCCAGTCTCACGAAGCCATAGAGAACCTCCAGGCTGAGAGCCGGAACTTGTTCCGGGAGAGCCTGGTGCAAATGGCCGTCCTGGAAATCCAGGACCTTCTAGACGGCGGCCAAACCGAGGCCGCGTTGGACTTGCTCAGGCGGCTGCATCCTGTCGACCAAGGCGGAGCGCTGGAGAGCGTCGGCCAGGACAGCCAACTCCTGTTGCTGGCGGGTCTTACACCAGCAGAGACCGCCGACATTTTCGAGGAAATGGAACCCCGGACGGCATCCGACATGCTGCGGGACACCGAGACCGAGAGGTTGGCCCGCATCCTGGAACAGACCAGCCAGGACGCGGCCGCCGACATCCTGCAGCTCCTACCCCAGCAGAAGTTTGAACAATGCCTTTTGGCCATGGCCGATGGCCGGGAAGTAGCTTCCCTGCTCCAATACCGGCAGGACTCCGCCGGCGGGTTGATGACACTGGACTATCCGGTGGTGCGGGAGATGCTGACGGCGCCCAATGCCCTTGACGAAATCCGCCTGCTGGGGCCGGAAGCGGAGAACATCAATTCGCTATTGGTGTTGGACCAAGACGACCGGCTGCTGGGGTCCCTAAGCATCGCCCGGTTGGCCCTGGCCCGGCCCACTTCGCTGGTCGGCGAGATAGCCGAGCGGGAGATTATCTCGGTGACGGCGGAGACCGACCAGGAAGAGTGCGCCCGGCTGATGGAGCGGTACAACCTGGACCAGCTTCCCGTGGTGGATGGGGACGGCCGGCTGACCGGCGTGATCCTAGCCCAGGACATGGTGGACGTGATAGAGGAGGAAGCGACGGAGGACATGTACCGAATGGCCGGGGTCGCCGGCGAGCGGGTTACCGGCCCGCTGCGCAACTCGCTGCGGCGCAGGCTGCCATGGCTGTACATCAACCTGGGAACGGTCCTGCTGGCGGCCCTGATGATCAGCTTCTTCGAGTCCACAATATTCAAGTTCACAGCGCTGGCGGTGTTTCTGCCGGTGGTGGCGGGCCAGGGTGGCATCGGCGGCACCCAGACCGTCACCCTGGTGGTGCGCAGCATGGCACTGGGAGAGCTGCCGCGGCATCTGGGCCTGCGAATACTGGGCCGTGAAATGG